>NZ_DAIRSK010000010.1:0-113315 GCF_036804465.1 Limnohabitans sp.
ATAAGTGTCAGGAAAGCCCATTAAACGTGCACATTCACGTGGAGTTAAGCGGCGTGGATTTTTATTTTTACCCTGCGATACTAAAATTTCAGAACCATCTTTGTAGTATCTTGCTGAGAGTGTTCTGCTAACACTATTTTTATCAACTAAGCCAAAACCAAATCCATTACCTTTTTCTTTATGCTTTGCAGCATATGCTTGCAAGTATTTCCACAAATTATCTGTAAGCGTGTATTTTTCTAGTGGTTTTTTCTTTGCATTATCAAAATACTTATTTTCATCAGAGGCAATTACAGGTTCAGTTCCATCAGTTTTGTGCAATATTTCTTTAAGTGTGTGAATGCCTTTACTTGGAAGAATAACTTTCTCCCAATCAAATTTGTTTTCTTCTCTAAAGCCAACAATTATGATGCGTTCTCTGTGCTGAGGTAAAAAGTGAGCTGCATCAATTACCTTAAATTGTATTTTGTAATTAAGTCCGTCAGTTAGTGCATTTTTGATAACACTAAATGTCTTTCCTTTATCGTGAGAAGTTAAGTTTTTTACATTCTCTAATAAAAAAGCTGCAGGTTGTTTTTCTTTAATTATTCTAACAATGTCAAAAAATAATGTGCCTTGTGTTTCATCTAAAAAACCGTGTGCTTTACCTAATGCATTTTTTTTTGAAACACCAGCAATTGAAAATGGTTGACAAGGAAAGCCAGCAAGTAACACGTCGTGATTTGGAATATTAGCTTCACTTATCTCAGTAATATCTCCATTTATATCGTGCTTTAGTCCAAAATTTTCAGCATAAGTTGTTTGTGCATATGAGTCCCACTCAGATGTAAAAACACATTCACCACCAACTTCTTCAAATGCTAGTCTAATTCCGCCAATTCCAGCAAATAAATCTATAAATGTAAACTTTTTCATTGTGCCAATTGGTTGAAAATTTGTATATCAAGTATACACAGCACTAAAGCAGAAAAGCAAGCTAGCAAGCCCTACAAGCAACTAAATACTTGCAAGCTAGTGTTGGGTAGCAGCTAGCACAAACGACAGCACGTAGGGCTTGCTATGCAGTCAGTAGCAAAAGAGCCACACGCAAAACAAAGGAAATACATAAATGCTTTGGTTACAGCGTATCTCATTGAATTTGAACAACATTTTGCAACGACAAAAAGAGGTTGCCCAAACAAAACAAAGAAAACATACTTTTACACGTGTAAACACAACATTTGGAGAAAACGCTATGTCACAAGCACGTGTATTAACTGAAAGAGAACTGCGTAAAGTTTTGAACTACTGCAGCCAACAACCACACGCTACTCGCAATCGTGCAATGCTGCTTTGCACACATATGGCGGGTATGAGGGTAGGGGAAGTTGCAGCACTACGCATTTGTGACGTGTTAGCAGAATACTGCGTGTATTCAGCAGCTACAGCAGCTTGTTTGTGTGGGGGTGGGGTTTGTGTATGCTGCACGTGCAACAGCACACTAGCTGCGTGTTTTACCCACTTGTATACCTAATATACAAAGCAGCAAAAGAGTGGGTGGGGGAGTGGGGGCAGAGTGGCTGCAAACAACCAAACTTTTTCACACAGTGCTGTGTGCTAAACCGTGCGACAACCGTGTTACAGAAAAGCCTAGCACGTTTTCACGTGCTAGGCCTTGTGTAGTGGCTCCTCGACCTGGGCTCGAACCAGGGACCTACGGATTAACAGTCCGGTGCTCTACCAACTGAGCTATCGAGGAATATTCGATTTGAAGAACACTTTTGTGAACTTTCAAGACGAACAGTATAGCAAAAAAAACGTGTTTTAAAGGCTCGTTTTCAGCTTTTCCATATGAAGAGGGCGTTGCTGCAGTTGGGTTGCTCTGGCTCTCTGGACGGTCTATGGGCGTCCAGATTCTGGACGCTTGAGTTGCTCTGGACGGTACAGGTACTCTGGACGCTTGGGGCAATCTGGACAGTGCAGGGGTGTCCAGAGTATGGACAGGTCAAAGTTACTTTACGTTGGAAACGACCTTTAAAGGTTGAGAATTCTCGATGAGTTAGATGCGGCGGTCAGGTCGCTGCGCTGGGGTTGGAACGTTCGCAAAGCCAGTGCCTATGAAAGGTGTTTCTTAGAGTGTCTCTACTTATTAACAGTGCAATGCAGCATGTTTATATTTGGTAAATCTTTGCAACTTTCTAGGCCCCCAAGATCACTATGCGATTCACAACTACAGCGCTTGTCGCCGCAGGCTTAGTCACTGCATGCTCCGTGTCCCACCCACCTTTGAGCCCTGATCCCATTAGCGTTGTCGCTGCGGGTAGCTTGCGTGATGCGATTTCCGAAATCGCTCGAGAGCATGAGACTAGAACAGGTCAAAAGCTAACCCTTTCATTCGCAGCCTCTGGGCTGCTTCGCGAGCGTATAGAAAAAGGTGAGGCTGCTCAGGTTTTTGCTTCGGCCGATATGGGGCATCCACTCAGACTTGCTAACAGCGGTAACTGGAGTGCGCCCCGTGTCTTCGCTCGTAATCAGCTTTGCGCATTGACCCAAGCCAATCTCAATCTCACGCCTGAGCGATTGCTCGATGCACTTCTCGACCCAGCCATTCGTCTAGGTACCAGCACTCCCAAGGCTGATCCATCCGGCGACTATGCTTGGGAGCTTTTTCGCAAGTCCGATGCTCTGCGCGCAGGCGCTTTCAGTATTCTTGAACGTAAGGCATTGCAGCTTACTGGTGGCCCCAACTCTCCCAAAGCTCCAACAGGGCGTGGCACATATGCTTGGGTCATGGACCAGGGCCAAGCAGACATTTTTCTCACCTATTGCACGAATGCGGTGGCTGCACAGCGCGAGGTGCCGCGCTTGAAGATCGTTTCAGTGCCGCCTGCTTTGCAGGTTTATGCCGACTATGGTTTAACAGTACGTCGTGTTTCTCATCCTGCTGCGCAGGCTTTTGCAGAAGCACTGCTCTCGCCAAGTGCTCAGGCTGTTTTCTCGCGTTATGGATTTGGCAGTCCTTGATTTTTTAATCCCGCTGAATACCGATTACCTGCACTGGGGTTGCCCTGGACGGCTTGTAGTTGTTTTTCATTGCAAATTTTGACCAGTATTAGCGCTTTATCAATGCGTAAATTGGTTAAGCGTCCAGAGTAAAAATGAGGCTGTATTTGAGAGACCTACGGAATAACTGTGCAATATATGTGTAATTGACTCTATATATAGAAGATTGCGCTAAGTCTTTGATTTATAGAGATTTTTAAATAAAAAAGCCAGCTAATTGCTGGCTTCTGTGGATTAACAGAAAGCCAGGCTCGTGAAAAATCCTTATAAATCAATGACTTATAGGTGAAAATGGCAAACGTGTAATATTTCGTGTAATTGAATGAAAACTGTAAATTACAGTTTTCCCAGTAATTTCGTTGATTTTGCACTCAGCCGCGTCACTTGTCAGGCGGAAATTTGAAGCCATGCGCGGCGCTAGAACCAGTTGGGGTAAAAGTTCGACTCCATATTTTTATCTTTTCACGATAAAGCATCTTTTTATAAATGAGGCTATTTGGGTCAAAACCTACCTCCTTGTGCGAAGATTTGCGTTTAAAAATTCAGAATTAGCTCGTCATGAAAAAAATCAAAAAAATAGGTGTTTGTTTGCTTGGCTGTTTTTTGGCAACGGGTGCTTTTGCCCAGCACTCCCACGGTAAAGGTAAATTGCAATTGAAATTGGAAGGACAAACACTGATGGGCGAGATGGAAATGCCCATGGAAGCACTTTTGGGTTTTGAGCATCTGCCTAAAAACAAGGCCCAGTCCGAAGCCATGACCCGTCTGCAAAACGCAGCAAAAGACGCTTCCTATTTCATTGAATTGCCTGCAGATGCCAAGTGTCAGCAAAAAGAAGCAAAAGCCGAATCTTCGATGTTCCAAGGTGTTGCCTCAAAAGGCCACAGTGATCTCGATTACAGCTTTCACTTCGTCTGTCTAAATCCCCAAGCGCTCACTAAAATTTCGTTTCCTTTTTTCAAATCTCACATCAAATCGCATCAACTCAAGGTGGAATGGGTAGGGGACAAAGGGCAAAAATCCTTCACTGTTCGCTCAAGCAAACCTTATTTTTCACCATGACCGAATTGGCCATTGAAGTTAAAGATCTTGAGTTTGCTTGGCCTTGTAAGGCAGCTTTTCTTCGCGTTCCCACATTGAGTCTTCAGCAAGGGCAGACCTTGTTTGTGGGCGGTCGCAGTGGCAGTGGAAAAACCACTCTTTTAAGTCTTCTAACGGGTGTGCACTCTGTTCAGAAGGGGCTCTGCAAAGTTTTGGGCTACAACTTGACTGAAATGTCTGCGTCCCAGAGGGATTTATTTCGAGGCAGAAATCTTGGACTAGTGTTTCAGCAATTTAACTTGATTCCTTATTTGACAGTTCAGGAAAATATTGAATTACCCACCCAAATTTTTGCCAGCCGAGCGCAACACGCAATCGACCTACACGGTAGTGTGACTGCTCAAGTTCATTCTTTGTGTGACTCCCTTCATTTATCTAGGCAACTCATGGCTCGCCCAGCTCACCAATTGTCTGTAGGGGAGCAGCAAAGAGTGGCCTCAGCCAGAGCCCTTATGGGAAGCCCTGCTCTGATCATTGCAGATGAGCCAACATCTGCTTTAGATGAGGAGAGCAAGGCCAACTTCATGACGCTCTTGTTGTCAACAGCGCAATCGCAAAATGCCAGTGTCATTGCTGTAAGTCACGACACACGCTTGGCTGATCAATTTGACCACCGTTATTTTTTGTCTAGCTTGGAGAATCAGAGTGCTGTGGCTTAAGTTGGCATTGCGAAGTGCTTGGTCGCGCCGCTATTCACTGAGCTTGGTGTTGGTCTCTATTTCTGTGTCGGTTTTGGTATTGTTAAGCGTGCAGCAATTGCGACAAGACGCTAGACAGAGCTTTTCCAACGCACTGACAGGTGTCGATTTGGTGGTGGGTCCGCGTGGCAGTGCCAGCGACTTACTGCTTTACAGTGTGTTTCAAATTGGACAACCCACTCAAAACATGGCCTATGCTGATTTTGAAAAAATCAAGTCTTTGCCCACCGTGTCATGGGCCTTGCCCATTCAACTTGGCGATTCATTTGAGGGCTTTCCTGTTCTAGGGACGTCCATCGATTTTTTCAAGCACTACCGAACCATGAATGGGCCACTCACTTGGCGACAAGGGCAATCTTTTGTAGACCCCTCAATCAACCCTGAGGGCATGCGCCAAGTGGTCTTGGGCGCAGAAGTGGCTCAGTCTAAAAAGTTGACTTTGAATGACAGCATTGTTTTAACGCACGGCTATCAAAGTTTGGATGCAGAGCATGCAGACCATCCCTTTGTCGTGGTGGGTATTTTGCAAGCGACGGGCACCCCCCTTGACCGAACAACGCTTATCTCTTTAGAGGGCTTTGAGGCATTGCATACTGGCTGGGGCTTGGGCTTGCGTCCTTCTGCATTTGACAGCCCAAAGTCCACCACGAATTCAGAGTCACAAGTCTCAGTGGTACTGCCCACCGAGTTGACTGCGGCTTGGGTTGGTTTGAAGTCTAGAACCGCAGTTTTCAAGGCAAGAAAAGAAATTGAAGATTTTGCGAGCCTTCAAACCTCAATACCGCTCATGGCTGTTTTGCCTGGGGTAGCGCTTGACGAACTTTGGCAAGTGGTACGCGTGGTAGAAAATGCGCTTATTGTGATGGGAGTTTTGGTCGCTGTTTGCGCTTTGCTCGGCGTGGTGGCGGTCCTCCTTGTGGGCTTGGCGGCTCGCCGAAAAGAGTTGGCCATCTACCGTGCCTTGGGTGCTAGACCACAGTCTATTTTGATGCTCATTGTTTGGGAATCATTTTTAATTGGTGTTGCTGGTATTGCTTTGGGAGTAGTCATGACGCAACTGGTTGCGTTTATTTTCCATGACGTCTTGTTGTCAACTTACGGTATCAAAGTTCATATGGGCTGGCCCTCTTTGGCTGCATGGGGCAGTATTGGTTTGCTATTGTTAGGGGCGTTGATAGCCAGTTTGATACCAGCTATCAGGGCCTATCGAATGTCACTCTCTGATGGATTAAACCCACCTTCAATGGGTTGAAATGGAGTCTCAAACTTTGAATCATTCTGTTTATCTGATGCGCAAGTTGGGCGTAGTTCTGTTGATCATGCTTGCCCAAATTTCGTTTGGCCCTGTGGCATTCGCCCAAACTCCTGGTTACGAAAAAATCACTTGGGATGATCTGCTCAATGAGGAGTGGTATGCCCAAATGCGCAAAGATGTGGCCAGTTATGAACGCATGGCTTTTTTAAAAGATGGCTCTGAAGAGGCCGAAAAATTGATGAAAAGCTTGCGCCAAAAATTGGATGAAGCGCCAGTAGCACCCAAATATATTGGGCGAAAAATTCGAATGCCAGGTTTTGTGGTGCCACTCGATGCTGTTCGGGATGGTCGCAGAGAGTTTTTACTGGTTCCATATTTTGGCGCATGCATTCATACACCACCACCCCCTGCAAACCAAATTGTGTTGGTCAGTCCCCATTCAAAACTCAAGTTATCGAAACCCCTTGAATCCATGGACGTGGTGTGGGTTGAGGGTGAATTGAAAGAAGCCAGAACACAAACTCAGTCTGGTGTGTCGGGCTATTCACTTGAAGCAATTCAAATCTATCCCTACAAAGCGTTGCATCAAAATAAGAAATAAGGCACAGAACCCCTGATTAACAGTCCGGCGCTCTACCGACTGAGCTATCGAGGAATGTATTCGGTTTGTTCTAGCAAGAATGAAGAATTTGGTATGACACCCAACTGGGCTTGTTCATGACTTACTAGACAAACACTTTAACAAAAAAATGACGCAATTTGCTTGGCAAAGAAACTTTGAAACCGTCGCAAATCCTAGGATTTGCGATTTCTTTTTTTACAGAGTGACAGGATTAGAAAGTCTGCCAATACCTTCTATCTCGCACACAACGGTATCGCCCGTTTTTAGATAGCCTTGGGCTTTGACCATGCCATCCGTACCGTTCCACTTACCGCCTAATTCTTCATCGCTGGACCATGCGGTGCCACTTGGCGTGCCTGTGATGATGACCATGCCAGGACGCAAGGTCATGTTGATGGAGAAAAAGTGAACCAATTCAGCGACGGTCCAAATCATTTGGGAGGTGCTGCTGATTTGACGAAGCTCACCATTGACCCAAGATCGAATCATGATGTTTTGTGGATCGGGGATTTCATCTTGCGTGGTAATGCAGGGCCCCATGGGGGCGCTGGTGTCAAACAATTTACCGCGACCGAGTTCGTACCAGTAAGAGCCATCAGGGCGCTTGCGCACTTGACGGTCACGCGCTGTCACATCGTTGACGATGGTGTAGCCAAACACATGGTCGAGGGCATCTTCGATGGCAATGTGGCGACCGGGTTTACCAATCACAACGGCTAATTCAACTTCTCCATCTAGTTTCTTCGTAAGAAGAGGATCCCACACGATGGCTTGGTTGTGACCCACCACACAGTCGCCTGTTTTGACGAAAAACTCAGGCTCTTTGCCGCTGGTGTCTGCGTTAGCTTTTTCTTGGTTGTGACTTAAATAATTACTTCCCGAGCACAAGATGGTGGAGGGGATCAGCGGTGCAAGCAATTCAGCTTGTTCAATGGCTGTGCGCCCCATGCCTGTTTTGCTGAGTTCCACACCCTTTGTAAACAAGGGTTTCAAATGATCCCAACTTGCAATGACTTGCGAGGTGCTGCTTAAAGTTGCAATGTCGCTGATGCTGAGAAAGGGGCTTGCCTCATGGACCGCCAGCAAATCGACAGCATGCTCGCCATCCAAAATTCCAACACGCGTGGCGCCATTGACGCAAAGATTGATCAGTTTCATAAAGAGCTTTTTATTTTTTAAAAAGAATGCGTGTGGTTACTTGATTTCACCCATGCTGGTGAGGACGGTGTCTAGGCGTTTGGTGTCTTCCACAATGAACTTGGTAAAATCATCAGAGTCAAGGTATTGAATGGGTGTGTTCAGTCCCGCCATGGCTGTCTTGAAAATGGCGTGATTTGAAGCATCTTTGACCGAGGCGCGCAAACGATTCACCACAGCGTCGGGTGTGGCTGCAGGCGCAAAAATCCCCGTCCACAAATAAAACTCTCCTTTGTAGCCCAACTCAGTGGCTGTAGGCACATCGGGCAAAGAAGCAATGCGGTCTTTGCTCAACGCGGCTAAGACCCGCAATTTGCCAGCTGCAATTTGGCCCGCAATGGCACCTGGTGTTTGCATGGTGGCGTCTACATGGCCACCTAAAAGTGCATTGATTTGAAGGCCACCCCCGGAATAGGGAACGTGAACCATTTTCAAATTCGCCGCGTAGGCCAAGATTTCCATGGCCACATGGGTGGTGCCGTAAAGGCCAGAACTGCTGTATGAAATGGTGCCCGGCTTGGCACGTGCATCACGAACAAAGTCAGCCAAGGTTTTCCACGGGCTCTCTGTGCGCACGGCCAAAACCGTTGGGTCAGCCGTTAGGCGTGCAATGGGTTTGAATTGGTTGATTTGAAAGCTAGAGGCGCGGCCGCTGATGCGGTCTGAGATCGGGATGGTGATCATGCTGGGCAAGGCCATCATGAGGGTGTGGCCATCAGGCTTGGCTCTGGCCGCAGCGGCCATGCCAATGGCGCCTCCTGCGCCACCTTTGTTGTCGATCACGATGGATTGTACAAGGTTTGTGGACATCGCAGCGGCCAAGGGTCTGGCGGTGATGTCAGACACGCCACCCGGTGTGAAGGGAACCACAATGGTCAGGGGGTGCTCAGGGAAATTTTGAGCTGATGCTGCCATTGACAGCAGCAGGGCTGCTAAGGAAAGACTGACCTTGATCTTGTGATATAACTGCATTGCCTTGATCTCCTGGTGTTGATGTGTTGAGCGAAACCATCTATTTCAGCCGATCATATTGTTTTTTTGGGGGCTGGGCTTGTACCAATCGGCGGGTGGGGGTTTAGCCAAAGGCGGCAAAGAACCTTGAAGTTCAGAGGCGAAATTGCACGCTCGCCCTCAAAGTACGCGGTGCACCCGGGTAGAGGTAGTAGTGACCAAATTGCTTGGGAGACTCACGCCAGTAGCGTGTGTCAGCCAAGTTGTCGATGGCCAAGGACCATGTAGAGGCAAGGCCATTGAATTTTTTATCGTAATGTGCAGTGGCGTCGACGGTGGTCCACGCGGGCAGTTGCACACTGCCGTTTTCAAGCACCTGGCGCTGTCCTTCATGTGACACACGCAGTCCAGATCGCAAGCCCGGCAAACTGGCATAACGGTATTCGGCCATGCCGCGTAAAACAAATTTTGGAACGTTGAGCGGGGTGGTGCCGACCACGCCCGAGGTTTGTGTGACGTCGCTGATCTTTGCTTGCATCCATTGGATTTGGGAGCCCAGTTTCCATTGAGCGGAAAGAAGGTGGGCTCCTACATCGAGACCCTGGTGTGTTTGCTTGCCGTCTAGCAAGCGGCTGCCGTTGCCATCGTCGTAGGCAAGTGGTCGTGCAATTTGAAACAGGGAAGCATGCCATTGCACAGGCATTTGTGCATTCAAGGTGCGCAGACCTATTTCTGATTGGCGGCTTTTGCCTACGCCCAACTGCTGCCCAGCATTCACCCAGTAAGTGCCGCTGCTATTGGGCACCACAAAGTTTTCGACGCCATGTCCGTATGAGGCATACGCCAAAGCACCAGAAAGTTTGGTGGACATGCCGAGCCAAGGCGCACTGACATGGTCGAGGTAGCGCATGCTGTTGGGATCGTTCGGATCATTGCGTGAGCTGCTGCGATTGAACATGACATGGCGTAGCCCAGCCCAAACAGAGGTGCGGTCAGAAACTTCTACGCGGTTTTTCAGGTTGAGTTCGGTTGCGTATTCGCTGCGGTTTGTATTGACTGTCGAGAAATCTGGGTTGGGGGTGCTGTTGAATGGCGAGGACACATGGCCTGTTTGCAAGATGGGCGCATAGGCCTGATACGTTGGAAGTCTGTCCAGTTGTCTCTGGCGCAGCACACCCGCAGTGAGGTGATGTTTCAACCCCATCATTTCTAATTCGCCCGAGACTTCGCTTTCAAGTGAATCACTGAGGCGGCGTTCGTTGTTGCTGCGGAAATCATAAAGCGCGAAATTGCCATTTGCACAGTATTGGGTGAAGTCGGCGGGAGAGGCGCAGCCATAACCAAAGACGAGTCGGTCGTCAGTTTTCAAACGTTGACCGCCGTACTGCGTGGTCCATCGCCAGCCCGAATCTAAGGCTTGACGAATGCGCACGGAGCCAGTCATGGCATCGAACACGCCTGGCTGGCTCCAAGATTGGCGTGTGAGGTTGACACGTGGATCCACTGGGGAGGGAAGCTTTCCACCCAGCAAGCTGTAGCCGTTGATGCCAATTTGTTCGCGGTGTGATTGTTCAAATTCAAACTCAACCACGGTGCCAGGCTTGAGCCGCCAATCCAAGGCCAAAGCGACCAAGTCGCGTTGGCCTTGGGTGTTGCGAATGTAGGGGTTGAGGTCTTCGTGCGCGAGGTTGAAGCGGTAGCCGAACTCAGCCCTTTCTCCAAAGCGACCTCCTAAGTCTGCTGCCACCAAGCGGTTGTTGCCTGGGCCATAGCTGAGCGTGATGTTTCGAATGGTTTGCTCTGCGTTGGTGGGTGCACGCTTGACCACATAGTTCACCAAACCACCGGGCGAACTGGTGCCAGCTTGAATGCCGCTGGTGCCTTTGAGCAATTCGATACGCTCTTTGTTGTCCATAGGAATCATGGTCTCAGCACTGATGGGCAAACCTTCGCGGCGGTAGTTGTAGCGGTTGTCTAAGGTGAAGCCGCGAACGCTGAGGATGTCCCAATACGCGGGCGAGTTGTAGCTGTCACTGACGGAGGCATCTAAGCGCAAAGCATCGGACACGCGCTGCGCACCTAAGTCTTGCAAGGTGGCTCTGGTGATGATGGTGGTTGAAAAAGGCAGCGCTTGGGCTGGCACATCCCCAAAGCCTGACACGCGCGCGGGCAGCTTGTCGGTGATGGTGATTTCGTTTGGGTTTTGTTGTGCCCACGCGCAGGTGCACGATGCCATGCACAGCGCAGCGGCCGCATGGACGCGGCTTATTTTAAAAAATGACAAATGGTGTGCCATGACGTTTCCTTCAACGTGATGGCAGGTCGGCTGACTTTGAAACGAGTGGCTGCTCTGTGTGACAGAGCCTCGTCATAAGACCAAGCTTCCCTGCGCGAGGATTACCTCAAGTCCTTGCGGACTTTGAGATCCGCTGCGGGCGGATCTCAACAGGTTCAAAGGGACTTTCTCAGTCGAAGCCGGTAACGGCTTCAACACCCCTAGCGAATGCGCTATTGCTAGCGCGGTGTGAATTTTAAACGAGTCCGAGCAAGCGATGCAGCTCGGTGGATGTGGTGGTGTATTGCAGCAGGGTTTTTCGTGTGGGGTGCACGATGGCTGCAGCACCAAAGGCGGCGAGGGTGGCTTCGTGAAAGCCGCACAAGATGAGCTTCTTTTTGCCTGGGTAAGTGTTGATATCACCCACCGCAAAGATACCCGGCACATCGGTAGCAAAGGTTTCGGTGTTGACCACCACTTGTTTGCGCTCCAGCGCCAAGCCCCAGTTGGCAATGGGGCCGAGCTTGGGCGAAAGGCCCAAAAATGCCACCAAGTGTTGGGCGGGACACTCTATGGTTTGGCCATCGGGCGTGGCCACTTGCACGGCGTTCAGATGCTGCGCGGTGCTGAGCAAGGCAATCGGTTGGCCAATTTGCAATTGCAAGTGGCCGTTGGCCACGGCATCGCGCATGGCTTGCAGCAGCACAGGCTCGGCGGCGAAGACATCGCGGCGGTGCATCAGCGTGACGCTGCGCGGCTTGAATGCGGGTGCTTGTGCTTGGTGCGAGAGTTTTAACGCAGCAGCCACTGCCGCTTCTTCGCCGCCCAACACCCACACATCTTGACCCGAAAAACGAGATGCGTCGCCCATGCGGTAATGCACATGCGTGCCTTCAAGTTCTGCAGCACCCTCTGTGGCCAGCTTACGCGCTTGAAAGGCACCCACGCCTGCAGCGACGACCAAGACCTTGCACACCAAGTGTTGCCCAGTGGAGGTGTTGACCGAAATGGAACCGTCTTCTAGCCGCGAGACCTTGGTCACTTCTTGGTTTAAGTGAAATGTCGGCGCAAAAGGTTTGATTTGTGCTTGGAGCTGCGCCACCAACTCACGGCCCGTGCACACCGGGATGCCAGGAATGTCGTAGATGGGCTTGTCGGCGTAGAGCTCAACACACTGGCCGCCCACATAGGGCAGGGCGTCGATGAGGTGGCTGCGAATGTCTTGCAGCCCAAGTTGAAATGACTGAAACAAGCCCACTGGGCCTGCGCCCACGATGACGGCGTCGGTGTGAATCGTGTTGACTGTCACCGTGGGTGCCGTCATGGTGCTCAGCGCGGAGAATTTAGCGCTTGAGTTCGGCGAGTTTGCCGGTTTTGTCTTTCCACGCATCTGCGTCAGCCATCGGCGTTTTGCGTTTGGTGATGCTGGGCCAGCCGATGAGCGACAACTCTGCATTGAGCTTGGTCATGTGCTCTTGGCCTTCAGGCACGTCTTCTTCGGCGTAGATGGCGTTCACAGGGCATTCGGGGATACACACCGCGCAGTCGATGCACTCGTCAGGGTCGATGGTGAGGAAGTTGGGGCCTTCACGAAAGCAGTCGACGGGACAGACGTCCACACAGTCGGTGTACTTACATTGGATACAGGCTTCGGTGACTACGTGCGTCATGTCAATTCAATCAATGAGGAAAAAGGGGTCCAACCAATCGCGTTGGCTGGAATCCAGAGATTTTAAACGGCTTGGTTGTTGGGCCCGTCAGAGGCTCAGTTCACCAACACTGCCCCCGAGGTCTTGTGTGTGGCTGTGTCGACCAACACCAGCGCGCCCAAGACGCGCGACTGCTTGAACGGTAACGTCATCAAAGGCTCTTGCAGGGCCAGCGTGACATGGCCAATCGCGTTGGGCGCCAATTCGGTGGCGTCTTCTTCGGCCAAGGTGTTGACGTTCAAGCGGTGCACCACGCGTTGCACTTTGGCTTTCACCCAACGGTGACCATGTAAAGCCCAGTACACACGGCCAGCTACCAAAGGCTCGTCGTCCATCCAAGCGATGGTGGTGTTGAGCTGGCGTTGGCCTTCGGTGTGACCCAAAGATTCGGATGTGTCGGCCAGCAACCAGTCGCCACGTGACACGTCTACTTCACGGTCCAGCACAATGCCAGCGCTGTGGCCGGCTGTCTTGCTTTGCGGCTCGCGTGTGGCTGACAGCACTTGCGACACCACAGCGGTTTGGCCGCTTGGGAACACTTGCACGGTTTGCCCTGGCTCAATCGAGCCCGTGGCCACACGGCCCCAGAACACGCGGCGACCTTGGGTGGTCACGCCAGAGTCGTGGAACTTTTCCACCCACTGCACCGGAAAGCTAAAAGCCACCTCAGTTTCAGCCGGTATGTTGGGCAATTCTTCCAACAGGCTCAACAAACTAGGGCCACGGTAGCCGCACCAGTTGGCTTGGTCATTGTTTTCGGTGGTCACCACGTTCCAGCCTTTGAGGGCGGACACAGGCACCATGGCCGTGATGGTGATGTCAGCCTCAGTTGCAAACTTGCGCAAGGCGGCTTCAATGTTTTGGTAGGCCAGGGCAGCGTCTTCAACTGCGTCGAGTTTGTTGATGGCAAACACGATGGAGGGCACGCGCAGCAGCTTGACCAACAACGCGTGGCGACGGGTTTGCGCCAGCAACTCGAGCGCAGGGTTTTTCCAATCGAGCTTGATGGCGTCTACCAAGACCACGGCGGCGTCGGCGCTAGAGGCGGCGGTCACCATGTTGCGGGTGTATTGCTCGTGGCCGGGCGTGTCGCCAATGATGAACTTGCGTGCTTCGGTGTTGAAGTAGCGATACGCCACGTCGATGGTGATGCCTTGCTCGCGCTCGGCAGAGAGACCGTCGGTCAACAAGGCGAGGTCGGTGTATTGGCCATGTTGGCCCGCGCGCTGCACGCCCGCCAGATGGTCTTGCAACACGGCTTTGGTGTCGACCAACAAGCGCCCAATCAGGGTGCTTTTGCCGTCGTCCACCGAGCCGCAGGTGATGAATTTGAGTGCGTTCATTAGAAATATCCGTCTTTTTTGCGCTTCTCCATCGAAGCCTCAGATGTTTTGTCGTCCATGCGGGTGGCGCCGCGTTCGCTCACGTCGGCGGCCAAGGTCTCGATGACGATTTGCTCGGGTGTGGCCGCGGTGCTTTCCACGGGGCAGGTGCAAGTGATGTCGCCCACGGTACGAAAACGCACATCGCGGATCTCCACTTGCTCACCGTCTTTGGGTGGCGTGAGTTCAGTGACAGGGACCAGCAGGCCACGGCGGTTGACCACTTCGCGCTTGTGCGTGTAGTAGATCGAGGGCAGCGCGATGTTTTCGCGGGCAATGTATTGCCACACGTCCAGTTCAGTCCAGTTGGAGATGGGGAACACGCGAAAGTGTTCGCCGGGTTGTAGCTTGTGGTTGAACAAGGTCCACAGCTCAGGGCGTTGTGCCTTAGGCTGCCACTGACCAAAGCTGTCTCGGTGGCTGAAGATGCGCTCTTTGGCGCGGGCTTTTTCTTCATCACGGCGTGCGCCGCCAATCAGCGCATCAAAGCGGAATTCTTCGATGGCTTCGAGCAAGGTGACCGATTGGTGCACGTTGCGGCTCTCACCGGCGTGAGCCAAACGCACCGTGCCTTTTTTCATGGAGTCTTCGACGCTGCGCACGATCAACTCAGCACCGAGCTCTTTGGCACGCGCGTCTCGAAAGTCGGTCACTTCCTTGAAGTTATGCCCCGTGTCGATCATCAACAGTGGGTAAGGAATGCGGCCTCTACCGGAGGGGGTGGTTTTTCCTCCAAAGGCTTTTTCTGCGCACTTGAGCATGACCAGTGAATCTTTGCCACCTGAGAACAACAAAGTGGGGCGTTCAAAAGTGGCGGCAACTTCGCGCAAGATGAAGATGGTTTCTTCTTCTAGCGCATCGAGGTGGGTGTTGCTTAAGTGGTGCTGCTCAGTGTGTGTTGTAGCGTTCATGACGTTTCTTGGTTCTTAAATTTTTAGTTCTTCACGTGCAAGCCGCACTCTTTGGCGGCCTCGTCTTCCCACCACCAGCGCCCAGCGCGAAACGCTTCGCCCATGCTGATGGCGCGTGTGCAAGGGGCGCAGCCCACGCTGGGGAAAAACTGGTCGTGCAGTGGGTTGTAGTCCACGTGGTGGGTGGCGATGTAGTGCCACACATCGCCCCAGGTCCATTGGGCCAAGGGGTTGAATTTGCTTAAATTTTTGCTGGCCACTTCGCTGTCGTCTTGCAATGGCACTTCGGCGCGTGCAGTGGATTGCTCTTGGCGCAAGCCGGTGATCCAAGCGCGTTGGCCTTGCAGGGCACGCGCGAGCGGCTCCATTTTGCGAATGCCGCAACAGGCTTTGCGCAACTCGATGCTTTGGTACATCGCGTCTTGGCCTTGTGTGCGCACAAACTGAATGACCGATTCATGCGCGGGGCGATACACGTGGATGGAGGCGCGTGAGGTGGCCTCGGTGCGCTCGAGCAACGCCAAGGTCTCGGTGTGCAGCGCGCCGGTGTCGAGCACGAACACAGGGATGTCGAGCTGCAAGCTGTTGATGAGGTGGGTGATGACCACGTCTTCTGCCCCTAGGCTAGACGCTTGGGTGACGGGTGCAAACTCGGCCGCTGCGCGTTGCAGCAAGGCTTGGGTGTCAGCCAGTTTGGCTGCGTAGGTGTCGCTGGCACGAGCGTTCAGCGTGGTGGCTTTGGAGGTGCCACTGGCAGACAGAAAAGAGAGCTGGCTCATGGATGTTTAAGCCAAGTCCGCAAAGTGAGGCGTGGCATGCACCGCGTCGCCTTGGTAAAAACTTTTGTAGTGGCCCAGCAGCGTGGCGCCGTGAGCCGCGTCTTGGTCGTTGCGCAGCACAGCGCTGGAAAAGCCGCTGCGTTGCATTTGCAACAGTTGGTCTATCAGCACATCGCCGTGGGCGCGGATGTCGCCCGTGAAGCCGCGGCGGCGCAGCACAAAGGCTTGGCTGAAAGCACGGCCATCGGTGAACTTGGGAAAGTTCAAGTCGATGCGCTCCAAGCCCTCGAGGTCCAGGGTTTGCACGTCCACGTCGTTGGCCAAGGCGCGTGCATGGTGACCGTCGGTCGTGTGTTGGGTGATGATTTGCAGGCTCATGGTTATCTCGTATCTGTTTCAGACTGATGCCGCACGCGCGGTGGTGTTGCGGGCCGAATTGGCCGCCACTTTGAACACCTCAAAGCCCACACGGTTCAGGGTGCGTGCAAAGCTCTCGTGGCCTTCGCGCTGGTCGCGGTAGGTGTCGAGCACGGCTTCGATCACGTCCACCACCTCGGTCGCTGCAAAAGACGGCCCCACCACTTTGCCGGCTTTGGCTGGGCCGCTCAGGAACGAACCATCCGAGCCACCGAGCGTGACTTGGTACCACTCTTGGCCGTCTTTGTCCACACCCAAGATGCCAATGTGGCCGCTGTGGTGGTGGCCGCATGAGTTGATGCAGCCACTGATGTGCAGGTCAATCTCGCCCAGGTCAAACAATTCGTCGAGGTCTTGGTAACGCTCGGTGATCGCGGCCGCGATAGGCAGTGAGCGGGCATTGGCCAAGGCGCAGTAATCGCCGCCGGGGCAGGCAATCATGTCGGTCAGCAAGTGCACATTGGCGCGTGCAAAGCCAGCGGCTTTGGCAGCAAGGTAGAGCGCAGCCAGTTGGTCAATGCGCACCCAAGGCAGCACCAAGTTTTGGTCATGGTTGACGCGCACTTCGCCAGAGCTGAACTGATCTGCCAAGTCAGCGGCTGTGGCCAATTGGTCTGCCGTGGCGTCGCCTGGCGCTTGCCCCAAACGCTTGAACGACAGGGTGACCACGCGCAGGCCAGGGTTTTGGTGGCTGGTCACGTTTTGTTGCAACCAACGGGTGAATTCTTTGTCGGCTTTGGCTTGGGCCAACAAAGCTTGCTCGGCTTTTTCTTGCGCTTCGTCTGACACCACATCCACGGGTGGCAGCACAAAGCAGGCGCTGACGCGGTCGAGCTCGACTTGCGGGATGGTGTGGTGTGCGCCACTTTCCAAGATGCGGTCAAACTCTTCGTTGACTTCGTCAAAGTAGCGTTGACCCTCGGCCTTGACCAAAATTTTGATACGCGCTTTGTAGATGTTGTCGCGACGGCCCCAGCCGTTGTAGACGCGCACCACGGCTTCGAGGTAGTTGATGATTTGGTTCCAAGGCAAGAACTCGCGAATCACTGTGCCGATGATGGGCGTGCGGCCCATGCCACCTCCCACGTAAATTTTGAAACCCACGTTGCCTTCGTCGTCGCGCAGCAAGCGCAGGCCAATGTCGTGCCACTCAATGGCTGCGCGGTCTTCTGTGGCGCCGGTGATGGCGATTTTGAATTTACGGGGCAGGTAGGCGAACTCGGGGTGCAGGGTGCTCCACTGGCGCAACACCTCGGCATAGGGGCGGGGGTCGACGTCTTCGTCTACCGCGATGCCGGCGCGCTCGTCGCTGGTGATGTTGCGAATGCAGTTGCCGCTGGTTTGAATGCCGTGGAGGTTGACGCTGGCCAGCAACTCCATCACGTCCGCGCTTTTCTCCAACGGGATCCAGTTGAACTGCACGTTTTGACGGGTGGTGAAGTGGCCGTAGTTGGTGGTTAATTTCGGTGCATCTATGCCGCCGATCTTGTCTTGCGTGGTTTGTGCGCGCTCAATCAGCTCAGCCGAAGGGGTGTCGTAGTCACGTGCAATTTGAGCCAACACGCGCAGCTGAGCGCTGTTGAGCTCGCCATAGGGCACCGCCACGCGCAGCATAGGGGCATAGCGTTGGATATACCAGCCGTTTTGCAAACGTAGAGGGCGGAAATCGTCATCGGCCAATTTGCCAGCCAAGTTGCGGCTCAATTGGTCACGGTACTGCGCGGCGCGGGCTTTGACGAACTCTGAATCGAAGGGGGTGTATTGATACATCAAACTACTCAAACGAAAAAATGAAGCCATACCAAGTGGCGCTCGTATGGTACGCACTGTAGGTGGGCTTTATGCCAATGCCAACGATTACTTAGTTCTACACATATGCGGAATTGGAATAAGGATGGATAAACACGGCAGCTTGTCAGCCAAATCCAGGTGAAGGTGGGCTAAAGTGCCGTAGATAATGCAGCCCTTGAACTGCTTTTCTTTCACACCATCCAAACAAAGACTGAGACCGAGCCATGTCAGCTGAAAAATCCAAAATCGTCTATACCCTGACCGATGAAGCCCCCTATTTGGCAACGGCGTCGTTTTTGCCCATCATTCGCACGTTTGCCGCCCCAGCTGGCATTGACGTGGTGTCCAGCGATATCTCGGTGGCAAACCGTATCTTGGGTGAATTTTCCGATTTGCTGCCGCCTGAGCAGCGCGTGACCAACAACTTGGCCGAACTCGGCAAGCTGACCTTCAAGCCTGAGGCCAACATCATCAAACTGCCCAATATCAGTGCCTCGGTGGGGCAATTGGTGCTCGCGATCAAGGAATTGCAGTCCAAGGGTTATGCGCTGCCCGACTACCCAGAGAACGCCAAGACGGACGAAGAAAAGGCCCTCAAGGCGCGCTATGCCAAGTGCACCGGTTCGGCTGTGAATCCCGTGCTGCGCGAGGGCAACTCCGACCGCCGCGCGCCGCGCGCTGTGAAAGAATTTGCCCGAAAAAACCCCCACAGCATGGCTGAGTGGAGCCAAGCTTCCCGCTCGCATGTCTCGCACATGCACGCGGGCGACTTCTACCACGGTGAAAAGTCCATGACCTTGGACCGTCCGCGTGAGGTGAAGATGGAGCTGATCACCAAGAGTGGCAAAACCATCGTTCTCAAACCCAAAGTGGCTTTGCTTGACCGTGAGGTCATCGACAGCATGTTCATGAGCAAGAAAGCCTTGCTCGAGTTTTATGAAAAAGAAATTGAAGATGCACACCAAACGGGCGTGATGTTCTCGCTGCACGTCAAGGCCACCATGATGAAGGTGTCGCATCCCATTGTGTTTGGCCACTGCGTGAAAATTTTCTACAAAGAAGCTTTTGCTAAACACGAGGCCTTGTTCAAGGAATTGGGCGTGAACGTGAACAACGGCATGGCAGATCTGTACAACAAGATCGCCGCGCTGCCTCAGTCGAAACAAGACGAAATCAACCGTGACCTGCATGCTTGCCATGAGGGCCGTCCTGAATTGGCCATGGTTGACTCGGCCAAAGGCATCACCAACTTTCACTCCCCCAACGACGTGATCGTGGACGCCTCCATGCCTGCCATGATTCGCAATGGCGGCAAGATGTGGGGTGCCGATGGGCGACTCAAAGACGTCAAGGCCGTGATGCCCGAATCCACCTTTGCGCGCATCTACCAAGAGATCATCAACTTTTGCAAATGGCATGGCGCTTTTGATCCCAAGACCATGGGCACCGTGCCCAACGTTGGCTTGATGGCCCAGCAAGCCGAGGAGTACGGCTCGCACGACAAGACGTTTGAAATCTCTGAAGACGGCGTGGCCAACATCACCGACTTGAACACAGGCGAAGTCTTGCTGTCTGAAAATGTGGAAGCCGGAGACATTTGGCGCATGTGCCAGACCAAAGACGCTGCGATTCGCGACTGGGTCAAGCTGGCCGTGACCCGCGCTCGCAACTCTGGCATGCCGGTGGTGTTTTGGCTTGACCAATACCGTCCGCACGAAGCTCAGCTCATCACCAAGGTCAAGATGTACCTGCATGAACACAACACGGCAGGCCTGGAAATCCAGATCATGAGTCAAGTGCGTGCCATGCGTTACACCCTCGAGCGCGTGGTGCGCGGTTTTGACACGATCAGCGCAACGGGCAACATCTTGCGTGACTACCTGACCGACTTGTTCCCGATCATGGAGTTGGGCACCTCGGCCAAGATGTTGTCTATCGTGCCCCTGATGGCGGGTGGCGGCATGTACGAAACGGGCGCTGGTGGCTCGGCGCCCAAGCATGTGCAGCAGCTGGTGGAAGAAAACCACTTGCGCTGGGATTCATTGGGTGAGTTTTTGGCGCTGGCAGTGAGCTTCGAGGACTTGGGTCTCAAGACCGGTAATGCAAAGGCCACCGTGTTGTCCAAAACCTTGGATGCAGCCACTGGCAAATTGTTGGACACCAACAAGAACCCATCGCCCAAAACAGGCCAGCTCGACAACCGCGGCAGCCAGTTCTACTTGGCGATGTACTGGGCCCAAGAGTTGGCCGCGCAAACTGACGACCCAGAGTTGGCTGCCAAGTTTGCGCCCTTGGCCAAGAACCTGACCGATAACGAAAAGAAAATCATCGGCGAGCTCAATGCGGTGCAAGGCAAGCCCGTGGACATTGGCGGCTACTACCTGCCTGACCCTAAGAAGCTTGAAGCAGTGATGCGCCCCAGCGCCACGCTCAACGCTGCTTTGGCGAGCGTCTGAGCATCACCAAGGCTCTGGCCTCAAGTCGCCGAGCTGGCTAGCCCCAAGCGCGCTAGGCCCTCCACGCCCTCAGGCTTGGGGGGCTTTTTGTTGGGCAAGAGCTTGGGCACGGTGTGTCTGTGCCTGCGTGGCAATGGCCTCGCGTTGTTCAGGTGTGAGGCGGTTGAGGTTTTTCAGTTGCATCAACATGCGCGGGTTTTTGGCCAACATGTCGGCATGCCGGCCTAGGTAATCCCAATACAAGGTGGTGAATGGGCAGGCCGTGTCGCCCGTGGATTCGGCGGGGTTGAAGCGGCAGCCTTTGCAATGGTTGCTCATGCGGTCTATGTATTTGCCACTGGCCACATAGGGCTTGCTGGCCATCAGGCCGCCATCGGCAAACTGGCTCATGCCCAGTGTGTTGGGCAGCTCGACCCATTCCACAGCATCCACGTAGACACCTAGGTACCACTGGTGTACTTGCTTGGGCTCTACGCCTAACAGCAAGGCGTAGAGCCCAGTCACCATCAAGCGTTGGATGTGGTGCGCATAGCCATGTTGCAGCGTTTGGCTGATGGCATCGCGCAAGCAGGCCATGTCGGTGTTGCCCGTCCAATAAAAATCAGGCAGCGGTTCATGGGCTTGCTGTGCGTTGCCTTCGGCGTAGTCGGGCATGTGGGTCCAGTAGATGCCGCGAACGTATTCACGCCAGCCCAAAATTTGCCGCACAAAACCTTCTACCGCTTGCAGCGGCGCGTGGCCTTTGTGAAAAGCCGCTTCAGCCGCAGCCAACACCTCGCGTGGGTTGAGTAGCTTCAGGTTCAAAGCGCACGACAGGTGCGAGTGGTACAGCCACACTTCGCCTTCCCACATCGCGTCTTGGTACAAGCCAAAACTGGGCAGCCGATGGGTGACGAATTCATCCAAGGCCACCAAGGCCTGCGCGCGCGTGACGGGCCAGCCAAACTGCGCAATCGAGCCAGGGTGATGCGCCAGCTTGTTGTTCACCAAATGCATCACGTCTTGGGTGATGGTGTCAGGCGCGACGCGTGTGGGGGCGGGAAGCAGGCCGGGGCCTTGTTTGCCAAAGCTGCCTCGGTTGTCGGCATCAAAGTTCCATTGGCCGCCGATGGGTTTTTTGCCTTCCATCAGGATGCCGTTTTTTTGGCGCAGCTCGCGGTAAAAGTATTCAAGGCGCAGCTGTTTGCGACCTTCGGCATGCGCAGCAAAGTCGCGCACGGTGCTGAAGAAGTGCGTGTCGTCTTTGAACTGCAGAGGTAAGTCGTGTTTCTGCGCGACAGCGCGCAGGCTTTGCAACACGCGCCAGTCGCCGGGGGCGGTCATCACCAGTTGTTGCGGCTGCACGTGGTCGATGGCTTTGCTGAGTTCGCCGGCCAGCGTGCCTGTGTTGTGGGGGTCGTCGAGTTGGCTGTAAATCAGCGGCCAGCCGCGCGCTTGCAAGTGCGCGGCGAAGTGGCGCATGGCGCTCAAAAAAACCGTGGTGCGTTGTTTGGACGAGGGAATGTGCGTGGACTCTTCCAGCACTTCGGCCATCCACAGCGTGTCGTGTGCAGGGTCGAAGTCGCTCAGAGCGGCAGCGTCTTCGTCGAGTTGGTCGCCCAAGATGAGGACGAGGCGTTGGCGAGGTGTGGTCATGTGAGATGCTTTTAAAAATCAAATCCAAGTTGTGCTTTGGCGGCTTGGATGTTATCGGCAGAGGGGCGTGTTGCTTTGCGCGAAGGTGTGCTGCGAGCGCCTGCCTGTGTGCCCCAGTTTTTGCGCGAGGCGTGTTTGTCCACCACGGCTTTCTTGGCCGCTTTGACGTCGTCGGTTTGACGACGGCTGTGCAGCCGTTGTTTGGCTTGGCGTGTGGCTGGTGTCAAGTCGACCACGGGCTGAGCCAAAGCGCTGCCCACAAAAACACCAAGGTGCGCTTGCATGGTGTGGGGCATGAGCCAAGGTTCAAATAGCCAAGCGTCTGGCACTTGGCGTAACTCGGGCAACCACTGGCGAACAAAACGGCCATGCGGATCGTGGTCTTGCGCTTGCTTGACGGGGTTGTACACACGGGTGGTGTTGATGCCTGTGGTGCCCGACTGCATTTGCAGCTGGCTCCAGTGGATGCCCGGCTCGTAATCTAAAAACTGCGTGGCCAGCCACTCACCCACGGGCCGCCAGTGCAGCCACAGCGGGTAGGCGGCTACCGACACCAGCATGGCGCGCATGCGAAAGTTCAGCCAGCCCGTCTCGCGCAGCATGGTCACGCATGCGTCCACCATGGGCCAGCCGGTGCGGGCGGCTTTGAGGGCTTCCAAGTGCGCGGGGTTGAAATCGTGTTCACGCAAGCCGTCGTACCCGCGGTGCATGTTGTGCCACTCGATGGCGGGTTCGCTCTCCAACTTTTGGATGAAGTGGCAGTGCCAATACAAACGGCTGATGAAGCCTGTCAGTCCTGCGCGGTGGCGACTGGCCTGCGGCGGCAACTGGGCGAGGTGTGCACGCGTGTGCTGCACCACTTCGCGCATGCTGATGCAGCCCCATGCCAAATAGGCCGACAAGCGCGAGCACGCATCGGGGGCCGACAGCGGCGACGAAATACCGCCGCGATAGCCCAAGCTGCGGGCGTGCAAAAAACTGTGCAATGTGGCCAAAGCCAAGGGGCGACCACCGCGTTGGCGCAGGGGCGGGTTGTGTTGCAGGTGCGCGGGGGCTTGCATGTGCGTCGGGGTGCACCAAGCGCTGTCGGGTGTGCTGGCCAGCGGCTGCCAAAACCGCAACTCGCCCACATCCTGCACAGGCTCGGCCATGTGCTGTTCCCACGCGGGTTGCCACAGGTTGCGGTTTTTCAGCCCACGCACCACGCCAAATTGAGGGGTCTCATGCCATGCCACGCCGTGGGCTTTGCACCAAGCGCCCACTTGCAGGTCACGCGCGTAGGTAAAACCATTGCCAGTTTCTTGGTGCGCGTGCAGCTGACGAAAGGGCGCCTCTTGCCAAATACGGCTCAACACCTCGGGCAGCTCACCCGTGTGCACTTCTAAGCAGCCGCCTTGCAAGCGCAATTGCGCATCCAACGCTTGCAGCGATTCGCGCACAAACTCAAAGTGCTGCAAGGCGGCGTCGGGTTGCAGCCACAGCTCGGGCTCCACCACGTAGATGCAGCGCACAGGCCCCTGCTGTGCAGCTTGGGCCAAGGCCGCATGGTCTTGCCAGCGCAAGTCACGCTTGAACCAAACCAGCGCGTAGCTCATGGGGGCGTGGCCGCTTTGTTTTTGCGGCAGGCGTCCGAGCAGTACAGCACCTGATCCCAATTTTTAGCCCAGGCTTTGCGCCACGTCATGTCACGCCCGCAGCTTTTACAAGGCTTGCTGGGCAGGCTTTGTTTGTTGCCTTTGAAGCTGGGTTTTTGCGGCACAGGGTGGCTCCTTCATGCGTGTGTTTGTGAAAAAAGCACATCGATGCTGTGGGCCAGTTTGAAATCTTTGTCCGTCAGACCCGCCACATCATGGGTCCAGACGCGCACCTGCAAGTGCGTGTAGCTTGACAGCACTTCGGGGTGGTGGTCTTGGTCTTTGGCCAACTGTGCGATTTGGTTGAACCGCGCCACCGCCGCGTCAAAGCTGGGCAGCTTCCAGCTTTTGTGAAGGCAGGCTGGCTTGTGCTGTGCGTCGGTGTCTAGCGACCATCCTGTGAGGGAGGTCAGCGCGTGCTGAGCGTCTGTGAGGTTGAGTTGTGGCATGGTGTGAAAAATCGAGAAATGGTTAGACTGTTTATTTGTACAGTATTATAAGCAAATGTCACATTTAAAAGAACTCTCTCATCCTATTTTGCCTCTCGATGTGGGCCGCTTGTGGCTGGATGTGTGCGGCTGGTTGGTGCCTGCGGGGTTTCCGTCGCCAGCGGCCGACCACACCGAAGAGCGCATCGACTTGAACCAACATTTGATTCGCAACAAGGCGGCCACCTATGTGTTTCGTGTCAAGGGCGATTCGATGACGGGGGTGGGCATTTACGAGGGCGATGCCTTGTTGGTGGATCGCAGCATTGACCCCAAGCACAACCACATTGTGGTGGCACAGCTCAACAACGAGTTCACGGTCAAGCGCTTGCACCGACGCGCGGGCGTGGTGCAGCTGATGGCCGAAAACCCAAGCTATGAACCCCGACGCATCAAAGAAGAAGACGACTTCGTGGTGTGGGGCGTGGTGACCCACAACATCCACAAGCTGTGCTGACCCACCAAATTGACCCCGACAGTTTGGCTGCGCTGCCACGCGGCGCAGGTGTGTACATTTTTCGAGGCGACAGCCCGCTGCCTTTGTACATCGGCAAAAGTGTGGACATTCGCAGTCGCGTCATGAGCCACTTGCGCGCACCCGACGAGGCCCGCATGGTGGCGCAAACGCGTCGCATTGACTTCATCGAAACCGCGGGTGAGATGGGCGCTTTGCTGCTGGAGTCGCGCCTGATCAAAACCGACAACCCGCTGTTCAACCAGCGGCTGCGCCGCATTCGCAGCTTGTGTTCGATTCGCTTGGTGCAGTCGCCCGCTGGGTGGGTACCTGAGGTGGTGGACAGCAAGTCGGTCAATTTGGGTGTCACGCCTGCGCTGTATGGTTTGTTTGCATCGCCACATGCGGCGGCCACCAAGCTCAAAGCCTTGGCGGAGCAGCACAGCTTGTGTTTGTCGGTGTTGGGTCTTGAGAAAGCGGGCCAGCGCGGTTGCTTTGGGGTGCAAATCAAAAGCTGTTTGGGTGTGTGTGTGGGGCAAGAAGAGCGCAGCATCCACGACGCGCGATTGTTTTCGGCCTTGTGTGATTCGCAGGTTGAGGTGTGGCCTTTTGCAGGTGCAGTGGATGTGGTGGAGACCTCGGGCACTTGGATGCAGCGCCACCGTGTGAACAACTGGTGTTATTTGGGCACGCAGTGCTCGCGGGCTTTGTCGCCTTGTCACCTGGACCAAGCCGTGACGTTGAGCGACGCCGCACCGCGTGCGTTTGATTTGGACAGCTACAAAATTTTGGTGCGACCCATCATGCTGAAAACAGCGGTGGTGGAGCCGGTCGCGCCATCCGCGCTGTAAGCCCAACACCCTGACCCCCATGCCCGCGCAAATTGCCTTGGTCGATTGCAACAACTTTTACGTCAGTTGCGAGCGCTTGTTTCGCCCCGACTTGAAGGGTGTGCCCGTGGTGGTGCTGTCCAACAACGACGGCTGTGCGGTGTCGCGCTCCAACGAGGCCAAGGCCTTGGGCGTGCGCATGGGCCAGCCGTGGTTTGAATATGCGCAACAAGCCAAAGCACAAGGCGTGGTGGCCCTGAGCTCCAACTATGCCTTGTATGCAGACATGTCCAATCGCGTCATGTCTATCTTGGCTGACTACGCGCCGCAGCATGAGGTGTACTCGATCGACGAGTGTTTTGTTGACCTCACAGGCATGCCCCAACTCAAAGCCCTGAGCTACCAAATGCGTGACCGTGTGATCGCTTGGACCGGCATTCCAGTGTGCGTGGGCATTGGCCCCACCAAGACCTTGGCCAAGCTGTCTAACTACATCGCCAAGAAGCATCCGAGGTCCAAAGGCGTTTTTAACTACAACGATTTGAGCCATGCCCAGCAAGCGCGCATTTTGGGTCAAATTGAGGTGGGCGAGGTGTGGGGTGTGGGCCCGCGCCTCAGTGCGCGGCTGGCTGAACACCGCATTCACACCGCCGCTGATTTGCGCGGTGCACACACGCCCACCTTGCGCGCCGACTTCGGTGTGGTGCTAGAAAAAACGCAGCGCGAGCTGCAAGGCGTGGCCTGCCTCGCGCTGCAAGACATGGCACCCGACAAGCAGCAAATTGTGTGCAGCCGATCTTTCGGTCAAACTGTCCACGCGTTGGCGGTGCTGCAAGACGCCATGAGCACCTTTGTGGCCAACGCCTGCGTCAAGCTGCGCGCGCAGGGTTCGCACGCGGGGGCCATTCATGTGTTTTTGCGCACCAACCGTTTTCGCCCAGACCAGCCTCAATACAACCCGTCGTTCACCTTGCCGCTGCCGCAGCCCACGCAAGACAGTTTGGTGGTCAACCGCTGGGCCGATGACTTGGTGAGCCGCTTGTTCAAAGAAGGCTATGGCTACAAAAAGGCCGGCATCATGCTCAGCGATATTTCGCCTATCACCACGCACCAAGCCGATTGGCTAGAACCCCCGCAAGCCCCACCCAGCCACTTGATGGCGGTGATCGATGGCCTGAACAAACGCTATGGCCGCGGCACGGTCAAGGTGTCAACGCAAGGCGCATTCAAGGCCTGGCAAATGAACCAAAACCACAAATCCCCCAGCTACACGACGGACTGGCAGCAAGTGCCTGTGGTCTGACATCAAATTCAGTTAAAGTGAATTGGGCAATATCTTTTGTCAAATAAAAGGAAATTTATGTCACGACTCCTACGTCTTTTGATCGCTTCTGTCTCCATATTGGCCGTGTCCGCTTGCGCTACCTGGATGGGCGGCACCTCTTACACCCAAGTCAACGACGGTGTGCTGGTCGGTACCAACAACATGACGCTCTACACCTTCGCCAAAGATGGCGTGGGTTCTGGCAAGTCTGTGTGCAACGCCCAGTGCGCCATCAACTGGCCACCGCTCTTGGTGGAAGCCAATGCGCAAGCCTCGGGTGATTACAGCGTGATCACGCGCGATGACGGAAAAAAGCAATTGGCCTATAAGGGCTTGCCACTTTACTTCTGGACAAAAGATGTCAAGCCAGGCGACAAGACAGGTGACGGCCGCTCAGAAGGCGCTTGGAAAGTGGCGAAGCTTTAAGTTTTGCAGCAGTTCATGCGTTAGTCACACACCGCCTTCGGGCGGTTTTCTTTTTGAGGCTCAGCGCAGGGTGTTGAGCGTATGGGCATCCACCGACACGCGCACGCCCAGCGAGCCCGATCCTTGGCGCACGGGCGATTTGTGCAAGCCGATGTCCAGCGCCGCGATCTCGGGGTAGGCCGCACACGCGTGCACGATGCGCGTGACCAAGCGCTCTTGGGTGTCGTAATGGCCATCCGCGGCGAGCCGGTCGATCTCGACCACCAAGGGGTCGTAGTCAAACACATGGGCCATGCCGTCTTGGGCGATCAGCACCAAGGCTGGCGCGAGCCACAGCGTGAGGTCCAGCACGTGTGCATCGGGCACGACTTCGTGGGGGCCATCGCTGCCAATGTCTGTGTGCAGGTGCAGATCACGCAGTTCGACGCAGGCACTGAGTGACAGGGGAAGCTGGGCCGTCATGGCGCAGCGACTTCCACCATGATTTCGTTGCGCCTGAACATGGGCAGTGTCCAAGGTGGGTCGTAGCGCGAGAGTTGCGGCGTGCCCACGACCTTGAGGGACTGCTGCTGGGTCCAAGCCAAGGCGTCGTTGGTTTTTTCTTGCACCCGCGCCAAGGTGTTGAAGCCCGAGTAGCGGTAGACCACAAAGTATTTGCGCGGTAGCTCGCGCAAGGTCACCGCGCTGTTGTTGGGCTTGGGAATGTTGGCCAGGGTGTATTGGCTGGGCATGACAAAGTGAATGCGCCATTGGGTGGCCTCGGCCATCGCAGTGTTGCCTGATTGCGGCTCGATGGTGACGGGCGCAGTCATGGCAATCTTTGAAGATTGGGGCTCCATCGTCACAGGGGCTGTCATGGCAATTTTGGCGGCTTGTTGTGAGCCTGCCGCGCGGTTGTTGCCAAAGATGTAATCGGCAATCAAGCGAAAGCCTTTGCCAGATGCGGCGTCCATGTCACCGTCCACCACGGTTTCGGCGATCAAGGTAGGCGCGTAGTGCCGCAGCTCAAAAGGGCCTTGCGAGATGCGCACGTCGTAGTGAGGTTCTTCGGTGGCCATGGCCGATTGCATCCATAAAAACCCAAGCAACAGGGCGGGGAGGGTGTGGGTGTTTAAGCGCATGATTGCAGTTGCTCCAGCGTCACAAACTCAAGCGCTTTGGCGTGCGTGCACTCTAGCACCACGGGCGGTGCAACACCGGCCTCCAGGGCCTCTTTCCAGCGTATGGCACACAAGCACCAACGGTCGCCCGCTTTGAGTCCTGCAAAGCGGTAGTCAGGTCTGGGGGTGATGAGGTCATTGCCTTTTTGCAATGAAAAATCTAGGAAGGCTTGCGTGACTTTGGCGCACACCACATGGCTGCCGTGGTCGTGGGCATCGGTATGGCAGCAGCCGTCGCGGTAGTAGCCAGTGAGGGGGTCGTAAGAGCAGGGCACAAGTGCCGTGCCCAAGACATTGCGTGCGAGGGTAGTCAAGATCATGGTTTGATTTTATGAAGGCCTGCCAACCTTGGGTATGCAATGGCTATCGAAAGATCTTGCTTGCTTGGCTCATGGGCGTCATATTTGTCTGGCAAGATAGCTTCTTAATGGATGTGTGAAGGCTTTTCCATGGAAGGAAAATGGGCGTGACAAATGGTTTGAAAATTGTGTTGGTGCTTGGCAGCGCGCCTGATGCCGTGCTGGCGAAAAACTGGGATCTGTCTGTGTTCACATCCCGTGTGGCCATCAACAACGCATGGCAAATCACGCCCGATTGGGACTACTTGGTCTACCCAGAAGACTTCGCCGTCAATCGCTTGCCACCCGAGCCCTTGTTGCCCCATCAGCGCTTGATTGCCGCCTCTGAGTTTGTGCCTCAGCAAAATAGCTTTGGTGGCTTCGTGTATGCGGGTGGCACCATGGCGTTCACAACGGGATATTGGGTTTTGGGTGCACTAAAGCCCGATATTTTGGCGTTTTTGGGGTGCGACATGGTCTATGCCCAAGGTGCGGGTGCGTCCAGCCATTTTTATGGCCAAGGCACCCCAGACCCTTTGCGTGCAGATGTGACCTTGCAGTCGTTAGAGGCCAAGTCTGTTCGCTTTTTATCGTTTGCGCACTCACAAAACTGCGCGGTGGTCAACTTGTCGCAGCTTGCCGAGTCGCGCTTGCTGTTTCCTCGCGTCTCCATGGCCGAGTTTGCCACCCAGCCACTTTGTCAAGACATCTTGAACCGCCAAAGCCAACTGTTTGACACAGAGGTGGTGTCGCGTGTTTTGCAGGCTGAGCAAGATTTGGGCTACATGGTGCCCTCTGGCCGCTACTGGGAGCGCGAGGCTGAGTTTGACAAATCCAAGCTCAGCGATATTGATCGCTTGTGGCTGCAGACGCTGCAAGCGGCTTAGCTCGCAGCCTCGCTCAAATCAATGCCTTCGTGGTGGGCTATTTTTTCTAAGGCGTTTTCAAACAGCGAACGTGCTGAGCCCGAAATCGATCGCAAGTAAGCATGCAGGTGAGCGTCTTCTGCGTTGCGATTCAGGCACTCTTGGCTGTATTCTTCAAAACTGGCCAGTTGCGCAATCAGCTCTGCCACATGACGTGGGCATTCGCACAGCACGTTGGTGGAAATTCCAGCCACGCGGCTGAGGGTGGTGTCAGAGTATTTGCGAGCCGCGATGACGCCGCCCGATGTCCCAAACTCTTGCGCACGGGCTGGGTCGACAAACAGCACCGATTGCAACAACTCTGCCAGCTCATTGTCCGAGATGGGCTCGCGCCGCACGATCAAACCTGAAAACTTCATGGCCTGCACCACGGGCTCCGGTGCGAAGTTGTAAATGACGATGGTTTGGGCAAATTTGTGTTTGGCGATCAGCGTTTGGAGGGCTGTGTGCACCGTGGTTTGCAAGGTGTTGACTTTGACCAGCAGCACCTGCGGTTGTTGAGTCAACTCAGCGTGTGTGGCTGAGTTCAAGTCTTCCAATACGTCGGTGACTTTGATTTGGTTTTGCTTCAAGCCCGCTGCAAATTTTTTGGATTCAATGCGGTTGGCCATGCTCAGTCCCACCACCGCCATAGAGACGGGCTGGCCGGGGGGGGCCAAGCGGTGAGCGGTGTGGTGAGGCAAGTTGCTCATCTGGCGAAGCTGATCAAGCGCCAGGTTGGCAATTGTGCTGATCGCGTGTCCGTTTTGCGAGAGCTGCTTGAGCAACAGCGCCTTGGACACATCGTGTTCAGCAAACAAGCGCTGCTTGCCCTCGGTCTTGATGGGGCTGAACGCGCCGTAGCGCGTCTCCCAAATGCGCAAGGTGGTGACAGGAATACCTGTGGTGTGAGAAACCGCACCAATGCGGTACAGCGGGCTTGTGGATGAGGGAGGAAGTGCCAAAATATTTGCCTTTGAGTAGAGGTTGTGTAGATAATAAGCTGAAATATGGGTTTTTATGAAAATAACTCTTGGTTTGCGTAGTTATATGCCTCAGAATCGCATCAAACAGGAGTTACTACCATGATTTCGAAAAAAACCATCAATGCGATTGAGGTCTGCGTCTTTCTTGCCAGCCAGAGAAGCCTTGGCTACGTGACCACCACAGAGTTGTCACCGCGCCTGGGTTTGTCCATTTCGTATTTAGAAAACATTTTGAAACCCCTCAAAGAACATGACATCGTCACGGCCATGAAAGGCCCAGGGGGTGGCTACATGATTCGCGGCGATGTGTCTTTGCTCTCTGTGTGGGACATTGCCGCTGTGTTTGAGTGCACCTTCAATGAAGCGCCCTTGAGCGATGAGGTTGAGCCAGTTCCCGTGGCCAGCTACGAGTTGGGGCTGGAGCAAATCGTCAAAGATACCTTGAGCAATTTCACCTTGGCAGACTTTGTTGACTATGCTTTGGTGGAGGTCAAGTCCTACGCACAAGAATTGGGACGTTTCAAATTCAAACCGTTGCCCACGCCTTTCATACCCAAAGCCCCGAACTCTGTGTTTCAGTTGCACATGTCTTTTTGAGATGCCATTGACCATGTTGGATACCGACTACAAGGCGCTGGTCATCGGCGCATCTGGCGCTATCGGTGGCGCTTTTGTGGCGGCCTTTCAAGCTGACCCGCGCTGCACCCACGTGGAGCTGGTGTCGCGTTCTTTGTCGCCGGGTTTTGATTTGTTGAATGCAGCGTCCATTGAGGCCCAAGCTGAGGTGTGTCGTGCGTCTGGCCCTTATCAATTCATCATTGACGCCACGGGTGCCTTGACCATCGATGGCGTGGGGCCCGAAAAAGCGCTGGCCAGTGTGCGTGAGGAGGTGTTGATGGCAAACTTTCACATCAACGCTGTTGCGCCCGTGATGCTGCTCAAACACTTTGCGCCTTTGTTGGCTGCGGGCCCGTCGGTGTATGCCAAGCTCTCGGCCCGCGTGGGCAGTATTTCAGACAACACCAAGGGCGGCTGGTATGGCTACCGCGCGGCCAAAGCGGCTTTGAACATGCTGCTGCAAACCGCAGCCATTGAACTGCAAAGAAAAAATGCTGAGCTGCGAGTGGTGGCTTTGCAGCCAGGCACGGTCAGGTCCAATCTGTCAAAACCTTTCGCCAGCTCAGTGCCTCATTTGTTGGAACCCGCCGAGTCGGTGGCGGGCATGCTGTCGGCCTTGAAGTCGCTCACCCCCAAATCAGGCGCCCACTACGTGGATTACAAGGGTAAGTTGATTGCTTGGTGAGCGCGCACCCGACTAAAATTTTCGTTGTGCGGATCGCGGTATCAGGCTGAAAGACAGCATCTTGCCACTGGCGTCCACTTTGGCTAGAACCATGTCACCCGAACCTATGTTCTCGCCCGTGAATTCATAAATGTTGACATGGTGGGTCACCAAGATGAGGGCTTTGTTGCCCTTGTTCTTCAATCGGCTGGCGATGAATTTTTCAAGCTGTTGGTTTTGTGATCTGGCTTTGTGCATCTCATCAAAAAACGAGCCCAAGGCAGGCTCGACGGTGAATCCGCCAAATCCCAACAACATGGCTGTGTCTTTGCATCGACACCAAGCGCTGGACTGAACATCGGCTGCTGTGATGCCTTGGAGCCTCAGCCATTGGCCTGCGGCCTGAGCTTGTTGTCGTCCCTCATCGTTGAGGTTGCGCTGTGTTTTGCAGTCGTCTAAGGTGTAGCGCGCGGGGTCACCCAAGCCGGGCGCCAATGCGTGGCGCATCAGCAGCACATGATCTGACGATTGCAATTTTTCCGATAATTCGCTGGCGGTGGTCAGCACCGAAGCCATCAAACACGCAGCGCCTAGGACAAGAGAATGCCAACGCATGGTGTTCACGCCCTGCGTGTGAACGACAGGGTCACATCGCCCAAGTGAATGCCTAGCTTGGTCATGCGCGCTTTGTTGAGCATGACACGCTCATTCATCAAATACATCCAGTCGTCCATTTGCACATGGATCACGGTGCCGTCTACGGGCAGTGCCAGTGTGTAGCGCCAATTGAAAGCGTTGCCCTTGGTCTGTCCTTCGGCCAAGCCCACCACATCGCCCGCGGTGCCCACAAAGGCGCCGTTGCCTTTGTCGGTGAGTTTCCATATGCGTTTTTCTTTGCTGCCGTCGGCGTACACAAAGTCTTCATCCAAGATGCCTTGGTTGTTTTGCCATTCGCATTTCATCTCGACGGTGAAACGCTTGACCACTTTGCCGTTGCGGTCGGTGAAGATGCCCCATGCGTCCACCATGCCGTTGAAATAGGTACGCAAGTCCAGCACGGGCTTTTGGCCGGCAAAGTCATCAATGGATGGACTGGCACAGCCACTGAGATTGGCGGCCACTGCCGTGCTGGCCAGGCTGCTGAGTAAGAGTTTTCGACGGTTCATCATGTGTGACCTTTGGAGGGGGTGAAGAGTTGTTTGGCCATGAAGACCAAAAAGGGCAGCGCGATCATCCAAACCACGGCGAGTGCGCCTAGGTGAAGGAGCGAGCCGTCAAGCGATGCCGCGCCAAGTTTTGCTCCAGCATAGTAAGTCACCGGGCCAAACGCCAGCCCCGCCAGGGCGGATAGCCAAAGAGGCAACTTTTGCAGAAATGCCAAGGAGGTATTCAAGGTCATCGCAAACAAAACCCACAGCATCCACAACCAAAACGGGCTCACAGGGCCCAGCGCCCAGCCGTAAAAGCTGATCACTTGGAGTAGTTGCAAAAGTGTGTCGGCCAGCACGCCGCTCAACAGCGCGATGGCCGCAAGCTTGGCTTCGGCCCAAGGCTGTGCAGCAAAGGCAAGGTGCAGACCTGCTAACACCAGGCAATAGAGCAGGGCTTGGATCTCTAGCCCAAGACCAATCCCCGCAATGCAGGCCCACCAAGCGGTTTGAAAACCCAGGGCATTGATTAATAGACGCATGCTGAATTCTAAAAACCGTCTGCAACCTTTGGTTGGCAGAGGTCATTGCGCCGCGCCGCGTTCGTCACAGCCCATGCAGCGGTTCACCACTTGAGCAGCTTCAAACTGTCATATATGTCACATATCCGTCATAAATCTTGGTTAGAGTTTCATCTCTTTCAACCTTCTTTAGGAATTCCATGAACACGAAACGCGCATTCATCAAATCCGTTGCCGCTGCCGCAATGGCAACCATGGCTATGGGTTCTGCTTTTGCCGCCGACATCACTGGCGCAGGTGCTACATTCCCTTTCCCTATTTACGCCAAGTGGGCTGAAGCCTACAAGGCCGTATCCGGCAACAGCTTGAACTACCAGTCCATCGGTTCTTCTGGCGGCATCCGTCAAATCAAAGCCAAGACAGTGACTTTCGGTGCAACTGACGCGCCTATGTCTGGCGCTGACTTGGAAAAAGACGGCATGGTTCAGTTCCCAGCCATCATCGGCGGCACTGTGCCCGTCCTTAACTTGGACGGTTTCAAGCCAGGTGAAGTGCGCATCACAGGACCTGTGTTGGCTGAAATGTTCATGGGCAAGATCAGCAACTTCAACGATCCAAAGATCGCTGCCTTGAACCCAGGCAAAAAATTGCCTGACCAAGCGATCACTGTGGTTCACCGCGCTGACGGCTCTGGCACCACCTTTAACTTCACCGACTACTTGTCAGTCATCAGCAAAGACTGGGCTGACACTGTAGGCAAGGGCGCTGCTGTGAAGTGGCCAGCTCCCTCATCAGTGGGCGGCAAAGGTAACGAAGGCGTTGCAGCCAACGTGAACCGCGTCAAAGGCTCCATCGGCTACGTTGAGTACGCCTACGTGAAGAAAAACAACATGAACTTCATGCAAATTCAAAATGCTGATGGCAGGTTCGTTGCTCCAGATGATTTGACATTTGCTGCTGCCGCTGCGGGCGCTGACTGGTTCAGCGTGCCTGGCATGGGCGTGTCCATGGTCAACGCCAAGGGCGCCAACAGCTGGCCTATCAGCACTGCATCGTTCATCTTGATGTACAAGCAACCTGCTGACAAAGTGGCTGCTGCTGAAGCCCTCAAGTTTTTTGATTGGTCATTCACCAACGGCAAAAAAATGGCTGCTGACCTCGACTACGTTGCATTGCCTGACGATTTGACAACGGCTATCCGCGCCAAAGTGTGGACACAAATTCAAAAGTAATTTGAATTGAGCTACCCAATTCCGTCGGCCTTGGTTTCAAAGCCGACGGAATTTTAGTTTTTAAGAAGTAGGGTGTTTCAATGAGTCTAGGGTCTGTCATGAACTCACAAAATTTATCGCAAGAAGAATCAGGTCAAGCCGTCAGCGCTGACATGGTGGCGATTGCTAAGACGCAGCGCACACAAGATTCTATTTTTCATCGCGTCACGCAATCTTTTTCATTGATCGTTTTGGCGGCCTTGTTAGGCATCATCATTTCCTTGTTTGTAAATGCATGGCCAACGTTTCAAAAGTTTGGTTTTCATTTTTTATGGCGTGTCGAATGGGACATCATCAATTCTGAATTTGGTGCAGCTATCGCTATCGTGGGCACCTTGGTGAGTGCAGGCATTGCGCTTCTGATCGCTGTTCCACTGGCTTTTGGTGTGGCCGTGTTTTTGACTGAGACCTGCCCCACTTGGCTGCGTCGTCCTTTGGGCACGTCGATTGAATTGTTGGCAGCTGTGCCCTCCATCATTTACGGCATGTTTGGTTTGTTTGTGTTTGCACCTTTATTTGCCGACTACGTGCAAGTGCCACTGAAGGAAGTTCTGGGAGGCATGCCTCTGGTGGGTTGGCTGTTTGGTGGTGCCACCAACGGCATGGGCATCTTGGCCGCAGGTGTGGTGCTGGCTTTCATGGTGTTGCCGTTTGTCGCTGCGGTGATGCGTGATGTGTTTGATATCACACCGCCTATCTTGCGTGAGTCTGCTTATGCTTTGGGTTGCACCACATGGGAAGTGGTGCGCAAGGTGGTGTTGCCTTACACACAAAAAGGTGTGATCGGCGGCATCATGTTGGGGCTAGGCCGTGCATTGGGTGAAACCATGGCGGTCACGTTTGTGATTGGTAACGCCAACCGCATGCCCACCTCCTTGTTCTCTCCTGGCACATCTATCGCATCAGTCTTGGCCAATGAGTTTGGCGAGGCCGAAGCCTTGCATTTCTCCACTTTGTTTGCACTTGGCTTCTTGCTGTTTGTCATCACCTTTGTGGTGTTGGCTGCTGCGAAGGTGCTGATCATGCGTGCAGAAAAAGCCAAAGGCAATTAAGAGGTTTTTATGGAAATTAACAATCAACTTTACGCAAAGCGTCGCATCGTCAGCACATTGGGTTTGGTGTTTTCAATGTCGGCCATGGCTCTTGGTTTAGCCGTCTTGCTTTGGATTCTTTTCGTGTTGTTTTCCAACGGCTTGGCCGGCATGGATGCCAACTTGTTGTTCAGCGATACGCCCGCACCTGGCACCGAAGGCGGTGGCTTGCGCAACGCCATCTTGGGCAGCTTGATGATTGTGGGCTTGACGGTGGTGGTTTCCACGCCCGTGGGTATCCTGGCGGGTGTTTACCTCACCGAGTTCGGTGACGAAAGCAAAACTGCTGAGCTCACCCGCTTTGTGACCGACATCATGTTGTCCGCACCTTCCATCGTGTTGGGCTTGTTTGTGTACGCCATTGCGGTGGCCACGGTGGGTAACTTCTCTGGCTACGCAGGTAGCTTGGCTTTGTCGCTTATTGCGGTGCCTGTGATCATGCGCACCACAGAAAACATGTTGCGCTTGGTGCCTGGCAGCTTGCGTGAAGCAGCTTTTGCCTTGGGCGCGCCGCGCTGGAAAGTGTCTACTTTCATTACCCTGCGTGCCGCCAAAAGCGGTGTGATGACGGGTGTGTTGTTGGCCATAGCCCGCATCAGCGGCGAGACAGCGCCCTTGTTGTTTACTGCCTTGAATAATCAGTTCTTCAGCACCAATATGGGTGCCCCTATGGCTAACTTGCCTGTGGTGATCTTCCAGTTCGCCATGAGCCCTTATGACAACTGGGTGCGCTTGGCTTGGGCCGGTGCACTGCTCATCACCTTGACTGTGCTCGTGCTCAACATCTTGGCACGCGTGTTCTTCCGCGAAAAAGTCAGCGCCTAATTTCAATCAGGAATCTCAACATGTCTGAAACTCAAACAACACAAAAAAACGCCCTCGAAGTTCGTAATCTGAACTTTTTCTACGGCAAGTTCCAAGGTCTTAAAAACGTCACCATGGACATTGCTGAGCGCAAAGTTACCGCGTTCATTGGCCCATCAGGTTGCGGCAAGTCCACCTTGTTGCGCACCTTGAACCGCATGTACAGCCTGTACCCAGGTCAGCGCGCCGAAGGCGAGATCAATTTCTACGGCCAAAACATTTTGGGCTCCAATCAAGACTTGAACTTGCTGCGCGCCCGCATTGGCATGGTGTTCCAAAAGCCCACACCGTTCCCGATGACGATCTACGACAACATCGCTTTTGGTGTGCGTTTGTACGAAGACCTCGGCAAAACGGAGATGGATGAACGCGTCGAATGGGCCTTGAGCAAGGCTGCTTTATGGACTGAAGTCAAAGACAAGTTGGGTCAAAACGGTTTGTCACTCTCTGGTGGTCAGCAGCAGCGTTTGTGCATTGCACGCAGCGTGGCTGTGAAGCCTTCTGTGTTGTTGCTGGACGAGCCCACCTCTGCGCTGGATCCAATTTCCACAGGTAAGGTGGAAGAATTGGTGCACGAGTTGAAAGCCGACTACACCATTGCCATCGTGACCCACAACATGCAACAAGCTGCCCGTTGCAGCGATTTCACCGCCTACATGTATTTGGGCGAATTGGTTGAGTTTGGCGAGACAGAGCAAATCTTCTTCAAGCCTAACAAAACCGCTACTGAAGACTACATCACCGGCCGCTTTGGCTAATTGGAGACCCCATGCCTGATAAACACCTGTCCTCTCAGTTCGACGCTGACCTCAACAACATCTCCTCTCATGTGATGGAGTTGGGTGGTTTGGTCGAGTCTCAAATTCGCCAAGCCGTTTACGCTTTGTCTCAGTTCAGCCCAGAAGCGGCTGACGATGTGCTGTCTACTGAAAACAAAGTCAACAGCTTAGAGGTGGAAATTGATCGCGAAATCGCCTCCATCATTGGCCGTCGTCAGCCCACAGCTGGTGATTTACGCTTGCTCATGGCGATGTCCAAAACCACCGCCAACCTTGAGCGCGTGGGTGACGAGGCCGCCAAAATTGCTCGCATGGTCAAGTCCATCATTGCCGGAACTACACCGCGTTCTTTGCCTTCAACGGATTTGCGGGTGTCTGCTGAAATGGCTTCTGGCTTGTTGCGCAAAGCCTTGGATGCGTTTGCGCGTTTGGATGTTCCCATGGCAGTTTCTATCTTGCGTGAAGACAGCGACATTGACAAAGAGTTTGACGGTTTTGTGCGCAAGCTCATCACCTACATGATGGAAGATCCACGCACCATCTCTGCCAGTTTGGATTTGTTGTTCATTGCCAAAGCGATTGAGCGCATTGGTGACCACTCCAAAAATATTGCCGAATTCATCATCTACATCGTCAAGGGCGAAGACGTTCGTCACATCCCACTGGCTGATGTTGAATCGTCCATGAGCAAATAAAAGGTTTTGGGAAGATGAAAATCGCACGCGTGTTGGTGGTAGAAGACGAGTCAGCGATTGCTGAGCTTATTTCAGTGAATCTGCGTCATCACGGCATGTTGGCTGTGCTGGCTGTAGATGGCACTGCGGCTCAGGCCCACATTGATGAGGTGCTGCCCGATGTGATCTTGTTAGATTGGATGTTGCCTGGTCAAAGCGGGTTGGAATTGGCGCGTCGCTGGCGTGCTGACCCACGCACCAAGACCACTCCAATTCTCATGCTCACGGCGCGTGGCGATGAGCCCGACAAGATTGCGGGCCTCGATGCGGGCGCAGACGACTACATCACCAAGCCTTTTTCAACCCAAGAATTGTTGGCCCGCATCCGAGCGGTGCTGCGCCGACGTGCACCTGAGCAAGCCAGTGATGTGGTTCGCATTGGCGCTTTGCAGTTGGATGGTTCGACTCACCGTGTCAGCTTCAACGAGCATGGCATCAAACTCGGGCCTACAGAGTTCAAGTTGCTCAATTATTTGATGCACCACGCTGAGCGCGTGCACAGCCGCAGTCAATTGCTGGACCGTGTGTGGGGCGACCATGTGTTCATCGAAGAGCGCACGGTCGACGTGCATGTCAAACGTTTGCGCGAAGCCTTGGGTGAAGCGGGCAGCATGGTGGAGACCGTGCGTGGCGTAGGATATAGGATCACGCACCAGCCCTAAAACCGACACAAGGTTTCTGTGATCAGTCGATTTCTCTCGTTTCTTTCCCTGTTAGTTTTTGGCGCCGCAATCGGTTATTCGTGGGCTGTGATTGGAGACAAGCAGCAGTCTCTGTATTTGCTTGCGGGTGCCTTGTTGGCAGGGCTTTTGTGGGTGTTGCTTGATTCTTGGCGTGGCTACCGTGTGCGGTCTTGGCTTCGTCAAGGCGATTTGGCTACGGCGCCGCAGATGGATGGCTGGTGGGGGGTGCTTTCTGATCGTGCCCGCAAGCTCTTGCGTGAGCGTGAACGCAGCATTGCCATGGGTGAGCAGCGTCTCAAAGATTTCCTGTCCGCTATTCAAGCTTCTCCCAATGGCGTGGTAATGCTGGACGCCAATGCGCAGATTGAGTGGTCTAACCTCACCGCGGCCATGCATTTGGGAATTCATCCTGAGCGTGATGTGATGCAACGTGTGGGCAACCTGTTGCGAGACCCGGTGTTTACGGCTTACATGGCGGTCGAGCAACCGATGGAGCCGGTGGTGATGGCGGGTCACAGACACCGTGTTTCAAGCCCTGTTCGCATCTCGGTTCAGCGTCATCGTTACGGCGAAGGTAAACAACTGTTGTTGACCCGCGACGTCACCATGCTCGAGCAAGCCGAGGCCATGCGCCGCGACTTTGTGGCCAACGTCTCGCACGAAATTCGTACCCCGCTCACGGTCATGTCTGGTTTTATAGAAACATTACAGACTCTGGACTTGGAAGCCCAGGACCAAAACCGCTATTTGAATTTGATGGCGACGCAGGCCGTTCGCATGCAAGGCTTGGTGGAAGACTTGCTAACCCTGTCGCGCTTAGAGGGTAGTCCTGTGCCCAACTTTGTCAACAGCATTCCATTAGCAAGCTTGTTGGCGGCTTGTGAGTCTGAAGCGCGTGGTTTGTCCGACACCCTTGCCAAGGGAGAGTCGCCGCATGTGATTGCGTTCGACATTCATCCCACGCTGGCTCAAGCTGAGCTCTTGGGCGAGCAACGTGAGCTGCAAAGTGCCTTATCCAATCTGTTGACCAACGCGGTGCGTTACACGCCAGTCGGCGGGCGCATCGATGTGCGTGTGGAACAAGCCGCTGACGCAAGTCTGTCGATTGCGGTCAGTGACACAGGCGCTGGCATTGCCGCCGAGCATTTGCCGCGTTTGACCGAGCGTTTTTACCGTGTGGACCGCAGCCGTTCTCGCGAGTCAGGTGGCACAGGCTTGGGCCTTGCCATTGTCAAGCATGTGATGCAGCGCCACGGTGGCAGTCTGTCGATCACCAGCGAGCTTGAGCAGGGCTCCTGCTTCAAGTTGGTTTTTCCAGCCAAGCGCTGGCGCATCACGGATTAAGCGCTGACCGCAGGCACCACGCGGCAGTCGCCGCAAAAGAAGTGGCTGGCATTGAGGAAGCGGCGAAACGAGCCTGTGGCGCGAGGCTTGTGAATGCCGCATTTGATGCAGCTCATCATTTCGCCAGTTCTGCCCGTGCCTTCAAAGGGCGAGCCATTTTTTTTGCTGCTGTAGCGCAGTCCGTCGCCGCTGATTTGGGTTGTTTCGTGTTTGTGGTGTGACATGGTGTTCAATCAGATGGATTTTTTCAGACGTTTTTTTTCAAAATGTTTCAGCAACACATAGGTGACCAAGCCAATCACGGCAGAGCCAATGATGAAGCCGCCAAATGCCAAAGGCCAAGGCGTTCCTTCGGTCATCATCGAAAACTCCGACATGCCGCCTATGCCAGCCAAGATGTTGATGGGCATGAACACCACACTGAACACAGTCAGCTGATTCACGCGTTTGTTCTGGTTGATGTTGATAAAGCCAATGGTGGCATCCATCAAAAAATTGATTTTGTCAAACAAGAAGGCAGTGTGGCTGTTGAGTGATTCAATGTTGTGCAGAATTTGTTTTGAGTCAGAGATTTGATCTGCAGTCAGCAAACGGCCCCGCATCAAAAAGCTCAGCGCACGTTGGGTGTCCAAAATATTGCTGCGAATGCGACCGTTTTGATCTTCCTCTTCGGCAATATCTGCCAATATGCTCGCTGCTTCTTGGTCGGTGATGGCTTCACTCAGCACATGACGTCCCACCACGCCTAGCTTGGCGTAAATGTTTTCAAGCGAATCAGCAGACACCTCCACATCTGCGCCGTAGAGGTCGAGCAGCAAATCCACGCTGTCAGTCACATAGCCTGGCTGCGTGAGGGCGCGCCGACGTTGCAACCGAAAGACAGAGAGCTCTTCGTTGCGAAGAGAAAACAAAACACCACCATGCAAGATGAAGGCAACTGGCACGCTTTTAGAGTTGCCATCCCGATCGAGCAGAAAGTTGGAGTGCAGGTGGATGTCGTCGTTTTCATCCACATGAAAACGCGCACTCACCTCTAGATCGGTGGCTTCAATTGGATCGGGCAAGGCAACGCCAAAGTGTGAACCCACAAACAAACGCTCAGCTTTGGTGGAGTTGATCAAGTCCACCCAAACGGGCTTGGCCCCTTCTAAGTCTTTGCGACCTGAGATGGGGATATTTTTAAGCCGACCCTCGATGAGTTCATAGACATTGATTTTGCTGTCCTCAAAGCCAGGCTGGCGGTCACCCGCCAGGTCGGTGCGTCTTGCCTCGGACAGCTCCCACAGCACATCATTTTCTCGCTCAGTGGGGAGTTTGCGCCACAACTTTTGTGCTTCTTCGAGTGGCAGCGCATCAAGGTAGCCGCCCAGCTCAGTGGCGGTTTGCTTGGCAATGAAGTTGTGCAACTCGGCGTCGTGCTGCTTTTGCAGCAAGGATGCGACAAAGTCGTGTTTGTGCATGTGCTGACTTTGAACCATGCCATCCACCAGTTTTTGTTTGTTCAGCATCTCGATGAGATTTTTCAGTGACATTGAATAACCCAACAGCCGATGAACATCGCCTCTGTCTGATGCAATGGGACTTCAGAGGTAATGAGAAAACTTAACAAACAAAGCTGACAGCCAAATGCCCATGCACAACACAATGCTCAACAACACAGCAGCGCTGCCCAAGTCTTTGCAGCGTTTGGAGAGGTCGTGCCACTGCGGGCCCACACGGTCAATGGCGGACTCAAGGCCCGTGTTTAAGAGTTCGACTGTCAAAACAAAAATAACCGATCCTGAAAGAAGTGAAATTTCAACCCAGTTGTTGCCCAAGAAAAAAGACAGCGGGATCAATGCATAGGCCAAGTAGGCTTCTTGTTTGAATGCTGTCTCATGCATGGCTGCTTGCAGACCCTGCAATGAATACCCCAGTGCATGAATGACTCGGTTCAAACCACGTCGTTGCTTTTGCAGATTCTCATGAATGTCGTTCATTGGGTGCAGTTGTAACCCGTGGTTGTGACGCAGATGGGAAGTCGGTGACTTAATACTTATCAGGCACCATCATGTTTTGTGGCACGGGGTGGCGAATGTAGTCGGGGTTGCGGACGCGGGCAGGCAGTTCTATTTCGGGATGCTCAATTTCATGGTAATCGAAATGGTCCAACAAATGACGAATGCAATTCAGGCGTGCACTTTTCTTGTCGACTGCTTGCACCACCCACCAGGGTGACTCGGGTGTGTGGGTGCGCTCAATCATGGTTTCTTTGGCTACCGTGTAGTCTTCCCAACGGCGGCGGCTCTCTAAGTCCATGGGGCTGAGCTTCCATTGCTTGAGCGGGTCGTGGATGCGGCCTAAAAAGCGGGCATGTTGCTCGTCGTCGGTGATGGAGAACCAATACTTGATCAGCGTGATGCCGCTGCGCGCCAACATTTTTTCAAACTCGGGCACGGTGCGGAAAAACTCTTCATACTCGTCATCGTTACAAAAGCCCATCACGCGTTCGACGCCTGCACGGTTGTACCAGCTGCGGTCAAACAACACAATTTCCCCAGCCGCAGGCAGGTGCGCCACGTAGCGCTGAAAATACCATTGGGTGCGTTCGCGGTCGTTGGGCGCCGGCAGGGCAGCGACACGACAAACGCGAGGGTTCAAGCGTTGTGTGATGCGTTTGATCACGCCGCCTTTGCCTGCTGCATCACGGCCTTCAAAAAGTATGACCACCTTTTGTTTGGTCGCCACCACCCAGTCTTGCAACTTCACCAACTCGCCTTGCAAGCGCAGCAACTCGCGGAAGTAGGTGACACGGTTGGCGTTGTTGCCCTCTTCATCGATGGACATCTCCAGCTCTTCATCGAGCGTGTCCAAGAGGTCATCGCGCAAGCGCTGAATTTGTGCTTCGTCGAGTTTGTGTTGGTCCGTCATAGCAATTTCCTTTGCGTGAATTGTCTCCAATGACTGTTTCAACTTCATGACGCTTTGTCACTGAATATTCACATGAATGACTTACATTTTAGATTTGCCATTGCAACGCACTCCAAAAGGTGAGCTTATTACTTATCGCTTCATTTCTTGTTTGGCCCTATGTCTGATCTTGTCTGGCTGTGCTGTGCGCCCTTTTGTGTTGGACCAGACTGCGCAAGCCTTGTCGGGTCAGGGCATGTCCAATGAAGATGATCTTCAACTCGCACGTGAGGCCAGTGCTTTTTATTTGAAGTTCTCTGAGTCGGTGCTCATACAAACCCCTGGCCACTTGAAATTAGCCGAATCGGTGTCGGCCGGTTTTACGCAATACGCCTACGCCTTTGTGGCCTTTGATGCTGAGAAGATGGATGCCAAAAGTCCCCCCATCGCAGCGGACATGCGCTTACGCGCAGGACGCATGTATGCTCGCGCACATCGCCATGCCATGCGGGCGCTCGAGCTCAGCCAGCCTGGCTTTGCTGTTGCTTTGCGACAGGCGGACGCCAAACAACAACCCCGTTTGACGCCAGCCCAAGTGCCCTTGGCCTATTGGGCTGCTGCATCATTGGGGGGCTGGGTTTCAATGTCCAAAGACGATCCCGAAGTGGTGGCTGATTTGCCGCTGTCCATGCGCTTGGCCGAGTTGGCTTGGCAAGTAGAGCCCGCGTATGGACAAGGTGCCCTGGCCAGTTTGATGGGAACCTTGGAAAGTGCCAAGGTGGGGGGGTCTCGCTCAAAAGCCTTGGCCTATTACGACCAAGCGATTGCGTTTGGCAAGGGGCAAGAGGCGGGGCCATTTGTGGCCAAAGCTGAGGGCGTGGCATTGCCCGCTGAGGATCGCAAACAGTTTGAGCAGTTGTTGAGGCAAGCCATTGACATCAGCCAACAGCACCGCAGCCTGCAAAATGAAGTGATGCGCGAACGTGCGCAGTGGTTGCTCTCATCCGTGGATGACCTATTTTGAAAGCCGTGAATGTCTAAGTTGTTGAAATCTTTTTTGCAAGTGTGCGTGGCCCTGGGTTTGTTGTGCGGGCAAACCACGTCTTGGTCGGCCCCTGCGAGTCAGTTGCGCTTGGGCACCTTGGCCCCCAAAAATTCGCTCTACCACCGCCAGTTGATGGAGGTGGGTGAGGTCTGGCGCAACGCCCAAGGCGGTAATGCCAAGTTTGTGGTGTATCCCGATGGCAGCCAAGGCGGTGAGACCGAGTTGGCCCGTCGCATGCGCATTGGTCAATTGCAAGGTGCCTTGCTGTCGGTGGTGGGACTGCGTGAAATTGAGCCTTCCATTGCTGCTTTGCAATCCATGCCCTTGTTGTTCAAAACATGGGAAGAAGTGGACTACGTGCGCGAAAAAATGCGTCCTGCCATGGAGAAAAAGTTTCTTGACAAAGGATTTGTGGTGTTGGCTTGGGGGGATGCAGGCTGGGTGCGCTTCTTTTCGAAAGAACCCGCCTTCAAGCCTGACGACTACCAGAAGATGAAATTTTTTGCGTGGGGTGGCGAGGCCGACCAACAAGAGATCATGAAGAGCATGGGCTACACGCCGGTGCCGCTTGAGACCAGCGACATCTTGCCCTCGGTGCAAACGGGAATGATCAATGTGGTGCCGTCCACGCCTTACTTTGCCTTGGCCAGCCAGGTCTACACCATGGCTCCCCATATGTTGGAAATCAACTGGGCCCCCATTGTGGGCGCCTTGGTGGTGACCAAAAAAGCTTGGGACGACATGAGCCCAGAGACCCAATTGGCGGTGCGTGCTGCGGGTGACAAAGCGGGTGTGCAATTGCGTGCCAAAGCGCGGCTTGAAGTGGATGAGGCTGTGGACGCCATGAAAAAGCGCGGGCTGATTGTCAACAAACCCAATGCCGAACAAATGCGCGCTTGGAACGACTTGGCCGATAAGCTGTACCCCCGCATTCGCGGCACCTTGGTGCCGGCTGAGACCTTTGACGAGGTGTTTCGCCACTTGAAGGTCTACCGCGCGGGCAAAGGTAAATAATGGTGAGGCTTCTCAAAGGCCTGACGCAGGCCGACACCATGCTGGCGGCGTTGGCGTTGGCTTTGATGGCCTTGATCCCTTTGGTTGAAATCTTGGCTCGTCCCATGATGGGCAAGGGTGTGGAAAACGCGCCGGTGGTGGTGCAGCACTTAGGCTTGCTCATGGCCATGGCTGGGGCCATTGCCGCTGAGCGCTTTGGCCATCTCAGCAGTTTGGGTGTGTTGGTGCCGCGTTTTTATGCAGTGGGTCAGTTGGGTGCTGCCGCGGTGTGCGGTGTGTTGGCGTGCGCCAGCGGCCAGCTGGTGCTCAGCGAAATGACGGCCGAGCAAATGCTGGCCTATGGCGTGCCGGTGTGGTGGTTTCAAGCAGCCATGCCGATCGGCTTTGCATTGCTTGGATTCAAGCTCGGTGCGCGTTGCGCGCAGCACTGGGGCCTGCGGTGGCTTGGTGCAGTGGCTGCGCCTTTGATGGGTGCGTGGCTGGCCTTGAGCTTTGATGGGCAAGTGCTGCCGCTGTGGCCTTGGTTGTTTGGACTGATGTTGCTGCTGGCATGTGGTGCACCTATTTTTGTGGTGTTGGGTGGTTTGGCGCTGGCATTGTTCTGGCAGGATGGTTTGCCCTTGGCCTCTGTTGCCTTGTCGCATTACCAAATTACGGTCAACCCCTCGTTGCCGGCCTTGCCTTTGTTCACCTTGGCGGGATTGATCTTGGCGAGCACGGGTGCCGCTCAGCGTTTGGGCGCTGTGTTTGTGGCCTTGTTTGGTGGCGGAAAAATAGGCACTGTGATTGCGGCCACGGTGCTGTGCTCTTGCTTCACCGCCTTCACGGGTGGCAGTGGCGTGACGATTTTGGCTCTGGGCGGGTTGCTGCTGCCGCTGTTGCAAGGCGTGGGCTACCCCGAACGCAAGGGCATCAGCTTGGTGACGAGTGCCAGTGCTTTAGGTGTGTTGTTGGCCCCATCGGTGCCGCTCATCATGTATGCCATCATCGCGCGTGTGCCGATCAACACCATGTTTTTGGCGGGCATCGTGCCAGCCGTGGTCATGGTGGTGTGTTTGCTGATTTTTGGGGGTTACTTGCGCCAAGACGTGGTGGGTTCAACATCAAGCGGCTCATCCAAGTTCAGCATGTCTGCCTTGCGTCAGGCTGCATGGCAAGCCAAGTGGGAGCTGTTGGCGCCGGTGGTGGCTATTGGTTCTTTGGCCAGCGGCCTGGCCACGCCCACCGAAAGCGCTGCGCTCACTGCTATTTATGCGGTGCTCACCCAAGCGTTTGCGCACCATGAATTGGATGCCAAAAAACTAGGCGATTGCCTCTCGCAGTGCACCCAAATCATTGGCGGTGTGATGTTGATCTTGGGCATGGCCTTGGGTCTGACCAACTATTTGGTGGATGCTGGTATTCCAGATTTGGCAACCGATTGGGTACAAGGCGTTACGCAAAACAAATGGGTGTTTTTGCTGGCACTCAATGTGTTCTTGTTTGCTGCGGGAGCGTTGATGGAAATCTACGCTGCCATTGTGGTGTTGGTGCCTTTGTTGTTGCCTTTGGCGATCAGCTACGGCATTGACCCTGTGCACTTTGGCATCATCTTTTTAGCCAACATGGAAATGGGCTTTTTGTGTCCCCCCGCGGGTATGAACATTTACTTTGCATCTGCGGTGTTCAAACAGCCGATTCGCACGGTGGCTGCCTCGGTGGCACCCGCCTTGCTAGCCATCTTTGTTGGCACCTTGTTCATTTCTTGGCTACCGTTGCTCGCCACAGGTTTGCCTAGTTTGCTGATGTCGACGCCTAAGTAAGCTCTATCAATTCGCTTTGGGCTGTGTGCTGAGCAACTCGAGTTGACTGCTGACGCTGCGTTGCGCCAAGTGTGCCAAGCTTCTTCGCGAATGTCCTTCAGGCGAGAGCGTCTCGCCTATCAAAACTTTGGCATGAATGCCGCTAGCGCTCAACACCTGGTGCAGGGATTGGACAAATCCTATGTCATCAATGAAGGCGGCTTTCAAACACATCGAACCCGTGTGCGGGTTGCTGTAGCGGATGGCCACAGGTTGCACAGGGATTTGGTGTTTGACAGCTGTTTCAAACAAATTGCCGTGAAACATCTTGACCGAACCACCATCACTGCTGGTGCCTTCGGGGAAGCCGGCCACGCAATAGCCTTGGTGCAGAGCTTTCGACAATTCATCCACCATGTTGCGGGCAGAGGCTGGCGAGCCACGGTTGACAAACACCACACCGCATCCAGTTGCAATGCTGCCAACGATGGGCCAACGCTTGACCTCAGCTTTGGCCACAAACACGCTGGGTTGAATGGTTTGAATGATCAGCGCATCGACCCAAGACACATGGTTGGCTACCAGCAAGCGGGGCGAAGCGTCTTGAGCGGTGACGCGCAGAGAGGTGTCGTGCACCACTTGGACACCCAATACATCCAAAGTTCTTTGTGACCAGTTTCGGATCTCTTCAAGCTGGCTTTCTTGGCTCAAGCGAGGAAATTTGATCCACAAAATCCAAAAGGCATCGCCAAAGGTATAGAGGAGGCGTAAGTATTTCATCAACATGTTTAGGGGGATGAGTTTAGTTTTGATATGTGACATTTTGGTGAATTTAGAAATTCATTTTGTCACGAATATTTCACACAACCTTCGCGGTGAATTCACATGCTTTGTCAAGAATCCTTGTTATTGATTCATTAAGGACAGACCATGAAAGAACTGCCAAATCCAACGATGCCTTTGTCGTTCATCGATGTGCCCCGGGGGTCACTTCATCGAAACGATCATGACACTCAAGAAGTTGCTGTCTCTGCCCAAAAAACTCAAACACGTCCAACCCTGATCGTTGAGTGGGCCAAGCACCAAGATGAGGTGCGTGAGGCACAACGTCTGCGCTACGACGTGTTTGCCACTGAGATGGGCGCTCGTTTGAAGGACAGCATTCCCGGTCACGACATTGATTTATTTGATGACTTTTGTGAACATTTGATCATTCGAGATGATGTGACTGAGCAAGTCATCGGCACATACCGTGTGTTGACACCCGCCCAAGCCAAACGCATTGGCAGCACTTATTCGGACCTGGAGTTTGATCTGACGCGTTTGCGTCAATACCGCGAACGCATGGTCGAGCTCGGTCGCAGCTGCGTGCATCCAGAGCATCGCCACGGCGGCGTGATCATGGCCTTGTGGGGCGCCTTGGCTGAGTTCATGGTGCGCAACAAGCTAGACGTGATGATCGGTTGTGCCAGCATCCCCATGTTGCACCAAGGCGTGGTGAGCGGCGAAGTGGCTGCCAGCATTTGGCACCAACTCAAGAAAACACATCTGGCTGACATCGAAAATCAAGTCACACCACGTTTGGCATTGCCTGTGGAGCAGTGGGAAGTGAACCCCGCGTTTGAGCCTCCTGCGTTGATCAAAGGTTACTTGCGCTTGGGCGCCAAAGTATTGGGCGCACCCGCCTGGGATCCAGACTTCAACACAGCTGATCTGCCCATGTTGATGAAAATCAATGACATGCCCCCGCGTTATCGCAAACACTTCTTGGGTGCGTGATGCATTACAGAGCCATCTTCATCTCCGATTTGCATCTAGGCACACCCGGTTGCCAAGCTGAGGCTTTGCTGGACTTCTTGAAAGAGCATGACAGCGACTATCTCTATTTGGTCGGCGACATCATCGATGGCTGGCAATTGCGCCGCCGTTGGTACTGGCCGCAAGCACACAATGACGTGATTCAAAAGCTTTTGCGCAAAGCGCGCAAAGGCACGCGTGTGATTTATGTGCCGGGCAACCACGATGAGTTTGCGCGCCATTTCTTAAATCACCATTTCGGTGGCATTGAAGTGTTGGAAGAGACGGTGCATCAAACCGCCGACGGTCGCAAATTGTGGGTCATCCACGGCGACTATTTTGATGCCGTGGTGCAGCAAGCCAAGTGGCTGGCCTATGTGGGCGACTATTTGTATGAGTTCACCCTCAAGCTCAACCGTTACTTGAACAACTTGCGCGGTCGTTTGGGTTTGCCGTATTGGTCACTCTCGGCTTACCTCAAGCACAAGGTGAAAAAAGCGTTGAACTACGTCACCGATTTTGAAAAAGCTGTCGCGCATGAGGCTGCCAAACACGGTTATCAAGGTGTGGTGTGCGGTCACATTCATCGCGCAGAGATTCGTGACGTGGATGGTGTTTTGTATTGCAACGATGGCGATTGGGTGGAAAGCCGCAGCGCCTTGGTGGAGAGCGAATCTGGCGAGTTGTCCTTGATCTTTTGGGAAACTGAACCTGTGTTGGTTACCAACCCCGAATTAGTCAACGTAGCTTGATACGCCAGTTGTAAGCTGAATGCCCAAAGGTTTTTATTTTTTGATCGGTGCACAGTTTGCATCGGGTCTGGCTGATAACGCGCTTCTCATCCTTGGCATCTACTTTTTGAACGAGCAGGGTTACCCAGGTTGGTGGGCCCCTTTGTTGAAGTTTTCGTTGACTTTGGCCTATGTGCTGTTGGCCTCCTTGGTGGGGCCTTTTTCAGACGCTTTTCCAAAGAACCGTTTGATGGCTTACATGAACGCCCTCAAGATGGTGGGCGTGTTGTTGTTGCTCCTAGGCGTGCAGCCCATGCTGGCTTTTGCCTTGATCGGCTTGGCTGCTTCGGTCTATGCACCTTCCAAATACGGGCTGGCCACTGAATCAGTAGAACCTCGCTTGCTGGTGCGCGCCAATGGCTGGCTTGAGGCGTCCGTGGTGCTGTCGGCGGTGTTTGGCATTGCCCTAGGAGGGGCTTTGACGGGTTTGACGGAATCTGGCGTTGCAGCTGAATTTGCCGAATTGTTCTCGTTTGCCTCGGGTGTTTTGGTTCAGACCCAAACTTTGCCAGCGATGGCCTTGGTGTTGTGCGTCTATGTGACAGCGGCAGCCTTGAACTTTGGCTTGCGGCCCATGCAAAGGCGTGTGGCCATGGTGGCCATGACTTGGCAGTCCATCAGCTGGAGCGCTTTTTGGAAAACCAACCTGAGGCTTTGGCGTGATCCTTTAGGCGGTGTCTCGTTGTACGTCACCACCTTGTATTGGGGGGTGGGCGCGGTGATGCAGTTTGCGGTGTTGTTGTGGGCCGAGCAAACTTTGAAGTTGACCTTGAAGTCAGGCGCTTACTTACAAGCACTGGTCGCCCTGGGTGTGATTTTGGGCGCTTTTTTGGCTGGCCGAAGCTTCAAGTTGCACTCTGCGCGTCAATCCTTGCCTTGGGGTTTGCTGCTGGCCGTGTTGCTGCCCGTGATGGTGTGGGTCACAGAAGTTTGGTTGGCCATTCCGCTGCTGCTGTGTGCGGGTCTGGCTGGTGGCATGTTGTTGGTGCCCATGAATTCTTTGTTGCAACACCGTGGCATGCAGGTGTTGAGCTCTGGCCGTTCCATTGCTGTCCAGGGCTTTAACGAAAACATGAGTGTGCTGGTGATGCTGGGTATTTACAGCGGCTTGCTGGCCTTTGGCGTGTCGCTGTCGTGGATCATGCTGATGTTTGCCGCCGTCTTGATCGCCGGCATAACGCCGCTGTGCTTGCTGCTCTGGCGTCAAGTGCGTGAGAGGTGATCTGCATCTGGCTTTTGCCAAGGGTCGATGTGGGCCATCAAGTTAAGCACGCGGTGGCGTTGCATGACGCGTCGCCTGGCTTCAACCGCAATGTCATGACCTGCCTCCACCGTGATGGCCGCGTCCACTTCGATGTGTGCGTCGACCACGATCATGTCGCCCATTTTTCGGGTCTTGATGTCGTGGGTGTTTTTGACGCCAGGTGTCTCCAGCAAGGTGTGTCGAATCGCCACCACTTCAGCCTCGTCGACCGAGCGGTCCATCAAATCGTGCAAGGCATCCCATCCAAACTGCCACCCCATTTTGGTGACCATCAGGCCCACCACTAAGGCTGCAATGGGGTCAAGAATGGGGTAGCCCAAGAGGTTGCCTGCGATGCCAATGCTCACCACCAAAGATGAAGCAGCATCAGACCTTGCATGCCAAGCGTTGGCCACCAACATGCTAGATTTGACTTGTTTTGCCACCGTCAACATATAGCGAAACAACAACTCCTTGGCCACCAGCGCACCTGCCGCGACATAAATTGCCAGCACATGGACTTGTTGCAAAGACTCAGGATGTTGAACTTTGTCAACCGCCGAAAACAGCATGCCAACGCCCACAGCCAACAGCAGCAAACCCAAAATCAAAGAGGCTGCAGTTTCAAACCGTTGATGGCCGTAGGGGTGTTCTTCATCGGCATCTTTTTGGCTGTGGTGGTTGGCGATCAGCACCACGAAATCGGCCACCAAATCTGACAAGGAATGAATGCCGTCAGCGATCAAGCCTTGAGATTTAGAAAAAATCCCCGCTGCAATTTGCACACAGGTGAGCACCAAGTTGACACCTACGCTCACCCAGGTACAACGCGAAGCCGCTTGCGAGCGCGCCTGGGCATCTGATGGCGATACTTCCGAGTCGTGCTCGAACTCAGAAAAGTTCATAGGTGGGTGATTTAGAAAATAGATTCTGGAATGTAGCGCAGACCGAACGAGATCCAGCGGGTGTTGCTTGAGCCGTTGTATTGCTGACCTATCGTGGTGTCGATTTGTAACAAATTGGGAATCAAGGAAAAACGTGCACCCGCTTGCCAGAAGGGCTTGGCTTTGTGGTCGCCAAAGGCTTCAGCAATCAGCGTCATTCTTTCGCCTGTTTGAATTTCTGCGCCAAAGCCATACGTCATGCGATGTTCATGCGTGAGTTTGTCTCGCAACCAGCCAATGTTGGTGTGGTAGATGACCTTGTCATTGAGCGTGGAAATTGACACAGGAATGTAGGCATAGGTGTTGCCCAGACTGTTGGGGCCAACTGCTGCGCTGGGGTGGTTGATATGACCCACCGCCAAACCCCAACCGTATCCATTGGTGTTGAGTTCGCGAAACAAAGATTTACCTTGCAACACATAGTCATTGAGCCCGGGTTCACCTGAGTTTTTGGAGCTGCCGCCACCCGCTGTGATTTCAAAATTGCCGCTCAGATTGCAAGCGGGCAGGGCCCATTTCTCAAGGCTGCTTTTGTAGACCCGGGTCCAGCTTTCTAGCTGGCAGCTTCCAGCCGTGGTCAACCGCGCATCATCTGTGATGAAAGGGCGGGCTGCAAAGGCAGAAAAGCTAATGATCAGTGACAGGAAAATTGCAAGGTGTCGCATGATGAACGAGGGAAAAATAAGCCTTGGTTAGCTTAGCCCAGTTCGATGGCACGTTGAAAAATGGTTTCCACTTGGCCTGCGATTTCATCCCAGCCCAAGTGCGCCACACTGGGGCGCGTGAATTCTCGTGCCTGCTCAAGTGTGGCGCTAGATTGTGTGATTTCGAGTGCGCGCTGCAAGTAGGTGTGCGGCTCGTCACTGGGCACCAGCCAACCATTTTTTCGGTCTTGAATGAACTCCCCTGCGGCTGCGCAGTCAAAGGCCAATACGGGCGTGCCGCATGACAGCGATTCCAGTGTCACGTTGCCAAAGGTTTCTGTGAGGCTAGGAAAGAGCAACAAGTCGGCGCTGGCATAAAGCGTGGCCAATTGCTCATGCGTGCACATGCCCACGAAAACAGCATCGGGGCATTTGGCCTCGGTGAGGGCACGCATGGGGCCATCGCCAGCAAACACCATCTTGACTTTTCTACCCTGCGCCAAAAGCGTTTGGTAGGCTTGGATCGTCAGGTTGAGGTTTTTCTCTGCGGCCAAACGGCTTGTAGACAGCAACACCATGGTGTCTGGGGTGACGCCCCAGCTTTCACGCATGGCCAGGCTGCGCTTGTTGTGGTGAAAGAGTTGCGTATCCACGCCGCGTGCCACCACTTTGAGGTTTTTGAAACCCATGGTCTCAAGTTGGTGTTTCATGGCCAAGGTGGGCACCATGGTGAAGGCAGTTCGGTTGTGGAATTTTCGCAAGTAAGCCACGATGGGCTTGCTGAGCCAGCCTACGCCGTAGTGTTGGCAATAGCTGTGAAAGTTGGTGCGGAAATCAGAAGTCACGGGCAGCCGAAGTATCTGCGCTGCTTGCAGGGCAGACCAGCTCAATGGGCCTTCGGTTGCAATGTGAACCAAGTCGGGACGGCGCGTGCTCCAAGCTTTGATCAGCGCTTTTTTGCTCGGTAACCCTAGCTTGAGTTGGGGGTAGCGGGGTATGGGTAAGCCTCGCAGCAGCAGTTCAGACCAACCCGCGTTTTCAACACCTGCATCATGTTTGTCTTGACGCGGACGGATCACTTGGATGGTGTGCTGTCGTTGCCCTAGGTGATGGATGAGCTTAGAGAGCGTCACTGCCACGCCATTGACTTCTGGCGGCCATGTTTCTGTCACAACTGCAATACGTAAAAAACGTTGCGCAGGTTCGAAGTTTTCGACCAAAATAGGGGGCGTGCTTGTTAAGTCCATACACCCATGATGGCTAATTAATTTAACAACTTGATGACAACTTGGTGATGGCTGGAAATAATTTCATCTATATTTCTTTTAGTTGTCACCAAATTTTCACATGACAGAGACATCATTACTGTGTCTTGAAACACATGAGGAACAGACGTGAAAAACTTTCTAGAAGAATTGCGCATTCAACGCTGGGATGACCACCGTTACTACCACCACTGCCGCATCAACCAGTCTTTGCATTTGCTCAGTGCACTTTGCTTTTTGGTTTCCTACGCCTTGTTGTTTGTGAACCCTGCTTGGGCTGCTTTGTTGGCTTGGTTGGTTTCGATGACAGCGCGTCAATCGGGCCACTTCTTTTTTGAGCCACTGGGCTATGACCATGTGAATGAAGCCACCAATGACTTCAAAGAAGAAATCAAAGTGGGCTACAACTTGCGCCGCAAAGTTATTTTGCTGAGCATTTGGGTGCTGTTGCCTTTGGTGATCTACTACTTCCCAGGCTCGCTTGATGTGGTGCCAACCCATGAAACATGGGTGGAGTTTTCAGAGGCAGTGGGTTACTCATGGTTGGCTTTGGGTGTGGGTGGTTTGTTGTTTCGCACCATCCATCTGTGCTTCATCAAAGATGTACAAACTGGCTTGGTGTGGATGACCAAAATCGTCACCGACCCCTTTCATGATGTGTACCTGTACCACAAGGCACCGTTTCAGTTGCTGCGTGGTCAGCGATTCGATCAAGAGTTCTTGAAGGCCAGCAACTAAGCGCTTCGCCCCCAAGACCAAGGCGTTCAGGTTTGAGGACCTGAACGCCTTTTGCTTTACCTGAACAAAGTTTCCTTCAAGATGCTGCGGCGAATGCTCTTGTTGGTCATCTCGGGCGAGTACCACCACCAGCCATCGTTCTTCATCTGCGTGGTGGCTGCCACAAAGCGTTGCAAGACAGCCTCAAAGTCAGCGTCGCTGTAGTTGAGGCTAAAGATCAGGCGGCCTGTGCCCACCCAGCTCAATGCCAAACCTTGCACGCGCAGGTAGTACTGCAGCATCCAGTTGTAGCGGCTGGGTTGTGTGTAGAACATCGTCCACACACTGGACATGTTGGCTGCTTGCAGGGGAATGTCGTGGGCCTTCATGGCGTCATTGAACATCTTGCAGCGCGCATTCCAGCGCTCGTCTAGCCCGTCGTAAATGGCCTGAATTTCTGGTGTTTCGATCTCATCCAAAAAGGCCGCCATCGCACCCATCACCGCGGGGTGTTCTTTGAACGTGCCGCGTGCAAAGCAAATGTCTGCTGGGCGATCGGGGTGAAAGCGGTGCATCCATTCCTTCTTGCCACACACCACACCCACGGGGAAGCCACCGCCCAGGGTTTTGCCGTAAGTGACCAAGTCGGCTTGCACGCCGAAATATTCTTGTGCCCCGCCGCGCGCTAAGCGAAAGCCCAAAAAGACTTCGTCAAAAATCAACACCACGCCGTTGTCGGTGCAGGCTTGGCGCAGCTTGTGCAGCCATGCGGTGTAGGCGTCACGGTCATAGGCCGCTTTGCGGCTGCTGTCGACCAAGGTGGAGTCGCCAGGTGCGTTGACGTTGGGGTGCAGGGCTTGTAGCGGGTTGACCAGCACGCAGGCAATGTCTTTGCGCGTGCGAATGACCTCTAAGCTGCGCTCGCTCATGTCGCTCAAGGTGTAGGTTTCGCGAGGAGGCATGGGGTTGCCCGGGCCAGGCTGCACGTCTTCCCACCAGCCGTGGTAAGCACCACAAAAGCGCACCAAGTTTTTGCGCTTGGTGTGGTAGCGCGCCAAGCGCACGGCTTGCATCACGGCTTCGGTGCCCGACATGTGAAACGACACCTCATCCATGCCCGAGATGGTTTTCAAGCGCGCGGCGTTGCTGGCGACGCAGGGGTGGTAGACGCCCAGCGTGGGGCCAAAACTTTGTGTTTTGGCAAGGCCATCGGCCATGGTTTTTTTGTAAAAGTCCGCACCAAACACATTGACGCCATAGGAGCCGGTCAGGTCATAAAACGACTGGCCATCCAAGTCTGTCACATGCACGCCGCTGGCTGACTGCAAGAAAGAGCCCACCTTGAGGTGCTCTTGCACCAAGGGGCTGAATTGAAAGGGCACGCGGTAGGCCGCGATGAACTGCATGTCCGTGATGTCTTCACGGGCCGCCGCGCTGGCTTGGATGCTCAAGGGGTGGCGGGCTTTGAGCACCTCTGCAATTTTGAAGAAGGCTTGGCGGCGTAGATTTTGTATCTCAAGTGGCGCGTTGTCACATTTAAAGAACACTTCTTCGTCAAAATGGTAGCCGGGCAACAAACGCGCCAGTCGTTTGGCCATGCGTGAGTGACCAGCCAGAGAAGGGTGCTTGGCCCGAGAGAGTTGAAGTCGTCGATAGATCGACGGCGTGAATGCTGCCAGAGCGCCCAAGCTCATCAAAGTGGTGTTCACAGTCAATTTCCTTGTGTTAGAGATGTTTCTGTTTTATTCAATTTAAGTGACAAAATGATGAAGATCCGCGATAAATTTCAAAATTTGATGCTGCAAGAAGACCTCAACTTTTTAGTCACCAACCGAATTCCCCGCATCACCCTCACGCGATTCATGGGGTGGTGGAGCCAGCTGCGTAACCCTTTGATCGTGAAAGCGTCGATTGCGGTCTGGCGTTGGTTCACAGATTTGGATTTGTCCGAATCCAAGCAACAAACATTTGCCACCTTGCACGCGTGTTTCACGCGTGAGTTAAAGCCCGGCCTGCGCCCGATTGATCCCAATCCAGCCGTGATGAGCTCGCCTTGCGACTGCATCGTGGGCGCTTGCGGCGTGATCAGTGATGGCATGGTGTTTCAGGCCAAAGGCTTTCCTTATACCTTGGACAGTTTGTTGAGCTCACCCGACTTGGCTCAGCGTTGGCCCAGCGCGCTAGAGGGCGGCACCTTTGTCACCATGCGTCTGACCAGCAGCATGTACCACCGATTCCATGCGCCGTGCGATGCGCACCTGAGCCACGTGACCTACATCTCAGGTGACACCTGGAACGTCAACCCCATTGCTTTGGCCCGAGTCAAAGAGTTGTTTTGCAAAAACGAACGCGCCGTGTTGCAAATGAAGACGGCCGAAGGCACGCCATTTTTGATCGTGCCTGTGGCCGCCGTGTTGGTGGCCAGCATGCGTTTTCATGCTGTCGATGTGTTGCTGAACCTGCGCTACAAAGGCCCCAACGACATCCCTTGCGATGCTCACTACAGCAAGGGCCAAGAGATGGGCTGGTTCGAGCACGGCTCCACCATCTTGGTGTTTGTGCCGCCTGGCTACGCCTTGGCCGCAGGCATTGAAAACGGCAAGCGCATCCGAATGGGCGAGGCGCTGTTGGTGAAGAACTAGGTCTGCAACCGGTCATTTAATTTGTGAATGTCACCAAAGGTTCACCTTAGGCGTTCATCCTTGGGGATGCAGCAATCCGCTGCAATCTACATGGAGCTTTTTCAATGACCAATGAGCACAACCTTGATCCTGAAATCCACGAAGATGAAGAGGAATACGAGTCCTTGGCTGACTACCACCGCATTGCAGCCTTGCACTATTCTCAAGCCGCCAAGCACCATTCATTGGCTGCTGATGCAGATGACCAAGGCCATGAAGAGGCCCGTAACTCACACGTGTTTTTGGCTTATCGCCACAAGCTCGTGGCCAATCAGTACGCTGAGATGGCTGTGATCGAAAGCGATGAGTTGGCAGACGACGATTCAGACGAAGCTCACGCTGCTTGACAGTGCTGATGCACCAATGACACACGCATCTGGGTGTGTTCTGGGGAAGACTCCTTCAGGTGTCTTCCCTTTTTCTCGTCTGAATTTCATTGGGTGTTCACAGCACTGTCATTTGATAAAGATAGAATAAATTCCACAATACACATTTTGCGTGCCACGCCGCGCAGCCATGAGCTGCATTGGTTTGACTTGGCTACTGGTTTACGCAAGGAGCTTGTATGAGTGACGCACTGAAGAATTGGCCATATCCACGCTGGATCGCACACCGAGGTGCTGGCAAACTGGCGCCTGAAAATACCCTAGCCGCCTTTCGCGTGGGAGCGCAGCATGGTTATCGCATGTTTGAATGTGACGCCAAACTCAGCAGCGATGGTGTGGTTTTCTTGTTGCATGACGCATCTTTAGAGCGCACAACGAATGGCCATGGGGTAGGGGGCGAGCAAACTTGGGCGCATCTTCAGCAGTTGGATGCAGGCGCTTGGCATTCCAGCACTTTTGCGGGTGAGCCATTGCCTAGCTTGAGAGACATCGCTGAGTTTTGTTTAGCAAATGGTTATCACCTGAACATTGAAATCAAACCGACGCCTGGCACAGACGCGCTGACTGGCGATGTGGTGGCTCGTCAGGCAGCCACGCTGTGGGCTGATTGCGAGGTCGCACCCTTGCTCACTTCATTCAAACCAGAGGCATTAAGCGCTGCAAAAATTGCAGCACCACATCTACCGAGGGGGTTGTTGCTCGATACCTTGTGGGACGGGTGGCGTGAGACTGCTGCAGCGCTTGAATGCTGCGCGGTGGTCTTTCACTACAAACTCTTGAACCAAGCCATGGTGAAACAAGTTCATTCGGATGGATGGCGCTGTTTGGCTTACACGGTCAATGCGCCAGAGTTTGCCGATCAACTACGCGCATGGCAAGTCGACGGATTGATCACCGATCGCGTCGACCAGTTCAACCCTTCTCTTTGAAGACCTCAGATTGCCACTGCAGCCAAATGCGCTTGGTAGTGTTCTAGCCTTGGCACTTGCTTGTCTTTGACTTTCGCCAGGTCGTCGTAGCGGCGCAGACGCACCGCTTCTTCGGCGTAGGGTTGTGCGATGAAGGCGTGGGCTTGCGCTTCGTCAAACACACCGCCTTGCTGCTCAAGGCTGCGTTTGGAGGCCATCGACAAATCGTCCCAATAGGTCGGCTCACACCAACACAAATAGCGCTTAGCGTCCACATGCATGCGAATGGGTTCGAGCACAGCGTCTGGAAACAGCCCACGAATGAAGGGCAGCGCGATGAATTGATGCAAATCATCTTTGTGCGTGTCTTGCTCCATTGCGCCTTCGCGCTCAGCCGCCAACAAATGGCCTAAGTCATGCAGCAAACAAGCCACAATGGTGTCAGCGGTTTCGCCCGCTTGCTCTGCGAGGTGAGCGCATTGCAGCGCATGTTCGAGTTGGCTGACGGCTTCTAAGCCGTATTGAGTTTGGCCACGCCGCAGCAGCAGGTCGTGGACTTCTTGCAAGTTCAGTGACATGAATTAGCTCACACAAAATGTTGACGAATACGCGAAGATATCAAATCAATGATGCTCACGGTGACGATGATGATCAGCATCACTGCACAGGTTTCGGCGTACTGAAAGCCGCGAATGATTTCCCACAACACCACGCCAATGCCGCCTGCACCCACCATGCCCACCACTGAAGCGGAACGAATATTCGATTCGAAGCGGTACAGCGTGAATGAAATCCACAAGGGAATGACCTGAGGAATAACGCCGTACACAATTTCGTGCAGCGCCGTTGCGCCTGTGGAACGGATGCCTTCCACTGGCTGAGGGTCAATGGCTTCAACCGCTTCTGAAAACAACTTGGCCAAAATGCCCGAGGTATGAATCCACAAGGCCAACACGCCCGCAAACGGACCCAAGCCCACCGCCACCACAAACAACATGGCAAACACCATTTCGTTGATGGCGCGGCACGCATCCATCAAGCGGCGCACAGGTTGATACACCCACCAAGGCACGATGTTGGCTGAGGCCAACAAGGCCATGGGCACCGCAGTCACCACCGCCAAGGCCGTACCCCACAAGGCGATTTGCAGGGTGATCACCATTTCTTCGACATACAGCCGCCATTGGCGAAAGTTGGGCGGAAAGAAGTCTGCGGCGTAGCTGGCCATGTTGCTGGAGTCGCGGAACAACTCGACAGGGCGCATGTCAGCGCCTTCCCAAGAGGCGGCCAACAACACGAGGATAAAACCCCAGGTCAAATACCAAGTCAGGCTGCGTTTGGTGCCGGCCGTGTGAGCCAGTGCGTGTAAGGGGGGGTGGGTCATCAGGGACATAGGAACTTCACTCAAAGCAAAGACGGCTTCTTCACGCACGCGCGGTGCAGGAAGAAGCCGATGGATCTGTCGAACAGAGGAATTACTTCAAGGCTGCCAATTTCTGGTCAATGTCGGCCAGTTTGGTTTTCTTTTCAGCATCTGACAGGGTGGAGTCTGTGTCGATCTTGTTGCGTTGACCGAACAGGTCCAACTGGCGGATGGGCTTGAGTTGGTCATTGGTCGACACTTTGAAGCCAGACAGCTTAGAGATCTTCATGACGATCTCTTTTTCGCGTGCGTCGGTCTTGGCGTAGTTGTAGAAGAAGGTCTTGATCTTGGCCTTGGTGGCTTCAGGCAAGTTCTTGCTCATGACCATGGGGTCCAGAGGAATCAGAGGCGAGGTCCAGATGATCTTGATGTCTTTGACTTTTTCTGGCTGGCGCTCTTTGAGCTTGTCCAGGTTTTCGCTGTTGTTGGTGGCCACGTCCACTTGCTTGTTGGCCACAGCCAAGGCATTGGTTTCGTGGTTGGCGTTGCGCACCACTTTGAAAGCGGACTTGGCGTCCACTTTGTTTTGTGCAAACACATAAAAGCCGGGGACCAAGAAGCCCGATGTCGAGTTGGGGTCACCGTTGCCAAAGCTCAGGTTTTTGGCGTTGCTGAACATGTCGTTCAGGTTGTTCAAAGGGCTGTCTTTGTGCACGATCAGGTGCGAGTAGTAGCCTTGGGTGCCGTCGGCGTTCACCATCTGTGCGAACACTTCGCCGTTGGAGCGGTCCACCGCTTCCATGGCAGATTTGTTACCCATCCAAGCGATATGCACTTTGTTGAAGCGCATGCCTTCGATGATGCCGGCGTAGTCAGGGGCGAAAAACGCCTTGACCTTGAGGCCGGTTTGCTTCTCCATGTCGTCAATGAGAGGCTGCCAGTCGGCCTTCAGGTTTTGCGTGGCTTCGGTGGAGATGATGCCGAAGTTGATGTCTTGCGCCATGGCGCTGGTGATGCTCAGGCCCAAGGCCAAGGCGGTGAGGGTTTTCTTAAACATGGCTAAAAGCTCCGAGGGGTTGAAAAAAGAGAAAAAATTAAGCCGCTTGCGCGACGGTATTCGACCAAGCCAAAGTGGGCGAAGGGTGATGTTCAGGTGAGCTGGAGAGCAATTCACCGCCACTCAAAAATTCATCAGCTTGCATGCCATAAAGTTCGCGCAACAACGCGGGCGTGAGATTGGCTGAGGGGCCGTCGTACACCACTTGGCCTTGGTTCAGGGCAATGATGCGCGGGCAATAGCGAATGGCCATGTCCACTTGGTGGAGCGACACCACCACGGTGCGGCCATCTTCGCGTTGGATGGTAGACAAAATTTCCATCACTTTGCGCGACGATTCGGGGTCCAGAGATGCAATCGGTTCATCGGCCAGCACCAGCTTGGCACCTTGCACCAAGGTGCGAGCAATGGCTGCGCGTTGTTGCTGGCCGCCTGAGAGGGTAGAGGCGCGTTGGGCGTGGCACTCCAGAATGCCCACGCGCTCTAGGGCTTCAAGGGCTCTTGAGCGCTCGTGGGCATTGAACCAGCCCATCACGCCGCGCCACCAAGGCATGTCGTGCAAGCGTCCTACCAGCACATTGACCAACACAGGCAGGCGGTCGACCAAGTTGAATTGCTGAAACACAAAGCCCACTTGCGAGCGAATGCTGCGCACATTGCTGGCAATGCGGCCTTCGCGTTGCACGCACAGGCCATTGACTTCAATGAGAGAGCCTGGTGCAGCATCGGCTTGTAACAAGCCCGCCACCATGCGTAGCAACGTTGATTTACCTGAGCCAGAGGCGCCAATAAGGGCGACCATTTCGCTGTCGCCAATATGCAAATTGATGTCACGCAAAGCGTGCTTGCCGTTGGCAAAGTGCTTGTCGAGTTTTTGAATGCGCAGCGACATGGCAGCGACCTTTTTATAGTTGTCTGTACAAACAGAGTGTGCAGAGCCTGTGTGACAGGCTTTTGACAATACAAAAAAATCACAAAACCCGTTGTCCCTCGCGCCAAACGGCGCGCACCACCGCGTGGTGTTGTCCATTTGGCAGATTCACCACCCGAACTTGGATCAAATCAGCCCGCAACCCGACTGCAATTTGGCCCCGGTCATGAAGCCCTGTGGCTCGTGCGGGGTGGTGCGTGACGGTGGCAATGGCTTGCGGCAGCGACAAAATGTCATCGCCAACCAAGCGCATGGCCGCACTCAACAAGCTGCCTGGCACATAGTCAGACGACAAAATATCCAGCAAACCATGTCGTGCCAAATCAGCCGCCGCCACATTGCCCGAATGCGAACCACCGCGCACCACGTTAGGGCCGCCCATGACGTTGAGCATGCCGTGCTCATGTGCGGTGTGGGCTGCCAGCAGGGTGGTGGGGAATTCAGACATGCTGGCACCCTCTGCATGGGCTTGTTGCACATGGGCCACCGTGGTGTCGTCATGGCTGGCCAGCGCAATGCCGTGGCTTTGGCAGTAGTTCACAAAATAGGCGCGGTGGGGCGCGGCATAGCGGGCTTGCAAGTCGGCGGCAATGGCCACTTGGCGTTCAAACTTCTCGTGCGACCAGCCTTTTTTACCGGTGTAGTACACGCGGGCCACCTCGATGTTTTCCCACTGGCGTTGGCCGGGTGTGTGGTCCATCAACGAGATGAGCGCCAATCGGGGGTGGTCATGAAAGGGCGCGAACAAGTCGATGGTGTTGGGCGCAGGCAGTTCGCAACGCACATGCAGGTGGTGATCGGCCCGCAGCAAGTCTTCACGGGCGCAGGTGTCAAGGGTGTCAATCACTGCCGTCCACGTGCTACCGCGCAAGCTGTCAGGGTCGGCGTCGCCCACGCCCAAGGCGTCAAACACAGTGGTGATGCCAGCTGCGGCAACCTCGGCATCGTGCGCGAGCAAGGCGGGCAATTCGGCCCATTGGACTTTGGGACGGGGCATGAGGTGGCGCTCAAAGTTGTCTGTGTGCATTTCTACAAAACCAGGCATCAGGTAGTCACCTTCCAAGTCCCAGCCCTGTGCATGTGAGGCGGGGCCTTGGTCCACCGCCGTGATCAAGCCATCGGCCACCGACACACTGCCTCGCACCACCTCGTGAGGCAAAACCAATTGGGCGTTTTTGAAAACGGGGGTGCTCATGCGTTGTCCTTGGTGGTGTTTCTGAATTGCGTCACATCGATGTGGCGGGTGGCTACCGCTTGGCCCACCTGTGGGTCATGAAAAATACCCATCACGGCAGCGCCGCGTGTTACCGTTTCATGGATCAGCTCAATCACGGTTTGGGTGTTGGCCGGATCCAGTGATGCGGTGGGCTCGTCGAGCAACAAGATGGGGCGAGGTTTGATCAGGTTGCGGGCGATGTTGATGCGTTGTTGTTCTCCGCCAGAGAAGGTGGCCGGTGGCAAACCCCACAGCCGTTGTGGAATGCGCAAGCGCGTCAGCCACATGCGGGCTTGCTCTCGCGCGGCTTCGATGGCGAGGGCTTGATCGGGTGCGTCCTCAACCAAGGGTTCGGCGACCACATCGAGCGCTGATACGCGGGGAATGACACGTAAAAACTGGCTCACATACCCGACGGTGTCACGGCGCATGCGCACCAGTTCGCGGGGGGTCGCTTGGGTCAGCTCGAGCATGCGGCCATCGGCTTGGCAGACCTCAATCAGGCCGCTGCTGGCGCGGTAGTTGGCATACACCAGCTTGAGCAGCGTGCTCTTGCCCATGCCCGAAGGCCCGTCAAGTACCACGCATTCGCCGGATGAGACGTTTAAATCCACGTTGTGGAGCACCTGCAGTTCGGTGCCGTGTTGGTGGTGCAGCGTGAAGCGCTTGGACACTTTTTTCATGTACAGCATGGGGTTCTCTCAAACGGATCAGGGTTGCAAAACAGAAGACACCAACAACTGGGTGTAGGGGTGCTGGGGGTCATCCAGCACTTGGTCGGTCAAGCCCGCCTCCACCACATGGCCGCCTTGCATGACCATCATGCGGTGGGCCAATAGCCGTGCCACGGCCAAATCGTGGGTGACGATGACCACTGCCAATTGCATTTGGCGCGTGAGTTGGCGCAGCAAATCAAGCAAGCGGGCTTGCACCGATACATCCAAACCAGAAGTGGGTTCATCCATGAAGACCAAGCGCGGCTGGGTCACCAAGTTGCGCGCAATCTGCAGGCGCTGGCGCATGCCACCAGAGAAGGTGCGCGGCGTGTCGTCGATGCGTGCGGGGTCAATCTCTACACGCGCCAACCAGTCTTGGGCTGTCAGGCGCAAGCGGCCATAGTGGCGCTCGCCCAAGCCCATGAGGCGTTCGCCCACATTGGCGCCGGCAGACACGTCCATGCGCAAACCATCGGCGGCATTTTGGTGCACAAAGCCCCAGTCGGTGCGTGCCAACAGGCGTTGTTGGGCCTCGGTCATTTGGTAGATGTCTTGCAGCTGACCATCGCGGTTCAAGAACTCAACCTGGCCTGCATCAGGACGGCTGCGGGCGGCGATAGCGTTGAGCAGGGTGGACTTGCCCGAACCCGATTCGCCCACCACCGCCATCACTTCGCCTGGCCACACATCGAAGCTGGCTTCGTGAATGGCAATGCGCTCGCCATAGCTTTTGGCCAAGCCGCGAACACGCAACAAGGGGGGAGAGTTGTCTAAGGAAGGCATATCACATCTCAATAGAAAAACTAAAGCCATGTCGCTGAAAACCCAACGACTCATAAAACGCATGGGCGCGTTCACGTTTTTGGTTGGACGACAGCACCAATTTGTAGCAACCTGCCTCACGGGCGAGCGCCATGGCGTGGTGCATCATGTCGCGGCCAATGCCTTGGGATTGGTGTGCTTCACTCACCACCACGTCTTCGACAATGGCAGAGGGTGTGCCTTGATGGGCCAAGTTGTGCATGACGAGCAAAGCAAATGTGCCCACGACGGCCTCGTCTTGACAGGCGACAAACAAGCGGTAGTTGGGGTAGTGGCTGAACTCAGCCAGCAACTGTTCGGCTTGTTCAATGGACAGCACGTTGGCGTTGTCCATGGCAGGCTGCGCATACAGCGACAACACACTGGGCAAGTCGGCGGCGGTGGCTGGACGCACAAGCACACTCATGCGGCCTCCGACGATGGTTCGTCTTGCCGTGTTTGGCAGTAATCGGAGTCTGAGCACACATGCCTGCGAGCGCCTGCATCGTCGGTGATGATTTCGTCTAGAAAGGATTCGGTAGAGCCGCACTGGGCGCAAGCCGTTGTCCACTTTTGAATTTCAAACGGATGGTCTTCAAATGCCAAGCTCTCCACCGCGGTGTAGGGTGGTACGGCATAAATGCGTTTTTCGCGGCCCGCACCAAACAGCTGCAAGGCAGGGTTCATGTGCATTTTGGGATTGTCAAATTTGGGGTTGGGCGAGGGCGACATGATGTAGCGGTGGTTCACCATGACGGGGTAGTCGTAGGTGGTGGCGATGTGGCCATAGCGCGCAATGTCTTCGTACAGTTTGACATGCATCAGGCCGTATTCGGCCAAGCCATGCAGGGTGCGTGTTTCGGTCTCGCGAGGCTCCAAGCGTTGCATCGGTTCAGGCACGGGTACTTGAAACACGATGATTTGGCCTTCAACCAAAGGCTTTTCGGGGATGCGGTGGCGCGTTTGGATCAGCGTGGCGAGGTGGGTACGCGTGGTGGTGTCCACGCCTGCGGTGCGTTCAAAAAAGCGTCGGATATTGACGGCGTTGACTGTGTCGTCCGAGCCTTGGTCTATCACTTTGAGTGTGTCTTTGGGGCCTATCACCGAGGCGGTGACTTGAATGCCACCTGTGCCCCAACCATAAGGCAGAGGCATTTCGCGCGAGCCAAATGGCACTTGGTAGCCAGGGATGGCGACGGCTTTGAGAATGGCGCGTCGAATCATGCGCTTGGTGCGCTCGTCCAAGTACGCGAAGTTGACATCAGGGCCGTTGTCGGGGATTTCGGTGGCGGGGGCCACAGCCGTTTGTGGCGTGTTCATGTGTGCTCCTGGGGTGCGTCGCTGCTGGGGTGGGTGGTGCGCATCTTGCGCACCAGCTCGAGCTCGGACTGAAAGTCCACATAGTGGGGCAGCTTCAAGTGCTGCACAAAGCCAGAGGCCTCTAGGCTGTCGCTGTGCGAGAGCACAAACTCTTGCATTTGCGCGGGCGACTCAATGGCTTCACCCAACTCGTCGGCTCGCAGGGCGCGGTCCACCAAACTCATGGCCATGGCTTTGCGCTCGCTGTGGCCAAAGGCAAGTCCATAGCCGCGGGTAAATTGGGGTGGCTCTGTTTTGCTGCCGCCAAACTGGTTGACCATCTCGCATTCGGTGATCTCGATGTCGCCAATCGATATCGCAAAGCCCAGCTCTTCGGGTTCAATTTCTACGGCCACTTGGCCCACGCGCACCTCGCCCACAAAGGGGTGGGTGTGCGAATAGCCGCGTTGGGTCGAATACGCCATGGCCAATAAAAAGCCCTCGTCACCACGCGCGATGTTTTGCAAGCGCGTGGCGCGATTGGCTGGAAAGCGCAAGGGCTCGCGTGTCAGGTCCATGGGGTCGGGGTCGTGTGCCGGGCAGGGGTTGGTTTCGATCAAACCCTCTTGGTTGAGCAAGTCGACCACGCGGGGCACTGGTTCGGGTTGTGGGCTTGGAATGGCTGCCTCTGGGGTTGGCTCAGCGTGATGGGCGTGCGTCTGATGGTGTGCATTGGCCAGCAGGGTGAAGTCCAACAACCGTTGGGTGTAGTCATACGTGGGGCCCAGCACTTGGCCGCCGGGCAGGTCCTTGAAGGTGGCGGAGATGCGGCGATCGAGTTGCATGCGCGCGGTGTCTAGCGCACAGGTTTTGCCTAGGCGCGGCAAGGTCGCTCGGTAGGCGCGCAGCAAAAAAATGGCTTCTACCAAATCGCCGCTGGCTTGCTTGATGGCCAGTGCTGCTAGCTCAGGGTCGTAGACCGAGCCTTCGGTCATGACACGGTCGACCGACAGCTTGAGCTGATGTCGAATTTGTTCCACACTGAGTTCGGCTTGTGTGAGGTCGCCACGGCGCTGCTCGGCGAGCAACTTGTAGCTGTTGAGGATGGCGGTTTCTCCGCCTTTGACGGCCACGTACATGTCAGGCCTCCTGGGTGTTCAAGATCAGTGTGGTGCGGGGCAGGCCAACCAGCTGAGTGGGTGTGGTGAGAAACACATCCACGCCGCGAGGAAAGCTGGCGTGGTTGTGTGACCACTGTTGGGTGAAATCAGGCGCAATGCCAGTCACCTGCAAGTGGCGCTGGTCTTTGATGCCTGGGCCTTGCAGCGTCCAGCCCGCCACATCCGCCTGTACGTCCTCTGTTTCAATCACACAGGTGGCCGATTCGTCGGGATAGGCGTCGCTGCCTAAGCGCAGGTTTTGAAAGTCAGGCAAGGCATCACCCAAGCCCACCCAAACAAAGTTAGCTTCGTGGGACGCAGGGACGATGTGGCAGCCCGTATGAAAGCGCAGCCATGCGGCAGCGTCTTTTTGAGCCAGCGTGGGAGACAACCACAAGCGGGTGTCGGCATCGAGCAGACCCAGCATCAGTGCCGCGGCGGCGGCTTGGCCGTGCTTGGGCAGGGCGCAGTCAGTGGGCATTTGAAACGGTCGTCCGGGGTGAGACAGCGCATCCAGTGCAGCCCGAAACACGGCTTGGCTGCCAAAGGCTTCGTGGTCAAAGCCTGCTGAGATGTGTTGCAAGTCTTGTGCTTTCATGCCTCGTCTCCTGCGTCGAGGCTACCGGCTTCGCGCGCCACGGTGAGGAAGTCCACCTTGGTGGTTTGGGCGCGCGCATGGCGAGAGGCTTGCCGTGTTTGTAGGTGCTGGCGCAGCGGTGTGAGCAGGCTGGCTTCCAGTACAGGGTGTTGCTTGGGGTCTTGCAGCAAGGCATCGGCCACAGCAGCCAGCTGCGCTTGTCGGTGGTTACGCCCCAGCACATACGCCACACCTACGGGCGCATCGGCCGTTGCCGTATCAAGGCGCAAGGCGCAACGGGTCACGGTGACTTCGCCAAGGTTGAAGCGCTCGCCCGTGTTGCCGACGCGGCCTTGCACCATCATCAAACCCGTTTCTGGGCGCCGCAGCCATTGGGGCTGGGTCTGGGTGTGTTCAGCGAGTGCCGCGTCAAGCAGTGGCTGCGGGGCTCTGGCCAACAAAGCCATCCATGACTGTCGCGCATGCGGAGAATTTGTGTCAAACGTCTGAAACATCTTTATGGCACCCTATCACTTGTCTATACAACTCATACTTGGATGCAAGCTTAAGCATTGCATATGTAACTTTCATGACGGATGTAATTTCTACCTCGCGTGACGCAGACCGCTTTTGGTCGCGCATTGCCAACGAGTTGGCGCAGGCCATTGGTCAAGGTGTGTATGCGCCCGGCGTTCGCCTGCCATCTGAGCACAGCTTGGCGCAGCAGTTTGGGGTGAATCGCCACACGATTCGGCGCTCCTTGGCCAGTTTGGTGCAACGTGGCTTGGTCAATGCGTCGCAAGGGCGCGGCACGTTTGTGGCGTCATTCGCGGTGGAGCTGGTGCTGGGTAAACGAACACGTCATCGCCACAGTTTGCGGCATGCAGGTTTGCGAGGCGCTTTGCAGGTGTTGAAGTCCGCCTTGGTCGAGGCGGGGTCAGATGAGGCAAAGGCTTTGTGTGTCCCTGAAGGCAGCGCTTTGTTGTATTTGCAAGTGCTGGGCGAGGGCGCTGGTCAGCCATTGCATGTCAGTGAGCGGTTTTTCCCCCTGCCACGTTTTGCCAATTTAGCGCAAGAGGTGCACAACACAGGTTCAATCTCCGAGGCCTTCGCACGGCATGGTGTGGCAGATTATTTGCGGCAAGAAAGTCGCATCAGTGCAAGATTGCCTGAGAAAGATGTGGCGGAGCTGTTGGCGCAATCGGTGTCACGGCCTGCCTTGCTGGTGACCAGTGTCAATGTGGACACCGAGGGCGTGCCGATCGAATTTTCCAAAGCTTGGTTTGCGGGCGACCGCGTGACATTGACGGTGAACCACCATGATTCTTGATGAAAAATATTTGGCCACACCTTACCGTTGTGCGGTGTATTTTGTGCCACGCATTGACTCTGCATGGTGGCAAGCGGGCAGCGCTTGGTTGGGGCGCTGTGCAGCCACGGGGCAAGCGGTGGTGCAACCAACGTTGGCGGGCATTTCAACGCAAGCGCAGTGGGCCATGACGGCTGAGCCTCGCCGTTATGGATGGCATGCCACGCTGAAAGCACCTTTCAAAATCATGCCAGGCGAAAATTTAAAGTCCGTCATGTCTGCGTTGCAGACCTTGGCGCACAGCTTGACTGCATTTGACTTGCCAGCCTTGCAGGTCAGCACCCGCAGTGGCTTTATGGCGTTGCGGCCCGAGGGCGATGCGTCGCGTATCCAAAGCACAGCAGCAGCGTGCGTGACAGCTTTGCACCGTTTGGCCAAACCCTTAAGCGAGGCCGATTTAGCGCGTCGTCGACTGGCGCCGCTCACGCCAGAGCAAGACCGTTTGATGTTGGCTTGGGGCTACCCTTATGTGATGGATGAGTTTGCATTTCATTTGTCGCTCACGCACAAGCTCGACGGCTTGAGCGAGGCGCAGCGCACTGCTTGGCAGCAAGCGGCTCATGCGCACTTTGCGCCTTTGGGTGTGTGCCGTTTCGATCGTTTGGCTTTGTTTGTCGAACCCGAGCGTGGCGCGGATTTTGTGTTGTTTGACCAAGTGGCGTTGCGTTCATGAACCGCCGTCTGATTTATGTGGTCGGCCCCTCTGGCGCTGGCAAAGACAGTGTGTTGTCGTGGTTGCACCAGCACACATCAAAATCAACACCTGTGTATTTGGCACGCCGTACCATTGATCGCTTGAACTTTGCTGAGCCTGGCGCACAAGATCATGAGCGCGTCGATGCCGCGACGTTTAAGCAGTTGGTGGCCGATGCTGCATTTGCCATGCATTGGGATGCCAACACGCACCGCTATGGCATCCGACACGCTGAGCTCATGCGTCTGCAAGATTCGACGGGGTGTGTGATGGTGAATGGCTCACGGGCGCACCTGCCAACGGCTGCGCGAGACTATCCTGGCTTGACGGTGTTGCACATCACTGCCTCGCCCGCTGTGTTGCGTCAACGTTTGTTGGCCAGAGGCCGCGAATCTGAGTCAGCGGTTGAGGCGCGGATGTTGCGGCACATTCCGCTTGAGGTTGACGCGGCGTGTGCCTTGGTTGAAGTGCACAACGACAGCACCTTAGACGCGGCAGGTCAGCAACTGCTGATTCAGCTTGAGGCTCTGGGACTTTGGCCCCTCAGTCCATGACCAGCATGCCTGTGATGGCGGCGCATAGACCCAGCCCCAAGCCCAGTCTGACTTTAGCGCCATAGTTTTTGCCGCCACTTCAATAGGCCAGCAACAACTTTGAGCTGTGCGCCGCCTGGTGATAGCCCACAGCAACCATCAAGCCCGTCACGAGCAAAGCAGCAATGAAAAAATTTGGCCCCATGTCAAAAGTGATCGCACCTAGGAGTGCCACGATGGCATGTGTGCGAACACCTGCTTTCATGGGGCCAGGTCGATGTAACCTTCCACGCACTGTGCCAATGAGCAAGCCAGTGCTGAGAGCCGTGATCAGTCCGATATAAGATGTTTGTGAATTCATCATGTCATCTTAATGACTGTCGTGTGTTGGGTGGCTTGTTTGCCGTATTTTTTCGCCAGCAGTGCTGCTTTTTTTCATTTTCAATGTCACGGTTTTGTCAGTTAAATTTGTGACACTTGACGCCCTAGATAGACTGGTACAGCAATGACAACAGCAACAATGGCCGAGACTCAGACGTCCAATGGCGTCAAAGTGCAGTGGCTTGATCGCGACCAAAGCTTGTTGGCTTTCAACAAACGTGTTTTGGACTGGGCCAAGCGCCCCGAGGTCCCATTGCTCGAGCGCTTGCGTTACCTGTGCATCGTCTCCTCCAATCTGGATGAATTTTTTGAAGTGCGTGCTGCGCTGTATGCCAGTTTGAACCGTCCCCTGGCGCCGCTTGATGCTGCGGGTGTGCATGCGCAAAATTTACTGAGCAAAGTGGCCCATGAATTGGTGGACGAGCAATACACCTTGTACAACGATGTGTTACTGCCTGCTTTTGCCAAAGAAGGGGTGCGCATTTTGTCTTACAACGAGCGAACCTTGGCGCAGCACCAATGGGTGAAGTCATTCTTTGAGCGTGAAGTGCGGCCCTTGTTGTTGCCTGTGGGCTTAGACCCCGCCCATCCGTTTCCACAAGTGGCCAACAAGTCGCTCAATTTCATCGTTCGGTTGTCGGGCAAAGACGCGTTTGGCCGTGACAACGAAATTGCCATTGTCAAAGTGCCACGTAGCTTGCCACGCCTGATTGCTTTGCCAGAAAAGCTGTGTGGTAAACGCCAGCTGTTTGTGTCTATCTCCAGTGTGATTCGCGCCCACTTGAGCGACCTGTTTCCTGGGCGTGATGTGGGTGAATTTTCTCAATTCCGCGTGACGCGTCACTCAGACCTGTCGGTGGACGAAGAAGACGTCAAAAACCTGCGCACCGCATTGCGTCAAGGTTTGGTGCATCGCAACTACGGACAAGCCGTGCGTTTGGAGGTGTCTTCGGGTTGCTCTGATTATTTGTCTGACTTTTTGTTGGAGCAATTTGAGTTGCCCACTTCAGCCCTGTACCTTGTGCATGGCCCCGTGAACCTGGTTCGCTTGAACCAGCTCATTGATTTGGTGGACAACCCCAAGTGGCTGTTCCCACGCTACAACGCCAGTTACCCCGAGCAGTTGGTGACGAATGGGTCTATTTTTGAGCGCTTGCAAGCCGGTGACGTGATGATCCATCAGCCCTTCGAGAGTTTTGATGGGGTGCTGGCCTTCTTGCGCGAGGCGGTCCGTGATCCCAGCGTGTTGGCCATTAAGCAAACCATTTATCGCACGGGTGCTGATTCGGAGCTGATGGAGCTGCTTCGGGAGGCTGTGCAAAGAGGCAAAGAAGTCACCGTGGTGGTGGAGCTCAAAGCTCGCTTTGACGAAGAAGCCAACATCAACTGGGCTGAGAAACTCGAATACATTGGCGCCCAGGTGGTGTACGGCGTGGTCGGCCTGAAAACCCACGCCAAGATGCTGTTGGTGTCGCGCCGCGAAGGGCGCACCATTCGCCGCTACGCGCACTTGTCAACGGGCAACTACAACCCTCGCACGGCCAAGCTCTACACCGATTTGAGTCACATCACCAGTGACGTCAAAATCACCCAAGATGTGGAGAGCGTCTTTAGCCTGCTGGCCAACCAAAGCAAGATTCCGCGCTTGAACAAACTCATGATTGCGCCATTTCATCTGCAACGCAGTTTGATTGACAAGATTGAGAAAACTGCTTTGGCGGCAGCCCGAGGTGTGGCCAGTCGCATCATCTTGAAAATGAACACACTCACGGACGAAAAGCTCATGGAAGCTTTGGTGCATGCAGGTCAGGCCGGCGTGCAGATTGATTTGATTGTTCGCGGCGCCTGCATGTTGCCTGCTCAGCGTGCAGGCCAGACTGACAACATCCGTGTGCGTTCCATCATTGGTCGATTGTTGGAGCATTCACGCGTGTTTTATTTCCGCGTGGGCAGCGACGAGTCGTTGTATCTGTCCAGCGCCGATTGGATGAACCGCAACATGTTGCGCCGCGTCGAGCTCGCTTGGCCGGTGGAAGATGTCAGCCTGCGCAAACGCTTGATAGATGAATGTTTGATGGCCTATTTGCACGACAACGTAGACGCTTGGACCATGGATGCCCAAGGGCACTACACCCGCGTCCAGCCTGCCAAGCCCAGACGCAGCAAAAGCTCAGCCACACAAGCGCCTAAGCCCGTCAAAACACATGGCGCGCAAGCTGTCTTGATGGCGCTTTATGCTTCCAAGGGGTGATGCATCATGAAGGAGCAAAGATGGACTTGATTTTGTGGCGTCATGCCGAAGCCGAAGTCGCGCCCGAAGGCGGTGATGATTTGTCTCGTCCTCTCACCAAAAAAGGTGAGAAGCAGGCAGCCAAGATGGCCTCTTGGCTAGACCGGAACTTGCCCGAGGGCACGCGTGTGTTGGTCAGCCCATCGGTTCGCACACAACAAACCGTGGCACCTTTGGATCGCAAATTCAAGTTGCGCGATGAGTTGGTGCCAGAGACATCGGTGGCCGATGTGCTGGCGTTGCTGAAATGGCACCCTGAGACAGGACCTCAATTGAAGGGCTCTGTTTTGTTGGTTGGACATCAGCCTTATTTGGGGCAACTGGTGGCGCAGTTGCTGGAGATGAAAGAAGAAACGTGCCCCGTTCGCAAGGGCGGCGTGTGGTGGCTGCGGTCCCGCTTTCGCGACGGTCAGCTACAAACCGTGTTGCTGACTGTCGCTTGTCCAGAGCTTATTTCGAACCCTTGGGACGACCGGTCTTGATGGTCGGCACGTTGCTCAAAGCTGCTTTGAACTGAATATCGCTCATGGCGGCCAAGGCTTTCACGCCCGCGCGCAGCAATTCGCTTTTCTTCACCGCTTGACCAAGCTTGCCAGCGCGAGTTTTCAGGCTTTCGATGACAACGTATTCGTCTTTAGGAATGGTGAAGCTGTCGCGCACCAACTTAGGTTTTTTCAGCTTGGCAGGCTTGACTGTTTGAACAGCCTTGGTGACAGCTGATGGCGCGGGTGCTTTTTTAGCAGCAGTTTTTGTTGCCACTTTGGTAGGTGCTGCGGCACTGGATTTTTTGGCGACAGGTTTTTTAGCGGCGGCTTGTTTAACAGCTGTTTTTTTAACCGCTGGTTTTTTGGCTGCAGCTGCTTTCGCTGCAGGCTTTTTAGCCGTGGAAGCTTTGGTGCTAGGTGCGTTGACAGCAGCTTGGACGAGTTCTTTTTGAGCAGAGGTATTCACTGGTGCGTTCCTTAGGAATTAATGGAGTAAACAGTTTATATCGTTTATTTAAAAAAGCCTAGTGAAATTTGAGTCATTGATTTGTCACAAACTCAAACAGCCAAGGCGCCTTTTGCCAAGAAGTCATCTCTAACTTAAGCAAATGCGTAGATTGGGGGTAGTCCAACACCCACGAATCGGGGGCGGTGAGCGTAATACGTTGTTTGACTTCATCGCATGTCAAGTGAAGCGATTGGTGGTCTGGGTCTTTGCGTGCATGGCACAAGATCAGGCTCAACCGCAGAGCCATCAACATCTTGGCGAATTCGTTTTCTTCTAATTCGCTTTCAAGTTTTTTGAGCTTGCCGCGTTGCCCCAAAACCAACAAGCCCAATCGGTGCAGCTCGAACATGCTGAAACCCACCAAATCGGCATTGTCCAAGATGTAGGCACCGTGCTTGTGGTAGTCGCTGTGCGAAATCGCCACACCCACCTCATGCAGTTGCGCCGCCCAGTTTAGTTTTCGGCGCAGACGGTCAATTTGAGGGGTCTCGATGGGGTTGACTGCATACATGTCGTGCAGCAAATGTTGGGCGACTTGGTTGACACGTTGACCTTGTTGTGCGTCGACCGCAAATTTGAGGGCCAACCGTTGTACCGACAAGTCTCGCATGTCGGTGTCATGGTCCTCGCGCTCCACCATTTCGTAGAGCACACCATGGCGCAGGGCGCCTTGAGCCATATACAAGTTGTTGACCTGCAAAATGGTCATCAATGCGCGCAAGATGCTGACACCGCCGCCAATCACGGCGCGTCTGTCATCCCTCAAGCCTTCAAGTTGGACTTTGCCGGCATTGCCAGCGCGGACCAAACATTTGACCAACCAGTCCAAGCCCTCGAGAGTGATTTCACCCTGAGGAAATCCTGCCAGCTCTAAAATCTCGGCCACGGCGCCTACCGTGCCAGACGCGCCATAGGCTTTGTTCCATTGGCTGGGTGGGTATGCGGAAATGGCCTCTTCCAATACCGCTTGCGCGGCGATGTCAGCTCGGTAAAAGGTTTGCTCGGTGAACACGCCGTCTGGAAAATATTTCATCGACCACGTCACACTGCCAACGCGAAATGAAGCGGTTTCAGAGGCATTCAGACCCTGGCCAAGCACCAACTCGGTGGACCGACCACCAATGTCAATCACCAAGCGGCGTTCGTTGCTCGTGGGCAATAGATGAGCTACCCCTTGGTAGATAAGGCGAGCTTCTTCGGTGCCTGCGATCACCTCAATCGGAAAGCCCAAAATTTCGCAACCGCGCTTTAAAAATTCTTCTCTATTTTTGGCTTCACGCAAGGTCTGCGTGGCCACGGCACGGACCTGGTTTTTTTTGAAGCCTGACAGGCGCTCTGCAAACCTTGCCAAACATTCCCAACCTCGCTCCATGGCGTCAGCGGTTAGGTTGCGTTCGGCATCTAGGCCGTTGCCTTGGCGCACAGTTTCTTTTAAATAAGCGACGCGTTGAATTTGTCCATGGTCGTAGCGACCAATTTCGAGACGAAAGCTGTTAGAGCCTAAGTCAATAGCTGCTAGGAGAGTGCCGTTTTTCATGAAAACAATATTACCGTTTATTCATGACAGATATATGTCATGCTGCTGTCATCTTTTTGCGGATGAGCCTCTCACAGCGGAATCAGTTTGACGGCTAACCCAAGCAATGCACACAGTCCGATGACTTCGATCACCTTGCGCTCAAATTTGAAAAGCGCCACGGCAGCGAACACGGCGATGATCGCAGAGCGGATATCCAAGGGACCATCAAAACCTTGGGGCCACAACAGGTGATAGCCAAAGAACAAGGCAAGGTTCACGATCACACCCACCACAGCGGCGGTGATGGCAGTCAGCGGTGCGGTGAACTTGAGGTTGCGGTGCGTGCTCTCGACCAACGGGCCGCCTGCCAAGATGAAGATGAAGGAGGGCAAGAACGTGAACCACGTCACCAAACATGCAGCCAATGCACCTGCGACAAACAAACTCTCGGGCCCTAGCAAGGCTTTGACGTAGCCACCGATGAAGGCCACAAACGCCACCACCATGATAAGCGGGCCGGGTGTGGTCTCGCCTAGCGCCAAGCCGTCCATCATTTGCGTCGGCGTGACCCAACCAAACTGGCTGACCGCGCCTTGGTACACATAAGGCAACACGGCATACGCGCCTCCAAAAGTGAGCAAGGCCGCTTTGGTAAAGAACCATCCCATTTGTGTGAAGCTGTGCTCCCAGCCAAACACGGCACACAGCACACCCATGGGCACCGCCCACAACACAGCACCCGCCAACAGCACTTGTGCCAAACCAGCCAAGCTGAAATGCGCATGTGGCGGTGGTGGTGTGTGGTCGTCAATCATGGCAGGCCCATGCGTCGCATGAGACGCGCCATGACCACCGCCTGTTTCAAACGTGTGTGGCGATACCCGGCCACCCACATAACCCACCGCAGCGGCTAGCCCGACGATGAGCGGGAAGGGCACATCGAGAGCAAAGATGGCCACAAACGATGCTGCGGCAATTGCCCACAAGGTGTTGTTCTTCAATGCACGCGAGCCGATGCGATACGCCGCCTGCACCACGATGGCGGTGACAGCGGGCTTGATGCCAAAAAAAATGCCAGCAACCCAAGGCACATCACCCCAAGCGATGTACATCCAAGACAGGCCGATGAGGATGAACAGGGATGGCAACACAAACAAAGCACCCGCCACCACGCCGCCCCATCTCTTGTGCAAGAGCCAGCCAATGTAGGTCACCAGTTGTTGCGCTTCTGGTCCAGGCAACACCATGCAGTAGTTCAGCGCGTGTAAAAAGCGACGTTCAGACAACCAGCGACGGCGCTGCACCAGTTCTTGATGCAGGATGGCAATTTGCCCCGCAGGCCCCCCAAAGCTGATGAAGCCGAGTTTGAGCCAAAACCAAAAGGCCTCGGCCATGCGAACGGTGGACGGAGCCGCGGGACCGCTGCCATCTTCTGGGCTAGGTGTGTGGTGCGATGTGTCAGTCATAGGGGCTTTGGTGTGTGGGCAGTCCGTGCTTCACGCATTTGACCTGAATCGTGTGGCATTTAAAAACTGTGCCAAGCGTGCCTCAACAGGGAGCGGCTCGCCATGCCACTGCGCTGCCAACAATTCAGCGCAGAGTAGCCCCAGAGTCAATCCGCGCGAGCCCATGGCTGTGTTCATGTACAAGCCCTCGGGCGTCTGGGGCACGCGGCCTGTCATGGGCAAGCGGTCGTGCACACCGCAGCGCACACCGGCCCAGCCTTGAACAAGCGGTGTGTCTGTGCCCACCGTGGCAAACAAGGGGGCAAGGGAGGCTGCCGTGTCTGGTTCTAAGGCCGCCAAGCGTTCTAGGTTTTCAGCATGGTCGCAGTCCAGCAAACGGGCGTCGCCGTGGAGACGGTCATACGTGGCACCTGTGAACCAAGCGGGGCCATCGGCCGATGAAATGTTGTGCACAAAGCTGCCGTTGCCATTCACGGGTGTCGCTGGCAGGCGTGCGTTTGCGGGCAGATCGGCCATCAAGCCCCAAGTGATTTGTCCGCGCAACGGCTGGATGCGTGGCGCGCTGCCGTCGGGTGTGGCGGTGGCGATCAATGCCGCTGAGCCAGGGCCAGCGGCCAGCACCACGCGCGCAGATTCGGCTAAGACGGTCTGGCCTTGCAGCACTTGCCACTTTGAGCGGCTTGGCTTGAGTGCATCAACTTGTGCGTTGCCTTGCCACTGTATGTTGGGATGGTCTAGCAGCGCACGCACCAATGACGCGGGTCGCAGCCACGCACCGCGTGGATGCCAATAGGCGTCCTCGGGCGCGGGCGCAGGGGCTTTGTGCGTCCAGTCTTTGGCCGTGTGGGCATGTTCGTTGAGCCAGCTCAGCGGCACACCGCCGCGTCGCGTTTTGCCGGGTAAGCGACGCTCGCGCACGCCCGTGCAGCCCCAATCCACGCCTTCAGTGAGCAATGCGCGCATGGTTTGCTCCATGAGTCTCAAGCCGGCGCGTGAGAGGCGTGACACGCCGCTGTCATCGTGTGAGGTGTGCGGGGCCACCACCCCCACTGGCACGCCTGATGCACCTGCGGCTGGCGAAGCGGCTGCATCTAAAACAGTCACTTGCCAGCCGCGTTCGGCCAATGCACGCGCAGTGCCCGCGCCTGCAAGACCAGCGCCAATGATCGTGACGCTGTGCGCGTCGAGCGCCTCAAGCTCAGGCGGTATTTGGCAAGGGCCTGTTGCGTGTGCACGCAGCACTTCAGAAAATTCGGGCCAGTCTGCATGCGACCCCACGCATAGCGTGAGCGACAGCGGCAAGTGCGGCGCATTGCCATTCAGCGCAAAACGCAAACGGTGTATGCCCGGCAACAAGCCCCAGCATTGCGCAGCCAACTGTTGGGCATGAGCGAACAGTTCAGGGTGCGATGAGCCAAGGCTCAGCAGCTTGTCTGCTGGTAAGGGCTGGGCGGTGTGCGCCACCACATGCAGCTGCATAGGGCGATGTGCATCTGCCGCCCACGTGTGCCACAGACGAAGAAAAGCCAGCGCGTCAAAGCTGGCTTGGGTGTGGCACCAACTGCTGCAGCGCTGCCAACTTTGCGCGTATGGCGTCAGGGCCACACAGCTTATGGGCTTGGGGGGACGTAGCCTTGCACCGCATCAGCGCCGTCGCCAAAGAAGTGTTTTTCCATCTGGCGCTTCAAGTATTCACGGGCGCGCAGGTCGGCCAAGTTCAAGCGGTTTTCGTTCACCAACATGGTTTGTTGTTTGATCCAGTCGGCCCAAGCTTGCTTGCTCACGCTTTCCCAAATGCGCTTGCCCAATTCGCCTGGGTAGGGTGGCAAATCGAGGCCCTCTGCTTCGGTGCCGAGTTTGATGCATTGAACGGTGCGTGCCATGGGTGTGCTTTTCTGTGATGAAGGTAAAAAACGAAAGACAAGACTGTAGCAATGTTTAGATCACCTTAAAGTGGTGTGTCCCATCGCGGGCCAGTTGCTCGACCAAACCAAACTCCCAATCGAGGTAGCCCTGCATGGCTTGCACAGGGTTGTTGGTGCCCTCATAGGGGCGGCGGTAGCGGTCCACACGCGCGACAGCCATTTGGTGTTCGCCTGTTTGCAGCTTGCCACCCTTGGCCAGCCAAGCGGCGTTGCCGCCGTCGAGCCACACCACCTCTACGCCTTTTTTGACAGCGGCTTGCACATCGGCGCATGCAAAGCGTGACAGGCTGCCGTTTTGGCAGGTCAGCACATAACGGTGGCCTTTGTGGGCCGCTGCAAGCGACTCTTTGAGTTGACTGCGTAGCACCCACCAAGCACTGTGGATATGACCTTGCACAAATTGGGCACTGCTGCTGAAGTCAAGCACCACGGTGTGGCTGGTGCGGTCGGCCAACCAAGCCTTGACTTGAGCCACATTCACAGCGCTCACCTTGCCTTGCGCCTCGGGCAAGTGCACAGGGGGCTCGTCGGTTTGGTTGAAGTCTTCGGCCCGCAGGCCAGCCAACACATACACCTCCCAACCCATTTGGGCCAGCCACGAGGCGCTCATGTGGGCGCGTGTGCCATCGTTGTCGCACAACACGATGCGTGCGCCTCGGACCGCAGCTTGGTGGTCGGTCTCTTGCACCAATTGACCGCCAGGTGCGCTGCGAGAGCCAGCCACATGACCTGCTGCATATTCCTGAGGGGTGCGCACGTCAAAGAAATAAGTGGTGCGTGAATCGTCGGTCAGCCAAGTGTGGAGTTCGTCCAAGCGCACGCGCTTGACGCCTGCACGCATGGCCACAGCAAAAGCGCTGGCGGCGGCTTTGAGACGCATGGCGTCGTCTACTTCGGGGAAATGCTGGCTTGCCCCTTTGACCAATTCTTGGCCCGCCAGCGTCCACCCAATCGTGCCGTTGCGCAAGGCACTGACGGGGTTGGGAATGCCTGAGTTGATGAGGGACTGCGTCCCAATGATGCTGCGCGTGCGACCTGCGCAGTTGACGATGATGCGCGTCGTGGCATTGGGTGCCAGCGCCCGCGCACGCAACACCAACTCAGCCCCCGGCACGCTGATGCCGCTGGGAATGCTCATGGTTTGGTACTCATCAAAGCGGCGTGCGTCCATCACCACCACATTGGCTTTTGAGTCGATCAAGGCTTTGACTTCTTGTGCTGACAGAGACGGTGTGTGACGCTTGGCTTCCACCATTTCGCCAAACGATTTGCTGGGCACGTTGACATCGCGAAACACCTCACCGCCGGCATCTTGCCAACCCTGCAGGCCGCCGGCAAGCAGATGCACATGGGTGTAGCCCATGCGCTTCAAGGTGCGGGCTGCAGGCAGGGACAGGTCATCGCCATTCAAAGCCGTGCCGTACACCACGATGAAGGTGCTGAGCCGAGGGATGCGTGTCCATGCATCGGCTTCCATGCGGCCCAGCGGCAGGTTGGCTGCAAACAAAGGGTGGCATTGGGCGAAGGGGTCTTCTTCGCGTACGTCGAGGATGGCAATTTCTTGGCGTTTCAGCAGGGTTTCGCGCACTTGGGCAAACGACGAGAACGGGAACTCACCTGCGGTGAGGGGAAACTCACCCTCCGCTTCCAGCTTGGCATTGCTGTAGCCCGACACAAAGTCTTTCACCGTGCCGTCTTCATGAAACACATGGCGGCTGACTTTGCCAATGTTGGCGCCGTACACATGAATGCTGATCGAGGTTTGGTCGGCGTGTGCGTTCCACACGCGATGCACATCCCCAATCGTGGGCGACACAGCTTCAACATCGCCAATGGCTAGGCGGTCTTGCTCGCCGCTGGGCAGCCAATGGCCTTGGTCATTTTTGGCAAAGGGTTGGCACAGTTCTGCGCCGCGCAGCATGCCAATCAAGCCCCACACCGTGTGGTCGTGGATGGGCGTGGCTTGGCCTGGGCCCCAGACAAAGCTGACCACTGAGAAGCGATCATCGGGGTCGGCGTAGAGCAAGTATTGTTGGTAACGCTCGGGGTTGGACTGCGCGTATTCGTTGGGCAGCCAATCGTCTTGGGCGACCAAGTCAGCCAACAGGTTTTTGCCACTCGCCAAGATAGCGGCTTCGTCGGATGTGCTTGCCAGCAAGGCATCGAGTTGGCTCACGAACGTGTGAAGTCGTGGTGTATCAGCGAGCTGGGGTGTGCGAAGTGTCATGGCTTGTCTCTGGTTTTTTGGCATTTATGCCATGCCAACATTGTTTCACAGCGACAATGCAAACTTGCTATGTGGAGAGATTCGTGCTTGTAAAACTTTTGAATTCACCCCGTCGTGTTTGGGGCTTCATTTTGCTGGTCTGTGTGGGCCTGTTGTCGTTTGGCATGTATTTGCAACATGGGGTGGGTTTGGTGCCTTGCCCCATGTGCATTGTGCAGCGCTATGTCATGGTGTTGATGGCTTTGTTGGCTCTTTTGGGGGCGTGCTTGCCGGGTCGCACAACTTCTTTGGTGACGGGTAGCTGTTTGGTGCTGTTGGGCGGTAGCGGTGCGTATGTGGCGGCACGTCAAACTTGGCTGCAGTGGTACCCGCCTGAGGTGGTGTCGTGTGGCCGCGACTTCTACGGCATGATCGAAACGTTTCCGCTGCAACGTGCCATTCCAATGATTTTTAAAGGTGGTGGCGATTGCAGTCAGGTCGACTGGACCTTCTTGGGCGGCTCGATTGCCAACTGGTCTTTTGTCGCGTTTGTCGGCATGGGTGTGTTGGCCCTTGTGACCGTGCTTGGCATGCTGCGCATGCAGTCGATCGCCGCTCAGCTAGGCAGCGATGCCTGACGTGCATAGCCGTTCTCTATGAAACGGGGCTTGCGAGCCCCGTTTTTTTATAGTTTCTTCACCAACACCAAGCTTCTGCGGTCCCAGTTGTATTTGCGCTTGCGCGCTTCTGGCAACCAGTCAGGGTCGACTTGCACAAAGCCGCGTTTCAAGAACCAATGTTTGGCGCGTGTGGTGAGCACAAAAATACTGCTCAGTCCTTTGTTGCGAGCGCGGTGCTCGATGCGTTTGAGCACCTTCTCGCCATCGCCTTGGCCTTGCGATTGAGGTGACACGGTGAGCGCTGCCATCTCTGCGGTTTTGGCTTCGGGGTAGGGGTAGAGCGCGGCGCAGGCGAAGATCACACCGTCATGGTCGATGACGGTGTATTGCCCAATGTCGCGCTCAATTTCGTTGCGGTCACGTTTGACCAGCGAGCCATCATTTTCAAATGGCTCAATCAGCTGCAAGATGCCGCCCACGTCCTCGTGGGTGGCTTCACGAAGTTCTTCCAGCTTTTCGTCCACCACCATGGTGCCGATACCGTCGTGCATGTAGACCTCCAGCAACAGCGAGCCATCCACCGCAAACGGCAAGATATGACTGCGCTCCACGCCGGTCTCGCAAGCCTTGACGCAATGCTGCAAGTAAAACGCAATGTCTGATGGGTTGCTGGTGTGGGGCAAAGTGGCCAGTAGTTTTTTGGCTGCGTCCAGAGGCAATTCGGTGTCCACGGGGTTGTCTTCGCTGGCAGGCTCGGAGGGGTTGATGCGAATACCCGGCGTCTCGGTGACAAAAATCAGCTTGTCAGCCTGTAGCGCGGTAGCCACTGAGGTGGCCACTTCTTCCATGGTTAAGTTGAACGCTTCACCGGTGGGCGAAAAGCCAAAGGGCGAGAGCAACACCATCGAGCCCGCACTGAGCGTTTGGGTGATGCCGGCCACGTCCACCTTACGCACCAAGCCAGAGTGTTGAAAGTCCACCCCGTCCAAGATACCCACAGGGCGAGCGGTAATAAAGTTGCCAGAAATCACGCGCACCGTGGCGCCGGCCATGGGCGTATTGGGCAAGGCTTGGCTGAAGGCGGCCTCGATTTCATAGCGCAATTGACCTGCAGCTTCTTGTGCACAGTCGAGGGCCACGCCGTCGGTGATGCGCATGCCGTGTGAATAGTGCGGCACATGGCCTTTGGCCAGCAATTGCTCGTTGACCTGTGGGCGAAAACCATGCACCAACACAATGCGCACACCCATGCTTTGGATGAGCGCCAAGTCTTGCGCTAAGTTAGGCAGCTTGCCTGCGGCAATGGCCTCGCCCGCGATGCCAACCACAAAAGTCTTGCCGCGATGCATGTGAATGTAGGGCGCGACCGAACGAAACCAAGGCACAAAGGTGAAGTCAAAAACAGCGGACATGTGTGGGGGGGGATGGCGGGTAAGTGTGTTGGCGACCTGCGGCGGGCCGGACGGAGATAATTGCGGATTGTCACCCAAGTTAGTGCCTGTTTTGTCTACGCCCGTTCCCTTCCAGATTGAATTTCCAGAATCGTTGCCCGTCTCGGCCAGACGCGAGGAAATCATGGCTGCCATGCAGGCGCATCAGGTCATCATCGTGTGCGGCGAAACGGGCTCGGGCAAAACCACGCAGCTGCCCAAAATGGCGCTGGCCCTTGGTCGTGGTCAGCGACCAAGCGCCGATGATGTGCGCGGATCAGGGAAATCGGGGTCCGATCCCAAATTGCCGCGTAAGCAGATCATTGGCCATACCCAACCACGCCGCATTGCCGCCAGCTCGGTAGCCAAGCGCATTGCCGAAGAGCTCAAAACGCCATTGGGTGACGTGGTGGGCTTCAAGGTGCGCTTCTCTGACCGCTTGGGCAAAGACGCTTGCGTCAAGCTGATGACCGACGGCATCTTGCTGGCCGAGACACAAAACGACCCGCTGCTCAAAGCCTACGACACCATCATCATCGACGAGGCCCACGAGCGCAGCCTGAACATCGACTTTTTGCTGGGCTACTTGCGCGAAATCTTGCCGCGCAGGCCTGATCTAAAAATCATCGTCACCTCGGCCACGATTGATGCCGACCGATTTGCGAGGCACTTTGCGTCAATGAGACCGGCGCAGGGCCACCCCAAGGCGGGCTCAGCCCCCTCGGGGGGCAGCGACCTACACGAAGTGGGGGAGCGTGGGGGCATGGTGTTATGTCCTGCGCCTGTACTGATGGTGTCGGGCCGAACCTTCCCCGTGGAGATGCGCTACCGCCCGTTTGAAGAAAAGCGTGACTACGACCTCAACAACGCCATTGCCGACGCTGTCGATGAGTTGTGGAGCAACCCATCTCAGCAGGGAGATATTTTGGTGTTCTTGCCCGGCGAGCGCGAAATTCGCGAAGCGGCCGACCACCTGCGCGTGCACCTGAGCCACTCGCCCGTGATGCGCAGTGCCGAGGTGCTGCCTTTGTTTGCGCGGCTATCAGTTGCAGAGCAAGACCGTGTGTTTGACACCCGTGGCGGCCGTCGCATCGTGCTGGCCACCAACGTGGCAGAAACTTCGCTCACCGTGCCGGGCATTCGCTATGTGATTGACGCGGGTAACGCCCGTGTCAAGCGCTACAGCTGGCGCAGCAAGGTCGAGCAGCTGATGGTCGAGCCCATCAGTCAAGCGGCGGCCAACCAACGCGCTGGCCGCTGTGGCCGTGTGGCCAACGGCATTTGCATTCGCTTGTACGACGAGGTGGATTTCAACGGCCGAACCGCATACACCGACCCTGAAATTTTGCGTTCATCTTTGGCTGGTGTGATTCTGCGCATGAAGTCTTTGCACTTGGGCAACGTGGAGCAGTTTCCGTTTCTCGAAGCGCCACGCCCCAAAGCCATTGCGGACGGCTACCAACTGCTGAGCGAACTGGGCGCCGTGGATGACGACAACGAACTCACGCCGATGGGGCGCGAGCTGTCACGCCTGCCCCTTGACCCCCGCGTGGGCCGCATGATTTTGGAAGCGCGTGAGCGCAAGGCCTTGGATGAAGTGTTGATCATTGCCGCAGCGCTGAGTGTGCAAGATGTGCGCGACCGTCCGATGGAGGCTCAAGCCCCGGCTGACCAAGCACATGCCAAGTTTGACGACGACCGCAGCGAATTCAGCGGTTACCTCAACCTGTGGAAGTGGCTCGAAAACGCACGCGGTGGCAACCATAACGAACACAAGCTGAGCAACCGTCAATACGAAAACTTGTTGCGGCAAAACTTCATCAATGTGCGTCGCGTGCGCGAATGGCGCGACACGCACACCCAACTGCTGACGGTGGTGAACGAACACAAATGGCGCATCAACACCTTGCCCGCCAGCTACGAGCAATTGCATCTGTCAATGTTGGCGGGCTTGTTGGGCAACGTGGGCTGCAAGCTCGACGACGACGAGGCGTATTTGGGCGCACGGGGCATCAAGTTTTACCGCCACCCGGGCGCGCACTTGCGCAAAAAGCCGGGCCGCTGGATTGTGGTGGCCGAGTTGGTGGAAACCACGCGCTTGTTTGGCCGAGGCATTGCCGCGATGGAGCCGCAGTGGCTAGAACAGGTGGGTGGCCACCTGCTGAAAAAACAATTGCTCGATCCGCATTGGGAAAAGAAAGCTGGCGAGGTCAAAGCCCTAGAGCGTGCCACGCTGTATGGCCTGGTGGTTTACAACGGTAGACGCGTGAGTTTCAGCTTGGCGGACCCAGTCGGCGCGCGCGAAATTTTCATTCGCGAAGCATTGGTAGCGGGCGAGTTGGATACCAAGCTGCCATTCCTTGCCGCCAACCAAAAGCTCATGACGCAAGTAGAAGAGCTGGAACACAAGTCGCGCCGCCAAGACGTGTTGGTGGACGATGCGCTCATCTACGCGTTTTACGACCAGCAGTTGCCCGCCGATGTGTGCAGCTTGGTCACGCTGGAGCACTGGTACCGCGAAGAAGTCAAACGCCAACCTCAGCTGCTTTTGTTGAGCCGCGAAGAGCTGATGCGCCACCAAGCCGCAGGCATCACCACGCAAGCGTTTCCCAAAACATTGCGCCTAGGCGGTGTGGACTGTGCGGCCGACTATTTGCACGAACCTGGTGATGCCAAAGACGGCCTGACCGTGACCGTGCCTTTGTTTGTGTTGAACCAGGTGAGCGAAGAGCGTGCGGAGTGGTTGGTGCCCGGCATGCTGAACCAAAAAATTCATGCCTTGCTCAAAACCTTGCACCAGCGACCCCGCTCGCGACTCGTGCCTTTGCCAGAGAGTGCAGCCCGCTTGACCGAGGCTTTGTCGGCTGACACGCTGTTTGGTGCTGGCCCTTTGGTGGATGCCTTGCTCAAGCGGGTGCGCGACGCCACGCAAGTGGATGTCAAGCGTGCGGACTTGAAGGTGGACATGTTGCCGCCGCATTTATTCATGAACTTTCGTGTGGTGGATGAGCATGGGCGGCAACTTGGGACAGGGCGCAACCTTGGGGCTTTGAAAGCCGAGTTGGGGAGTCAGGCGCGGGGGGCGTTTCAGGCTTTGGCTGCACTTAAAGGTGTAGGCACTCTTTCTGGCGCTGGTCTTGGCGTTGACCGTGCTGCGGTGTTGGCTGATGGGGAGCAGCGGGTTCCTCATGCGTATCAGAAATCGTCACCCGCTGCTCCCCATCAGCCAACACCTTCTGGTCGAGGTGCGTCTGTCTCTAGCGCTGTCGCTTCTTCGCCTGCGGAGCAACGCTACACCAGCTGGACCTTTGGCGAACTGCCTGAGCTGATGGAAATCACCAGAGGCAAGCAAACTTTGATTGGTTTTCCAGCGTTGGTCGATGTGGGCGACGCCGTGTGCATTGAAGTGTTTGACGAGCCCGAGTTGGCTGCGACCAAACACCGCGCGGGCTTGCGCCGCTTGTTTGCCATGCAAATCAAAGACGCGCTCAAGTACCTTGAAAAGAACTTGCCTGACCTGCAAAAAATGTCGGTGGCGTACATGATGGTTGGCAAGTCGCCCGATGGTTCGGGCGGCGGCACGGCCGAAGAACTCAAGCAGCAAATTTTGGATGTGGCCCTAGACCGCGCTTTCTTGCTTGACCCACTCCCAACCAGCGAGGCCGATTTCAAACGCCGCCTTGAAGAAGGCCGTGGCCGACTGACACTGATTGCCAACGAAATCGCCCGCTTGGCCAGCACCGTGTTGACCGAGTTTGCCGCGGCCAGCCGCAAAGTCAAAGACACCAAAATCAGCCCCGACAGCGTGGCCGACGCTGCGCAACAGCTGCAACGCTTGGTGGGCAAACGCTTCATTGCCGACACGCCCTACACACAGCTGCAGCACTTTGCGCGCTACCTCAAAGCCGTGGTGCTGCGCCTTGACAAACTGCGGGCCGATGCGGCGCGTGATGCTGCCAAACTGGCCGAGCTAAAACCGCTGGACCAAAAGTATTGGCGTCTGGTGGCCGAACGCAAAGGCGTGACCGATGCGCGCATGCAAGAGTTCAGGTGGCTACTGGAAGAGCTGCGCGTGAGCTTCTTTGCGCAAGAGCTGCGCACACCACAGCCGGTGAGTGTGAAGCGGCTTGATAAGGCTTGGCAGCAGTTGAGTTATTAGCGTCGGATCAGGGTAAACGTGGAAAGTTTTTTTCTTTAATGGTCTAAAATGAAAGCGCTTTCATTTTAAGGTTATATGAAAAAAATATTGTTTTCCATTGTTGCCATGTTGATTGTTTTCAGTGCAAACGCTGATAAAAAAACCTTAACGGTTGCTGCTTACCCAGCGGTAGATGAAATCGTCAAAGCGGCATTAGTGGAATGGAAAAAGGGTCATCCTGGTGTTGACGTCAAAGTGGTTGGGCGTGAGTATGCTGACCATCACACGGCCATGACCACGGCATTGGCGACTGCGACAGGATTGCCTGATGTGATGACGATTGAATATGGCTACCTGGGACGATTCGCACAAAGTGGCGCCTTGGAAGATTTGAGCAAACCACCCTATCGCGCCATAGATGCGGTTAAAAAAGTAGTGCCTTTTGCAATGGCGCAGGGATATACAGACAGCCAAGGTCAGACTGCAATTCCAACGGATATCGGACCTGGCGTCATGTTTTTTAGACACGATCTCGCTCAAAAAGCGAAGGTCAAAGATACCGACTTGACCGAGTCATGGGACAGCTTTATTGAAAGTGGCAAAAAGATCAAGTCTGCAACAGGTGCTTATTTGGTGGCGCACGCTAGGGATGTCAAAGACATCGTGATTCGCACAGGCATTCCTGTGGATGAAGGTGTGTACTTTGATGCGAAGGGGCAGTCGGTGGTCGGAACATCTCTGCGCTTCAAAAAAGGTTTTGAATTGGCTAAAAAAATCAGGGCCGAGGGCTTGGATGCCAAGGTGAATGCTTGGTCTGGCGAATGGGGTGAGTCACTGAAGCGAGGCACCGTGTCTGTGCAAATGATGGGCGCATGGTTGGGTGGCCATTTGGCCAACTGGTTAGCACCCAATACGTCGGGTCTCTGGCGTTCTACGGTATTGCCCGAGCGGGCGGCCACCTCATGGGGCGGAACTTTTTATGCAATTCCAAAGAATGCGCAAAACAAAGAGTTGGCTTGGGACTTGATTTCATACCTCACGCTCAATCGTCAGCAACAGCAGCTGGCTTTTGAGAAATTTAACGCATTTCCTGCATTACTTGAAGCGCAATCAGGCGCATTTTTCGAGCAGCCGGTCGCGTTTTTAGGTGGGCAAAAAGCCCGTGTGGAATGGCGCAGCACTGCGTCGCAAATCAAGCCAACGCGCGTTTTCAAAAACGACACGATTGCAGAAGAGATTGTCAATGCTGAGTTGGACTTGGTCTTGACCAAAGGCAAGTCTGTGGAACAAGCGATCAAAGATGCAGACAGCCAAATTCAACGACGTGCGAGGCGCTGATGAAGCCCATCGTTAAACCTGCTGTTGCACCTTATGTGTTGATTAGCCCATTCATTTTTTTGTTTTTGGTATTTGGGTTGTTCCCGATTTTGTTTTCGTTTGTGCTGATGTTCCACAGTTGGGATCCGGTCAAAGGATTGGCATCCATGGAGTTTGTGGGGCTTGAGAATTTGTCTTTTGCTTTTGAGGATCCATTGGTTTGGACCTCGTTGGGTAACACCCTTTGGCTCGCGGTTGTCTCAGGTTTGCCGCAGCACCTTGTAGCGATTCCGTTGGCTTATCTGATCAATGAAAAGCTAGGTCGATGGCGCAACGCGGTGATGGGGGCGTATTTTTTACCCTACATCACCTCGACCGTGGCGATTGCCATGATGTTCAGCACGCTGTTTTCCACGGATTACGGCATGGTGAATGCCATGCTGACATCACTGGCTAAGTCGCAGGTGTTTGAACCTTTCTTACCTAGCACGAATGTGGATTGGCTGGGCGATCCGCGCACCATCAAGCCTATCGTTGCGTTTGTGGTGTTTTGGCGCTATCTGGGTTTCAACGTGATCTTGTATGTGGCTGCGATGCAAGCTATTTCACTAGATCAATACGAGGCCGCACGTATGGATGGTGCGAAGAGCTTTCAGCAGTTTTGGTACATCACCTTGCCACAACTCAAGCCCATCATGTTTTTTGGGGTCACGCTCACCATCATTGGTGGACTGCAGTTATTTGAGGAGCCTTTCATCTTGACAGGAGGTAAGGGCGGCATGGAGTACGCAGGCATGACGACCGCGATGTACATGTATAGAACAGCATTTGATTACAACGACTATGGGCTCGCGAGCGCTATTTCTTGGATGTTGTTCATCATTATTCTTGCCATGACCATTTTGACCGGCAGAGCATTCAAGAGCAAAGAGGGGCAGTCATGAGTGCTGCGCAACAAAGCGAAGGCAGCACATTAGGCTGGGGCGGTTGGCTGGCGCTCTTGCTGGGTGCCGCACTCATGCTCGGACCGTTTTATTTCATGTTTGTCTTTGCCACGCTGCCAAGAAGCGAGATTTTCAGCGTACCGCCGCCGCTGTTTTTTGGCGACCATTTCTTCATGAATATGGAAATCTTGATGAAGAAGATTCCTTTTTGGATCAATCTTGGTTGGTCGCTTTACGTGGGCATCATGAGCACGGGCTTGACTTTGCTTTTTTGTTCGATGGCGGGTTTCGCATTTGCGGTGTATGAGTTTCGTTTCAAAAATGCATTGTTTTCTTTGGTGATGGGCACGATGTTGGTACCTGCCTTTTTGGGCATGATCCCCACGTTTTTGATCATGGACGCACTCCACTGGATCGACCAACCCCGGGCGCTGTATCTGCCTGGGGCGGCGCCTGCAATGGGTATTTTTTTGATGCGTCAGTACATCTCTTCAGCCATTCCTAAAGAGTTGATCGAAGCTGCACGTATGGATGGCTGTGGCGAGTTGCGCATTTATTGGAGTGTGGTCGTTCCCTTGCTTGGCCCAGCCTTCGGCACGCTAGGTTTGATTGCGTTTATTTCCTCATGGAACAACTTCATTGGCCCGTTGGTGGTGATGCGCTCCCCTGAGATGTACACCTTCCCACTGGCATTGCGCAGCGTTCAAAGCCCTGTCGATACCGAGTGGGGGGCGTTGATGGCGGGATCTGCCATTGCTGTTATTCCGCTGCTCATCATCTTTATTTTTTCATCGCGCAGACTCATTGACGGCTTGACGTCTGGCGCGGTTCGCGGTTGAACTTTAGTCAATTAAAAATGTATAAAAACACCATTCATCATCATTATTTTCCAGCTGGATTTAAGTGGGGTGTTGCTACCTCATCGTTTCAAATTGAAGGTGCTCACCTTGCGGATGGCAAGGGCAAGTCGATTTGGGATACGTTTTGTGACGACCCCATAAACATTGCTGATCAATCAAACGGTGACCTGGCATGCGACCACTATCACCTGTGGCCACAAGATGTGGACATGATCGCTTCGTTGGGGGTGAACGCTTATCGGTTTTCAATTTCTTGGCCTCGCGTGCAACCGGATGGCGAGGGCGAATGGAACGAGGCTGGATTTAAGTTTTACGAAAACTTGATGACCGCACTCAAAAGCCGCGGTGTTGGTCTGCATATCACCCTCAATCACTGGGATTTGCCACAAGCCTTGCAAGACAAGGGCGGTTGGGCCAATCGTGAAATTTGCAAAAAATTTGTCCGCTACGCCGCAGAGGTCGCGAGGCGTTTTGAGCACATGGCAGATAGCATTTGCACGCACAACGAGCCTTGGGTGGTGGCCGTCTTGGGCCATGAGCACGGTATCTTTGCGCCAGGTATTAAATCGCGAGCGGTTGCGATGAAGGTCACACACCATTTGTTGCTTAGCCACGGAATGGCTTTGAAAGCATTGCGGGAAATTGGCATTCAAACGCCCTTGGGTATTGTGCTCAACCTATCGCCGATTTACCCTGCCAGTGCGGATCCTGCCGATATTGCAAAAGCACATCTGGATGACGGTCTGAATTTACGCTGGTACATGGACCCGTTGACGCGTGGGTTCTACCCCGAGGATGTCATCGCGCATTTAGGCAGCGACATGCCACACGTGCAAGAGGGCGATATGGCCATGATCCATCAACAGCTCGATTTCATAGGCGTGAATTACTACACAAGAAATTTTTCGTCAACTGGCAATCCATGGGATGTCAAAAGCACGGGCAACGAAGTCACAGACATGGGTTGGGAGGTTTATCCACATGGGTTGACGGAGCTGTTGTGTCGATTGCACAAAGATTACGACCTTCCAGACGTGATGATCACTGAGAACGGTGCTGCGTTCAAAGATGTGTTGATCGGTGGTGTGATTGATGATGCATCACGCGTGCAGTATTTTCATGACCACATCGCTGCAACCCACGCCGCTATTGTTCAAGGGGTCCCTGTGACTGGTTATTTCGCTTGGAGTCTGATGGATAACTTTGAATGGGCCAGTGGCTATGAAAAGCGATTTGGACTGATTTATGTGGACTACACCACGCAGAAGCGAACCTTAAAAAACAGCGCGCTTTGGTATCAAAACTTTTTAGGCGGCAACTAAATTGGCACAAATTGAACTGAAAAATATTTCCAAAATTTTTGGAGAAACGGTAGTCATTCCTCAGCTAGATTTACTGGTTCAGGACGGTGAGTTTATGGTGTTTGTGGGGCCATCGGGTTGCGGTAAATCCACGATGTTGCGCATGATCGCTGGGTTGGAGACGATGACATCGGGGGACATTTTGATTGGGGGTGACATCGTCAATCAAAAGAGCCCGTCTGACCGTGGTGTTGCGATGGTGTTTCAAAGCTATGCCTTGTACCCCCACATGACGGTGGAAGAAAACATGGGCTTTAGCTTGCGAATGGGAGGTCTTTCTAAAGCTGCTATTTCTGAGTTGGTATTGAGTACAGCTGAGAAATTGCGTCTGACTCCATTGCTCAAGCGCTACCCTAAGCAGTTGTCTGGTGGCCAACGCCAACGTGTTGCGATTGGTCGCGCCATCGTCAGACGTCCCAGGGTTTTCTTGTTTGACGAGCCTCTTTCAAATTTGGATGCTGCGCTGCGCGTTCAGATGCGCATTGAGCTGGCCAAGTTGCATGCAGATCTGAAGACGACCATGATTTACGTGACACACGATCAGACAGAAGCCATGACATTGGGCAGTCGCATTGCTGTGTTTAACCAAGGCCGCATTGAGCAAGTCGGCCGTCCCATGGAGCTATATGCTTCACCCGCCAATACGTTTGTGGCTCAATTTTTGGGGACGCCAAAAATCAATTTGCTGCCCTACACCTTGGATGCAGTCAACACAGACCTTCACATTGGTGAAGACGTGTTGCTGGCTAATGAGCACTTCGCTGCCATTAAGCACAAGTTGTTGCAAGGCTCAACGCTGGGTGTTCGTCCTGAGAACCTCACGATCGCAGATATGGGTTTGAAAGGGGTGATTGAGTTCATGGAGAACCTGGGCGACTCGACAGTTGTTTACGTACGCATGCCTAGCTTGCCAGAACTCCTCACCGTGAAGCTCACGCATAACGCCGTTTCCATGTCTATGGGGCAGACGATTTACTTATCTCCCAATTTCGAGAATTTATTGGTCTTTGATGCACAGGGTTGTCTGGTGAAGTGACCCTACCTAAATTGGAAAGAATTTAACGTGATGAATAAACTCAATACCCTAATGGCGACGCTCTTGTTGACAACATCGCTTTCCCACGCTTCGACAGATGTGGTTCAGGTGGGTGCGGGTGGTTGGCGTACTCAGCCGAGTGCCGCAGACCAAAAAGTACCTGAAGCGCCATTTCGCACCCCCGATATGTTGCAACGTGCTGCGCCTACAAACCAGTGGTATTCGTCGGTGATGTTCACACGTTGGTCTGAGGTCTTGCATGCATTACCGTTGACCGCAAAGGCAACGCAAAATGGGTTGGAGATTGGTTTCCCTAAAAAAGTGATCACGCCGACTGACCGAAAAGATGTGGAGGTGACTTACCCGCACACGGCCGACATCACGCTGCGACCCTTGAGCTTTCGCCCTGAAGCTGCTTTGCTCGCGGGCCATGGTGACTGGTCTGTTGATATTAGTTTCCCTAATCAAGACCAGTCCCTCAAAACCACGGTGGCACATGGCAGCCCCTTCGTGTTTGCCACCTTGAGTCATGGTGACTTAGGTTTTGATTTGGCTGCTGATTTGCAAGCGCACATTTGGTCCAGAGATGCACGTGTATTGATTGTCAAGGGCGTATCCAAAACCTATGCGGCGTTTGCTCCGACAGGAGGCACTTGGCGTCAAGGTGCGCTGGCCTGGACCTTGAATTTACCGACAGACAAGCGCTACATGTCCGTGGCTGTCATGCCTAATGAAAACGACAGCACGGTGCAGCAGTTCCTTGCGAGCGCCTACACCCACATCAGCAACACCAAGGCAGAGTTTCGCGTCGACCAAGACAAGAACGAAGTTGTCACCACATTTCTGGTGGAGACACACAACAAAGAAGGGGTCCGCGCGTCAACGATTGTGGGTCTGTACCCACACCATTACTTTGGCAACAAAGACCTTCCTGCCACTGCCGTGGGTTCGTTGCCCAGCATTCGTGGTGAGTTGAAGTTTTATGCCGCAGACAAATTCACAACAAAAAGTGTGTATCAGGGGTTTGTTCCGTATTGGCCAGGCGTCAAAGACACCGCTAAAAGTCGAGCCATTGTGTCTAACTTGTCTAAAGAATCAAGCCGTGCCCGCCGCATGATGCTCGAAATTGGCCAAGGACCTTACTGGCAAGGCAAGGGTCTTCAACGTATCAGTCATTTGATGACCGTGGCCGATGTGCAAGGTGAAACCGCAACTCGGGACAAATTGTTAGCGCTCATTAAAAAACGTGCTGAAGAGTGGCTGTCAGGACAAAGTGCTCGTACTTATTTTCATTACAGCCCCACGCTGGGCACAGTTGCGAGTTATCCCGAGGAATACGATGCCGTCAAGGATATGAATGACCATCATTTCCACTACGGTTACTGGATTCGTGCCGCAGCCGACATAGGCATGCGAGATCCTGAGTGGATCAAGGCAGAGAAGTGGGGCGGCATGATTGATCTGCTGGTGGCTGACATTGCAACCGCTCAACGTGGCCGTAAAGACTTTCCTTATTTGCGTAACTTTGACCCCTATGAAGGGCATTCTTGGGCGTCAGGTACGGGCATGTCACCCGATGGCAACAACCAAGAGTCCTCTTCTGAAGCCATCAACGCATGGGTGGGTTTGATGTTGTGGGGCAGCTTGCAAGGGCGTCAAGATTTGGTTGATTTGGGTACTTATTTATACGCCACTGAAATTCAATCCATCAACCACTATTGGTTTGATATTCATGGCTTGACCTTGCCACCTGAGTACAAAAATGTCGAAGTCAGCATGCTGTTTGGTGGGAAATTAGCGCACAACACTTGGTGGATTGATGAGCCTCGACAAATTCATGGCATCAACTTGTTGCCATTGACCGCATCGTCGACCTACCTTGCTGCGAGTCCCGTTTTTACACACAAAAACATGGCGGCCTTGGAGCAAGAAATTGACATTTATCAGGGCAGGGGCAAGCGCGCGAAGCCTGATGATATTTGGCAAGACCTGTTTGCCAAATATGTTGCGCTGGTCGATCCCAAAAAAGGCCTGGCACGCTGGAACGAATGGGGTTCTATAGAGCTTGGAGACACCCGAACGCATGCGCAGCATTGGCTGTTTTTTCTGAATGAAGTGGGTACACCTGACCTCAGTATGACGGCGAATACCAAATTTTATGCCAGCTTTAAAGCAGCCACTGGACAGCGCACTTATATGGTCTATAACCCGACGAAGTTGCCTTTGGACGTACGTTTCAGTGATGGTTATATCTTGAAGGCCTTACCTGTTTCTTTGACAGTTTCGCCATAAATTATTTTTAACTGTAAGGGAAAACCACAGTACCTAAACACCGTCAAAGGATTTTAAATACATTTTGTGAAAGCGCTTTCAGAAAGCGGTTTCAAAATGGGGGTTTTAAACAACAATTTAGGAGATCAAGATGTCATTTCAACGTATGGGTTATATCGGTAAATCATTCACGATGGGTGCCTTGGGCATTCTGGGTACTTTGGTGGCGTGTGGCGGTGGTGGCGTTACAAACACCATTGCGCAAGCATTGGCATCTCCTTATGTATTGGTCGCATCAAGCTACACGCCAAATGCTGCAGCCTCTGGTGATTTGAAATGGAGCACAGCCGAAGGCGGCGATGTATTCATGGGATCAGGTGGAAATTACATCTACGGAGACTATGGAATTTTTGGTCAAAATGATATCGACTATCACCAGTCAGTTGGTATCCAGTTCAAGCACACAGCTGCATTGGGCTCAACGGACTATATCTACACCAAAATTCAGACGCCACAAAATTCTGGACTTGATGTGTCACAGTCTGGCAATTTAATGATTCAAATGGGCAATGGTGTGGATCGTGCGGTGCAAACCAACAGTGCTACTGTTTTTACGGTGGAACTCAATGGCGGCGCTTACAACTCCACGACTTACTCGTATGCAAACGCTTGCTCTGTGAACGTGACATTGAACACCACAGCCACGGCAAACAATCTGAGGGTTTATAAGTTACCTCTGACTTCTTTCACTACGTGCTCTTCTGGTGCCTTGACTGCGTTGAAGTCTGACCTGAAAGCTGTGGTGGTCAAAGTCCTGCCAGCAAGCGATGCAAATGCGACTTCTACAACCAACAACTTTGTATTGCCTAAAGTGGGTTTGGTGGCTTTCGCGCGCTAATCAAACATCAATCTTCGAATCTACTGATGGTGCTCAAATGAAAAATATTAAAAAAACGAATCTCTTCGGGCTCATGCTGCTTGCGGCGCATTCGCTTTCGCATGCAATCGACGTGGGTCCTTTGACCATCAATGGCTTCGTGAAGGTTGAAACATCTCGCGCCAGCAATCAATGCAGTGATTGTCAATTGGTTGCTGGCGAAGCGCGGCATCGTCCTTGGGCGGATGACCTTGCCGCCGGAAAAAGTTATGGCACAAAGGGAAGAAACTTTAGCCTCGCTCAGCCTTACATCGGTACCAAAGAGTTTGAGCTAGGGCAGGGCTTCAAAGTTAAAGGTTTAGTTAGCCAACGATGGCGCGATGGCAAGGTAGACATCCCAGGCATTTGGTACGAAAAAAATGCCACCCTTCTGCATGAAGACTATGGAACGTTGCAGGTAGGTGCATTTCCAACCAGAGGTTGGAGCGTTGCGGACTACCCCTATGGGACAAAATTTGGTGTTGCAGACCCGTGGGCTTCAAGTGGTGCTGGTTATGGGTTGTTAACCAATGCGGTTCGTTACGGTTTGCCACTCATGGATGTCAACAACGGAGACTTGTACCTTGAGCTAACTTACGACCAAGGCGGTGCAGGATACTCAAAGCACAAACCACAGTTTTACGAGGTGTATGCCAAATACGTGAATGGTCCGTTAATTCTTGATGTCACAGCGCAGTCTGCAACTAACGGTATGCCCATGGCTTGGGGGCATGGACCTTTCAAAGGCATAACCAATGATGCATCTAAAGAAAATTTGATTGCCGAGGGCAACAAGCAATCTATTGTGATGTTGATGTCTCGCTACCAGATGAACGCCAAGACCGAGGTGCTGGCGGGCGTTCGTTTCAATCGTTGGAGTGGTAACAAAGCAGCATGGTTAGGCAAAGATGCTCAAGGCAACGACTTGTGGAACGATATGTTCAACATCAGCAGCCTGACAGGGCCAAGTTACAGCGCTACCTCAACAGACTTTAGTTTGGGTGCGGTGTACAAATTCATGCCTAAGTGGTCTGTGAATACAGGTGTGGTTTATTTGGGCAAAGCCAACACCAGCAATCCAGTTGAACGTGGCCAATCGAACACCATGACCCTGAATACTTTAGGTGTGGGCTATGAAGTTGAACCTGGATTTTCTGTGTATGGTTTTGGTGGCATGGTTAACTTCGGTCATAAAGGTTTGGCACCTTTAAGCATGCCCGGTCACGCAGCTTTCACGGGTGTCGATTCTCGTGTTGCTAAATCGGGTAATTGGGCAGGAGTGGGTCTTGTTTATACGTTCTAAATTCAATATTGCTTTACTCAGCTTGATGGGCTTAACCTCTTGTGGCGGTGGCGGTGGCGGCGGTAGCTCAATTGCTCCCACAAGTCTTGAGCTCACATTACCCACCACTTACGCCCTAAAGTGGTCAGACGATTTTTCTACGCCAGGTCGTCCAAGTAGCACTTGGTCGTATGACTTGGGATCTCCGCTCTTGGGTGGAACAGTTTGGGGTAACGCTGAAAAGCAGTACTACACGGATCAAGCTAAGAACTCGTTCATCGATGCCAACGGCCGACTCGTAATTCAACCAGTGGCTGGTATTGCTGAGGTTGACATGGCCAATGGTGATTCACCATCTGTGCCCGATGTCTTGAGCGCTATACAAGCTCGCAATGTGAGCGTAACCTCGGCCAGGTTGCACACCAACACGGCAAGTTATTACGCGGCCTTGAATTCAACGCCTTACGGTTTTTACGAAATTAGAGCCCAAGTGCCTTGTGTAGCAGGTGCTTGGCCTGCGATCTGGATGATGGGTAAAGATGGCGTTTGGCCTGCGCGTGGCGAAATAGACATCATGGAGTGGTTTGGGGGCAATGCTTCATTCATTTCCCAACCTAATCAGGTGCAGTCTGGTGTTCATTCAACTACCAATCACTGGGGCAGTGCAGCGGGTCTGTTGTTTGCGAAAAACGCAGTGGCAAATATGTGCACTGAGTTCCACAATTTTCAATTGCACTGGAGTGCCAATGAGATTTTGATGGGTGTGGATGGGGTTCCCACGTTTTCATTCAAAAAACCAGCCAACGCCACAGCAGACAATTGGCCATTTTCACAACCTGCTTATTTGTTGCTCAATGTCGCTGTGGGTGGTAATTTGGGGGGCGCCTTCAATGTCAATAATCTGCCAAGTATGAATATGAAAGTAGAGTACGTGAAGGTGTGGCAGCCGCCATCTTGATCAATAATCAACGGCGCAGCTTAAGTTCATTGCGTATGAACGCGTTCTTTTTACCTCTTAATAACAAAAATAATGCCTTCAACTATATCGATAGCTCCACGCGCCACATTGGGTATGGTGGCTCAACAAGCAGGGGTCTCGCCAAGCACTGTGTCTCGAATTTTGAATGGCACAGCCCAAGTCAGTGATGAAAAAAAAGCCCTGGTTCAGGCGGTGATCAAAGAGCTCGGATTTCGCCCAGATCCCGCTGCGAGAAGTTTGGCTGGTGGTCGAACGATGAGCATTGGCGTGCTAACGCAATTCATTGATAGTCCTTATTACGGTGAGGCTTTGCGTGGTATTGAGGATGAGCTTAACAAGGCCCACTATTCCCCGCTCTTTGTCAGCGGCCACTGGAACGAGGCGGAGGAAAAAAAACGCATTCAGTTGTTGTTAGATAGAAAAGTGGACGGCATCATCGTCTTAACCGGCAAGCTTTCTGACGACACACTCATAGAACTTTCTAAATCAATTTCTGTTGTCGTGACGGGTAGGCAACTTAGTTGTAAAAATCTCTTCAGTATCGACTTTGACAATGCCGAAGGCGCTGCTCAAGCAGTCAATTATTTAAGTCAACTAGGACATCATAAAGTTGTATTTCTATCGGGTCCGTTGGATCATCCTGATGCCAAACAGCGTCTTCAGGGGTATAAAAAAGAAATCAAGCGATTGAAGATGTTCAACGATAAAAGTCTCATCGTAGAGAGCGATTTTCTTGAGTCTGGTGGCTTCAAAGCTGTCAATTCGCTTGTTGCAAATAAGACTGAATTCTCAGCCATCATTGCCGCAAACGATCAGATGGCTTATGGTGCACGCTTGGCGCTTCACAAGGCAGGATTAAATGTGCCTGATGATGTCTCCCTCATTGGCTTTGATGACCTACCGCACTCAGCTTTCACGCTGCCGCCTTTGACCACTGTGCGTCAGTCGGTTTATGAAATTGGTGTTTCTGCTGCCAAGGCTATGTTTGATTTGATTAACAAGAAGAGCCCACTATCACAGGTTGTGGAGGCAGAACTCATCATCAGAGAGTCGACTTCCGCTTGCAAAATCTCACGTTGAACCGCATCGTTAAAGGTGTTATTTTTCTAAGCTGTCACTACTCTAGGCCCCTTGTCCTTGGTAGTCAGCAGCGCGGGTAAACGGCTAATCGCGTTCGCAAACCTGTCGCTGCACATCGTATGCACCGCCCGAGTCAAGACAGCGGTCGATGGCGATAAATTCTTTGGCCCATCCGAAGTAAATGATGAGCACGGCTGCGCTTGCACAGCCAAGGATTGTGAGTGTTCTTTTGATTGACAAGGTTTGTTCGTGCAGGGCTTACAAACGCGCCAACCGCCCCAGCGCCAACTTCAGTGTCTCGTCTTTTTTAGCAAAACAAAAACGCACTACGCGTTGGTCAAAGCCATCGGCGTAAAAGGCGGACAGGGGAATGGCGGCTACGCCAATTTCAGACGTTAGCCATTTGCAAAAGTCGGCTTCGCTCAGGTCTTTTTCGGGCACGCTGAGTTTGTCGATGCGCACACACTGGAAGTAGCTGCCTTCAGAGGGCAGCAGCTCAAATTTGGTTTGTGCCAAGCCGGTGCGAAACAGGTCGCGCTTGGCGGCGTAGAAGGCGGGCAGTTGCAGGTAGGGTTGCGGGTCTTTGAGGTAAGCGGCCAAGCCGTGTTGCACCGGTGTGTTAACGGTGAACACGTTGAACTGATGCACTTTGCGGAACTCGGCGCTGTAAGCCGCAGGGGCGGCCACGTAGCCAATTTTCCAGCCGGTGACGTGGAAGGTTTTGCCAAAGCTCGAGACGATGAACGCACGCTTGGCCAAGCCGGGGAAGCTAGATGCACTGAGGTGTTGCAGTGGGGCATAAACCATGTGCTCGTAAACCTCGTCGCTGATGAGCACGATGGGGGTGGGGGCCAGCAGCTCTTGCAGTTTGAGCATTTCTTCGCGTGTCCACACGGTGGCGCTGGGGTTGTGTGGGCTGTTGACGATGATGGCGCGGGTCTTGGGTGTGATGGCCGCAGCGATTTTGTCGAAGTCGGGGCGGAAGGTGCCGGGGGTGAGCGGCACGCGCACCGCCACGCCGCCCGCCATGTCGATGTTGGGGATGTAGCTGTCGTAACAGGGCTCGAGCACGATCACTTCATCACCCGCTCGCACCACGGCCAAGATGATGCTAAGGATGGCTTGCGTGGCACCCGCGGTGATGGTGATTTCGCTGGTGGGGTCGTAGCGGTATTGGTAGAGCGACTCAATCTTGTCGGCCACGGCTTCGCGCAGGGCGGGCACGCCGGTCATGGGCGGGTATTGGTTGAGGCCGTGGCTCATGGCGTCGCTAACGCAGGCCACCAGCTTCGGGTCGCAGTCAAAGTCTGGAAAGCCTTGGCCGAGGTTGACCGCCTTTTTTTCAGTGGCCAAGGCCGACATGACCGTGAAGATGGTGGTGCCGATGTTGGGGAACTTGGTGGCGAGGTGTGGTGTTGTCATGTGGCGTGGCTTACATGTTGAAGTCGGTGGGGTGGCCGTCGAGGGCTTTCATGATGAGGTGACGGTCCAAGCGGTCGCTCAAGAGCGCTGCAAAGTCATACACAAAGTGGCGAATATAGGCGCTGCGCTTGAAGGCGATACGCGCCACGTTTTTACCAAACAGTTGAGAGGCAGGGCGGGCCACCAGGCTGTCGTCCAAGCTATCTTTGACAGCCATTTCAGCCACGATGCCAATGCCCAATCCGAGGCCCACATAGGTTTTGATGACGTCTGAATCGATGGCTTCAAGCGCGATGCGTGGCGTCAGGGCTTTGGAAGCAAAGGCTTTGTCAATGCGGGTGCGGCCCGTGAAGGAGGGGTGGTAGGTGATGATGGGCTCAGCCGCCAAGTCTTCGAGCGTGATGCGCACTTTGCCTGCGAGCGGGTGCGACTTGGGGATGACCAGCATGTGTTGCCACTCGTAGCAGGGCAGGGTGATCAATTCGGGGTATTCAGACAAGGACTCGGTGGCGATGCCAATCTCGGCCACTTCGTCCAGCACCATTTGCGCCACTTGTGCAGGCGCACCTTGGTGCAAGCTGATGTTCACATGGGGGTAGGCCTCGCGCAGCTTGGCCACGGGCACAGGCAGCACGTAGCGGGCTTGGGTGTGGGTGGTGGCGATCGACAAAGTGCCGCTGTCTTGCGCGCTGAACTGTTCGCCAATGCGCTTCAAGTTACCGACTTCGCGCATGATGACTTCGATGCTGCGCAACACGTGTTGGCCAGGCTCGGTCACGCGCTTGAGGCGTTTGCCATGACGCGTGAAGATGTCGATGCCCAGCTCTTCTTCAAGCTCAATGATGGCTTTGGACACGCCAGGCTGAGAGGTGTGCAGCGATTTGGCCACCTCGGTGAGGTTGAGGTTGCGGCGAACGGCTTCTTGGACGAAACGGAACTGATGTAGGTTCATGGCTTGGCGTTGTGATGTACCACCCATTATGCCCTGAGCATCTAACTAACTCGTTCTTTATGCTTTGTAGTAGTCGCGGTACCACGCCACAAACCGAGCCATGCCCGTGCTCAAGGGTGTGGCAGGCGTGAAGCCGATGCAGGCTTCGAGTTGGGTGGTGTCTGCAAAGGTGGCGGTCACGTCGCCGGGCTGGGCGGGCTTCATGATTTTGGTGGCTTGCACGCCCACAGCTTGCTCGATGGTGTGGACAAAGTCCATGAGTTGCACGGGGTCCGAGTTGCCAATGTTCAACACGCGGTAGGGCGCCCAACTCTCAGCGCAGCCGGGTTCTTGGCCTTTGGCAAAGGTTTGTGGCACGGGCGGGCGGTCGAGCACGCGCAGGGCAGATTCGACAATGTCGTCCACATAGGTGAAGTCGCGCATTTGCTGACCGTGGTTGTAAATCTCGATGGGCAGCCCTTTGAGGATGGCATCTGCAAATTTAAACGGGGCCATGTCGGGTCGGCCCCATGGCCCATACACCGTGAAGAAGCGCAATCCCGTGGTGGGTGTGCCGTACAAATGGCTGTAGGTGTGGGCCATGAGTTCGTTGGCGCGTTTGGTCGCCGCGTACAAACTGACGGGGTGGTCAACTGGGTCTGACTCTTTGAAGGGCAGTTTTTCGTTGCCGCCATACACGCTGGAGCTGCTGGCGTAGGCCAGATGCTTGACTTGCCAGTGGCGCGACCATTCCAGAATGTTCAAGAACGCAACCAAGTTCGACTGCGCATACACATGCGGGTGGTCGATGGAGTAGCGCACCCCTGGCTGAGCGGCGAGGTGGAGGATGAGATCGGGACGCCAAGTGCCTAACTGGCTTTCAATGGCGGTCATGTTGACCAAGTCTTCTTGGATGAAGCGAAAGTTGGGCTGGCCCAGCAACTGCTGCATGCGTGCGTGCTTGAGCGTGACGTCGTAATAGGGGGTGAAGTTGTCAATGCCAACCACCTCGTCGCCGCGGGCTAAGAGTCGTTGGGCGGCGTGCATACCGATGAAGCCGGCGCAACCAGTGAGGAATACTTTCATGCGGCCATTGTCCCGCAAAAATTCAAGGCCAATCAGGGCAGAGTTTTGACGCTGCCGCGCGCGCGCCAGCGCACATAGCACCAGCGTGTGGCCCAAGCGCAGCCCCACATCAGCAAGCCACCAAACAGCACATCACCTAAAAAATGGCCGCCTTGGGCCATGCGAACAAAACCCAGTATCAAGCCCGCAGTCCAGCCGATAGCGATCCAGCGACGGCGTGTGCGCGTGGTCGCAAGTGCGCCGAGGGTCATCAGCACAAAGCCCGTGCCCGCATGGCCACTCATGAAGGAGCAGTTGGTGTCACATGCCGCGGTAGGAACCAGGGGCGAGGTGTAAGTCTGTGTGCCGCCCAATTCGGTGATTTGGCTGGGTCGAGCGCGGCCCCAATTGTCTTTGAAGCCCACATGCAAGATAAGCCATAAACCCACGACCAAGCCTATGAACAAGGCGAATGTTTTGCGCCGCATGGCGGGGTTCATCCAACGCCGACCAACAGCTAACAACAACACACACAGCAACAACATGCTGCGCCCCACCCACGGCACGCTCGAGTGCCACAGATCAATCCACGGCCATTGCGCCGCATCAAATCCAAGGGCAGGCGTGTAAAACCAACTCGCCACGCTCAGATCCAAATCAGGCCACACCAGATACACCGCAATGCAAATCAAGGTCAGCGCAAGCCAGGCCTGCACCTCATGGCGTTGGGGCGAGGTCATGGCTGGGTTGGTTGGGTTTGCAACAACCACACTTGCAATGTGACACGGCCAGATTGCGCCCCTGCCAGTTGGCGTGCATGGGGATAGCGGCTCAGCAGCAGAGGGTGTGGCGGGCTGGGGTTGATCCACACAACCGCTGGATCATGCGCGTTGGCGGGCCAAGGCTGCTTCCATTCAAAGTGGTGATGAACGCCGCCATCGCTGTTCCAGGCATACAGCTTGGGCTCGAGCGCACGAAGGCTGTAGGCGGTTTGCACCAAGGTGCTGCGGTCGCCGGTCAGCCATGGGATTTCGCGGTAGGGCTCTAGCGCTGGCTTGAGGCTTTGCAATGAGGCATCCCAGCCGCGCATGCGACCCCAAATGTCCCACTTGGATTGGTGGGGCTGGGTGGTGAGGCCCATCCATTGTTTGATGTCGCCGCTCGTGGCGATGAAGCCACTCAGCACCAAGCCTGCGCCACAGGCCCAGACCAAGCGTGTGAGCGACAGCCTAAGCGCGCTGGCCCAGCATGCCAGCCACAAACACACGCCCAAGGCCATGGGCACAGACCAGTTGATGAGGGCCTTGGAATTGAGCGCTTGAATCAAACCCAGCGCCAAGATGGGGCATGAAAAAGCCAAGGCATAGGTGAGCGGTGACCACAGACGTGAGGCAGTGAGCGCGTGGCCGTTTTCTTCGGTCAGGCCAGCTGATAGTGCGCCAGAGTGCCGACTGTCGTCGCGTTGTTTGCGCCACAACCAAAACCACACCAACCACACACTGGGCCCCAATATCAAGAGCTGGCCAAACGAAAACTCAAAGCCTGATGCCAACACCCGACGCCAGCCACCCGCCCCTTGGGCCACGGTTGAGCCGGTTTCTTGCACGGTGATTTCAAGGGTGTGTTGCGCTGTAGGCCATTGGTTGGCCATGTTCCAAGCCAAGTGGGGCAGCAGCACCCACACAGCCACGACACAGGCCAGCAGCCCGCCTAAAAAAATGCGGCGACGTTGCCCGGCCGGCGCCATTGCCAACAGCCAGAGGGCGGAAAAGCCAAGCGCCAAGGCACTGTATTTGGACAACACACCCAGCCCAAAGCTCAGGCCGCAAGCGATCCACCAACAGGTGGCACGGTAGCCTGATGCGTGGGCAGCTTGCCAAAGGGTGAGCATGCTGAGCGCCCAAAACAAGGTGAGGGGCGCATCGGTGGTGACACTCAAGCCCAACAAGCCCGACACCAAGGTGGCTGAAAACAAGCCACCCGCAAAGACAGCGCTGCGCATGCCACCGATGCGATAGGCCAAGCAGCCGAGCACCCAAGCGCTGAGCACCCAGCACGTCATGGCCAAGGCTTTGACGCCCAGCAGTGAATCGCCAAACACCGCGGTAGAGCCCGTGATCAGGGCCACCAACACAGGGGGCTTAGAGAAATAGCCCCATTGCAGATCACGCGACCACAGCCAGTATTGCGCCTCGTCCACATGCAATCCTGCGCCACTGACGGTGAACTCGAACATCCGCAAGCCCAGCAAGGCGAGTGACAGCAGCGCGAGGATCGCCAGCGTGGACAAGGAAGGGCGGTTCATGGTGGGTTGGCTCAAAGGGGCCTCAAGGCAAAGGCTTGAGCAACAACAGACCGCGATGGCTGTGCGCTGTTGTGTAGAGGTTCATGGGCAAGTCTTGCATGCGGTCGTGGCGCACGATGACCCAGTCAGTTGGCGTGGGGGCTTGTTGCGTCGTCGGTGCGCCATAGTAAAAAGCAAAGCTGGGTTGGTGCATGCGCCACTGCACGATGCGTGCCTCGGGGTGGTGCTGTCGCGCCCAAGTGGCCACTTCTTGGAAGGGGGCTTGCAGCACTTGGCCCAACCAAGGAATCACAACGCCCACCCACAGCATGCTGACCAACCAAGCACAAGCCATGAGCCTCGCCCAAGCGTCGCCGCGTGGTTTGAAGGCCAACCACAAACCGGTCAGTGCCACAAAACTGGCACTGAGGTGAACCGATAAACCACTGGGCGCGCTCGCGAGCAAAGGCTGCACCCATGTGTCAGTGACGGTGGTGGCTCCCCAAGCTGCGATGAAGGGCACAGCAAAGGCAAGCCCGCAAGACAAAGCGACACAGCCCCAGAGCGCGGCCTGCCACGCCACAGATGCAGGGCGCTTGACAGACTGAGCCACGATCAACAAAACCAAGGGCGCTAATCCATAGAGCATGTAGTGCGGGAGCTTGGTGCCCGAGAGCGAAAAAAAGCCCAGCACAAACAACACCCATATCCACAAAAAGCGCTGCAAGGGGTTGGCCCACTGAGTGAGGAAGCTGCCAAACAATCGCACACACCAAGGGGACCACGGCAGCAACAACAAAGGCAAGACCACCAGGTAGTAGAGTGAGTTGCCACCATGCCCTTCTAAAGTAGCGGTGAAGCGCTGCACGTTGTGCTTGAGAAAAAAGCCTTCGATAAAAGCCATCTCGTGGCGTTGCAACGCATAGAGGTACCAAGGCGCAGCGATGGCCAGCAAAAGCAGCCACCCTGTGGGCTCCCGAAGTGCTCGCCAAGCCGTGCGGCCACGGTCGGTGGTCAAGGACCATAGCAATAAGGTGATGCCCGGTATCAGCAGCGCTACAGGGCCTTTGGTGAGCAGGCCTAGCCCGCACCATGCATAAGCCCAACGCAGCGCGCTGCGTGAGCCACTGGCTGCAAAGTTCCACAAACACAAACCCGTTGCCATGAGCAAGGCGTTCAGCATGCCGTCAGCGGTGGCGGCGCGGCCAATGGCCAACAGTCCCAAGCTTGAGCCCAGCATGAAAGCGGCGCGTTGCCCAGCCGGTTCACCCCACTGCTGCGCTGCAAACCGCCAAAGCGCAAACGTCGCCGCAAGCACTGCCAATGCCGATGGCAAGCGAGCCACCCAGTCATAGGGGCCAAACACAGCCATCAAAGCCGCTTGGCACCAGTAAATGAAGATGGGCTTGTCAAAACGGTCAGCCCCATTGAGGGTGGTGTGCCCCCAATCACCTGAGGCCAGCATTTCGCGCGAGGCTTGGGCAAAGGCCCCTTCGTCTACATCAAATAAAGGAGCGCCGGCCAAGCGCACCAAGTACAAACTCAGCAGCGCGAGCGTGACCCAGATGGTGCTGTTCCAGCGAAAGGGATTGCAATAGTGGATCATGCGTGCGCGGTATGCCAGCTCTCATCAGGCGCGGGCGTGTGGTTGTGCATCACGTGGTAGGAGCGAGCGCCGCTTTGGTCAAAGTAGCTGCGCATCAAAATTTCGGCCAACACCCCCGTGGTCAGCATTTGCACGCCAGCCAGTAATGCAAAAAATCCCAGCCACAGCAGAGGGCGGCCGCCCACTTGCTCGCCTAACAACTTCAAAATTCCTAAATAGCCCAAGACCAAGCTGCCCACGGCAGAAAAGATCAGACCAATGCCCCCAAAAAAATGGCCTGGGCGGGTGCCAAAGCGCAAAAAGAAGTACATGGCCAACAAGTCAACGATGACGCGAAAGGTGCGCGAAATACCGTACTTGGACTCGCCCAACAGACGCGCATGGTGTCGCACAGGCTCTTCAGCCATGCGACGCGGTGACGTGACTGTGGCCAGCCAAGCGGGAATGAAGCGATGCATCTCGCCATACAAACGAACTTTGCGCAGTACTTCACCGCGAAAGGCCTTGAGACTGCAACCCAAGTCTTTGAAGTCAAGGCCTGAGACTTTGCGAATCAAGGTGTTGGCAATCAGGGACGGAAACTTACGCAAGATGAAGCCGTCTTGGCGCTTTTGACGCCAGCCTGCCACCATGTCCAGGTCTTCGTGGAGCAAACGCGCCACCAGCTTGGGGATATCGCGTGGGTCATTTTGCAAGTCGCCGTCCATGGTGACGATCACATCACCACGCGCGGCATCAATGCCGGCTTGCATGGCGGCCGTTTGTTTGAAGTTTCGGCGCAGCTCGACCACGCGGATGTGTGGACCAATTTCTTTGGCACGCTTGAGCAAGGCGACCACGGTCTGGTCAGAGCTACCGTCGTCGACCAAGATCAATTCCCATGGCATGGGGTAGTGGCTCAGCGCCTCTTGCACCGCATCAATTTGTAGAGGCGCGTTATCTTGTTCGTTGTACATGGGCACAACCACCGACAAGGTGTGTTGCGGCATGGGGGCGGTGGCGTCTGACATGATGTGAAAACCTTATTGAGAAAATGTGGCTGGCGCCCCGTCCAGGCGATGCAGCGGTTTTTGGCTCCAGCCCAAAACACGCGCCAATGTGGCTGATCCAACCGTGACGGCCAAGGCCATCAAATGCACCGCCAAAGCGGTGGCGGCGATATCGGGCCAAGGCAAAGAAGCGCTCCATTGGATGCCAAAAATAACACCGCCTTCATAGGGCCCAAACCCTGCTGGCGGCTGCAGAGGAAGTGTAGCGGCGAGCTCGCCGCCCACTGAGCCGTGCAAGGCGGTTCGAAAATCGATGGGCAACATGACCCACAACGGCCAAGCAATGGCGCAGGCTTTGACAATCCAATTGCTGATGGCGTAAATCCAACTTTCCCAAGCGGGTGGCGGGGCTTGAAAAGGCTCGGTTCCTTCTTTGCGAGACATGCGATACATCAGCCAGGTCCAGCTCAAGGGCAAGATCCAGATGGCCAGCGCCATCATGGCCAGCGCCAGTGCCACACTGATCTCTACTGAGAACGGGGCAAACAGTGCAACTGACAAGCCGCCCAACACCGCCATGTCTTGCACGCGCAGCCTGAGCAAACTGATGCTGGCTTGGCGAATCGAAATGCCCCCTTGGCGGTGCAACACCCACACATAGATGGCTTCGCCGCCGCGCATGGGCACCAGCACCACCCAAGCGCTGTGGCGCACCATCAAGCCCCATGCTTCGCGCCAACCCATGTTCAGCGTGTCGCGCCATTCGGTGCGAACGCGGCCAGCCCGAAGCAGATGACTGCTTGCCATGCCGAGCGCGCTGACCAGCCAAACATACAGCGGCACGCGTCGCCACGCCTCTATGGCCACAGGCCAATCCACGGCTTGCAGCATCCACGCCATGATGGCGATGGCCATCAGGGTGACAACGATGGATGCCCAGAGTTTTTTAGAAGATTTTTTCATGTGGCTGGTTCACAAGTTGGGCGCGTCCACCACGCTTGCACGCGCCACAGCATGCTGGCCACTGCCAAGCCACCCAGCAGCCACTGCCAAACCAAGGCCAGTGGCACGCCTTCGTCAAACGTGAAGGCGGCCCATGCGCCCAAAGCTTCCACAAAGACAGGGAGCCATGGAAAACCAAAGGCGTTGTTGCGTGGCCAAGGAAAAGGAAAGCGCCAAGCCAGCCAGCCCACCATCAGGCCCAGACCACCGCCCACCAGCACATCGGCGGGCCAATGCGCGCCCACGGCAATGCGCGATGCCGCGATGGTCAAGGCAATTGGCCATGACAACCACACCATCCAACGTGGGTAAGCATGCGCACGAATCAGGCACATCCACAGCGTGCCCATGCACATGGCGGCGAGGGCGTGACCCGAGGGCATGGAGTGGTAGTTGATCACTGGGTTGCCAATGAAGTGGATCAGTTCGACATCCAGCACGGCCCCTGGCCTTGGCAAGCTGAGCCAAGGCTTGAGTGTGTGCGTCACGATACCGCCCAGAACAAAGCCCGTGAGCACCACGCGCGCGCCCAAATCGCTGCGGCTCATGGTGCTGACCAAAATCAGTACCGCCCAGCCCAAGCCTGACACGGTGACGCAAGACCAAAACGTTTCAGATAGCACCTGTGACGCATGGTTGAAGCCAAGCATCCAGTTGGGGTGGTTGGGCGCATGGTGCGCTAAAACACCAGCAGCGATCAGCAAAACCGCCAACGCGAACCAAGCACGTGCCTGAGGCGGCGCAGAGGGAGTGGCGAGCATGCGGGCTTTGGAGCGGCTGCGCGGGATCAGTCGCTGCCAAACAAATCGCGTGTGTAGACCTTGGCTGCCACATCACTCAGATCAGGTGTTTGACGGTTGGCCACGATCACATCGCATTGCGACTTGAACGATGCCAAGTCGTGCGTGACCTCGGATTTGAAAAACTCTTGCTCTGCCAACAATGGCTCGTACACAATGACGCGCACACCCTTGGCTTTGAGGCGTTTCATGACGCCTTGAATGCTGCTGGCGCGGAAGTTGTCGCTGCCCGCTTTCATGATCAGGCGAAAGATACCCACGGTGCTGGGTTGGCGACGCAAGATGTCGTCGGCAATGAAGTCTTTGCGTGTGCTGTTGGCGCTGACGATGGCGCCAATGAGTGTTTGCGGCACATTGTTGTAGTTGGCCAGCAGCTGTTTGGTGTCTTTGGGTAAGCAATACCCGCCGTAGCCAAAACTGGGGTTGTTGTAATGGCTACCAATGCGAGGGTCTAGGCAAACGCCGTCAATGATTTGGCGGGTGTCTAGGTTGTGCGAGGCGGCGTAGCTGTCGAGCTCGTTGAAATAAGCCACGCGCAAGGCAAGGTAGGTGTTGGCAAAGAGCTTGATGGCTTCTGCTTCGGTGCTGCCGGTGTAGAGCACTTGCACGTCTGGTTTGAGGGAGGCCTCTTGCAGCAAGCCTGCGAAGACCCGGGCACGTTCAGAGACCTCGCCCACCACAATGCGGCTGGGGTAGAGGTTGTCGTGCAAGGCTTTGCCTTCGCGTAAAAATTCTGGGCTAAAGAAAACTTGCTCAGTGCCCAACTCTGCACGAATTTTTTCTGTGAAACCCACTGGGATGGTGGATTTGATGACCATCACCGCTTGGGGTGCGAGACGCTTGACATCAGCAATCACCGACTCGACCGAGCGGGTGTTGAAGTAGTTGGTTTGCGGGTCGTAATCGGTGGGCGTGGCAATGATCACGTAGTCAGCGCCTGAGTAGGCGTCGACAGGGTCGAGGGTGGCACGCAAATTGAGCGTTTTTTCAGCCAAATAGGCTTCAATGTCGCGGTCATCGATGGGGGAGTGTCGGGCATTGATGGCTTTGACACGTTCGTCGACGATGTCGAGGGCCACAACTTCGTGGCGTTGTGCGAGTAAAACTGCGTTCGAAAGACCGACGTAACCTGTGCCTGCAATGGCGATTTTCATAAGTGACCACGCAATGATTTAGATTTTCGATTCTAACATTTGACCCTCTTCGTCAATGCTGTGGCCCAGGGCAATATCGGCGAGTAAATCTAAAAGACGGCTCTGTTCTCCCACCGCGGGTTGGCAGGTGATCTCAATAGAGGGATGGTCGATTTTCAATAACCTGATCAACTCTGGCAAATCCTCACGCGCATGGCGGCCCACGCCTAAAAACAAGGGAACCACACACAAGCTGGTGGCTCCGTCGGCCACCAAGTCGCTAGCGACTTGCGGCAAAGCGGGCTCGGTCAGCTCCAAGTAGGCGCACTTCACCACGGTGCGAGGTGAGCGCTGAAGAATGCGCTCGGCCACGGCTTGAATGGGCTTGTGCCACAGGGGGTCACGTGAGCCGTGTGCAAACAAAATGATGGCGTGCATAGAAAACCTTATTGACGAATCACCAACCAGCCAAAAGCGGCCAGTGAGGCGAGGGTGTAGAGCAAGCCGGGGGCAGCTGCAGCAAACCAAGGCAACCAATTGTTGATGTTGCCCAAATAGCCAAAGACGTTGTTGAGCAAGAAAAAGCTGATGCCCGCCAACACGCCCCCAAACACGTGGCTTGTGATGTTGCCACTGCGCGAATGCAAGTAAGCAAAGGGCAGAGCAAGCACCACCATGACCAAGCAGCTGAGCGGATAAAACACTTTTTTCCAGAATTCAATTTCAAAGCGTTGCGTGGCTTGCCCGTTGGCGCTCAGGTGTTTGATGTATTGGAACAAGTCCACCGTGCCCATGCGCCCGGGCTTGAGAATGGCGACGGCGATCATCTCGCTCGTGATCTCACTGGGCCAGGCCAGCGTGTCTTGTTGCGTGATTTTGAGCCTCTGCGTATCGACACCGCCTTGTATCGCTTGGCGTTCAGCTTGTTGAAGCTGCCATACGCCGCCTTCGATCTGAGCTCCCGCGGCTTTGCTCAAGGCAACCCATTCACCAGCTGCGTTGAATTCAAAAATTCGAATCTCTTGTGGTGAACCGTCGGCAGACAGTCGGTTGATATTAAGAAACACCTTTTGCTGCGGTTGGCTCTCACGCAGCCAAGCGCCGGTGTTACCTACCTTGATTTGTGTACCCAAGTATTTGGATTTGAGCAGTTGCGCATAGCGATCACACACCGGAGCCAAGTAGTCACCTACCGCAAACGTGATGAGCACAAAAGCCAGACCCAAGCCCAACAAGCTACGCAGCGCCATGAGCGGTGTCAGTCCGCTGGTGCGCAGAATGGTGAATTCTGAGCTTTTGGCCAAGCGTGACATTACAAAAATGGTGCCGATCAAGACGGTGATGGGCAGCAGCTCATACAAATGGCTGGGAACCGACAGCAGCACAAACCCAAACACATGTCTGAGTTGGTATAGGTTGTTGTTGCCACCGGCGTTGGGTAACTCATCAATGAAGTCAAAGAAAAAGAACAGCGCTAAAAAACAAAGCGTGACAAAAGCGACCGCGATCCAAATTTCATGATGAATAAGTTTGCGAAGGGTATTCATAAGTCAGCAGCTTCAAGCACCAGCGCGTCCCAGGAGTTGTCGCCAATTCCAGTTGTAATGACGCGCGGTGAGCCATGTGTAAGCGAGGACAAAAACCCCGCCGTGCAAGGCAATGAAAAAAGGCAGCAGCTCTGCTTTGCCCGAACCCACCCAACTTTGCCCTAGGTTGATCAGGTTGAAATACACCACAAAAATAAGCAAGGCTTGAGCCAAATTTCCGCCGCGGCCTACGCGCGGGTTGGCGCTCGTGATGGCCAAGGCAATGACGATGACGTTGAAGGCTGAAAACGCCACGCCCAAGCGCCAACCTAACTCACCGAGGTTGCCAGGGCTTGGGTTTTGTATCAGCTCGAGGCTGGACACCGTCTTGAGTGGTGACTTGTCTTGCAATTTGGCGGATGGGTTGAGCTGCGTGGTGTAGCTTTTGAATTGGGTGACTTTCAAGTCGGATTTGCCAATGTTTTGTTCAACGCGTTGGCCATTTTCAAGCACCAAATACTGTTCATCCGCTTGGGTTTCAATGTGTCCTGTTCTGGACGACGTCATGGATTGTTTGTTGTGATCCGTCGATGAAATGAAGACGTTTTTGCCCTCTTTGTTGTCTAGGCTTTCTTTGTCAATGAAAAACACCCGCAAGCCGCTAGCCGATTCTTGGAACTGACCAGGGGCAACGCGCTCTAAGTCGCCGCGGCGCTCATAGCGATTTTTCAGTTCCCCAATTTGCTGATTCGACCAAGGCCAGATCAGCAGCATCAACACAAACACACTCAGCAGCATCGGCCAAGCAAAATGAAGCATAGGGGTCACCAACGCGCGAAGCCCTTTGCCGCTGACAAGCCAAATCACCATCTCACTCTCTAAATACATGCGCGACAGGGTGCCCACCGCTGCAATGAACAAGCTCATGGTCAGCAAAATGGGCAACTGCCCCAGCATGGTGAAACCCAGAATTAAGGTGACCTCGGTGGGGTTGACACTGCCGATCGATGCTTGGCCTAGGGTACGGATCAGCATCATGGTCATCACAATTGTGACCAGTACGACCAGCGTGGCACCAAAACTGCGGGCCAGCTCTTTACGAATAGAGGAATGGAATAACATCAGCGAGAGAGGAAAACCACAATTATGAACTTCGAGCTCAAGACCCTAGATTTACACGCTGCAGCCACGCATAAAACCGATGCGTTGATTATCTTGGTATCTGCCAAGGACAAGCCC
>NZ_DAIRSK010000011.1:0-111077 GCF_036804465.1 Limnohabitans sp.
CTTTGCGGCTAGCGCAGGCAGCAAGCTGGTGATGCGTTGGTACAACTCAAACAAGAAGGCCACGCGTTCGGCGTCGGAGGCGTAGGACTTTTTGCCACCGCTGGGTTGGTAGGCGGCGTCTACGGCGGTGTCTAGTTTTTGGTGGGCCTTGAGCAGGGCCGGGGGCATGGTCAGTGGGTCGTAGAGGTCGGCCAGTGACGAGCTTGCAAATTGGGCTCGGGCGTCGAGCACGCATTGGGCGGCTTGTTCGATGGCGGTGTGGTGTTTGTCGCTGAGTGCTTCGCCTGCGAAGCCAGGCCAAGGGTAGTTGTTGTAGACGATGGTGTTGGAGTAGCGGAAATCACTTTTGATTCGACCGCAGGTGAACCGCATAAAGGCGTTGTGCATGGCGCTGGTCATGACGCCGAAGTGAAACAGCGTGGCGTCAGGGATCATTGAATTTGCATTTCCGCAAATGATTTCGGAATTACAGAAGCCCAAGGGGACATATTGCCGATTCTCCGAACTGTGAAGTGGAATCAGCAAGTAATTGCTAGAGGGTTGTCTGATCTTTTGAAACAGCGTTGGTGTCCCTGCATCAACTTGTGTTTGCTTATCCGAGCTCGTCATTCGCATTTCTTTGACGGCTTGTACACGTTTCATCACTTCGGGCATATGACGCAGTTCTTTTGGAGGACAATTTACCAACCACAAACACCAGCGCTGCTTGCTATTGATGAACTCCTCAGCGCCCAAGAACGGACGAATCCATTTAGCCGCTTGGGGGTCTATTGCGAGAAGTGCGTTCTTATCTGCATCGTCCATCAGCAAATGGCCCCCATCGGTAGGCTTGCTGCCATAGGTCATTTCAGGCACTTGGCAAATGGGCGTGCGGCGCTTGTTCAGCAACACATCCGGCGCATCCACCAAATACGCATTGATGCGCTTGACCGGCACCGCATGCGGCAGGCCTTTGATGTCTTCGTATTCGTAAATGGTTTTGACTGCTTGGTCTTCGGGGCCAAAGCCCACGATCACGCAATGCACAGCGGCTTTGCCGCTGGCCTCGTTGCTCCACTGGAAGGTGCGGTGCGCAAAGTGGATGTGCATGCCCAGGCGCTGCATCTCTCCCCACAGCACCGCCACTTGTTCACCTTGGGTGATGCTGTTGGTCGATACAAAGGCGGCTTGTGTGCCCGTGCTTTTCATGTATTGCGCGGCCAGCACATACCAGCCGCACACAAAGTCCAAATCGCCCGCGCCATGGATGCCGTGCATCACGGCGGCCAGGTCGGCTTTTTGTTCTTTGCTTTGGTAGGTCTTGCCCAAAAACGGCGGATTGCCCAACACATAACTACACCGCTCCGCAGGCAGCACCTCACTCCATTCCAGCCGCAGCGCATTGGCGTTTTGAATGTGCGGCGTGCTTTTAAGCGGGATGCGGGCAAAGTACAGGCCAAACTCCACGCTCACGCGCAGGTTCATTTGGTGGTCCACCAACCACAGGGCCACTTGGGCAATTTGCGCGGGGAACTCTTCGATTTCAATGCCAAAGAATTGGTCCACGTTCACGCCAATCAGGCCATGCACGTCCACCGTCATTTGGCCTTTGTGGGCGCTCAGTTCGTGGCTGGCGCGCAGCACTTTCAGTTCCAACTCGCGCAGTTCGCGGTAGCTGATAACAAGGAAGTTGCCACACCCGCAAGCTGGGTCAAAAAACGTCAGTTGCCGCAGCTTTTTGTGAAACTCAAACAGCTTGTTGCGGTTGCCTTTGACGCGCTCAAACTCGGCGTGCAGTTCGTCCAAAAACAAGGGCTTGATGAGCTTGAGGATGTTGGCCTCAGAGGTGTAGTGCGCGCCCAGGTTGCGGCGGGCCTTGTCGTCCATGATGCTTTGAAACAGGCTGCCAAAGATGGCTGGGCTGATGGCCGACCAGTCCAGCGCGCACGCATCTAACAGGGCTTCGCGCATGGCGGTGCTGAAGTCGGCCATGGGCAGGGTTTCTTCAAACAACTTGCCGTTGATGTAGGCAAACTTGCCCAGCTGTTCGTCGATGTGTTTGCTGCGTTGGCTCTCGGGCGTGTTGAGCGCTTGAAACAATTGCCCCAGGCGCGGCCCGAGGTCTGAGCCGTCGGGTGCGGTGCGTTCTTCCACAAAGTCGCGAAACGATTGCGCAGGCTGAAAGATGCCGGTGTCGTCGGCAAACAGGCAAAACAGCAGGCGCACCAGCAGCAATTCAAGGGCGTGGCCTTGGTAGCCGCTGGCTTTGAGGGCGTCGTGCAGGCGGCCCATGCGCTCGGCGGCCTTGATGTTGACGGGGTCTTCTGCCCGAATGTCTTGCACCTTGTAGCCTGCCAGCAGGCCAAACAGCTTGACGTGTTTGTGCAGGTGCCCAAGCTCAAACTCCACCGTCTCGCCCGTGGCCAAAATGCGCACCCGAAAGCGGGCAAAGTCGCACACCACCACGAGCTGCGGCAGGTCGCGCTCGGGCAGGTGGTGCAGGTAGCCCACGGCTTGGTCTATCGCTTGGTCGAGGTTTTTGCCGCGTGACTTGTGTTCTACCAACAGCACGCCGGGCCAAAACAAATCGACAAAGCCTTGCGCGCCGCCGAGCTTTTTGACATGCAGCTCAAAGGTGGCCACGCGTTTGTCGGTGATGCCAAAGATTTCAAAGAAGGCAATCCAAAAGGGTTTGGCTTCGCTGTCTTCGTTGCTGGCATCCGCCCAAGTTTTGCTAAAAAGCAATGCCCTAGATTTAATCTCGTTCCAGTTAAGACGCATAAAGTGCTCAATCAATGAGCTTGAATAGTACTAGAAAGTATTATTTTTAAAGATTAAACATCCATCAGCTAGGATGATTCGCACCTATGACCCTCTCCAAATTCCCCGCTCTCCAATTTCAGGTTCCCAAGGCCGACCGACACTTGGCCTTCAGCGCTGTGGGCGATGTGCTCAGCCCGCATGTGTTGCTGTGTTTGCCAGGGCTTTTAGAGACACGCGCCACGTTTGATTCGCTGCTGCAAGACGCCCAAGGGGTGCACGGCCTGCGCGTGGTGAGTGTGGATTTGTGCGGGCGCGGCGACTCTAGCCAACTGCCGGGTGACAAGGGCTACACCATGCAGGTGTATCTAGAGGACATGGAGCATTTCATTCGCGCCGAGTTGATGCCCGAAGGCCAGCCCGTGCCGCGCATTGAAGTGTTGGGTACCAGCATGGGGGGCATCTTGGCGATGTATTTGGCACACGATGCACGCAATTTCATCCATGGATTGACGCTCAATGACATTGGTTTGGATTTGCCTTGGATGGCGATTTACGGTTTGTATGACGGCATGAAAAAAGCGGGCCGCTTGCCCACACCCGAGGAGATGGCGGACAAGTTGCATGTCAGCATCGGCGTGGCTTTGGCGGTGCAGTCGCCCACGCACTTTGATTTGTCATACCGCAAAGACTGGAAAGGCATGAAGTTTGGCCACTTGCTGAGCGACTTCAAAGGCGCTGTGCGTTTGGTGCACGGCAGCGATTCAGGCGTGTGCACGGCCAAAGAGGTGAAAGACTTGCAGCGCGAATTTCCCGAAGCCCAAGTGCTGGAGGTGGCTGGCGCAGCGCACCCTGTGCCGTTCAATGCGGCAGTGAACAATTTTGTGTTGAAGTCCTTGGGTTTGCCTGCAGCGTTGGCCGCCAAAGTGCAGCCAACCACGGCCTTGACGCAGATGGACATCGCGCTAGACACGGGGCCTGTCTGGCAAGAGACCACCGTGGCCACCGATGCGCCTGTGGCGGTGTTGGCATCTTTGGAGGTGATGGCGCCACAGGCCCAGCCGACAGAGGCCGCCGCCGAGAAGCCAGTCGAGCCGGTTGTGCTACCAGTCGATCCCGTTGTGGTGGCGACGCCAGCGCCTCAGGGGGTGGCACAGCCTGCCCCTGTGCAGCCGACCAGCCTGTGGGCTTGGCTCAAGCAGCAGCTGCGAGGCACCACAAAGAAGTAACTTCTTTGGCACGTGCGTCGTGCAGCGGGTCGGTGTCGTCGCTTGCTTTGCCGTGCCGTGGTTTGATGTCTTGGCGGCCCGTGACTTGCAAGCCCGCTTCGCTGATCCAGCCCAGCAGCTCTTGGCGGCTGCGCAGCCCTAAGTGTTCTGCCAAGTCCGACAGGATGAGCCAGCCTTCACCTTGGGGCGCAAGGTGGGCACGCAAGCCGCCTAGAAACCCTCGCAGCATGCGGCTGCCTTCGTCGTACACCGCATGTTCGATGGGCGAGCTGGGGCGTGCTGGTACCCACGGTGGGTTGCACACAATCAGCGGGGCAAGGCCTTCGGGGAACAAATCGGTTTGCAGCAGCTCGACTTTGTCGATGCGTTGCAATCGTTTCAAGTTCTCACGTGCGCAGGCGAGGGCGCGTGGGTCTTGGTCGGTGGCCACAATGTGTTGCACCCCGCGCTTAGCTAACACGGCCGACAACACGCCTGTGCCCACGCCAATGTCAAAAGCCAGGGTTTTGTCTTTGATCGGCGCGTGGGCGACAAGGTCAACATACTCGCCGCGCACGGGCGAGAACACGCCGTAATGTGGGTGAATCCGGTTGTGGGGCGCGTCGCCCAAGGCGGTGATTTCGACCCCCTTTTTGCGCCACTCGTGCGCGCCCACCACACCCAGCAGTTCGCGCATGGACACCATGCAGGCTTGGCCATTGGCGGGGCCCCAGGCTTCGGTGCAGGCCAGCTTGAGGTCGGGTGCGCGGCGCAGGGGGATGGTGTAGTCGCCCTCCATGGGCACGATGACCATGGCCAAGATGCGGGCGCGTTGGCCCAGCGCTTGGCGGTGGGCATTGAATGCTTGCAAGGGCGCCACTTCAGGGGCTGGCTTGTTGTTTTTCTTGGGCTTGCGATCGGTGCGGCGAGCCAAGGCTTGCAGCAACTGACGTGCGTTGTGAAAGTCACCCTGCCACAACAGGCCCGTGCCCTCGCAGGCCAAGCGGTAGGCTGTGTCAGCCGACAGGGTGTCGTCAACGGCCACCACACGACGGGGGGCTACAGCGCCGCTTTCGCAGCGCCATGTGGGCAGGGTGGCTAAGAAGTCTGGGGGGGTGAGCATCCGGCATCATAGTGGGCGATGCCGCCTCAGCGCGGGGCTTAAGGTGCCGCAAATTCCCACACAACGCCAAGCTGCCAGCGCTGGCTTTGGGGTTCCATCCAAGACTTGCCGCCCATGGCGACGGAGTTGGAGTCGGCCAAAGAGGTGTAGCGCACAAAGGGCTTGAGCGCGTCGCCGTTGTTCAGTGTCACGTTCATGGCCACTTGTGCGTATTGGCCTTTGCGCTGCGTGTTGACCACGTCTTGGTATCGGGTGTTGACCTCGGACAGCATGGAGGTGTGTTGGCCATAAATGAGCCAGCCTGCATCCAGGGTCCACACATCGTCAATTTGCCAGCGCACGGGCAGCCAAAGTTGGGCAGCACTGCGTTGGTAGCCGCCATAGGTGACGCCTTGGAAGGTGGATGTACCGCGCAGGTCGTTCCACAGGGTATGCACGGCCAGGCCCGCATCTATGTTGGCGCGGTCGGTCGATTCGCCAAACAAGGGCAGCATGACTCGCCAGCGGGTTTCAAGGTTGGCGACACCACGCATGCTGCCTGAACTTTTGCTGGTGTAGATTTGTTGGCCTAGCAAGATATCGGCCTCAGCGTAGGCGTTTGGCAGCGCTGCCCATTGGCTCAGGCGTGCGTGTACACCCAGTTCAGGGCCTTTGAGTTGCATCAAGCCAGGCTCGCTGTATCGGTTGGCACCCGCGCTGATGCCCCATGTGATGTGAGGGGGCTGAACTTGTGGCTCAGGTGTTTGCGACCAACTTGGCCATGCCATGGCAGCAGCCACGAGAAAAAAGAGAAATTTGTGTTGCATGCTTTGTTTCTAGCAGATTTTCAAGACACCTCTTTGCTGAGGCACACTTATGCACGAACATGAAAACATTCAAAGTAGCCACCTACAACATCCACAAGGGCGTGCAAGGCCACGGTCCTGGGCGAAGATTAGAAATTCACAACCTGGGTCACGCGGTGGAGCAGTTTGATGCGGACGTGGTGTGCCTGCAAGAGGTGCGTGCATTCAACCGTCAGCAAGCCCGCCGTTTCAAGCGCTGGCCCGAGCAGGGGCAAGCAGACTTTTTGGCGCCCGAGGGCTACACGCCGGTGTACCGCACCAACGCCACCACCCAACATGGCGAGCATGGCAATGCACTGCTGTCTCGCTGGCCCGTGCTCGAGCATCGCCATGAAGACATGTCAGACCACCGACTTGAGCAGCGCGGTTTGCTGCATGTGACATTGCAAGTTCAAACGCAAGAGGTGCACGTGATCGTGAGCCATTTGGGTTTGTTGCCTAGCAGTCGACAGCGCCAAACCCAGCAGTTGCACGATTTCATTGCGCGTGAGGTGCCGCCCCATGCGCCGCTGCTGGTGGCTGGGGACTTCAATGACTGGGGCGGTTTGGTGACCCACATGATGGCCTCGGTGGGCTTGCACACCAACACAGGCAAAAAGTACCCCACTTTTCCTGCGCGCTTGCCTTTGGCGCAACTCGACCATGTGTATGCGCGAGGTTTGCGCCGCTTAGGCTCCCATGTGCCCCGAGGGCCGATTTGGCGACGTATGTCTGACCATCTGCCCTTGTTGGTCGAGTTTGAGTGGGATGCCCCATGAACACCCACCCCGCCGCACACGACACGCGTTTGTTGCGCAGCGGTGTGGCGCTGTTTGCCGCGCTCATCGACGCGTTTGACCAAGCCCAACATGAGGTGCTGTTAGAAACCTATATTTTTGACTTTGCAGGCGCTGGCGCTGAGGTGGCTCAGGCGCTGGTTCGCGCTGCCGAGCGCGGCGTGCGGGTGTGTGTGGTGGTCGACGGCGTGGGCACGGGTGAGCTGCCGCCTGAGTGGGCGCAACGCTTTGACCAAGCGGGCGTGCTGTGGCGCGTGTATTCGCCGCTGGTGGGCGTGGGTTTTTGGTTGCCTAGTCGCTGGAGGCGTTTGCATCGCAAGCTATGTGTGGTGGACCAATCGCTGGCGTTTTGTGGCGGCATCAACATCTTGGACGACTTCATCGACCCCAATGTAGCGGGTGGCTTGTTGCTGCCGCGCTTGGACTATGCCGTGAGCCTGCGCGGCACTTTGGTTGGGCAAGTGCATCAGGCCATGACGCAGTTGTGGTCGCGCATCGAAGCTGTGCGCGAGCTGCGCAGCCAAGACATTGCTGGTGCGCTCGAGGCTTTGCGCAGCGCCGATCAAGACTTGGCACTGCCCACACGCGCAAACATTCAATTGGTGTTGCGCGACAACGTGCGTCACCGTACCCAAATTGAGCAGGCCTATCGCAAAGCCATTGGCACAGCGCACCAAGAGGTGGTGGTGGCTTGCGCCTATTTTTTCCCGGGACTGCGTTTGCGACGCGCCTTGGTGCTGGCAGCGGGTCGAGGGGTGCGCGTGCGGTTGTTGCTGCAAGGGAAATACGAATACTTTGTGCCCTACCGTGCCTCACGCCAGCTCTACGGCCAACTGTTGGCAGCAGGTGTGGACATTTACGAATACCACGCCAGCGTGTTGCACGCCAAAGTGGCGGTGGTCGATGGGTTTTGGGCCACGGTGGGCTCGTCAAACTTAGACCCTTTCAGTTTGCTGCTGGCGCGCGAGGCCAATGTGGTGGTGCGCGACCGAGTCTTTGCCCAAGACCTGCAATCGAGCTTGAACGATGCCATGCACACTGGGGCCACACGGGTTGATCCGCACAGCTTTGCCCACCGCCCCGCATGGCAGCGCTTGATTGACTGGGGTGCTGCCTTGCTCTTGCGGTTTGGCGTGTTGTTGACTGGCAAGCCTTACTGAGGTGCGGCCATAAGGTTTTTGCATCGCTGATACCATCATCCCATGACAGCAAAAGACAACTTTGAAGGCACGCCAGTTTCTGTAAAGATTCGTGAGCGCATCACCGCTTCCCGCAAACGCTTCCATTCCAATGACAACATTGCTGAATTCATTCAGCCCGGTGAGTTAGAGGCTTTGCTTGACGAAGTCGAAGGCAAGATGCAAGGCGTGCTGGACAGTTTGGTGATTGACACCGAGCACGACCACAACACCGGCGACACGGCCCGCCGCGTGGCCAAAATGTATTTGCAAGAGGTCTTCAAAGGCCGCTATTTGCCCGCTCCGGCCATCACTGAATTTCCAAATGCCGAACACCTCAACGAGCTGATGATCGTTGGCCCCATCACCGTGCGCAGTGCGTGCAGCCACCACTTTTGCCCCGTGATCGGCAAGATTTGGATTGGCGTGCTGCCCAATGAGCGCACCAATGTGATTGGCTTGTCCAAGTACGCACGCTTGGCCGAGTGGGTCATGGGTCGGCCGCAAATTCAAGAAGAGGCGGTGGTGCAACTGGCCGACCTGATTCAATCCAAAACCCAGCCCGATGGCTTGGCCATCGTGATGGAAGCCAGTCACTTTTGCATGTCATGGCGCGGCGTGAAAGACATGGACAGCAAGATGCTCAACTCGGTCATGCGGGGTGCGTTTTTGAAAGACCCCAACTTGCGTCGCGAATTTTTGTCTCTCATTCCTAAAGGTTGATGCCATGCTCGTTCGTCTGTTGTATGTGAGCAGGTCCGTTCAACCCGAGACGGCCGAAGAAACTGAATCCATCTTGGCTAGCTCACGCGAGCACAACATCAGCAACGGCATCACAGGCGTGTTGTGTTTTGGGGGCGGCATTTACTTGCAAGCCATCGAAGGTGGCCGCAACCAAGTGAATGCGCTCTACACCCACATCGTCAAAGACCCGCGTCACAAAGACGTGGTGATACTGGCCTACCAAGAAATCTCCGAGCGCCGTTTTGGTGGCTGGACCATGGGTCATGTACGCCTAGACAAACTCAACCCGTCCATTGTGTTGAAGTACTCCGAAACCCCCGAGCTCGACCCCTACGGCGTGTCGGGCAATGTGTCGTTCGCACTTCTTGAAGAGCTGATGGCCACCGCCTCCATCGTGGGCCGCGCTTAATTGGGGTCAGATCCCAATTAATTTGGCATGACGCTCATTGGCTGCGACTTCAGCAGCAGCCCCTCCCAACGTAAACCCATCGTCGTGGCTGTCGGCCTGGCCAAAGACGGCCGTGTGCAGCTGCAAAGCTTGTTGCGATTTGGCAGTCTTGTTGCTTTTGGTGATTGGTTAAAACAGCCACAGCCGTGGGTGGGTGGTTTTGATTTGCCATTTGGCTTGCCGCGTGAGTTGGTGCAGACGCTGGGCTGGCCCACCGACTGGCTGGCCTGCATGCAGCACTTCACAGCACTCAGCCGCGCTGAGATACGCGAGACCTTCAAGGCCTTTTGCGATGCCCGCCCTGTGGGTGGCAAATTTGCCCACCGTGCCACCGACTCTCCCGCAGGCTCTAGCCCGTCGATGAAATGGGTCAACCCGCCTGTGGCTTACATGCTGCATGCGGGAGTGCCTTTGTTGATCGATGCTGGCGTCACCTTGCCCCGTTTGCATGCACCTGCCGTTTGTGTGAATGAGGCTGCGTCATCTGCTTCATCGCCCTCGTCCATGCGCATCGCTTTAGAGGCCTACCCCGGCTTGTTGGCGCGAGAGCTGATTGGCAACACCAGCTACAAAAGCGACGACAAAGCCAAACAAACTCCTGAGCGTTTGATTGCCCGCAAACAGTTGCTGCAAGTCCTTGAAGTGGGCCAAACCCGTTTGGGCCTGCGCCTCAAGCTCAGCCACGCGCAGCACGACACCTTGGTGGATGACGCCAGTGGCGACAGCCTGGACGCAGTGCTGTGCATGGTGCAAGCTGCGTGGGCGCAAAGCCAACACGAAGCAGGCGACCCGCACTATGGTCTGCCCGCATGCGACCCGTTGGAAGGCTGGATCGTGAGCGCTTAACTGTCGAGGCTTAGATGCGCAATTGCCTCTGTGTCCGTGCGATAAAGGTGCAGCCCCGCATGCGCTTGCAGACAGCCTGCACGGCGCAACACGGTTTCAACGGGTAGCTTCATGCCGCTGATGTGCAGGCTGATGCCGCGTTCGCGCAGCATGGCTTCGAGTTTGGAGAAGCTCTCTACGCCCGTGGCGTCGATGCGGTTAATAGGCATGGCAAACAGGCACAGATGGGTCACGTCCGGATGCTGGCCCAAGTGCTCCATCACGGCGCGCTCTAAGGTGCTTGCGGCCGCAAAATCTAGCTCGGCGTCCATGCGCATGGCGTAGAGGTGGGGCGCTAAGGGGGGCAGGTGCCACAGATGGCGGTCGCGCAGGCTGCCGTCGGGGTGCAGGCCCACTTCAATGATGCGTGGATGCAAACGCGTGTGCAAAAAGTGGCTCAGTCCCATGACCACACCGGCCAGCACCCCCCAATACAAACGCGGCGCCGAGAGCAGGGTGATGACAAACGTCAGCAACGCTGTGGCCGCCTCGACCCGGTTGATTTGATAAAGCTTCACAAAGGCATGCGGCTTGATGAGCCCCAGCACCGCCACCACCACGATGGCCGCCAACACTGACTGCGGCACAGGCTGCAACACGGCAGTGAAGAACAAGAGGATGACCAAAATCACCGCCACCGAAAACACAGTGGCCCATGCCGACTGAGCACCCGCGTACAGGTTGAGGGCCGAGCGGCTGAACGACGAGCTGGTAGGAAACGCGCCGCACAGACCCGAGGCCACTTTGGCCAAACCTTGGCCCACCAAGTCTTGGTCTTGGTCCCAGCGCTTGCCGCTTCGGTCGTTGTCGACTTTGGCACTCGACGCAGTTTCTAAAAAGCTCACCAGCGTGATCACCAAGGTGGGCAAAACCAATTGTTTGAATACATCCCACTCAATCATGCTGGGCACAAACAACGCAGGCAAGCCCTGCGGTAGCGCACCCACCACCGCCGTGCCAGCGGTCTCAAGCCCCAGCGCCCAGCTGACAGCCGCAGCGCCCATCACCACCACCAACACCGTGGGAAACGTGGGTCGCCAGCGCCGTGCCAACAAAAGCACCGTGAAGGTGACTAAGCCAAAGACCAGGCTGGCCCAGTCAATGCCACCGTGCGAGAGCACGTGAGACCAGCCTTGGGTCAACCCCAGCAAAGCGGGCAATTGGGACATGATGATGAGCACGCCCGCACCTTGGGTGAACGCCATCAACACCGGCGAGCTGACCAAGTTCAGCAACCAACCAAACCGCGCAAAGCCCAGCATCACCTGTAGCAAACCCGTCAGGAGCGAGAGCCATACCGTGAGGTTGACCCATTCGGCACTGCCAGGCGTGGCGATGCCGCCCAGCGAGGCCGACACCAAAATAGCCGTCAGGGCCGTTGGCCCCACCGACAAGCGCTGCGACGCGCTAAACAGCACGGCCACCAAGGCTGGCAACAACGACGCGTAAATACCCGTGACCAGCGGCATGCCTGCCAACGTGGCATAGGCCACCCCCTGCGGAATGACCATCAGTCCTACGCTTAAGCCCGCGAAGGCCTCGCTTTTGAGTAAATGTGGACTGGGCTTAGGCCAGCTCAGAAAGGGGAACCATTGCTTTGCAGATTGCATTCGACAATAGTAACGGGTGTGTTACCCCACGCAGGTGTTTAGTTTGGACAATGCAGCTTTCATTGAGGTGGCGCATGGGGCGTGTGTTTTGTCTGTGGTTGGCAGCTTGCGTGATGTGCGGGTGTACCGCTACGCCTGCGCACGCTTGGCCTGGCATCGTGACCTATGTGAGCGATGGCGACACAGTGTGGGTACAGCCGCTGCAAGGCGGCGAGGCATACAAAGTCAGGCTGCAGGGCATTGATGCGCCCGAGATTTGCCAGCCTTGGGGACCGCAGTCACGCGCCGCATTGCACGCTGCGCTGCAAGGCCAAGTGGTAGAAGTGACGGCCCGCACACACGACAGCTATGGCCGTTTGCTGGCGCTGCTTAGCCTACAAGGCAGTGATGTGGGTGCTTGGATGGTGGGGCAGGGCTTTGCATGGTCGTACAGCTACAAAAACAATGCAGGCCCCTACCAAGCCTTGCAGTGGCAAGCGCAAACGCAGCACCTCGGTTTGTTTTCAGAAGGGCGGGCCTTGCAGCCAAGGTGGTTTAGAAAGCGGTTTGGCTCGTGCCACTTGCCAACACCTGATGCGCCGCACTGAGTTGGCATGCGGCCAAAACCCGTGCTGTGAAGCTGGCTCAGTGCTTGCCGCCGCACACAGGGCAGCTCGCGTTGCGCTGCAAGCGCACTTCACTCCAAGCCATGCCGCGACCATCCAGCATTTGCAGGCGACCCGTCAGGCGCGACCCCATGCCTGTGATGAGCTTGACCGTCTCCATGGCTTGCATCGTGCCAATCACGCCCACCAGCGGAGCAAGCACGCCCATGGTGGCGCACTGCGCTTCTTCAGGCACATGGCCAGGCGGAAAGATGCAGGCGTAGCAGGGCGATTGCTCATCCCGCGCGTCATAGACCGCGAGTTGACCATCCATGCGAAGGGCTGCGCCTGAGACCAGTGGCACGGTGTGCTTCACACAAGCCGCGTTCACAGCTTGGCGGGTTTCAAAATTGTCAGAGCAGTCCACCACCACGGTGACCGTGGGCAAGAGGGCGTTGAGATGGGCGGCGTCTAGCCTGTGGGCAAGCGTTGTCACACGGACTTCAGGGTTGAGGGCCAGCATGGCTTGAGCGGCAGACTCGACCTTGAGTTGGCCCACGCGCGCGGTGGTGTGTGCTATTTGACGCTGCAAGTTGGTGAGGTCGACCTCGTCGTGGTCGGCAATCGTGATGTGGCCTACCCCGCTGGCGGCCAAGTAAAGCGCGACGGGAGAGCCCAAACCACCTGCGCCGACCACCAGCACATGGCTGTCAATCAGACGCTGCTGCCCTTCAATGCCCACATCGTCGAGCAGGATGTGGCGCGAGTAGCGCAGCAGATGGTCGTCGTTCACGGCAGCGTTACCCGTGACTTACTTGTCTTTCTTTTCAGCCAAAGGGCGTTCGCTTTGTGTCTTGCTGGCCAACACGGGCTGGCCTTTGAGGCGTTTGATGGCTTGCTCGAGTTGGAAATCTTTGTCGCTGCCAAACTCAGGGGGGCGACGCTCGCTGTTGGGCTTTTTGGACTCTTCTTCCAAACGCTTCATGGCTTCTTCGCGGGCCTTTTCTTTTTCTTTTTCCTTGGCTGCGTCTTTGGCATCTTTGCCTTGGCCGCTTTCTAAGTGTTTGTCGAGGTCGGCTTCACGCATGCGCAAAATGGCAAACGGGCTGCCTTCGGCGGTATCGTCAAGCAACACATCAGGCACGATGCCTTTGGCTTGAATGCTTCGTCCATTGGGCGTGTAGTAACGCGCAGTGGTGATCTTCAAAGCGGTATCGGGGCCTAACTGGCGCACGGTTTGTACCGAGCCTTTGCCAAAGGTTTGGCTGCCCATGATGGTGGCGCGTTTGTGGTCTTGCAAGGCACCGGCCACGATTTCGCTGGCCGAGGCGGAGCCTTCGTTCACCAACACGACCAAGGGCACGGTGCGGTAGATGCCTTTGGTGGCTTGGTGCAAGCGGGATACGGGGTCATTGCCGCTGTTGCGGCGGTAAAACTCGGGCGATGCTTTGTACACAAATTTGCTCTCAGCCAATTGCCCGTTGGTGGACACCACGGCGATGTTTTCAGGTAAGAACATGGCAGACACGGCTACGGCGGCGTCGAGCAAACCACCTGGGTCATTGCGCAGGTCTAGCACCAAGCCTTTGAGCTTGGGTTCTTGTTTGTAAATTTCTTCCAGCTTATTGGTGAAGTCATCCACCGAGCGATCTTGGAACTGGCTCAGACGAATCCAAGCGTAGCCAGACTCCATCACTTTGCCTTTGACGCTTTGGGTCTTGATTTCCTCACGCACGATGTTGACGGGGAATGTGCGGCTTTCGTCCTTGCGGAAAATGGTCAGCATCACCTTGGTGCCAGGCTCGCCACGCATGCGTTTGACCGCCTCGTTGAGCGACAGACCTTTGACCGCGGTGTCATCAATCCTTGTGATCAAGTCACCCGACTTCATGCCTGCACGAAAAGCAGGCGAGCCCTCGATGGGCGATACCACTTTGATGAGGCCTTCTTCTTGGGTGATTTCGATGCCCACGCCCACAAATCGGCCAGTGGTGCCTTCACGGAATTCCTTGAAAGACTTCTTGTCGTAGTACTGTGAGTGGGGGTCAAGGCTGGCCACCATGCCAGTGATGGCGTCGCTGATGAGTTTTTTCTCGTCCACGGGCTCGACGTAGTCGCTCTTGACCATGCTGAAAACGGCAGCCAGTTGCTGCAATTCTTCTAGCGGCAAGGGCGCCATGTTGGCGCGCGCGACGGTTTGTAGCGAAACGGTGGTCAGTGCACCGGTCAAAGCGCCGATGGCGATCCAACCTGCGATCTTGAGTTGTTGACGCATGTTGCCCTTGAATGTTGACGTGTCTCTAGAAGTACTCAATATACAACGCGTCCAGCAGCCGCGCTGTCGGTATCACCATTAAGCCTTGCCATGGGAGGCTAAAGCGGCGGCGGCTGTGGCGGCCGCTTGGGCGTCGCCCAAATAGTAGTGACGAATGGGCTTGAGGTTGTCGTCGAGCTCATACACCAGCGGAATGCCATTGGGGATGTTCAGGCCGACGATGTCTTGCTCGCTGATGCCGTCTAAATACTTGATGAGCGCACGGATCGAGTTGCCGTGAGCAGCCACCACGATGCGTTTGCCAGCCTTGATGGCTGGGGCCATGGACTCGTTCCAGAAGGGAACCACGCGGTCCACGGTATCTTTCAAGCACTCGGTCAGCGGCACTTGGGCTGGGTCGAGTTTGGCGTAGCGGGCGTCACCGCGTTCGCTACGGGGGTCGTGCGCTTGCAGCTCAGGTGGCGGGGTGTCATAGCTGCGACGCCAGATGAGCACTTGCTCGTCGCCGAACTGTTTGGCCATGTCTGCTTTGTTCAAGCCTTGCAGGTCGCCGTAATGGCGCTCGTTGAGGCGCCAGCTTTTCATCACAGGCAACCAGGTGCAATCCATCTCGTCCAAGGCGAGGTACAAGGTGCGAATGGCGCGCTTCAACACGCTGGTGTAGGCCACGTCAAACGCGTAGCCTTCGTCCTTGAGTAGCTTGCCTGCGTTTTTGGCTTGTTCCACGCCTTTAGGGGTCAGGTCAACGTCGGTCCAGCCAGTGAAGCGGTTTTCAAGGTTCCAAGTGGATTCGCCGTGGCGAATTAATACGAGCTTGTGCATGGTTTAAATCGGCAGTGTCAGTGAAAGAGTGACCATGATTTTAGAATGCTGGGCTGACGCGTTACTTTTGTTCTCCCTTTTTGCTTTTTTGGACTGGATTCTTCTGTGAAATTTATTCTCGACAACTGGATGTTGATCACCATCGCTTTGAGCACGGGCTTCTTTTTACTTTTGCCCGTGGTGCAAGGTGCTGCGGCCAGCGGCATTTCGCCCAATGAAGCGGTGCAATGCATCAACCGCGAAAAAGGTGTGGTGGTCGATGTGTGTGGCGCCGACGAGTTTGCCCAGAGCCATATCAAAGGCGCGGTGAACCTGCCTTTGGATGAGTTGGAAGCGCGATTGAGTAAAACAGTGAAAAACAAAAGCACGCCCGTCATCATGGTGTGTGCGGCTGGTGCGCGTTCTAAGCGTGCGCAAGCCATCGCGCAAAAACTGGGTTACGAAAAGGTGCATTCGCTGCACGGCGGGCTGAAAGCTTGGAAAGAAGCTAACCTTCCTATCGCTAAAGTTTAATTTCTCTGGAGAATATGCCATGCCCGACATCAAGATGTACACCACCGCTGTTTGCCCGTATTGCGTTCGTGCCAAGCAGCTGCTCAAAGCCAAAGGCGTGGCTCAGATTGAAGAAATCCGCATTGACACCGACCCTGTGGCCCGCGCTCACATGATGGAAGTCACTGGCCGTCGCACCGTGCCGCAAATCTTCATTGGTGACATGCATGTCGGTGGCTGTGACGATTTGGTGGCCTTGGATGCCAAAGGCGATTTGCTGCCTTTGTTGCAATCTTGAGCTGACATAATTCAGCCATCCCGATTGGCTGCCCGCTTCGGTACTGCCGATGCGGGCTTTTTTTTGTTTTAGGAAAAACTCATGTCAGAAGAACAAGCGAACCCCGTCTTTCAAATTCAACGTGTCTATTTGAAAGACCTGTCTTTGGAGCAACCCAACTCACCCGCCATCCTGACCAGCACCGAGCAGCCGTCGGTGGACATCCAATTGGCTGTGGCCGTTGAGCAAGTGACTGACGGTATCGTGGAAGTGACCGTGACCGCCACCGTGACCACCAAGATTCAAGACAGTGTGGTGTTTTTGGTGGAAGCCAAGCAAGCAGGCATTTTTGAAGTGCGCAACTTGCCAGAAGACCAAACAGGTCCCGTCATCGGCATTGCTTGCCCACAAATCATCTACCCCTACCTGCGCGGCAACGTGGCTGATGTGATTCAACGGGCTGGTTTTCCGCCTGTGCACTTGGCCGAAATCAACTTCCAAGCCATGTACGAGCAACAGCAGCAACAACAAGCTGCTGGTTCTGTTCAGTAAGCTTTGCCGCTAGGCCATCGATATGAAGGTCGCCGTTTTAGGTGCAGGCGCGTGGGGTACGGCCCTGGCGATCAATGCTGGTGCACACCATGCTGTGACCTTGTGGGCTCGCGATGTGCCTCAGGCCCAAGTCATGCAAGCCCAGCGCGTGAACACGCGCTACTTGCCTGAGCAGGCCTTCACCGACGGCGTACAAATGTCCTCGGCCCCTTTTGGCGCTTGGTTGGCCGAGCAAGATTTGGTGGTCATCGGCTCGCCCATGAGCGGGTTGCGCGGCATGCTGACGCAACTTGCCCCGATCTTGGGCAGCCACGTGCCTGTGGCATGGCTGTGCAAAGGCTTTGAAGCAGCGCAAGCTGACATTGTGCAAGGCGACGCCTCGCACAGCGGCATTGGTTTGATGGCCCATGAAGTGTGCGCCCAAGTGGCCCCCGCCCTGCTCGGCGGCGCTTTGAGTGGCCCCAGCTTTGCGCAAGAAGTGGCACGCGGCATGCCCACGGCCTTGGTGGCGGCCAGCAGCAGCGCTGTGGCGCGCGAGGCCATGGTGAAGGCTTTTCACAACCCCACTCTGCGCGTCTATGCCAATGAGGACATCGTGGGCGTGGAAGTGGGTGGCGCGGTCAAAAACGTGTTGGCCATCGCCACGGGTTTGTGTGATGGTTTGCAACTTGGCCTCAATGCCCGTGCCGCCCTCATCACACGCGGTTTGGCTGAAATGACGCGCTTGGGCTTAGCGCTTGGCGCAAAGGCCGAAACTTTCATGGGTCTGTCGGGCTTGGGCGACTTGGTGCTCACTGCCACGGGAGACCTCAGCCGCAACCGAAAAGTAGGCTTGGCCTTGGCCCAAGGCCTCACCCTGCAACAAGCGGTGGATTCACTTGGCCATGTGGCCGAAGGGGTGTATTGCGCCCGCACCGTGGTGCAACGCGCGCAGTATTTGGGGGTGGACATGCCCATCGCCCATGCGGTGGTGGCTTTGTTAGATGGCCAAATCACACCCGCGCAAGCGGTGGCTGTTTTGATGGGAAGAGGTGCTCGCGGTGAAAACTAAATTCTTTTTATCGGTGATCTTGCTGGTGGGCTTCGGGGGCGCGTCAGTCGCGCTTGCCAACCAAGACCGTGTCAACGCAGAGCCGAGCGCGCAGACATCAGCCGAAAAACCAATCGTGTGGAAGGCCACACTCGGCACCTACAAAGACTCGGTCACCCGAGACACCTCCACAGATGTCAACGTGCGTGGCAGCGCGGGCGACACCCGTTTTTGGGTGGGCTATTACCAAGAACCCACCGACTTCAAACAGTCGCGCTTTGGCATCGAGCAGGCCACGGGCTTGGCCAGCTATGGCAAGCTGATTTCATCGGTGCAAGTCGCCAGTGGTGGGTTTTTAGGCGGTAGCCTCACCTGGGATGGCAAGCAAGACAACGTCGATGGTTGGTCGCCCCTGCTCGGTTGGGGCCGCACCAACGCCAAGCCCTATGTCAATCTGAACTTCGACCCAAACGACTCGCTGCTGTGGGGCGGCACTTATTCGCAACGTCAAATGGGACAAATTTCGTTGTACCAAATCTTCGATGACCGCTTCAACACGGGCCAGCGCGTGACGCATCTGGTGTGGCGTGGTTCACTGCCCAATTCGGTGAGCTTGGTGGTGGATGCGTTTCATCGCTCTGGCGCCACTGAAGCGGGCGAGGCGAAGGTGAGCGGCAACGGGCTGGCCACCACCGTCGAGCTGCGTGACTATTTTGTGCGCTTTGCCTATGACCAAAAAGCCAACTACACGCAGGCCAACATCACGCGCTTGGCGGTGGGGTTTCGGTATTGAGGCCTTAGGTTGTTTGGATTTTTGGCTTATGCCCACGGCCTTGGCCGAGGAGAAACCTCAAACCTCAAACCTCAAACCTCCCAGTTGTCAATCAACCTGGTCTTGCCCAACTTAGCCGCCCCCAACACCACCAACGGTTCAGCGCTCGGGCCAGCCACAGGTGACAAGTCATGCTGGTGGCGCAAGGTGATGTAGTCAGGTTGCCAGCCACGCGCACGCAAGGCGTCCATTGCCGCAGCTTCGGCCGACGCGACATCCAGCACACCCGTCGCATGGCCCTCACGGGCCGCAGCAGCCAATCCCTTCAAAGCCATTGACAGTTGCACCGCTTCGGCGCGTTCTTCGGTGCTGAGATAACCGTTGCGTGAACTCAAAGCCAAGCCGTCTTCGGTGCGACGGGTCTCGCTACCGATGATCTCAATGGGCAAGGCCATTTGCTGCACCATGCGGCGAATCACCATGAGTTGTTGGTAGTCTTTTTTGCCAAACACGGCCAAGTTGGGTTGCACGATGTTGAAGAGTTTGTGCACCACGGTGCACACGCCCACAAAAAAGCCCGGGCGAAACGCGCCTTCCAAGATGTCGGCCAATTGCGCAGGAGGATGCACCTTGAACAGTTGGGGTTCGGGGTAGAGTTCTTTTTCAGACGGCGCAAACACCAGGTCGCAGCCGTTGGCCTTTAACAAGGCACAGTCGTTTTCTAGGGTGCGCGGGTAAGTGTCAAAGTCTTCGTTGGGGCCAAATTGCAGGCGGTTGACGAAGATGCTGGCCACCGTCATGCCGCTACCGCTGCGCTTGTCTTCAACCGCACGTTTGTCTATTGCGTGCCGTGCTGTTTGCATCAGCTCTAAGTGGCCTGGGTGCAAGCTGCCCATGGTGGGCACCAAGGCGCGATGGGCGGTGGGCTTCAAGGCGCGGCGCAGGTCCGCAAGCGTGTGAACGATGTGCATGCAAAGAAAAGGTGGACGGGTCGCTCGTTCAGGTCCAAGCGTGTTTGGCGTTGTCGGGGAAGTTGCCGTTTTTCACGGCGGAAACATAGGCGCTCATGGCTGCCAAAACGCTGTCGGCCTCGCTCATGAAGTTATGCACGAACTTGGGGTTTTTGCCCAAGTTGACACCCAACATGTCGTGCATGACCAGTACTTGGCCCGCTGTGCCGTTGCCCGCACCAATGCCAATGGTGTGGCAAGTGGGGAGCTCTTGGGTCAAGGCGGTGGATAAGGGCTCGGGCACCATTTCTAGCACCAGCATGCTGGCGCCTGCGTCTTGCAGTGCCAAGGCTTCTTGACGCAGCTGGGTGGCCGAGTCGCCGCGGCCTTGCACGCGGTAGCCGCCTAAGGCATGAACGGTTTGGGGGGTGAGGCCCAAGTGGGCGCACACTGGGATGCCGCGCTCAACCAAGAAATGCACGATGTCTGTGGTCCAACCGCCACCTTCGAGTTTGATCATGTGCGCACCTGCCTGCATCAACTGGACGGCGCTACGCAGGGCTTGTTCTTTGGATTCTTGGAAGCTGCCAAAGGGCATGTCGCCAATGATCCAAGCTGTGCCTTGCACGCGACGGATGCCGCGGGCCACGCTCTCCACGTGGTAGCGCATGGTGTCAAGCGTGACGCCCACGGTGCTGGTGAGGCCTTGGCAGACCATGCCCAGCGAGTCACCCACCAAGATGCATTCCACGCCCGCCGCATCGGCCACGGCGGCAAAGGTGGCGTCATAGGCGGTGAGCATGGTGATTTTTTCGCCTCGAGCGCGCAGCTCGTTCAACCTTGGCAGGCTGATCGGCTTGCGGGCTGCCACGGGCGAAGCAGGGGGCAAAGTGCCGTAGGGCGAGGCGTGGGTGTTGCTCATAGAGAGGTATGGCGCAAAGCCAGTCCTGTGTTGCGAAGAGATTGGAGTTTACGTGGGTCTTTTATGTGGGGCTATAGGCCAGGCGCACATAAATGGGTGCAAAAGCCTCAGCCTGCGTGATTTCAATCAGGGTTTCTTTGGCCAGCTCCAGCAGTGCGATGAAAGTCACCACCAACACAGGAGCACCTTTGTTGGCGTCAAAGAGTTTTTCAAACTCCACAAAACGTTGGCCTTGGAGGCGGCGCAGCACAATGCTCATGTGCTCGCGCACCGACAGTTCTTCGCGGCTGATTTTGTGATGTTGAACCAGTTTGGCGCGCTTCAAAATGTCGGCCCACGCCTGCTGCAACTCCACCACATGCACATCAGGAAAGCGGGGCTGAAGCGACTGCTCGATGTAGACCTGTGCGCGCAAAAAATCGCGGCCAAATTGCGGTACTTCATTGAGCTTGGCTGCGGCCAGCTTCATTTGCTCGTATTCGAGTAAGCGGCGCACCAACTCGGCGCGGGGATCTTCGGGTTCTTGGCCTTCAGCCACCTTCTTGGGTGGCAGCAACATGCGTGATTTGATTTCAATCAGCATCGCCGCCATCAGCAGGTATTCGGCGGCCAGCTCGAGGTTTCGGTTGCGAATTTCGTCCACATAGCTCAGGTACTGGCGCGTGAGCGAGGCCATGGGGATGTCGAGGATGTTGAAGTTTTGCTTGCGAATGAGGTACAGCAACAAGTCCAAGGGGCCTTGGAATGCCTCTAGGAAAACTTCGAGCGCATCGGGCGGAATGTACAAATCCTGCGGCATGGCAAACAGCGGCTCGCCATACAGACGGGCCACGGCCACGTTGTCGATCACCTCGGGCATGACCGAGGTGATGTCTGCCTCGTCGTTAGGCATTTGTTTGGTAGACGTAGGGCTTTTGCGCCACGCGCCCAGCTGCGTTGTCTTGCTGGATTTCGGTGTTCACTTGCTTGTCCCACAACAAAGCACGGCCGTCGCGCTGTTCTTTTTCGAGCGTGGGTTTGTTGGCCTTGAGCGACTCGATGAACTGAGTGACTTCGGAGGTGTAGCTGTCACGTTGAAAAATTGACATGGAGGGTTTCCTAAAGGCTGTCTTGAGATGGGGTGAATTTTAACGACCGAGGGCCAAGGCCAAACCGTGGCTCAAATCGGGCACGCGGTCGGTGTCAGGCACGGCTTGCAACAAACCGCTGCGCTTGGCCATGTCCAGTGGCTGGTGGTCCAAGCCAGACAGGATGAGGCGCACCTTCTTTTTCTTGCAGGTGCGCACCAAGGCCAGCAGCGCGTCAGCACCAGAGGAGTCGACATAGATGAGATTTTTCAAGTCCAACACCAGGGCTTGCGACGGCATCGTTTGCTCAATCGCCTCCACCAATGGGACAGCCCCAAAGAACAAAGCGCCGTAAAGACGGTGGGCATGCACAGCCGCTTCTTGGCCCAACAACTCAGGGAAGGCTTGGGCTGGCACTTGCTCGGCTCGGCTCAGGCTGGAGATGCGGTAGATGAAGGTGAGGCAAGCCGCCATCAGGCCGACTTCGACGGCCACTGTCAAGTCAAGAATCACGGTGAGCAAAAACACCGACAACAGCGTGACGCGGTAAGGCAAGCGGAACTGGCGCAAGTGCACAAACTCGCGCCATTCGCCCATGTTCCAAGCCACAAAGATCAGAATGGCCGACAGCGCCGCCAGCGGCACATCACCTGCCAGTGGCGCGGCCACCAGCATCACCAGCAGCAAGGTGGCTGCATGCACCATGCCTGAGACGGGGCTGTTGCCACCGTTTTTGACATTGGTCACGGTGCGTGCAATCGTGCCCGTGGCGGGCATGCCGCCAAAAAAGGGCGTGATGATGTTGGCAATGCCTTGGGCCATCAGCTCTTGGTTGGCATCGTGGCGGTCACCGTAGGGACCGTCTGCCATCATTTGGTCGGCAATGCGGGCGCACAAGAGCGACTCGATGGCGCCCAACAAAGCCAGCGTGGTGGCGGGGATGATCAAAAACTTGGCGGTGTCCCAGCTGAAGGCAGGCCATGCAAAAGCGGGCAGTTGGCTAGGAATGCTGCCAAAGCGCGAGGCGATGGTGTCGACCTCAAGCCCCACCGTGTTGGCGGCGACAGTGGCCCCCACCAGCACCACGATGGAGCCAGGGATGGTGGCAAAGCTTTTGGTGCTGGGCAAGCTGCCGACCAGGCGCGGCAAAGCCAGTTGCCAAAACGCCAACACCGCCACACACACCAAGCCCAAGCCCAAGGCTTCGCCGTTGTAGCTGCTGAGGTTGGCGTTGAGCGTGTGCAAGATGCCAAAGAAGTCTGCTGGCATGCTGGCGATGGGCAGGCCCAAAAAGTCTTTGAGCTGCGACACCAGGATGAGCACCGCAATGCCGTTGGTAAACCCAATCACCACCGCCACGGGAATAAAGCGAATCAGCGTGCCCAAACGCAGCAAGCCCATGACCAACAAAATCACGCCCGACATGGCGGTGGCGATGATGAGGTTGGCCAGTCCATAGCGTTCCAAAATACCGTAGACGATGACAATGAATGCCCCCGCGGGCCCGCCAATTTGCACGCGGCTGCCACCGAACGCCGAGATCAAAAAGCCCGCAATGATGGCAGTGAACAAACCCGCCTCAGGCTTGAGCCCCGACGCAATGGCAAACGCCATGGCCAGCGGCAAGGCCACCACCCCCACGGTGATGCCCGCCGCCACGTCTTGGTAAAGACGCTGACGGGTGTAGCCCTTCAGCGAATCAACAACGTTGGGGCGAAAAAAATGAAACATCAATGGGGGTCAGTTAATTGGGGTCAGAACCCAATTAATGAATCCGCATGCCAGGTTTTGCACCTGGCCAGGGGTGCAACACATAAATGCCGGGCTCGGCTTTTTCATCCGCATGGCTCGCGGCCAGCACCATGCCTTCACTCACCCCAAACTTCATCTTGCGCGGGGCCAAGTTGGCCACCATGACGGTGAGCTTGCCTTGGAGGTCTTCTGGTTTGTAAGCGCTGGCGATCCCGCTGAACACGTTGCGCGTGATGGGGCGACCTTGCGGGTCGGTGCCTTCGCCCACATCGAGCGTGAGGCGCAGCAGTTTGGTGGAGCCTTCCACCGCTTCGCAGTTGACGATTTCGGCAATGCGCAAATCCACCTTCGCAAAGTCGTCGATGCTGATGGTGGAAGCAATTTCTTCACCGCCTGGGGTGACTTTTTCTTCCACCACGGCTGGGGGCTCAAACAGAGCTTCGAGTTGTTCGGGGGTGACGCGTTGCATGAGGTGTTGGTAAGGTTGTATGTGGGTCACTGGGCCTGATGCATTCCAGCCTTGCATGGAGGTACCCGTGAAGGCTTCGACCGCTTTCGCCAATGACGGCAATACAGGTGCCAAGTAACGGCTCAGCTCAGCGAACGCGTTGATGAGCAACGAGCACACTTGGTGGAGCGCCTCGTTGTTGGTGGCGTCTTTGGCCAAGTCCCACGGTTTGTGCTGATCCACGTAAGAATTGACCTTGTCGGCCAGCAACATGATTTCACGGGCCGCCTTGCCGTATTCGCGCGCGTCATAGGCTTGCGCGATGCTGTCTTTGGCGGCGTGAATGTCGCTCAGCAACGCTGTGCCTTGTGCGCCAAAGCTGTGGGTGAGCTTGCCGTCAAAGCGCTTGGTCAAAAAGCCCGCCGCACGCGACGCGATGTTGACGAACTTGCCAATCAAATCGCTGTTGACGCGCAGCATGAAGTCTTCGGCGTTGAAGTCGATGTCTTCGTTTTTGTTGCTCAGTTTGGTGGCCAAGTAGTAGCGCAGCCATTCAGGGTTCATGCCCAAGCTCAGGTACTTGAGTGGGTCTAGGCCTGTGCCACGGCTCTTGCTCATTTTTTCACCGTTGTTGACGGTGAGAAAGCCGTGCACAAACACGTTGTTGGGTGTTTTGCGGCCACTGAAGTGCAGCATGGCGGGCCAAAACAAGGTGTGGAAGGTGACGATGTCTTTGCCGATGAAGTGGTATTGCTCCAACTGGTCGTTGGCCATGTAGGCGTCGTAGTTTTCGCCACGCTTGTCGAGCAGATTTTTGAGCGAGGCCAAGTAGCCCACAGGCGCATCGAGCCAGACATAAAAGTATTTGGCAGGCGCCCCATTGATAGCCGTATCAGGAATTTCGATGCCAAAGTAAGGCGCGTCACGCGATATATCCCAATCGCCCAAGCCTTCGCTGGTGGTGCCATCGGGGTTGGTGCGCACGCTGAACCACTCTTTGACTTTGTTGGCCACTTCGGGCTGCAACTTGCCGTCTTGCGTCCACTTCTCAAGGAAGGCCACGCAACGTGGGTCAGACAGTTTGAAGAAAAAATGCTCTGAGCTTTTCAGTTCAGGCTTGGCGCCCGACAGGGCTGAAAACGGGTTGATCAGGTCGGTGGGGGCGTAGACCGCTCCGCACACCTCGCAGTTGTCGCCGTATTGGTCAAGGGCGTGGCACTTGGGGCACTCGCCTTTGATGAAGCGGTCGGGCAAAAACATGTTCTTTTGGGCATCAAAGAACTGGTCAATCGTGCGCCGCTCAATCAGCGAGCCGCCTTGTGACTCAGGGATGTCGCGCAAGTCTCGGTAAATCTGTTGGGCCAGCGCATGGTTTTCAGGCGCGTCGGTGCTGTGCCAGTTGTCAAACTGGATGTGAAAACCGTCCAAATAAGGCTGGCGGCCAGCGGCGATGCCCGCCACAAACTGCTGCGGTGTGAGGCCCGCCTTTTCGGCGGCAATCATGATGGGTGCGCCGTGGGTGTCATCCGCGCCAACGAAATCGACGCTGTGGCCCTGCATGCGCTGGAAACGCACCCAGATGTCGGCTTGGATGTACTCCATGATGTGGCCGATATGAAAGTTGCCGTTGGCGTAGGGCAGGGCGGTGGTGACGAAGAGCTGGCGCTGAGACATTTGTGGGCAAGACCTTAGGGCGAAGGGGTCGATTTTAGTTCCTGCAAAATCTATGCATGAATCTGCCCAACTTTGACGAATTCCAACAACAGGCACTGGCTGCTGGTTTTGATGAGGTGATTGCGCGTGAATGGGCGCCCCACACCGTACTTGAGACCCATACCCACCCGTTTGGTGTGCACGCCCTGCTCACGCGCGGCGAGATGTGGCTGACCATGAACGGCCACACCCAGCACTTGGTGCCAGGCGCTGTTTTTGAGCTGGAGCCCAACGTGCCGCATGACGAGCGCTATGGGGCTGAGGGGGCTGTTTACTGGGTGGCCCGCAGAAACTAAGCTACTTTGTGGCTGGGCTTGTCCAACCAGCGGTCTAGCCCGCGCTAGACTTGCGCGCACTCCCTATTTCAAGAACAAAGATATTTATGGCCCCGAACGAACAAGCCCTGACCGCCGCCCTGCAGACGGTCGTTGACCCCAACACGGGCAAAGACTTTGTCACCACCAAAGCGCTGAAAAACCTGCAAATCAATGGCGGTGATGTGTCGTTTGATGTGGTGCTGGGCTACCCCGCCAAAAGCCAAATTGCGGGTTTTCGCAAAGATTTGATCGCTGCGGCCAAGAGCGTCGCGGGCGTGAGCAACGTGTCAGCCAACATCACCATGAACATCGTGGCGCATGCTGCGCAGCGCGGTGTGGCTTTGTTGCCGCAAGTCAAAAACATCATTGCCGTGGCCTCGGGCAAAGGCGGCGTGGGCAAAAGCACCACCGCGGCCAATTTGGCCTTGGCCTTGGCCGCCGAGGGTGCAAGCGTGGGTCTGCTGGACGCTGACATTTATGGCCCCAGTCAGCCCATGATGATGGGCATAGAAGGCCGCCCCGAGAGCAGCGACGGCCAAACCATGGACCCGATGGAGAACTACGGCGTGCAAGTCATGTCCATTGGCTTCTTGGTGGACCAAGACGAAGCCATGATTTGGCGTGGCCCCATGGCCACCCAAGCCTTGGAGCAGTTGCTGCGCCAAACCAATTGGAAAGCGCTGGACTATTTGATTGTGGACATGCCGCCTGGAACCGGTGATATTCAGCTGACGCTGAGCCAACGCGTGCCCATGACGGGTGCGGTGATCGTCACCACGCCGCAAGACATTGCGCTGCTGGACGCCAAAAAAGGCATCAAGATGTTTGAGAAGGTCGGCGTGCCCATCCTCGGTTTGGTTGAAAACATGGCGGTCCACGTCTGCACCAACTGCGGCCACATCGAGCACATTTTTGGCGCTGACGGCGGCAAAAAATTAGCCGCCAAAGACGGCATGGACTACCTAGGCGCGTTGCCACTCAATATGCAAATTCGACTGCAAGCCGACAGCGGCAAGCCCACCGTGGTGGCCGATCCCGATGGCGAAGTGGCTGGCATCTACAAAGCGGTCGCTCGTCAAGTGGCGGTCAAGATTGCGGCCAAGGCCAAAGACTTCTCCAGCAAGTTCCCGAGCATCAAAATTTCCAAAGAGACTTGAGCCCCACATGACGCAACGCCCCAGCTTGCAAGTTGCCGTGGTCATGCGCCGAGAGCGCGTGCCGGGTGACATGAGCCGTTGGCAGCCTTGGCGCTGGGTGCTGCACGATGTGACGGGGCACGACGTGCTGCTGCATGCTGAGCACTTTGGCAGCAAGCCGCGCTGCCTGCGCCAAACCGATGACGAACAAATTTGGCTCCACCCTGGCTTCACGGTGGAGTTGTTCAAAGACGATGCCGAGGGCTACTACCTCAATGCCTCGTCGCCTGCGCCGTGCTGGTTTGTTTTGTGGCGCATGGAAGAAGAGCCCAGCCTCGCAGACGACGTGATGGCGGTGCCCACCATGGTCAGCTTGAGCTACCACGATGCGGGCCGCTGGCTGGACGCTCAAGAAAACGTAGACCAAGTGCCCGCGCCCACTGAAGTGGTGGCTTGGATGAGCGCGTTCATCGACGAGCACCAGGTGGTCGAAGCCAAACGCCGCCGTCGTCCCGACAGCTTTCGAACCTTGCAAGACCGCTTTGGCAACCCTGCTTCGGTGAGTACCGAAAAAATTCGCGGTGGCGGCCCGCACAACGGAGGCGGTCATGGCCAATGACGATGACAGCCCCGCTGGCTTTCTCAGCCGCTGGTCGCGCCGCAAGGTGGACGAACGCGCGGGCCGGCCTTTGGATGAGCCCCAGCCTGCGCCGCCTATGGCGCACGGCGATTCACGGCCAACCAAGCCAGTGCCTTTGGCCAGCGCCGTCGCAACGCCTGCAGCGAGCGCCACCACCTCAGGCGCAGGAGCGCCAGTGCACCCGGGGGGTCAAACTGAAAAGCCCACACCCACACTGGCGGATGTCCAGCAACTCACGCCCGAGTCCGACTTCACGGGCTTCATGGCCCGAGGCGTCGCGCCCGACGTGAAAAACGCTGCCATGAAAAAGCTATTTGCCGACCCGCACTTCAATGTGATGGACCGGCTTGACATCTACATCGACGACTACGGCTTGCCCGACCCCCTGCCTCTGGAGATGTTGCGTCAAATGACCAGTGCCAAGACCCTGAACTTGTTTGACGATGAACCGCAAGACCTCGTCCAAACCCGCTTGGGCGACAAGGCTGCGACAGAAGACACCAAAGTCATGGCACAGTCTGTCCCTGCTGAAAACAAACCCAACCCCGAGCCCACTACGCATGACAACGCTGATTTGCGACTGCAACCAGACCCAACCCCTGGACCCGAAGGCGCTGAGCCAAAGCCTGTCTGAACCGCTCACGCTGCACACCGCCTTGTGCCGCCGTGAAGCGGGCGCTTTCATCCAGGCCGTGCAAGGCACGGACGACGTGGTGGTGGCCTGTACCCAAGAACAACGCCTGTTTGGCGATTTGGCAGTGGAGGCGCAAGCCAAAACATCGGTCATCAAATTCGTCAACATCCGCGAGACCGGCGGCTGGAGCGCGGACGCCAAAAACGCCTCTCCAAAAATAGCCGCGCTCTTAGCCGCGGCACATTTGCCCGAGCCTGAGCCTGTGCCCACCGTCACGTTCAAGAGTGCAGGGCGCTTGCTGATCCTAGGCCGCATCGACGAAGCCGAGCAAGCTGCCGCCTTGCTGGCCGACACCTTGAATGTGACCATCTTCACCCAAGGTGCAGGCGAGGCGGGCGGTGCGCAAAGCCGTCGCTATCCTGTGTTGGGTGGACAAGTGCTGCGCGTGGAAGGCTGGCTGGGCGCGTTCAAGCTGACTTGGCAAAACAACAACCCCATCGACCTCGACCTGTGCACACGCTGCAACGCCTGTGTGGCGGCTTGCCCCGAGCAAGCCATTGGGCTGGACTACCAAATTGACCTGAACAAGTGCAGCGCGCACCGAGATTGCGTGAAGGCATGCGGCGCGGTGGGGGCCATCAACTTTCAACGCTTGGCCACAGAAGAAACCGCTGAGTTTGACCTGGTGCTCGACTTGCGCGAGCACGCTGCCTTTACCCGCCACGCCCTGCCGCAAGGCTATTTCCGTGGCGCAAGCGCTGCCAATTTGTTGCGCTTGCGCGAACTGGTGGGCGAGTTTGAAAAGCCCAAATTTTTTGACTACAAACAAAAACTCTGCGCGCACAGCCGCAACGAACAAGTGGGCTGCCACGCCTGCATCGACATTTGCTCCGCCCAAGCGGTGAGCTCAGACAAGTCGCGCCAACAAATCAAGGTCAACCCCAACCTGTGCGTGGGCTGCGGTGCGTGCACCACGGTGTGCCCCACTGGTGCTTTGTCTTACGCCTATCCGCGTGCCAGCGAGCAAGGCGTCAAGCTCAAGACCTTGTTGACCACCTACCAAAAAGCGGGCGGCCAAAACGCCGTCATCTTGCTGCACAGCCAAGACGCGGGCCAAGTGTTGGTAAATGAGCTGGGCCGTGCTGCGCAACTCAACGTGGCCAAAGGTTTGCCAGCGCATGTGATTCCTGTCTCGCTGTGGCACACCGCCAGCCTGGGGCTGGAGGTGTGGCTCACAGCCTTGGCCTATGGCGCAGCCCAAGTGTTGGTGCTGCACACTGCCGAGGAAGCGCCCCAATACGCCGACGGTTTGCAAGCGCAAATGGCGCAAGCCCAAGCCATGTTGGAAGGCTTGGGCTATGCCAAGCCAGGCCACATGCCTGTGCAGCTGGTGCACGCCACACAAGCCATGGTGCTCGACACCGAGCTGCAACGCCTCACCACAGGCCAACAACGCCTGAGCAGCACTGTGCCCGCCGCCACCTTTGCCGTGATGGCTGACAAACGCAGCACCCTCAGCATGGTGATGGACCACTTGCTTGAGCACGCACCGGTTTTGAAAACCCCCTCAGCCCCTGAAGCCTTGGCACTGCCCAAAGACGGCTCGCCCTTTGGCACGGTCGAAGTCAACAAAGACAGCTGCACCTTGTGCATGAGCTGCGTCAGCGCCTGCCCCGCCAACGCGCTGCAAGACAACCAACAAGCGCCGCAGTTGCGCTTCTTTGAAAAGAACTGCGTGCAGTGCGGCTTGTGCGTCAGCACTTGCCCCGAAAATGCGCTCAGCCTGGTGCCGCGCTTGTTGCTCACGCCCCAGCGCAAAGAAGTGCGTGTGCTCAACGAAACCCAGCCTTACGGCTGCGTGCGCTGCCACAAGCCCTTTGGCACGCTCAAAGGCATCGAAGCCATGATTGGCAAGCTGGCCGGCCACTCGATGTTCCAAGGCGAGGCATTGCAGCGCCTCAAGATGTGTAGCGACTGCCGCGTGATCGACATTTACTCTGCTGGCGATGAGCAGAAAATCGTTTAACTATTTGTATGACCGAACCTCATTTGTCCTCCGCCCTTGACGAAGAAACCGCACGCGCCGAGTTGTACGGCTTGCTTTCAGAGTTGTTCTACGCGCCCGCGCGCGCCGAGCTTTTGGCTCAGTTGCGTGTGGCTGCCACCGAAGCGCCCACGGCCGGTGGTTTTTTGGAAGAGCCTTGGCGTCAGCTGGTAGGCCTGGCCCGCGAGATGGATGACCAGAGCATTCAAAACGAGCACCACGCCCTGTTTGGTGGTGTCGGCAAGCCTGAGGTGTATGTGTTTGCCTCGCATTTCTTGACCGGCTTTTTGAACGAAAAACCTTTGGCTCAGTTGCGCACCGATTTGGCGGCGCTGGGTTTGGGGCGTGACGACACCACCATGTCTGAGACCGAAGATCATGTGTCTTATGTGTTCGAGGTCATGCGTTTTTTGGTAGCAGGTGAGGATGTGGCGGTGTCTAACCTCACGCAACAAGCCAAGTTTTTTGCTGCCCATGTGCAAACTTGGTTGCCGGCCTTTTGCGACGCGCTGCAAGCCTCACCGCGTGCACGTTTTTACGCTGCTGTGGCTGAGCTGACGCGCGCGTTTGTGAGTGTGGAGGCGCAGGGCTTTGACATGCTGACTTGAGGTGTGTGATTCAGCTCATTTTTCGAGGCGCAGGTCTGACGCATGTGTGACAGATCAGATATTTTTTTTTACCAATTCGTATCAATTTTCGCGTTCTTGGCGTTTCTACGTACAAGGTCAACCCACAACTTGTATACATTATGCAAAGTCGTGCATACCCACGGCATCATGAGGAGCTCAAAATGAAAACAGAACAAACCAAAGACCAAGCCAACAGTGCAGCGACAGCGTCGCGTCGCGGCTTTTTCATGGGCGCTGCTGCCGCAGGTGCAGCCGCTGCAGCCGTCACAGCGATGCCCGGCCTCAGCATCCCAGCCGCTGAGCTCAACACACTTCCCCCCGCGCCAGAAAACGGCGGCGGCTACAGCTTGAGCGAACACGTCAAGCGTTACTACCAAACCGCCCGCGTCTGAAGGAGCACACCATGTTGTTGACCCGTAAAACTGACGCTGCTGCCCAAACGTCCAGCAGCTCTGCATTTGTTGGCCGCTTGCAACGCGGCCTGTCGCAAGCCTTGCCTACCCTTGACCGTCGTGGCTTTTTGCGTCGCTCTGGTTTGGGCATTGGCGTGGGCCTGGCTGCCACGCAACTGAGCTTGGTGAAAAAAGCCAACGCTTCTGGTGCTTTTTCCAGCGCTGGCGCAAGCAAGATTGAAGTCAAGCGCACCGTGTGTACCCACTGTTCCGTGGGCTGTGCGGTGGACGCGGTGGTTGAAAACGGCGTCTGGGTTCGCCAAGAAGCCGTGTTTGATTCGCCGATCAACCTAGGCGCCCATTGCGCCAAAGGTGCGGCTCTGCGTGAACACGGCCACGGCGAGTTCCGCCTGCGCTACCCCATGAAGCTGGTCAACGGCAAGTACGAGCGCATCAGCTGGGACACAGCCTTGGACGAAATCAGCGCCAAGCTGCTTGAGCTGCGCAAAACATCAGGTCCAGACAGCGTGTACTGGATTGGCTCTTCCAAGCACAACAACGAGCAAGCCTATTTGTTGCGCAAGTTTGTGAGCTACTTTGGTAGCAACAACTGCGACCACCAAGCCCGTATTTGTCACTCCACCACTGTGGCTGGTGTGGCCAACACCTGGGGTTATGGCGCGATGACCAACTCGTACAACGACATGCAAAACAGCAAGGTCGCCATGTACATCGGCTCCAATGCGGCTGAAGCCCACCCTGTGTCCATGTTGCACATGCTGCATGCCAAAGAAAACGGCTGCAAGATGATCGTGGTCGATCCTCGCTTCACCCGCACAGCGGCCAGGGCTGATGAGTACGTGCGGATTCGTTCTGGCTCAGACATCGCCTTCATCTTTGGTCTGTTGCACGTCATCTTCAAAAATGGCTGGGAAGACAAAAAATACCTCAACGACCGCGTGTTCGGCATGGACAAGGTCAAAGAAGAAGTCATGGCCAAGTGGACCCTCGACAAAGTCGAAGAAGTCTGCGGCGTGTCGCCTGAACAAGTGACCTCGGTCGCCAAGATGCTGCACGAGAACAACCCTGGCACTATTGTGTGGTGTATGGGCCAGACCCAGCACACCACGGGCAACGCCATCGTGCGTGCCTCTTGTATCTTGCAGTTGGCCTTGGGCAACGTGGGCAAGATGGGTGGCGGTACCAACATTTTCCGTGGCCACGACAACGTGCAAGGCGCAACCGACGTGGGCCCGAACCCCGATTCATTGCCTGGCTACTACGGCTTGGTGGAGGGCTCATGGAAACACTTCGCCAAGGCGTGGGGGGTGGAATTCGACTGGATCAAAGGCCGCTTTGCCAACCCCGGCATGATGAGCAAGCCTGGCATCACCTTGTCACGCTGGATCGACGGCGTGATGGAGAAGAACGAACTCATTGACCAAGACAGCAACTTGAAGGCCGTGTTCTATTGGGGCCATGCCCCCAACTCTCAAACCCGTGGTTTGGAGATGAAGCGCGCCATGGACAAGCTGGACTTGTTGGTGGTGGTCGACCCCTATCCATCGGCCACAGCCGCCATGGCAGCCATGCCAGGCAAAGCCGAAGACCTCAACCCTAACCGCGCGGTGTACCTGTTGCCCGCTGCCACGCAGTTTGAAACCAGTGGCTCTTGCACCGCATCGAACCGCTCGTTGCAGTGGCGCGAAAAGGTCATTGAGCCTTTGTGGGAAAGCCGCTCTGACCACATGATCATGTATCAGTTCGCGCAAAAGCTGGGCTTTGGCCCTGAGCTGGTCAAGAACTACAAGATGCAAAAAGTCAAAGGCATGGATGAACCCATGGTCGAAGACATCTTGCGTGAAATCAACAAATCGGTCTGGACCATTGGCTACACCGGCCAAAGCCCTGAGCGCCTGAAGGCCCACATGAAGAACATGCACTTGTTCGACGTGAAGACCCTCAAGTCCAAAGGTGGCAAAGACAAAGAAACCGGTTACGACTTTGGTGGTGACTACTTCGGCCTGCCTTGGCCTTGCTACGGCACACCCGAACTCAAGCACCCAGGCTCACCCAATCTGTACGACACCTCCAAGCACGTCATGGATGGCGGCGGTAACTTCCGCGCCAACTTCGGTGTGGAAAAAGACGGCAAAAACTTGTTGGCCGAAGACGGTTCGCACTCCAAAGGCGCTGACATCACCACGGGCTACCCTGAACTCGACCACGTCTTGCTGAAGAAACTCGGCTGGTGGGATGAGCTCACGGATGCTGAAAAAGCATTGGCTGAAGGCAAGAACTGGAAAACCGACAATTCGGGCGGCATGATCCGTGTGTTCATGCAAAACCATGGTTGCCATCCTTTTGGTAATGCCAAAGCGCGTGCCGTGGTGTGGAACTTCCCAGATCCGATTCCCCAGCACCGTGAGCCTTTGTATGGCACCCGTCCTGACCTGATGGAAAAGTACCCCACGCACGCTGACAGAAAAGCGTTTTGGCGTCTGCCCACCTTGTTCAAAACAGTTCAAGACAAAAACTTGGCCGACAAAGTGCACGAGAAATTCCCGCTCATCCTCACCTCAGGCCGTTTGGTCGAGTACGAAGGTGGCGGCGAAGAAACCCGTTCCAACCCTTGGTTGGCCGAGTTGCAACAAGAAGCCTATGTTGAAATCAACCCCAAGACCGCCGCTGACCGTGGCATTCGCAACGGTGAGCGCGTGTGGTTGAAGAGCCCAACGGGCGCACGTTTGAATGTGCAGGCCTTGGTGACCGAGCGCGTGGATTCAGGCACCGTTTGGATGCCTTTCCACTTCTCTGGCCGCTGGCAAGGCGAAGACATGCTCAAGTACTACCCCAAGGGCGCAGCGCCCGTGGTGCGTGGTGAAGCAGTCAACACCGCCACCACGTATGGATATGACAGCGTCACCATGATGCAAGAGTCCAAGACCACTGTTTGCGACATCGAACGCGCCTAAGGAGAATTAAATGGCACGCATGAAATTTATTTGCGACGCAGAGCGTTGTATCGAGTGCAACGGTTGCGTCACCGCTTGTAAAAATGAACACGAAGTCCCATGGGGCGTGAACCGCCGCCGTGTGGTCACGTTGAACGACGGCGTCCCTGGCGAGAGGTCTATCTCTGTGGCGTGTATGCATTGTTCTGACGCGCCTTGTATGGCGGTTTGCCCAGTGAACTGCTTCTACAAGACCGACGAAGGCGTGGTCTTGCACGACAAAGACATCTGTATTGGCTGTGGCTATTGTTCCTACGCTTGTCCATTTGGTGCGCCTCAGTTCCCAAGCCAAGGCACCTTTGGTGTGCGCGGCAAAATGGACAAATGCACCTTCTGCGCGGGTGGCCCAGAAGCCAACGGCAGCCAAGCCGAGTTTGAAAAATACGGTCGCAACCGTTTGGCCGAGGGCAAGTTGCCTGCTTGTGCCGAAATGTGTTCCACCAAAGCCTTGCTTGCTGGCGACGGCGACATGGTGGCTGATATCTTCCGCAACCGCGTGCTCAAGCGCAACAAGGGCGCTGAGGTGTGGGGCTGGGGTACGGCTTATGGCTCCAAGCAAGCGGGCCAAGCACCCGCCAAGGCTGAAGGAGTGAAAAAATCATGAAACACATCTCACTCATTGTGCTGAGCGTGGCCGCACTCACTGCTTGCGGTGAAAACGCCCAAACCCTCGGCACCAAAAACGATGCCACCGCTTACAGCGGTGCTGCCAACAGTTATGTCGAAGCAGGTTGGACCGCTGGCGACAAAACAAGCTGGGAACAACAGTTGCGTGCACGCGGCCAATATGGCCAAGACGACCACAGTCGCGCACCGAAATAAAGGGGCACATCATGTACCGCTCTTTTCAATCGGTCTTGTGTGCAGCGTTGACGGTGTTCGCACTGTCCGCTGTGGCACAAGACAAAGCGCCTGCCGCGGCCTTGGCCGTGCAAAGCGTCAACATCCAAGACGTCAAGCCTGATGCCAGCGACGCGCCTGGCTACGCCGAGCAAAACAACGCACAACGCGGCCAAGTTCAGCCTGGCAACAACGCACCCATGTGGCGCGCTGTGGGTGCTGGGGCAGACGGCTACACCAGTCTGCCTAAATCAGAGGCCCCTGAAGCCGGCGTGCTGATTCAACCCTTTGTGCAGTACCCTGGCTCACGCCTGACCACAGCTGGCGAAGCGTGGCGGCAAGTGCGCAACAACTGGATCATTCCTTACGGTGGTGCCTTGATATTGATTGCTTTGGGCGCGGTTGGCATTTTCTACTGGCGCAAGGGCATGATCATGTTGCATGGCAAGCCCACCGGTGTCGAGATTGAGCGCTTCACCCCTTTTGAGCGCTCAGCCCATTGGAGCAATGCCATCACGTTTGTGATCTTGGCTATTTCTGGCATTGTCATGGCCTTTGGCAAGTACTTCATGCAACCCATCATTGGCGACACGCTGTTTGGTTGGATCACGTATTTGCTCAAAAACGCGCACAACTTTGCGGGCCCCGTGTTTGCGGTGTCGTTGACGGTGGTGTTTTTCACTTTCCTCAAAGACAACTGGCCAAGCAAAGAAGACTGGACTTGGATCATCAAAGCCGGTGGCTTGTTTGGTGGCGCAGAAGTGCCGTCGCACCGCTTCAACGCAGGTGAAAAAGTGGTGTTCTGGGGCGGCGTCTTTGGCCTGGGCTTGGTGGTGGTGGCGTCTGGCTTTGTGCTGGACAAAATCGTTCCCTTCTTGGTGTATGAGCGCGGCACCATGCAAATTGCACACATGATCCATGCTGTGGCCACCTTGTTGATGATGGCTATGTTCATTGGCCACATCTACATGGGCACGGTCGGCATGCAAGGCGCTTACAAAGCCATGCGTACAGGCTATGTGGACGAAACTTGGGCCAAAGAACACCATGAACTGTGGCATGACGACATCAAGGCTGGCAAGATTCCTGCCCATCGCACCGAAAGTTCGGGCAACCCAGCGCGCGCCTGAGCGAGCTGACACTGGAGAACAACTATGAACAAAGCTCTGATTGCATTGATCTTGACCGCAGCCAGCGCTGCTGCGTTTGCCAAACTGCCACCGCTCAACGACGAGGCCAAAGCCAAGGCAGAAGAAGCCAAAGCCAAAACCGCGCACACAGGCAAGGTCGACGCTTATCTGCTGTGCAAGTCGCAAGACAAAGTGGCGGCCCATGTGCAAAAGACCAACAAAGCCCAAGCGGGCAAGCCCGTGGCCACCCCACCTTGTGCTGACCCAGGTAAGTTTGTTTACACACCGCCAGAAGCAGCGCCTGCTGCTGCGGCCGCTCCTGCCGCTGCACCCGCTGCACCTGCAGTGGCTGCAGCGCCGGCAAAAAAGTAATCCACACAGCCTCGCTGTCGATTGGGCCGCACTGAGAGGTGCTGGCCCTTTTTGCTGTAGCCTACTCAGCTTATGCCTTTGGTCTCTTCATCTCCCTTGCTGCCCCACCTCACCCAAGTCCACGCCGAGCTGACGCGCCAAATTGAGGTGGTCAACGAACACGGCTTGTTCGAGCAAGTGGCCATCCCTGCTGAGCGCGCACTCACTGTGTATGTCGACAAGCGCGAAATCGTCACCCTCATGACCTTGGGCGCACACCCAGAGCTGTTGGTATTGGGCTACTTGCGCAACCAGCGCTTGGTGTCCGATGTGAGCGAAGTCGAATCCATCACGCTCGATTGGGACGCTGGCGAAGACGGCGCTGGCGTAGCGGCTGTCAAAACCCGCCAAGGCATTGCTGACATAGCGGCTCGCACAGAAAAGCGCGTGGTCACCACGGGCTGCGGGCAGGGCAGCGTGTTTGGTGACTTGATGGGCGAGATTGACACCCTCGTGCTGCCCGATGCATGCATCACGCAAGCGCGTTTGTATGCGCTGCTCCATGCCATTCGCCTGCAAGAAAGCACCTACAAATCAGCGGGTTCAGTGCATGGCTGCGCCTTGTTCAGCGGCGAGCACATGCAAATCTTTGTAGAAGATGTGGGCCGCCACAACGCCATCGATACCATTGCCGGCTGGATGTGGATGAACGGCGTGGCAGCCGATGCGGATTCAATTTTTTACACCACTGGCCGCTTGACCAGCGAAATGGTGATGAAGTCTGCCCAAATGGGTGTGGCTGTGGTGGTGTCGCGCAGCGGCATCACGCAAATGGGCTATGACGTGGCCGCACGGTTGCAGTTGTGCACCATTGGCCGCGCGACCAACAAACACTTTCTTTGCTACACCGCGCGTGAGCGCTTGCAGCTCAACCCCGCCTTGGCGCAAGGCGGTGTGCACAAGGTGAGCCCAGCATGAGCCAACACGCGCCAGCAAGGTCTGAGCACGGCACGGCCAGTGGCGTCACTTGGTGGGCTTTGGCATGGCGCACGCTGTGGCGTGATGCGCGTGCGGGTGAGCTGCGCTTGTTGGTGGTGGCGGTGGCTTTGGGCGTGGCTGCACTGAGCTCGGTCAGCTTTTTGGCCGACCGTTTGAACGGCGGCTTGCAGCGTGATGCCCGTCAGCTTTTAGGCGGCGATGTGGTGGTGGTGAGCGACCACCCCACGCCCGATGACATTGCTCAGCGTGCTGCGCAGGCGGGCTTGAAGGGTGTGACCAGCTTGACATTTCCAACCATGGTGCGTGGTGTGCTCGCCGCGGGTGGAGATGGCAACAGCAAATTGGTAGCGCTCAAAGCAGTGGAAGCAGGCTACCCCCTACGAGGAGAGCTGCGTGTGGCACAAGACCTCATGCAAGCCCAAGCTTCTTTGACGCCTGAAGGCGCTCAGGCGGCTCGCAAAACCAAGCAAGTGCCCGAGCGTGGCCAAGCTTGGGTCGATGCGGGCGGCTTAGAAGCGCTGGGGTTGGATGTGGGTGATGCATTGGTCTTGGGCAACATCCGTGTGCGCATCAGCCAGGTGTTGGTGACCGAGCCCGACCGCGGTGCGGGCTTTATGAACTTTGCGCCCCGTGTGATGATCAACGCTGCCGACATCGACGCCACGGGTTTGATCCAACCCGCCAGCCGCATCAGCTACCGGCTTGCCTTGGTAGGCGAGCCTGCGGCGGTGGCTGATTTTTCTGACTGGGTTCAGACCCACAGCAAAAAGCCCGACGTGCGCGGCGTGCGTGTGGAATCGCTGGATGCAGGTCGGCCCGAGATGCGCCAAACCTTGGACCGTGCGGGCAAGTTCTTGAACTTGGTGGCTTTGCTGGCGGCTTTGCTCAGCGCTGTGGCGGTGGCACTGGCGGCACGCGCATTTGCTGCCCGCCACTTGGACGACTGTGCCATGCTGCGTGTGTTGGGCCTGAGTCAACGCCACATCACGCTGGCTTATTCCGCTGAATTTGTGTGGGTGGGCCTGTTTGCCAGCGGTTTGGGTTTGGCCTTGGGCTATGGGGTGCATTGGGTGTTCGTGGCCTTGCTCAAGGGCTTGGTTCAAACCGCTTTGCCTGCACCCAGCGTGTGGCCCTTGGTGTACGGCTTAGGCACGGGACTGACCTTGTTACTTGCGTTTGGCTTGCCGCCCGTGTTGCAACTGGCCAGCGTGCCTGCGTTGCGGGTGATGCGCCGCGATGTGGGCGAACTCAAAGCCACCACGCTGAGCGTGTGGGCCTTGGGGTTGACGGGTTTTGCGGTGTTGTTGGTCGCCGTGAGCCGTGATGTCAAGCTGGGCCTCATGGTGGTAGGTGGGTTTGCGGGGGCCGTGTTGGTCTTTGCTGGCATGGCGTGGCTGGCCGTTTGGTTGTTGCGTCGCAGCGTGGTTGAGGGCGCCGCACCCCCGTGGTTGATGTTGGCCACGCGGCAAATCAGCGCCCGACCTGTCTATGCCATGGTGCAGGTGAGCGCCTTGGCGGTGGGCTTGCTGGCTTTGGCGTTGCTGGTGCTGCTGCGCACCGACCTCATCAGCAGTTGGCGCAATGCCACGCCAGCAGACGCGCCCAACCGATTTATTTTGAATATCCAGCCCTCGCAGTCCGAACCGTTTTTGCAAAATTTGCGCGATGCGGGGGTGAACAAACTCGACTGGTATCCCATGGTGCGTGCGCGCTTGGTAGCGGTCAACGACGTCAGCGTCACGCCCGACAGTTACAACGATGAGCGCGCCAAGCGCTTGATGGACCGTGAGTTCAATGTGTCCTACAGCAACCAGTCGCCCGAACACAACCAAGTGGTGCGCGGCTCTTGGCAAGCCGAAGATCCCAAGGGTTTGAGCATCGAAGACGGTATTGCCAAAACTTTGAATCTCAAACTCGGCGACAGCCTGCGTTTTGATATCGCGGGCATGTCACGCGAAGCGCGCATCACCTCGGTCAGGCGTGTGGACTGGACATCTATGCGAGCCAACTTCTTTGTCCTGTATCCCGTCAACCAGCTGTTGACAGATGACGGCTTTGAAGTCCCCAGCACCTACATTGCCGCATTTCGTGCGCCACCGCGTGCGTCGGGGCAGAGCTTTGACAACCAACTCACGCGCCAATTTCCCAACATCACCAACGTGGACATGGGCGCTACTTTGAATCAAGTACAAAGCGTGCTCAGCCAAGTGGTCAGTGCAGTGGAGTTTTTATTCTTGTTCACCTTGGCAGCGGGTTTGGTGGTGTTGTTCGCCGCGGTGACCGCCACACGCGAGGAGCGAGCGCGTGAATACGCAGTCTTGCGTGCACTGGGTGCGTCCAACCAATTGTTGGCCCGTGTGCAGCGTACCGAGCTCGCAGGGGTGGGTGCTCTGGCTGGCTTGTTGGCCACCAGTGTGGCCATGGTCATGGGCTGGGGCTTGGCCCGCTATGCGTTTGAATTTGAGTGGACGGCCAGTCCGTGGGTGCCTTTGCTGGGCGCTGCTGTGGGTGCTTTGCTGGCCTTGGCCGCAGGCTGGTGGGGTTTGCGCGATGTGCTGCGCCGCCCTGTGGTGCAGACGCTCAGGCAAGCCAGCCAATGACGGCCACGAACGGATACACACCGAACTGCTCAAAGCTTGCTCGGCCCCAACAGAACCACCAAAGCGCCGCCGCCCCCATCTGAAGGCTTGGCTTGCACAAAAGCCAGCACCTCGTTCTTTTGCACCAACCAGCGCTGCACTTTGCTCTTGAGCACCGGCTCTTTGCCGGGTGAGCCCAAACCTTTGCCGTGTACCACGCGCACACAGCGCCAGCCCATGCGTTTGGCGTCGCGCACAAATTGGCCAAGCGCTTCGCGGGCCTCGTCGCTGCGAAAGCCGTGCAGGTCGAGCTGGCCTTGCATGGCCCATTCGCCTTTGCGCAGTTTGTGTGTCACATCTGTGCCAATGCCAGGGCGACGAAAGCTGAGTTGGTCGTCCACATCTAGCAGGGTGCTCACATCAAACTCGTCGCTCATGCTCTCGCTCAGTGCGGCTTGGTCGTCTAGGTCTTGCTGCAGAGGGCGTGCTGCCGGGCGAGGCGGGCTGATGTGCACACGGTCTTTGGCGGCGATGGGTTTGACCTTGCCAATCGCTTGGGTAAATAAATTGCGCTCTGCTTCGGCAAGGCGTGCCGCTTCTCGGCGTGCTGCTTCTGCGGCAGCAGCGGCCAGCGCCGCGTCGTTCACCTGCTTGCGGATGGCGCCTAGGTCTTGCAGTGATTTGGCTTTCACAGCAGCCCCTCTTCGGCCATTGACAAATACTTACCCTGCGCCACGATGATGTGGTCGCGCACCGTCACGTCTATCAAGGCCAGTGCTTCTTGCAGGGTACGGGTCAGCTTCATATCGGCTTGCGAAGGTTTGACGGTGCCGCCCGGGTGGTTGTGCGCCAGCACCACGCCGTCTGCCCCCAAGGCCAGGGCAGTCTTGGCCACTTCGCGGGGGTAGACCATGGTTTGCGACAGCGAGCCACGAAACATGGGCTGGTAAGACAGCAGTCGGTTGTGGGCATCAAGAAACAAAACTGCAAATACCTCGTGTTTGAGTTGCGCTAATTCAAGTTGTAAGTATTGTTTCACCGCATTGGGTGAATTCATCACAGTGGTTTCAGTTAATTGTTGGGTCAGGGCGCGTCGCGCCATCTCCAACACGGCCACCAGTTGCGAGCGTTTGGCGTCGCCGCCCATGCCTTTGAAGGTTTTGAGCTCAGCCGCGCTGGCATGAATCAGACCGGCAAAACCTTTGAAGCGGTCCAACAGCTCTTGGGCCATCACAAACACACCTTTGCCCTTGATGCCAGTGCGCAAAAACAAGGCCAGCAGCTCGGTGTCGGTCAGCGCGGACGCACCGTGCTTGAGCAGTTTTTCACGTGGGCGCATCTCGGCGGGTAGCTGGGCAATGGTCATGGGTTCGGGCATTCGGTCCATAGCGAGAGCTTTCTACAATAGAGGGTCTAACAATGAGAGTCCTATGACTGCATCCAACGCTCACCCTACCATCGGGCCCGCTTCTTTTTTGACGCTGCACTATCGGCTTTCGGGACCGCAAGGCGACGTTATCAATACCTTCAACGACAAACCCGCCACCCTTTCGCTGGGCGCGGGTGAGTTGTCGCCCGCGCTAGAGCAGCGTTTGATGGGGCTTGAAGAAGGTGCGCACACCACGTTTGAGCTGGCCGCTGGCGAGGCCTTCGGTGAGCGCAACCCCGAGATGCAGCAGTGGGTAAGCAAGAGCCTGCTCAAAGAATTTGGCGATCCCGACGAGCAATACACTGCGGGTGATGTGGTCCAGTTCCCCGCGCCCACGGGTCAAGGCTCTTTTGCTGGCGCGGTTCAAAAGGTGGACGGCGACCAAGTTTTGTTTGACTTCAACCACCCATTGGCCAACCAGCCTGTGACGTTTGAAGTCAAAGTCATTGGAATTTTATAAACACCATGAACCATAGCCTCAAAGAAATTGTGCTCGCCGAGCCGCGTGGGTTTTGCGCTGGCGTAGACCGTGCCATCGACATCGTCGACCGTGCCTTAGAGAAGTTTGGCTCGCCTGTGTATGTGCGCCACGAAATCGTGCACAACACCTATGTGGTGGAAGACCTCAAGCAACGGGGTGCCATCTTCATTGAAGACTTGGCCGATGTGCCCGAAGGCGCCACCTTGGTGTTCAGTGCTCATGGCGTGCCCAAGTCGGTGGAAGAAGAGGCCACGCGACGTGGCTTTACTGTGTTTGACGCCACTTGTCCGCTCGTGACCAAGGTGCATGTGGAAGTGGCCAAGCTACACAAGGAAGGCTTTGAGTTCATCATGATTGGCCACAAAGGTCACCCTGAGGTCGAAGGCACCATGGGTCAGTTGCTAGACGGCATCTATTTGGTAGAAGACGTGGAGGATGTGGCCAAAGTGTCGCCCAAGCAAACCCTGCGCTTGGCCGTGGTCACACAAACCACCCTCAGCGTGGATGATGCAGCCATGATTTCCGATGCAGTGGTGGCGCGTTTCCCAAACATTCGTAAGCCCAAGATGCAAGACATTTGCTACGCCACCCAAAATCGACAAGATGCGGTCAAGGTGTTGAGCAACGAGGTCGATTTGGTCATCGTGGTGGGCAGTCCCACGAGCTCCAACAGCAACCGCTTACGCGATGTGGCGCAACGCTCGGGCGCACCCAGCTACATGGTCGACAGCGCCGAGGAGCTGAAAGAAGAATGGTTTGCAGGCGTGACCCGTGTGGGCCTGACCGCCGGCGCCTCGGCTCCCGACATCTTGGTGCAGCAAGTCATTGCCCGTATGCGCGCCTTGGGCGCCTTGTCTGTGCGAACCCTCGATGGTGTGGAAGAAACCATCAAATTCCCGCTGCCCAAAGGGCTGAAGTAACAGGACTGAAATTCCATGCTCGACATCAACCAACTGCGCCGCGACCTGCCCAGCGTCATTGCCAAGCTCGAAACGCGCAAAAGCCCACAAACGTTTTTGAATGTGGCGGCTTACCAGGCGCTAGAGGCTGAGCGCAAAACCTTGCAGACCCGCACCGAAGAGTTGCAAGCCAGCCGCAACGCGCTGTCAAAGCAAATCGGCATGCTCAAAGCCAAAGGCGAGAGCGCTGACGGTGTGATGGCACAAGTGGCCGACCTCAAAACCGAACTCGACGCCTCGGCTGTGCGCTTGGATGCGCTGCAGCCAGAGCTGCAGTCCCTCTTGCTGGCCGTGCCCAATTTGCCGCACGACAGCGTGCCCGTGGGCGAAGACGAACACGGCAACGTGGTGCTGCGCAGCTGGAGCCCCACAGGCACCGAGCCTGCACCTTTGGGCTTCCAGCCCAAAGACCATGTGGACTTGGGCGAGCCTTTGGGCCTTGACTTTGAAATGGGCGTGAAGCTCTCGGGTTCGCGCTTCACGGTCATGAAGGGCCAGATTGCCCGCATGCACCGCGCACTTGCGCAGTTCATGCTGGACGTGCAAACCCAAGAACATGGCTACACCGAGTGCTACACGCCGTACATCGTGAATGCTGACAGCCTCAGAGGCACAGGCCAGTTGCCCAAGTTTGAAGAAGACTTGTTTGCCGCCAAAAAAGGCGGCCAAGAAGGCGAAGCGGCCAGCGAAAGCGCCGCGTTGTATCTGATCCCCACCAGTGAAGTGCCTTTGACCAACTTCGTGCGCGACGTGGTGTTGGCTGAAAACGAGTTGCCCATCAAGCTGACGGCCCACACCCCCTGCTTTCGGTCCGAAGCGGGTAGCGCAGGCCGTGACACACGCGGCCTGATTCGCCAGCACCAGTTTGACAAAGTCGAGATGGTGCAAATCGTGCATCCCGACACGAGCGACGAGACCTTGGAAGAAATGACAGGCCACGCCGAAGCCGTGCTGCAAAAGCTGGGCTTGCCCTACCGCGTGATGTTGCTGTGTACCGGTGACATGGGCTTTGGTGCCACCAAGACCCACGACCTTGAAGTCTGGTTGCCCGCGCAAAACACCTACCGCGAAATCAGCTCGGTGTCCAACTGCGAAGCCTTCCAAGCGCGCCGTTTGCAAGCCCGCTACAAAAACGCCCAAGGCAAAAACGAACTGGTGCACACCTTGAACGGTTCTGGCCTCGCCGTGGGCCGCACCTTGGTGGCGGTGCTGGAGAACTACCAGCAAGCCGATGGCAGTGTGCGCGTACCCGATGCGCTGCGCCCCTACATGGGCGGCATGGTCGAGTTACGCGGCTGATAGAATGGCGCCTTCGACAAACGACACCGAATCAGGAGAAGTGGCAGAGTGGTCGAATGTACTTGACTCGAAATCAAGCGTAGGGGCGACCCTACCGAGGGTTCGAATCCCTCCTTCTCCGCCAAGACTATTTCGAACTGATTCCAAGTCGTTCGAACAATTTACAACCCGTTCGGGGCCTCCTTGGGTGCGCTCCTAGAACACTTTCCGGATCAGACAGGCTTCTTCATAGGCCTCAATGTCTTTGAGCCGGTACAAAACTTTCCCCACGATTTTCAAGTACTGCGGGCCCTCGCCGACGGTGCGCCAGCGCTGAAGGCGTGCGACTGAACACACCCAACGATCGGCGAGCATCTTTTCTGTCAGTAGCTGGCGTCTAGGTTCGGCCGGGACCTCTTTAGCAAGGTGTTGGGGCTCGAACTTGGGTTCGTTGGCTGCTGATTTGGCGATGCCACTTGACAGGACGTCCAGCACGTCACCCATTTTTTCAGTCCGTGGGTTCGAAGACGAGGTGTAGCTAGTAGCCATGGGCTTGCTCCTTGATGCCTATATGCAGTGGTTTCATATAGGTTCATACCGGTTGGCTGGGTTTTTTTCTCAGCAGGGGGTGGTGCATGCCCCGCGAGGTTTTATTTCGACCATTAAAAACGGTGTGTTGTGGGCCTGTCAAAAGCAGTCGCACCTAACAATTTCGCGATTTTGACTTGGACCACGTTGACTTTTGTCATAATCATGCGATGCATACCCTGCGCAACTCAAAACTCATCGCCAAACTGGTGTTGGTGTGGTTTGCGCTGTTTTTGGGTTCTGCCATCGCCGCCACAGTCATCAAGCCAGATAGCTTGCAAATGGTCTGTACGGCGAGCGGCGGCATGAAAATGGTGGACATAACTGGGGATGACGGGGAGCTCAAAGCCTCGGCTAGCATGGACTGCCCACTGTGTGCTTCAGTAACGGCTCCGCCCCCACCGTTGACCGTTCAATTCGAAAAATTCTCCCCCTTGGCGCATGCCCTGCACCCAATTGCAGCGGCCCACATTGCGTCTGTCACTGCGCCGCCGCTTCCTTCGCGCGGACCTCCGAACTCCTCTCTTTGATCTCCAAGCGGGCATAGCACATTAGGTGCTGCCCCTTTTTAGTTGGCGACCTGCTTCTTGCAGGAACTCGCCTGCGATCTTTGAAGGAAAAATCTGTGATTAATTATTTCTCTCCTCGCGGAGCAATGCGCGGCATCGTTTTGGCTGCAGCTACAGCTTTGTTATGGGCCTGCTGGGCCATTGGCTACGTACAAGGCTTTTCTGGGGTCAGTGCCCCTGAGGTCATTTGGATATTAAATTAATTAAGAAAGAATCAAATGAAAAAATTTAACTTAACCCCCATCGCAGCTGTCACGTTGATGTTCAGTGTCAGTGCCTTTGCGCAAGTTTCAATGCAAACGCTTCCCGCAGTCATCGTTACCGCAAGCCCAATTATTGAGTCCAATAACGTAGATGGTTTTTCAGGTTTTTCGACAAAAGTTACCGATGCTCAGATCAAAGACTTGGGTGCTTTGGATCTGGCTGCAGCTTTGCGAATGACGCCTGGAGTGCAGATTTCTCGCTACAACGAAGTTGGCTCGTACAGCGGTGATCAAGGCGGTAATGTCTACATTCGCGGCATTGGTGCAAGTCGTCCAGGCAGTGAGATCAAAACCTATTTAGATGGTGTTCCAGTCTACATGGGTATATGGAACCACCCGTTGATGGATTTATTGCCATTGAGCGGCATCGGCTCCGTAGAAATCTACAAAGGACCGCAGAACCTTTCTAGTGGGAATAATTTTGCGTCTATCAACCTTCACACGAAGCGAGCGAAACAGGACGGCGTGCAAGGCGATGTGAATGCTTCGGTCGGTTCTTTTTCAACCAAAGTGATACAGGCCAATTTGCTTGGTCGCAAAGATGATGTTGATTTTTCTCTTGCCTTTGGTAGTGTTGACTCCAATGGCGCAAGGCCAAACTCTGATGGCACTTTGCGTAATGCCATGGGGCGGATCAGCAAAAAGATCGATAGTTCATGGAGCGTGGGCGCAAGCTTTCTATCGGTCGATAACAAAGTTGGCGATCCCGGTGACAACCGATTTGCCGTATCCAATGCAGCGATTGGGCCCTACAGTTTTTCTAATGGTATTGGCAAAAACGATTCGACGACAAATATGTTGACTGCGTTCGTGTCGCATCAGCACGGTGACTGGAAAGGAGAGTTCAAGGTCTACGACAACCAAGGCCATAACAATTTGACCAACGATGCCAACTGGGGAACCTTCAACAGCTCTTACAGGATGACCGGTTTCCGTTGGAAGGAGGAGTTCTCTCCGTGGCAAGGCGGTCAAGTGGTTGCTGGTGTTGATCAGGAAATTGTTTCTGGAGCCATTAGCGGCCCTCACGTTGGTTCTGCCGTAGGCACACCGTTTGCGTTTGGTACAGCTGGTTCAGCTGATGTGCCTTCATTCAAAGTTGTCTCAACATTTGCTGGCGTTAATCACAAAATTGACTTGGCCAATGGATGGGTCATGCAACCATCAGTGGGTATGCGGTTTTATAACAGCAACTTTTATGAATCAAAAGCAGCGCCCAATGCTGGTGTTTCTTTGATTTCCGAGGCAGTGGTTATTTATGCCAATTATTCAGAAGCTTTGCTGTATCCAGGTGCGGAGACCTACACCCTGACCCGTGCCATCCCAATGGCGTTTGCTGCAAATAACGGATGGGACCGTTTGTCACCATCGAAAGATAAGCACACTGAAATTGGTCTGAAGTGGGATGTCAGCGCCAAAACGCATGTTGACTTCAGCGTTTTCCAAGATGAAATCAGCAAACGTTATGTTTGGACAGGTTTTTATGGTGGTGCGATTGCAAATCCTGCCTCCGGGACTTGGTCAAATAACTTCCCTTCCTACAAGGTCAATGGTGCCGAGTTGTCTGTCAAGCATGAAATTAACAGCCAATGGATGATGTTTGGCGGTGTAACGGTGCTCGACTCATCGTTGAGTAACCTCCCATACGCCCCTAAGACAGCCGTCTCTGCTGGCGTGACAGGCACGGTTAGCGGGTACCGCGTAGCCTTCGACGCGCAACATCAAACCAGCATGTATTCTTTGACTCAGGATCGCGGCACTTTCTCACCCAATGAAGTTGCGTCATTGACTGTTGCAAATGCACGAATTGCTTACCCGATGGCTAGCCTTGGCAAAAAAGGTGAGATATATGCAGCAGTCAATAATCTTTTTGATGCCAACTATCAATACAACGCGGGCTACCCTATGCCCGGTCGTAATTTCCGAGTTGGCGTAATAGCAAGCTTCTAATTGAAAGTCGACCCTTATGAAAAAGAATGCACTCTCAACTGTGTTGCTGGTTCTAATGTTTACACTTCCTTATGTGCAATTGTTTGCACAAGAAGTTAAATCTGCGAATCACTCGGCAACTCATGCTATGACGGATGCTCAATCCATTGAGCATGTGATGAAGGCATTGTTTGAAAAGCCTGATGCACCGTTGAAGGTTTCACCAATTTCAATTGAAGGTGACTATGCCGTTGCAGGCTGGATTCAGGATCAACGGGGTGGTCGCGCTTTGTTAAAAAGAGAGAAAAATAAGTGGTCAATCCAAGTGTGTGGAGGAGATGGGTTGACACAGGCCAACACACTTACCATGACTGGTATGTCAAGCGCTTCAGCAAAGCGCTTGGCAGCCAAAATATCGACTGCAGAAAAAAACATACCAACTGAGCAAGTTAAAAAATTTGCGCTATTCGAAGGAATGGTGAAGGTTGATGGCGGGAAGCATGATCCACATGCGAGCCATGGTTCTAATGCGCATTCGAAATGACACAGTGAAAACTCTCGGTACAAAAAGATGTCTCAACATTTAGAATGATGAACCGGACCCCAAGAGCTTGATCGGCTTGCCCTTGGGGGATTTAGGCGGTTTGCGATCTGGTATCTTCTAGCCCGCCAAGCAGATAAACCCTTGTAAGTCATTGATTTACAGGGGTTTTTTTCTTATCCCGTGACCTTGTCAATGGCACGCGCTGACCGCCCCCTTACGACCCCAGCCAGACTTGGATGTGGCAACTTGCCTGTGAGGGGTTATTTGGTCAAGGGTGAGCATTCAGATATATTGAGTCAGTATTGATCACAGACACGTAACTAGGACGGAGCCATGATGAAAAAACTGTTGGTGACTTACCAAGTCAAAGATGCTGACTGGTGGCTTTTGAACAATAAATTAGATGAAACCGTTGGGCACTTGGGTTTTCGCTTTCAGTTGTTCAGAAAGAAAAATACCAATCTGGTTGCTTATGTTGTCGAAATACCCAATGAAGAAGATTTGAAAGATTTATTGCTCAATACATCACTCATCACGACAAGATTAAAAGAGCACGGTGTTCTCTTGGAAACGATAGAAGTCCTAGAGGCGGCTTAAGATGAGTAATGTTGTGTCCTGCCAAGCCTAACCAGTACTTTCATCAGCCGTTCGACAGCGAACGGCTTTTTTCATGTCTAGGCTGCCAATCTGAATGTGCAATAGATGCCGCACTTTGAGCCATCTTTCAAGCTAGGCCTGCTTCGTGAGCTGGCAAAGTGGCTGGCTTTGGCGGCACTGGTGGCTGCACTGGCTGGCTCAGCCTCCGCCTTGTTTTTGTTGGCCCTCGACTGGGCTACCCGCACCCGTGAAGCCAACCGGTGGTTGATGTGGGGCTTGCCCGTGGCAGGCTTTTGCGTGGGCTGGCTGTATCTGAAGTTTGGCCAGCATGTGCAAGCGGGCAGCGATTTGTTGATTGACGAAATTCACGATCCCAAAAAAGTAGTGCCTCTGCGCATGGCGCCGTTTGTGTTGGGTGGCACAGTGATTTCGCATTTGTTTGGCGCGTCGGTGGGCCGCGAAGGCACGGCGGTGCAAATGGGGGGAGCGTTGGCCGATCAGCTGACCCATCTTTTCAAACTCAACGCGCTAGACCGACGCATGGTGTTGATGGCAGGCATCAGCGCTGGCTTTGCCTCGGTGTTTGGCACACCCTTGGCGGGGGCTGTGTTTGCGCTGGAAGTGCTGGCCCTGGGTCGCATGCGTCTAGATGCGTTGCTGCCTTGTTTGGCGGCTGCTGTGATGGCTGACCAAGTAGGCTTGTGGTGGGGTGTGCAACACACGCATTACATGGCGGGGGCGATGCCTGACATCACAGCTTGGCTTTTGGTCGCCATGGTGTTGGCGGGGGTGGTGTTTGGGTTGACTGGCAAGTTGTTTGCCGAGTGCACACACGCGTTGATTGCTTGGATGGCGCAGCGCATAACTTACGCACCCTTGCGCCCCTTGTTGGGCGGCGCAGTGATTGCGACTGTGGTGATGTGGGGCAACTGTGACCGCTACATCGGCCTGGGTATTGCGGTGATGGTGGAAGCATTTGCCCAACCACTCGCACCCACTGACTTTTTGGGCAAGATGATCTTCACCATCGCTTCGCTGGGTTCTGGCTTCAAAGGGGGTGAGGTCACGCCTTTGTTCTACATTGGCGCGACCTTGGGCAATGCCTTGGCGCCGCTGTTGGATGTGCCATTTCCTTTGCTGGCTGCTGTGGGGTTTGTGGCGGTGTTTGCAGGGGCCGCCAACACGCCCATCGCTTCCACCCTGATGGCCATGGAGTTGTTTGGCGCCCAGATTGGGGTGTTTGCCGCGCTGGCGTGTGTGACAAGCTACATCTGTTCGGGCCACTCAGGCATTTACCGCGCTCAACGCGGGGTGCACCGAAAGACCGATGCGAGGTCTGAGTCTTCATAGAATGGGGGCTATGTCCATGAACTTCCCTCGTTTGCTGCAAGCCGTGCTGTTGTGCCTGGCTGTGTTTGCGTCATCCGCATTTGCCCAAACTTTTAAAATGCCTTGCGAGGTGGAGGGCGTCATTCCTGCCATGGACGACCTCAAGCTGAAACCGCAAAAAGTGGTGATTGAAATTCAATCCTTGGGCAACAACATGTTCTTCAAGATGAATGGGCCCGAGCCTTATGTGTTGATCACCAACAGCTTGACCACTGAAGAGTTCAATGGCAAAAACTTGACCACGGCCAAAGAAATGGGGGCGTTTCGCAAGCACAAGGTGACGGGTGCAGAGTCTGAGATTCGCATTGCGCAAGCCACCGTGGTCGTGACCGCCTTCACCGACACCACCTACCTGGGCAAAAAGGTGCGCATCAACATCACCGGGCCTTGCAGCGCCCCCCGCTAGGGCCGCGCAAACCACAATGGCTCAGCGCTTAAAACCAGCACCAAAAACCGGTGCAATTGCCCGTGATTTGCTGAATCAGCACGTCCACCAAACTGCTGACGACCAGCAGGGGCAAGCCCAGGTACACAAACACCCACAGCACCAACACCAGCGTGAAGCGGGGTTCTTCCAAGCGGTGGCCCATCACGGTCTGAGCTTGGCGGCGAAGGCGAAGTTTGTTCAACATGGTGCGAGGATTTTAGGCGCATGAAAGTCAGCTGGGACACCCTGAGCTATCCCGAGTGGGACGCACACCATGCCGCCGCCGCTGCGCCCTTGCAGCAAGACTGGGCCTACGGCGCATGCATGAAAACCTTGGGCGTAGGCGTGTTGCGTGCCTTTGTGGCGCAAGACGGCGTGCCTGTGGCTTTGGCCCAATTCATCGTGCGACGGTTTGCGGGGGGCTTGGCCAACATGGCTTTGTGCTCCCTAGGCCCCGTGTGGTTGCAACCGTTGTCGGGGGCAGAAAAAGCGCGTGTTTACAAAGCGTTGAAGCACACCATGCCCTTGAAAAACTTGCGTGTGGTGGCCGTCACGCCCCATGAGGCGCAAAGCCCAGCGCTGGGGCTGTCGCGTTGGCGTCGCGTGATGACGGGCCACAGCACCGTGGTGCTTGACCTCTCGCCTGAGTTAGAGGTGTTGCGCGCCCAGCTCGACGGACGCTGGCGCTACAGCTTGGCGCGCGCCGAGGCGTCTGCTTTGACCATTCATCGCGTGGGTACGAATGCAGGGCAGTACCGCTGGCTACTCGATGCCGAAATGCAGCAACGCGAGCAGCGCGGTTTGCACGGCTTGCCCTTGCACTTTTTTGATTTGTATGTGCCTTCGCGCCAGCATCCCACCAAAACCATGTTGACAGTGCGTGCCGATCTGGGCCGCGACCGTGTGGCGGGCATGATGTTTTTGATCCATGGCGAGGCAGCCACCTACCAAGTGGGTTGGAGCGGCGATGTAGGCCGTGAGCAAAACGCACACAACCTCATCCTGTGGCGCGCCATGCAAGAGTTGCGCGAGCGCGGTGTGCGCACACTGGATCTTGGCGGCGTCAACACCACGCGCAGCGCGGGCATTGCGCGTTTCAAAATTGGCACAGGCGGCCAAGTGCTGACTTGCGCTGGCACCTTCATCTAAACCATGCTGCGCGTCTCCCAACTTTCTTGCAGCAGAGGTAACAAGCCATTGTTTGCTGACGTCAGCTTTGCGCTGCAAGCAGGGCAAGCCTTGCATCTTGAAGGTGACAACGGGGTGGGTAAAACCAGTTTGTTGCGCATTGTGTGTGGCTTGTCGCCTGCCGACGCGGGCGAGGTGCGTTGGCACGACCAAACCATCCAACACAACGCTGCGGTGTTTCGCGCGGCCTTGTTTTATTTGGGCCACGGCTTGTCGCTCAAAGAAGAACTCACGGCTCTAGAAAACCTCATGTCGGATGCCGCCGTGTCAGGCCGAGCACTCAGCGAGGCGCAAGCCTTGGCGGCCTTGGCCCGCATGGGCCTGCGTGGACGCGAGCATTTGCCGCTGCGTGTCATGTCGCAAGGCCAAAAGCGTCGCACCGCGTTGGCCCGATTGTTGGCCAGCCAAGTCCCGCTTTGGGTGTTGGACGAGCCCTTTGTGGCCTTGGATGCCAAAGCCGTCGACGGCCTGCGTGGGCTGTTGGCCGAGCATGTGGACAAGGGCGGCATGGTGTTGTTCACCAGCCACCAGCCCGTGACGCTGACCACGGCCAACGGCACGTTTGTGGACGTGCAAACTTACCGATTAAGAGGCTTGGCATGAGTGCAGGCGCCTTCATGGCCGTGTTGCGGCGCGATTTGCTCTTGGCCATGCGCCGCAAGAGCGAGGTGCTGACAGCGGTGTTTTTCTTTGTCGTGGTGGCGGCGCTGTTTCCGCTGGGGATTGGCCCCGAACTCAACACTTTGCGTCTGGTGGCCCCCGGTGTGTTGTGGGTGGGGGCGCTGTTGTCGAGCATGCTGGCGTTGCAGCGTTTGTTTGAGGCCGATTACCGCGACGGCACGCTGGAGCAAATGGCTTTGTCACCCACGCCTATGCCCTTACTGATCAGTGCCAAACTCTTGGCGCATTGGCTGGTGTCTGGGGTGCCGTTGGTATTATTGGCGCCAGTTTTAGGCCTGCAATTTGACCTTTCGACGGATGCCTTGACGACCCTCACTTTAGCGCTTTTGTTGGGTACGCCGGTGTTGTCGTTGGTGGGCGGCATTGGTGCTGCGTTGACCTTGGGTGTGCGCGGCGGCGGGGTGTTGTTGTCGCTGTTGGTGTTGCCTTTGTTCATCCCGGTGCTGGTGTTTGGTGCGGGTGCCGTGGAGGCGCAAACCAGCGGTTTGGGGGCACAGGCGCATTTGTCGATTTTGATGGCCATGCTGTTGCCTGCGGCATTTTTCAGCCCGTTTGCCTGTGCAGCGGCTTTAAGGATCGCGTTGGAATGAAAAGTATCAATTGGTTTCACTACGCAGCACCGCAGACTTTTTATGGTTTTGCAGGGCGCGCGTGGCCATGGTTTGCTGTGTTGGCCACTGCGCTCATGCTGGCGGGCTTGTGGCTGGGTTTTGCCGTGGCGCCCGCTGACTTTCAGCAAGGCGAGGGCTACCGCATCATCTTTGTGCATGTGCCTGTCAGTTGGATGTCGATGGTGATTTATTTGGCCATGGCATTTTGGAGTGTGTTGGGCCTGACCTTTAACACCCGCTTGTCGGGCATGATGACACGCGCTTTGGCCCCCACCGGTGCCATGTTTGCATTTTTGTCGCTGTGGACGGGGGCACTTTGGGGCAAGCCCATGTGGGGCACATGGTGGGTGTGGGATGCGCGCCTGACCTCTGAGTTGATTTTGTTTTTCCTCTACCTCGGCTACATCGCTTTGACGTCTGCCATTGATGACACGCGTCGCAGCGACCGCGCAGGTGCGCTCATTGCCATCGTGGGTGCTGTCAACGTGCCCATCATTTATTTCTCGGTGAAGTGGTGGAACACCTTGCACCAAGGTGCTTCGGTGTCGCTCACCAAAGGCTCGAGCATGGCCGAGGTCATGTTGTGGGGCATGTTGCTGATGGCCTTGGCGTTTTGGTTTTACACCGTGGCGCTGGTGTTGTACCGCGTGCGCACCCTGATCTTGCAGCGCGAGAGCCACGCCACTTGGGTGCACGAACTCGACGAGGTGAAGTCATGAGGTGGGAAAGCTGGAGCCAGTTTTGGGCCATGGGCGGCTATGCCGTGTATGTGTGGGGCAGCGTGGGCGTGACGGCCTTGCTGATGGCGCTAGAAGTGTGGCAAGCCCGTTGGGCGCACCGCGCGCTGTTGAATCAATTGAAAGCCGAGCGGGCTGTGGCGCAATTACCTGTTGAAGAATTGATGTGATGAAACCAAGAACCAAACGATTTGCACTGATTGCCGCTGGCATTGTGGTGTTGTGCGCGGCAGCCGCGTTTGTGCTGAATGCTTTCCAAAGTAATTTGGTGTTTTTCTTCACGCCCACGCAGGTGAGCAATGGCGAAGCGCCCAAGGGACGCACCTTTCGCGCAGGAGGCATGGTGAAAGAAGCCAGCTTGGTGCGCGATGGCAACACCGTGCGCTTTGTCATCACCGACACCATCAACGAAATGCCCGTCACTTATGTGGGCCTGCTGCCCGATTTGTTCAAAGAAGGCAAAGGCGTGGTGGCGCAAGGCAAGTTGGGCGTCGACGGCTTGTTTGTGGCCAGCGAAGTGTTGGCCAAGCACGATGAAAATTACATGCCGCCTGAGGCCCAGCATGCGATGGACCAAGCCGCAGCGGCCAAAGCTGCCCAGTCTTTGCAAACGCCAACCCCTAAGGCCAACCCATGATTCCAGAACTCGGTAATTTCGCGCTCATGCTTGCTGCCTTGGTGGCGGTGATGCAAGGCGTACTGCCCATCGCAGGCACTTTGGTGCGCCAGCCGCACATGCAAGTGACCTTGCAATCCTTGGCACGCCCAACGGCTGCGTTGCAGTTTGCTTTGGTGGCGTTTGCATTTGGTGCCTTGGCCACTTCGTTTTTGAACAACGATTTCTCTGTGCTGTACGTGTCGCAGCATTCCAACTCCTTGCTGCCCAAGCCCTATCAATTCGCTGCGGTGTGGGGTGGCCACGAAGGCTCGCTCTTGCTGTGGGTGCTGATGCTTGCCTTGTGGTCGGTGGCGGTGGCGTTGTTCTCGCGTAGTTTACCGCTCGACATGGTGGCGCGCGTGATTGGCGTGTTGGGCTTGATCTCGGTGGGCTTTTTGTTGTTCATCTTGCTCACCTCCAACCCGTTTGATCGCTTGCTGCCAGCGGCCTTGGACGGCAAAGATTTGAATCCGCTGCTGCAAGACCCCGGTTTGGTGATTCACCCGCCCATGCTCTATATGGGTTATGTGGGCATGGCCGTGGCGTTTGCATTTGCGGTGTCAGCCTTGATGAGTGGCCGCTTAGACGCCGCATGGGCCCGCTGGTCGCGCCCTTGGACGGTGGTGGCTTGGACCTTCCTCACCTTTGGCATTGGCCTCGGGTCTTGGTGGGCTTATTACGAACTCGGCTGGGGCGGCTGGTGGTTTTGGGACCCTGTGGAAAACGCCTCGCTCATGCCTTGGTTGGTGGCCACGGCGCTGATTCACTCTTTGATGGTGACCGAAAAGCGCGGCAGCTTCAAGGCTTGGACGGTGCTGTTGGCGATTGCAGCGTTCTCGTTGTCGCTGTTGGGTACCTTCCTCGTGCGTTCGGGTGTGCTGACGTCTGTGCATGCCTTTGCGTCTGACCCCAAGCGGGGTGTGTTCATCTTGGTGTTCTTGGCCGTGGTGGTGGGTGCCTCGCTCACGCTGTTTGCGTGGCGTGCGCCGCGTGTGGCGCTCGGTGGGCGCATGGAGTTGGTGTCGCGCGAATCGTTTTTGTTGGCCAACAGTGTGTTGCTCGTGGTGGCCACGGCGGCGGTGTTGTTGGGCACAATTTACCCGCTCATCATTGATGCGCTGAACATGGGCAAGTTGTCGGTGGGCCCGCCTTATTTCAATGCGGTGTTTGCGCCGCTGCTCGTGCCCACGGTGTTTTTGATGGTGCCTGGGTCGGTGGCGCGTTGGCGCGATGCCAATGTGCGTGAGATTGCACACAAGCTGCGTTGGACCTTTGCGGCTGCGCTGGCCTTGGGTGTGCTTTTGCCGTTTGTGCTGGGCGGTTGGTCCATTGGCGCAGCGTTTGGTTTGTTTCTGGGCTGCTGGGTGGCTTTGGGTATGGCTCAGCAAGTCGTCGAGCGTCTGGGCAAGCCCGGTCGCATTGGCGCATCGTTTTGGGGGCAACACACGGCTCATTTGGGGATGGCGGTGTTGGTGATTGGCATCACGGGGGTGAAGTGTTATGAGGTGGAGCGCGAAGTGCGCATGCAAATAGGTGATGTGGTCACCATTGCGCCCTACACCTTTCGCTTGAACTCGCTGGACGAAGTGCTGGGGCCCAACTACAAGGCCGTTCGCGCCGATGTGCAGGTGTTGCGCAACGACAAGGTCATTGAAATTTTGCAGCCTGAAAAGCGCCGTTATTTCTCGTCACCCATGGCCATGACGGAAGCGGGCATTGACTCGGGTTTCATGCGCGATTTGTATGTGTCGTTGGGCGAGCCGCTGAATGACGCACGTACCGAGTGGAGCATGCGTGTGTACTACAAACCTTTCGTGCCATGGCTGTGGGGCGGTGTGTTGTTGATGGTGTTGGGTGGTGCATTGGCTGCCCTTGACCGGAGATACCGCAAATGAAAAAGGTGTTGATCCCGCTGGTCTTGTTCATCGCCTTGGTGGTTTTTTTGGCTGTGGGCCTCAAGCGTGACCCGCGAGAGATTCCCTCGCCCTTGATTGGCAAACCTGCGCCGCACTTCACCTTGTTCACTTTGGACAAAGGCGACAGCCACTTTTCACCCGTGGATATGCAAGGCCAAGTGTGGATGCTCAATGTGTGGGCGACGTGGTGTGTGGCCTGTCGCGAAGAACACCCTGTGCTGGTGGCGTTTTCTGACAAGCACCGAGTGCCCATCGTGGGCTTGAGCTACAAAGAAATTCAACCTCAAGACCCAGCCTACAAAGCGCCGTTTGACGACAAGCTCAAGCTCGCGCGTGAGCGCAGCCAAGTCTGGCTCAAGCGTCATGGCAACCCCTACATCACCACGGTGATGGACCTCGATGGCCGTGTGGGCATCAACTACGGCGTGTACGGCGTGCCCGAGACCTACGTCATCGACAAGGCCGGGGTGATTCGCTACAAATTCGTGGGCGCTGTCACGCCAGCCTTGTTGGCCGAGAAAATTTTGCCCCTGATTACGGAGTTGAACAAGTCATGAAGCGTGTCATCCTGAATGCCGTATTGATGCTGAGCATGGTGTTGTCCGCCGCTGCGAGCAATGGCCGTGAGGCCGTCCCGATGGCCCAAGACCCCAAGCTCGAAGCGCGTTTGGATGAGCTCTCGCATGAGTTGCGCTGCATGGTGTGTCAAAACGAATCCTTGGCCTCTTCCCGTGCCGAGTTAGCCGATGACTTACGCACCGAAGTGCGAGAGCTGCTTCGCTCTGGCAAGTCAGATCAAGAGGTCAAAGATTTCCTCGTCTCCCGTTACGGCGACTTTGTGCTGTACAACCCCGAGGTCAAACCGCTCACCTGGGTGCTGTGGTTTGGCCCATTTGTGTTGCTGCTGATGGCGGTCATCTTCCTTGGCATGTATTTGCGCCAACGCCGTGATTTGGCTGCGCCTGAGGCCATGAGTGAACAAGAGCGCGAACGCGCCAAGCAGCTGTTGAAAGGTTGATGTGAATCCTTCCCTTGTGTTTATTTTTGCTGCTGTGGCCATGATGGCCGTGGTGATGGCCGTGTTGAGTGTGGCTCTGTGGCGTGGTTCGCAAGAAGGGGCGCGAATTGCTTCTCAGCAAATCGACAATGCCAACCACCCCGCCCAAGCCAACGCCGCCGTCTACCGTGACCAAATGGCAGAGCTCGACCGCGAATTCGTCATGGGCAACTTGAACTACGAAGAACTCAAAGCCGCACGTGATGAGTTGTCGCAACGCTTGTTGGTCGACGTGGGTGCCGATGGTTTGAGCGCTGCACCTGTTGCGTCGGTTGCGACTGGCAGCGCGCCGTGGCGCAAACCTTGGGTGGCTATCGGACTGCTGGTGTTGGTGGTGCCTGTCTCGTCCATGCTCATGTACAGCATGTTCGGCGAGCCAGCGGCGCTGGACCCGATGGCGCTCAAGCAGGGCGTGGATTCATCCGCTGAGGTGTCGCCAGAAAAGCTGGCTGAGATGGCCACTGCACTGACACGCCGTTTGCAAGACGAACCCAACAGCATGGAGGGTTGGGTCATGTTGGGGCGCGTTCAGCGTGCCCGAGGCTTGTTTGAAGAGTCTGCCGATGCCTATGCCAAGGCTTTGTCGCTGAGTCGCGATGACAACCTGTCGATTGAGCGTGCCGAAGTGTTGGCACAAAAGAACGGTGGCAGTTTTGCTGGTGAACCTTGGTCACTTATTCAGCGCGTTCTCACGGCTGACCCCCTCCATTTGAACGCCTTGTTCTTGGCAGGCAGTGCGTCTTATGCCGAGATGAATTTCAACACGGCGCTGCGCTATTGGGAACGTGCCCGTGAAGTGGTGCCAGTGGATTCGCCCGAGGCGCCAGAGCTTGACCGTGCCATTGCTGAAGCCCGCAACAAGATGGGATTGCCAGTGATTCCGCCTCGCGCTGCCAACCCAGCAGACTCGCAAGCCAATCAGGCCGCCTTGGTTGCCAGCAGCATCAGCGGTCGGGTGACCTTGGTCAAAGAGCTTCAAGGTTTGGTGGCGCCTAGCGACACGGTGTTTGTGTATGCCACGCCAGTGACGGGCTCGCGCATGCCCTTGGCCATCTTACGCACCACGGCCGACAAATTACCCTTTGATTTTGTGCTCGATGACAGCACGGCCATGAACCCTAACGCCAAGCTCTCGGGCATGGACGAGGTGACGGTGAGGGTGCGCATTTCAAAGAGCGGCCAAGCGATTGCGCAAGCTGGCGACTACGGCGTCAGTTTGACACCTGTCAAGCTAGGCAGCAAGGGCTTGAACTTGATGGTGCGAGAGACCTTGCAATAAAGAAAGCCCCGTAGTCAACCAACTACAGGGCTTTGTTGGCGTGTCAGTTGCGTTACAGCAAACCGTTTGTGCGTGCAAAGTGAAGGGTCTGCGTGCGGCTCTTCACATCTAAGCGGCGGAACAAGCGCCACAAGTGAACTTTCACGGTGTGCTCACTGATTTCTAGTTCTGCTGCAATGTCGCGGTTGCTCAAACCGCGATCGAGCATGACGATGAGTTGCTTTTGGCGCTTAGACAATTTGGTCTCGCCAACCACCACCACCTCTTCGTCGCCGCTCTCGGCAGCAAACAAACCTTGGATAGCCAAAGAAATTTCGTTAGCAGGCGTGGCTTTCTCGATGTAGATATCAGCGCCAGCTTCAATGCACGTCTCCTCTGCCTCACCGGCAGGCATAGAGGAGATCACAGCCAACGGCACGTTGGCATACATGGTCTTGATGTCTTTGACAGCTGAGGTGCCTTTGACGCCCGGCAATAACAAATCGAGTACGAACAATTCGGGATCACCGTTTTTGATGATGGCAGCTTGCAACTCGCTGAACTTTTCCAATTCAATCACCTTGGATGCTGGGCGCATGCGGCGCAGCAACATGGCGATGGCTTGACGCACTAAGGGATGGTCGTCAATGATGTACATACTCATTTTTATTACTCCTGAATCAATATTAGTAGTTTAGCCCCATTGCGGACCGGACTTCTCGCATCGTCTCACGGGCCGTTATGCGAGCTTTTTCAGTACCTGCATCCACGATGTCACGCACAATCTTGGGGTTGGAGATATACGGTTCGGCCCGTTCTAGCATGGGTTGCTGTTCGCGCAAGATGGCATCAATGATGGGCTGTTTGCAGTCTAAGCAGCCAATGCCAGCGGTCTTGCAGCCTTGGGCCACCCACTCACGTTGGCCAGCGTCGCTGTAGACCAAGTGGAATTGCCATACGGGACATTTGTCTGGATTGCCCGCGTCGGTGCGTTTTTGGCGGGCAGGATCGGTGGGCATGCGTTTGACCTTGTGCTCAATCGTGGCACGGTCTTCACGGATGGCGATGGCATTGTTGTAGCTCTTGCTCATCTTTGCACCGTCCAAGCCTGGCAGCTTGCTGGCTTGTGTCAGCAGCGCATGTGGCTCGGTCAAGATCACTTTGCCAGTGCCTTTGAAGTACCCCTCCAAGCGCTCTCGGTCTTGCAAATCGAGTTCGGTTGCGCTGGCGATGTAGCCCAGCGCGCCTTCCATGGCTTTGGCGTCACCTGTCTCTTGGTAAGCTTTGCGAGATTTTTCAAAGCGCTTGATGCTGTCTTTGGGCAGCTTGGCCAAAGAGGTTTGCACTTTTTCTTCGGCATTGATTTCGCGACCATACAAGTGGTTGAAGCGCCTTGCGGCTTCTCGTGTCAGCTCCACATGGCTGGCTTGGTCTTCGCCTACCGGCACATGCTTGGCTTTATAGATCAAGATATCGGCTGCTTGCAGCAGTGGGTAGCCCAAGAACCCATACGTGGACAAGTCTTTGTCTTTTAACTTTTCTTGTTGGTCTTTGTAGGTGGGAACACGCTCCAACCAGCCCAGTGGGGTGCCCATGGCCAAGAGGGTGAACAGCTCAGCGTGTTCGGGAATACGGCTTTGCAAAAAGATGGTGCACGCGTTGGGGTCTAGGCCAGCAGCGAGCCAGTCGATCACCATCTCGTACACATTTTTCTCAATCACCTCACGGTTTTCGTAGTGCGTCGTGAGGGCGTGCCAGTCGGCCACGAAATAAAAGCAATCCAGCTCTGATTGCAAACGCACCCAGTTTTTCAAAGCACCGTGGTAGTGGCCTAAATGCAAAGCCCCCGTGGGGCGCATGCCAGAGAGAACGCGTTCTTTCATATTGTGTTTACTTTAATCAATCAGGGTTGCAACACATATTCAATGGGACCGAGCAAGGTTGACAAAGCGATCACGGTCCACTTCATCAAAGGTCCCATCCAGAGGGTGTCAAGTTGTTTGAAGGCGACCAGTGCCAATACGATGTATATGCCGTAAGGCTCCACCTTGGACAGCCACACCGCAGCTCGCCAAGGCAACAAGCCCACCAACACCCGGCCACCATCGAGTGGTGGGAGTGGAAATAGGTTGAACACAAACATCGACACGTTCACCACGACGCCAGCCAAACTCATTTTCAAAAAATAGTCTTCAGTCACGCCGACATGCTTCATCACATAAAAGGCCAGCAACCAAACCAATGCTTGTAAGAAGTTGATGGCCGGACCAGCCAGCGCCACCCAGATCATGTCGCGTTTGGGGTGGTTCAAATCGCCAAATCGCACCGGCACAGGACGCGCGTAGCCAAACAAAAAGTTGCCGCCTGAGGCGAAGTAGAGCAAGGCAGGCAAAGCAATCGTGCCCAAAGGGTCGATGTGTGGGATGGGGTTCAAGGTGACCCGACCCAGCATCCAAGCTGTGTTGTCTCCCAATCTGTGCGCCACATAGCCGTGGGCCGCTTCGTGCAACGTGATGGCAAACACCACGGGCAAAGCGTAGATCAGGACGGTTTGGATGAGCTCAGAAAAATTCACAGAAGGATTGTCGCATTGCGCACTGCTAGCCTATGCCCCAGGCCGTTCACAGGCCCAATGCACTCAGCGGGCCCCGGCCAAGGCGCATCACTTGCGGGTCGCCACCGCCGTTCATGGGCGTGAGGTCGACCACGGTAGTGGGCTCCAGCGGGCAAGCGCCTGCGTCAATCACGGCGGCAAGCTCGTGTTCAAAGCGGTCACGAATTTCTGCGGCGTCGTTCATGGGGACGGATTCACCTGGGGCGATGAGGGTGGTGGCCAGCAGCGGTGCGCCATGGAGCGCCAGTAAATCAAGCAAGGTTTTGTTCAATGGCACGCGCAGGCCAATGGTTTTGCGCTGCGGGTGGCTGACGCGGCGAGGTACTTCTTTGGTGGCTTCCAAAATGAAGGTGTAAGCCCCAGGCGTTGCGGCTTTGAGCAATCGGTATTGGCGGTTGTCCACCTTGGCGTAATTCGCCAGTTCTGACAAATCTCGGCACATCAAGGTGAGGTGATGTTTGTCGTCGACTTGGCGAATGCGGCGCATTTGCTCGACCGCGGCTTTGTCGTCCAAGTGGCAGACCAAGGCGTAGCTGGAATCGGTGGGCACAGCCACGATGCCGCCGCGCGCTAGCAGTTGCACAGCCTGTTTGAGCAAACGGGGTGGGGGGTTGTCAGGGTGAACTTGAAGAAACTGGGCCATGAGCGTGCACGCCAAAAAATGAGCTGGCTGTGGTGCAGAGCACCAAATACTGATCTGAGGTGTTGCACGACGAACAACTACTGAACGCGGTCAGAAAGCGCTTCCCAAACAGGGGTGAGTTGTCCGGGCAGCCAAGGCAGGGTGCCAAGGTCGATGCGGCTCTCAAGGGGGCTATGAAAATCGCTGCCGCGAGAGGCGAAAAGATCAAACTCTTTGGCCATATCGGCATAAGTCACATACTCGGCGGGGGAGTGGCTGCCTGTGACGACCTCAACACCTTGGCCGCCGTGGTTTTTGAATTCGGTAAAGAGGGCAAACTCTTCGTTGGGCGTGAAGCCATAGCGCGCAGGGTGGGCGATGATGGCCATGCCCTTGGCTTGCACAATCCATTGCACCGCGTCTTTGAGCGAGGCCCAGCGGTGCGGCACATAGCCTGGGTTGCCTTCGGTGAGGAAGCGGCGAAACACCTCGTTGGTGTCTTGGCAAACGCCAGTTTCGACCAAAAAGCGCGCAAAGTGGGTACGTGAAATCAGCGCGTGGTTGCCCGCGTATTTGAGGGCACCTTCGTAGGCGCCGTGGATGCCCACTTTGGCCAGGCCTTGTGCCATTTCTTTGGCGCGTTCGCCACGACCGCCACGTGTTTGCAGCAAGCCTTTATTGAGCTGCTCGTCATGCGCATCAAAACCAAGGCCAACGATGTGCACAGTTTGATGTGCAAAGGTGATGGAGATTTCTACCCCCGTGAGGTAGCTCAGGCCGTTGGCTTTGGCAGCGGCGAGGGCGCGTTCTTGGCCGCCGATCTCATCATGGTCAGTCAAAGCCCACAGCTCCACACCATTGGCTTTGGCGCGCGCGGCCAATTGCTCAGGCGTGAGCGTGCCGTCAGAGACCACAGAGTGGCAGTGCAGGTCAGCGTTGAGGATGGAAGAGGTCACGCCCTCATTGTAGGCGTGGCAAGGCAATTCGTGTGTTGGCGCTGGTCGCAGCGGCCAGCGCATCTAAGGTGAGCCCCCGCACATCGGCGAGCACTTGCGCAATGCGCGGCAGCTCGGCGGGTTCGTTGCGGCCTTGGGGTTGACCAGCGGCACGTTGTTCGGCGGTGGTGTAGAGCCAATGCGGCGCAATATCTGGCGCATCGGTTTCGAGCACGATGGCGGAGAGCGGCAACTCGGCGGCCAAGCGGCGTAACTGCAAGGCGCGCTCAAATGTGAGCGCACCGCCAAAGCCGAGCTTAAAACCCAGCGCAATGAAGGCCTGTGCTTGCTGCAAGCTGCCATTAAAAGCGTGAGCAATGCCGCCCACCACGGGCGTGTCACGCAAGCCTTTGAGTAGCCAGTCGGCGCTGCGGCGCACATGCAAGATGACGGGCAATTGGTGTTGTTGGGCTAGCTTGAGCTGGGCTTTGTAGAAAAGCTGTTGTTTGGCAAGAGCCTCGGGTGTGTTGAGCTCTGGGACAAAACCGTCGAGGCCAATTTCACCCACTGCCACCAAGCGCGGGTCATGGCGGTGGGCGTGCAGCGCGGCATCTAGCTCAGCCAAGTGCGATGGGGTGGCTTGTGGCGTGAAAAGGGGGTGAATGCCCAGCGCATAAGCATCATCCTGCGCATGAGCCAGCAGACGCACCGCGTCAAAGTTGGCGGCGGCCACCGCGGGGATCACACAGGCCATGACGCCTGAGGCGCGTGCCCTGAGATGCACACCAGCCCGGTCGACATCAAACTCGGCGGCGTCTAGGTGGGCATGCGAGTCAATCCACATGCTCAGTGGCTGTTGACCCAGGCATTGCCCAGCGCAAACACCGAGTTGGGTGCTTTGGGAGGGGCAGAGGATTGTGGCTTTTTGGCAAACACACCGCGCTTGGGAGAGTTGTTGCTGGGTGCCACACCCCCTTTAGAGAGTTGTGCCGCAATCAAGCTGTGCAAGCTGATGGATTGCATGTGGTCTTCCATTTTTTGATTCAAGCTAGACCACAACTCTTCGGCAGACACGTAGCCGTTTTGCTCGGCGTCTTCGGGCAATTGCTCTTTTTCGTCAGGGCTGTTGACCGCATCAATGATGTCAGCCACGCTGATGAGGTTGGCATCGCGGTTGAGGGTGTAGCCGCCACCTGGGCCGCGTGTGCTTTCTACCAAACCATGTTGACGCATCTTGCTGAAGATTTGTTCAAGGTATGAGATAGAGATGTGCTGGCGCTGGCTGATGGCTGCCAATGACACAGGGCCTTGGTGTTGACGCAAGCCCATATCAATCATGGCAGTCACAGCAAAACGACTCTTGGTACTTAAACGCATGAAATTCTCCTATCGTTGGTGAAGCCACTTTACGTAGTAAATTACTTCGTGTAAATTCGTTTTTTTATTTTTATTGCTTCGTATAAACCGAAGCCTAATCATCCCATGAACTTCAAACACCTTTATTATTTCTGGGTCACAGCACGCGCTGGCGGGGTTATGCGCGCAGGTGAGCAGTTACACACTACGCCGCAAACGCTGTCTGGGCAAATCAAATTGCTGGAAGAAAGCTTGGGGCGAAAGTTGTTTCGCAAAAACGGCCGACAGCTTGAATTGACAGAGGACGGTCACAAGGCGCTGAGTTATGCCGACGATATTTTCGCCTTGGGCTCAGAACTCAAAGCTGCCATGAACCAGACCCAAGCGGGGGTGCGCACCTTGGAATTTCGGGTGGGCGTGGCCGACTCGGTGGCCAAGTCGGTGGCTTATCGCTTGCTCGAACCCGCTTTGTCCATCCCAGAGCCTGTGCGCTTGATTGGCAGCGAGGGCAAGTTTCCAGACCTGCTGGCGCAGTTGGCTTTGCATCGGCTGGATTTGGTGATTGCCGACGAGCCGCTGTCCAAGCGCATCAGCGTCAAAGCTTTCAACCATGCGTTGGGCACCACGCCCATGAGTTTTTTTTGCACGCCAGCTTTGCACACCACCTTGAAGGGCAAATTTCCGCAATGTTTGCATCATGCGCCCATGTTGATTCAGGGCTCGTCCTCTTCGGTACGCCAGCAACTCGATGGTTGGTTGGTGCGACAAAAAATTCAGCCTCGGGTGGTGGGTGAATTTGATGACGGCGCGTTGATGACTGCGTTTGGCCGCGAAGGGCGAGGTGTTTTCATGTCGCCAAGCATTTTGGAAAACGAAACCGTGGCGCAATATGGCGTCAAGGTGCTGGGCCGCAGCGACGAGCTGGTGGAGGAGTTTTTTGCTGTGTCGGTAGAGCGCCGCATTTCTCACCCCTGCGTGGCCGCCATCACGCAAAACGCACGTGGGCGCTTGTTCAACGGCTAAGTGCTTTGCAGCAAACCAGCACGCAGCTGCAGCTGGCGGTCGCAGCGCGCTGCCAAGCTGCTGTCGTGGGTGACCAAGACAAAGGCGGTGTTGTGTTCGCGGGCCAGTTGCAACATGAGCTCAAACACGTGGTCGGCGGTGTGACGGTCAAGGTTGCCAGTGGGCTCGTCGGCCAACACGCATGCAGGGCGTGTGACCAAAGCACGCGCTATGGCCACCCGTTGACGCTCGCCGCCCGACAGCTCAGCAGGTCGGTGGTGGATGCGCGGCCCCAAGCCCACTGCTTCGAGCATGGCTTGTGCCTGAGCGCTGGCTGCAGCGCGGTTCATACGACGAATCCACAAGGGCATGGCCACGTTATCGAGCGCGCTGAACTCGGGCAGCAGGTGGTGGAACTGATACACAAAGCCCAAGTGTTGGTTGCGAAGCTCACCCAAAGCAGCAGCGCTGAGTCCGTCCAATGCGTGGCCCATCAACGACACGCTGCCTGAGCTGGGTGCATCCAAGCCACCCAGCACATGCAGCAAGGTGCTTTTGCCTGAGCCCGATGAGCCGACGATGGCCAAGGTTTCGCCTGGATTGACCGACAGCTCGACGTGGTGCAAAACGGTCACATCGAGCGGGCCTTCATGGAAGCGGCGACTGATGTTGCGTGCATGGAGTACAGGTGTATTTGACATGGCGAGCCTCATTCGTAGCGCAAGGCTTGGGCAGGATTGACGCGGCTGGCACGCCAACTGGGATAGAGGGTGGCCAAGAACGCCAACACCAACGAGATGAGGGTGATGGGCCAGATATCAGCCGATTGCGGGTCGCTGGGCATGCGACTAATCAGGTAGATGTCACGCGGCAAGAAACTCGCACCCAGCAAGTTTTCAATGGCAGGCACGATCACATCAATGTTGAACGCCACGCCCAGGCCCAACAGCAAACCGCCTAGCGTGCCCAGCACGCCCACCGTCGCGCCCTGAACCACAAAGATAGCCATGATGCTTTTGGGGCTTGCGCCCAAGGTTCGCAAAATGGCAATGTCAGCGCGTTTGTCGGTCACGGTCATGACCAGTGTGGTGACAAGATTGAACGCAGCCACCGCCACGATGAGCGTGAGGATGATGAACATCATGCGTTTTTCTACCTGCACCGCTGCAAACCAAGTGCGGTTTTGTCGGGTCCAGTCGCGCACGATCACATCGGGGCCTAGCACCCGCGCTAAGTCATAAGCCACGCTGCGTGCTTGTTGGCTGTCTTTGATTTTCAGACGCACACCTGTGGGCGCCTCCAGACGAAAAATGCGCTGCGCATCCTCGATGTGCAGCAAGGCAAGTGATGCGTCGTATTCGTAATGGCCCGAATCAAAAATGCCCGACACACGCAGCTGTTTCAATCGCGGCATCACACCAGCGGGCGTGACTTGCCCGCCAGGCGCGATGAGGGTGATGGCGTCGCCCACGCGCACGCCCATGGACATGGCCAGCTCACCTCCTAGCACCACGTTGAAGCTGCTCGGTTGCAAGGTGGCGCGCACCTCGGCGGGGATTTGCAAGGTGAAGTCGCTCACCAAGGTCTCGGGCAAAGGGTCAATGCCGCGCACCATCGCGCCGCGCATGTCTTCGCCGCGAGCCATCAAGGCTTGTTGCGAAACAAATGGTGCAGCTGCAACGACTTGCGTGTTTTGCTTGGCTTGCAGGATGAGGGCATTCACATCGGAAAAACCTTCACCGCCAGGGGCAAAGAGCTCGATGTGCGACACCACGGCCAGCATGCGGTCACGCACTTCTTTTTGAAAGCCGTTCATCACACTCAGCACAATGATGAGCGCAGCCACGCCCAGGGCAATGCCCAGCATGGACACGCCTGAGATGAATGAAATAAAACCGTTGCGGCCAGCAACTCGGCCCGCGCGCGTGTAGCGCCAGCCAATCAGCAGCTCGTAGGGAAGTTTGGAGGAGGTGGGTTGCATGTGAGCTGGATTATCCCGTAGTGAAAAGATTGCCTTGTCGCCCTGTGCGGCTGCATCACGGACAATTCAGCTTATGACTTCTGTGTTGACCTCTGTGCCATCCCCTGTGGAACGCCACACCACCCTGATTGCCTTTTCGCTGTGGACCACCCACGGCCCAGAGGCGTCGCTGTTGGCCCAAGCCGACCTGCCCCATTTGAGTGCGTGGCTGGCGCAGTCACTGCGTGTGGAGGTGCAAGTGGACCCCGTGCAAGAGCCTTTGTTGGCCACACTGTCGCCTCCGCACGAACGCGCTTGGGCACTTGCCGTCGGATGGCCAGTGATGGATGGTGCTTTGCCTTGGGCCGCGCATGCGGCTGCAACCAGGGGTTTGTCTGCTGGCAACGCCCAAGACAACTGGGCTTTCATCACCTTGTGCAACTGGCACGTGAGCAATGGCCAAGTGACCTTGGGCGATCCCGCGTTGTTGCAAATCGACCAAGCCACAGACGCCGCGCTGCTCCAAGCCATGCAAAGCTTCTTTGCCGAAGATGGCATTGACTTGTACCCCTATTTGCCAGGGCAGTGGCTGGCGCAGTCGCCGCTGTTGGCAGGCCTTGCAACCGCTTCGCTAGACCGTGTGATTGGCCGCAACATCGACCCGTGGTTGGTAGGCGGCCATGTGGGTACGGATGCGCTCAACCCTGCATCCAAGCTTTTGCGCCGACTGCAAAACGAAATGCAAATGCTCCTCTACACCCACCCTGTCAACGAGGGGCGCAGCCTGACCCTCAACTCGTTTTGGGTCCACGGCACAGGTGCCTTGTCCGCGCCGCCCGTTCATCGTCAAGAACCAACCCTGATTCAAACCCTGAGACAAAGCGCCTTGCAGCAAGACCTCGTCGGCTGGCTAGACGCATGGCAGCACGTGGATGCCCACGTCATCGCACCCATGCTGACGACTGGGGCTGCGAGCAAGCCGCATCGCCTGGTGTTGTGCGGCGAGCATGAGTTTCATGTTTATGACAGCGCCCCACCTTCGCTGTGGCAACGCGTGCGCACGCGCTTTGCACCCACTTCCCTAGACACCGTGTTGGCGGTGGCGCCCTTGAAAGATTGAGTCATGCATTTCATTCAACGTGATATCCCGCCGCGCAGCATGTGGGCGCTGGAGCAAGCGGGCGTGCATCCGCTGTTGGCGCGTTTGTATGCCGCTCGTGGTGTTCAAGATGCGGCCACGCTCGATGCATCACTCGCTCAACTCTTGCCGCCCACGGGCTTGAAGGGTATTCAAGCTGCTGCTGTGTTATTGGCCGACGCGATGGCGGGTCATAAAAAATTGTGTGTGGTGGCTGACTACGACTGTGATGGCGCGACCGCCTGCGCCGTGGCCCTGCGTGGCCTGCGTTTGTTAGGTGCTACACATGTCAGCTACCTCGTGCCTGACCGCGTGGTCGATGGCTATGGCCTCACGCCACCCATTGCCGAGCGTGTCAAAGCCAGCGGCGCAGAGGTGCTGATCACCGTGGACAACGGCATTGCCAGCGTCGAGGGCGTGGCCACTGCACGCCAGCTGGGTTTGCAAGTGCTCGTCACCGATCACCACTTGCCTGCAGCGGTATTGCCCAACGCGGATGCGATGGTGAACCCCAACCAGCCAGGCTGCACCTTCGAGAGCAAAGCACTCGCTGGTGTGGGTGTGATGTTTTATGTGTTGCTGGTCTTGCGCGCTGAGCTGCGCAAGCGCGGCGTCTTTAGTGCGGAGCAACAACCAAAGCTAGACACTCTGTTGCCACTGGTTGCCTTGGGCACTGTGGCCGACGTGGTCAAGCTCGACGCCAACAACCGCCGCTTGGTGGCCCAAGGTTTGGCGCGTGTGCGCAAGGGCCAAATGCCTGCAGGCATGGCCGCTTTGTTTGCTGTGGCTGGTCGCACAAGTGAGAAATGCACCTCACAAGATTTTGGGTTTGCCTTGGGGCCACGTATCAATGCAGCGGGCCGTTTGTCGGACATGACGCTGGGCATCGAATGCCTCACCACCGACGACCTAGGTCGTGCCACCGAGTTGGCCACCCAACTCGACCGCATCAACCGAGAGCGGCGCGAGATTGAAGGTGACATGCGTGAGCAAGCCCTTGAGCTCGCGCAAGACATGTTTGATCCTGAAGAAGAACCACCCTCCGCTCTGTGCGTGTTCGACCCCGACTTTCACGAAGGGGTGGTGGGCATCGTGGCGGCCAAGCTCAAAGAATTGCACCACCGTCCCACATTCGTGTTTGCGCCCAGCCAAGCGGCGGGCAAGGGGCACGAGCTCAAGGGCTCGGGTCGCTCGATTCCTGGTTTTCATTTGCGTGATGCTTTGGACCTGGTGGCCAAGCGCCACCCCGAGGTGCTGTTGCGTTTTGGCGGGCATGCCATGGCGGCGGGCTGCACCTTGGAAGAGGACAACCTCGCCACCTTTGAAGAAGCCCTGCAACAAGTGGCGCAAGAGTGGCTCGATGAAGCCACCCTGCAACGCCGCTTAGAAACCGATGGCCCCTTGTTGCCCGAATACCGACTCCCCACGCTGGCTGACACACTGGCGCGGGAAGTGTGGGGCCAAGGCTTTGCGCCCCCCACATTCAGCGAAGAGTTGGAGGTGCTGGGCCAGCGTTTGGTGGGTGAAAAACACCTGGCCCTCAAGCTGCGCCACCACGGCCAACCCGTGGACGGCATTTGGTTTGGCCGCGTGGATCCGCTGCCCGCTTTGGCGCATTTGGCGTTTCGCTTAGAGGTGGATGAATGGCAAGGCAACCAGCGCGTGCGCTTTGTGGTGGAAGGCATGGCTATTTAGAATGCCTACCAAGCTAACCATATTTCTAAATCGATTGAGATGACCTACTTAGATTCAATTCATCAGTCGTTGCGACTTCAGGCGAGTGCCTCTCCACTGGTCTTGGATTTGTTCGCTGGGTGTGGCGGATTGGCCCTGGGCTTTGAAGCGCAAGGTTTTGAAACCTACGGGTTTGAAATGAATGCTGATTGCTGCGCTACGTATCAACATAACCTCAAGGGAGATTGCGTTCAAGCAAAACTAGGCAGTGATTTTCAGTTTCCATCGGCGCAAGTGGTGATTGGTGGCCCACCTTGTCAGCCATTTAGTGTGGGCGGGCATCAAAAAGGTATTCGCGATTCAAGAGATGGTTTTCCAGCTTTTATTGCAGCTGTTGAGCAAGCGAAACCAGACATTTGGATGTTTGAAAACGTCAAAGGTTTGATGTATCGAAATAAGCCTTATCTCGATGCAATCATTTCTGAGTTGGAAGACTTGGATTACATCGTTGAATATAAGCTGCTTAATGCTGTTCAATATGGGGTGCCTCAAAATCGTGAACGCATGATTGTGGTTGGACATCGTGGAGATTTCTTGTTTCCTGAACCTGCTGTTGTTCGATATTCAGCAAGAGATGCTGTTGGTGATTTAGCTTGCCAGCATGATGAAAAATCTAAATTTCTGACAGCCAGTATGGATGCCTACGTAGCAAGATATGAGACGGCTTCTAAATGTATTACCCCAAGAGATTTGCATTTAGATCGACCCGCTAGGACGGTGACGTGTAGAAATCTTGCTGGAGCAACTGGGGATATGCACCGCGTTGTTTTGCCTGACGGCCGACGTCGCCGCTTAACTGTTCGCGAAGGCGCTCGTTTGCAGAGCTTTCCTGATTGGTTTGAGTTTCAAGGTAAAGAGGAAAGTCAGTTTAACCAGATTGGTAATGCGGTTCCTCCAATGCTTGCCTATGCAATTGCAGCTGAATTTAGACGCTATCTAGATTCGAAATTTAGGTTTAGCCCATCTGAAATTCAGCAAAGAAAAAATCCAAAGCAACTTGAACTGCTATCTTCAGTATGAATACCAAAAAGAAAATTGATGAGATGGTTGGCGAAGCTTTGCTAGTTTTAGAAGCCTTGGGCGTACCGATGACAGACTTGTCTGAGCGACGTAAGCAAAAGATGGCGAAAGTCTTTTTGGCTGTTGCAGGTCTCAAGCCAGGTCAAGCCTGGAGTGATGCGAAAGATAACGACGATGCTTATCAGTTAACAACAAGAAAAATCATTGATTTTGTGAACTCGTATTGGGGTGAGTCTATTTCGTCAGGCTCATATGACGATATTCGCAGGAAAGACCTCGTGCTTCCAGTGGAGGCTTTCGTGATTATGAATAGCGCTAAAAATCCGAATGCCAATACCAACGATGGCACACGTGGTTTTGCAATTCATCCCTTGGCATCAAAAGCCATACGAGTTTTTGGTAAAACTGCATGGAAGACTGCTCTCAAACAGTTTCATAAAGACCAACCGTCTTTGGCTTCCCAGTTGAGTCGCACTAGAAATTTGGCACGAATTCCGGTCAAGCTGGGTGATGGCAAAACGCTGACGTTTAGTCCAGGAAAACATAATGAGTTACAAAAAGACATCATTGATTCCTTTTTGCCAATTTTTGCTCCTGGAGCTCAAGTCTTGTATGTTGGGGATGCCGCCTCAAAGTATCTGTATTTGGATGAGGAGGCTTTGAAGCGTGTCGAGTTTTTTGAACTTGCACACGACAAATTACCGGACGTCGTCGCCTACGAAGCGAGTAAGAATTGGCTTTTTTGGTCGAAGCAGTTACCACTGCAAACCCGATCAGTGAGTTACGCAGATTGACCTTGAGTCGACTCGCGCAAGCGTGCATTGCGGATTTGATTTTTGTAACAGCATTTCCAGACAGGGATACCTACAGAAAATTTGCCAAAGATATAGCTTGGGAAACAGAGGTTTGGATAGCAGATGCTCCTGAACACATGATCCATTTCAATGGCCACAAATTTTTAGGCCCATATAAAGAGAATCATTGAATCAATTGGCAACCAAGAAAAAAATCGATCTGCCCGAAGTCACCTTTTCTGACTACGGCGACACCCGCTACCTGCACCTTGGCACGCCGTGGGTGCAGGGCTCCATGAACATCGACAAGCCCTTTGAGATCGACCTAGAGTATGTGCAGCGCATGATGGCGTGGCTCTTGTTTGTGGACCTTGACCAAGTAGGCAAACTGCACGCCATGCAATTGGGGTTGGGTGCTGCATCCCTCACCAAGTTTTCGTTCAAGCACTTGCGCATGAAAACCACCGCGATTGAACTCAACCCGCAAGTGGTGGCCGCCTGCCGTTTATGGTTCAAGCTGCCTGCTGACAGCGCCAAACTGCAAGTGGTGTTGGGCGATGCGGCGGAGGTAGCCAAGCACGACTTTTGGCGTGGACAGATCGACACTTTGCAAGTGGACTTGTATGACCACGAAGCCGCCTCACCCGTGTTGGACAGTGCTGAGTTTTATGCCGACTGCCGCAGCCTGTTGACCGACGACGGCTGCATGACTGTCAACTTGTTTGGTCGAAGTTCAAGCTACGAGCAAAGTCTGGCAAAGATGGCGCACGCTTTTGGTGAAGATGCTTTGTGGGCCTTCAAGCCCACGCGCGAGGGCAACACGGTGGTGTTGGCGCAACGCACGCCCATGCATCTCAAACGTGCTGAACTGATGGCGCGCGCTGAGGCGATTCAGGCGCGTTGGCCCTTGCCTGCGACCAAATGGTTGCGCGTTTTTAAACCTTTGAAAGCCTGATCATTTAGGGGTTTACCCGTTGGTTTGTCGACTCAAAAAATAGGTGTAACCCACATCCGAATCGACACAACGAGGCCGCCATAATTCAGCGCATATTTGCTTTTGAATTGAGGAGATGAAATGATCAAAAGTCAAAAAGACTTTTTCTCGGGCCTGATGTTTACATTGGTCGGTGCTGCATTTGCTTGGGGCGCAACCAGCTACAACATTGGAACGGGTGCGCGCATGGGCCCCGGTTACTTCCCTTTGTTGCTCGGCATCTTTTTGGCGGTGCTGGGTGGCTGCATCACCTTTTACTCATTGATTGAGCACACCGAAGACGGCGAGCCTGTGGGCGCGTTTGCTTGGAGGCCGGTTGTTTTCATCTTGGGTGCCAACATTGTTTTTGGCATCTTGTTGGCTGGCTTGCCACGTTTTGGTATTCCACCCATGGGCTTGATCGCTGCAATCTATGCGTTGGTCATCATCGCTGGCAAGGCAGGGGATACCTTTTCGCTGAAAGAATCTGTGATTCTGGCTACCGTCTTGTCCGTGGGCAGTTACCTCGCCTTCATCATGCTGCTGAAATTGCAGATGCCCGTGTGGCCCACTTTCATCACTGGTTGAGCCTGGAGAAATAAAAAATGGATTTAATTTCAAACCTTGCATTGGGCTTTGGCGTGGCCTTCACGCCCATCAACCTGATGTATGCCTTGATCGGTTGTATCTTGGGCACGCTGATTGGCGTGTTGCCAGGCATCGGTCCTGTGGCGACCATTGCCATGTTGTTGCCCGCCACCTATGCGCTGCCCCCAGTGTCTGCGCTGATCATGTTGGCTGGTATTTACTACGGCGCCCAGTACGGTGGCTCGACCACTGCGATTTTGGTGAACTTGCCAGGTGAATCGTCTTCGGTCGTCACCACCATTGACGGCTACCAAATGGCCCGCAAAGGCCGTGCAGGCCCCGCCTTGGCTGCTGCTGGCTTGGGTTCCTTCTTTGCTGGTTCTGTGGGCACCTTGATCTTGGCGGCCTTCGCGCCTCCTTTGACCGAACTCGCTTTCAAGTTCGGCCCTGCCGAATATTTCTCGCTCATGATCTTGGGCTTGGTCGGTGCGGTGGTGTTGGCTTCGGGCTCTTTGCTCAAAGCGATTGCAATGATCGTGTTGGGCCTCTTGATGGGCTTGATCGGCACCGACGTTAACTCGGGCGTGGCACGCTTTAGCTTTGACGTCCCCGAACTCACCGACGGTGTGGGTTTTGTGGTGGTGGCGATGGGCGTGTTCGGTTACGGCGAGATCATTTCAAACTTGTCAAAACCCGCAGACGACCGCGAAGTGTTCACGGCCAAGGTGGAAGGTTTGTTCCCCACCAAGGAAGACTTCAGAAACATGATGCCTGCGGTGCTGCGTGGCACTGCGTTGGGTTCCTTGCTGGGCGTGTTGCCAGGTGGCGGCGCGTTGTTGGCAGCGTTTGCGGCTTACACCATCGAGAAGAAAACCAATTTGCGTCCTGGTGAAGTGCCCTTTGGTCAAGGCAATATCCGTGGTGTGGCAGCGCCTGAAGCCGCCAACAACGCGGGTGCACAAACCTCGTTCATTCCCTTGCTGACCTTGGGTATCCCACCCAACGCCGTGATGGCTTTGATGGTGGGTGCGATGACGATTCACAACATCCAGCCCGGCCCTCAGGTGATGACCAGCAACCCCGAGTTGTTTTGGGGTCTGATTGCCTCGATGTGGATTGGTAATTTGATGCTCGTGATTCTCAACCTGCCTTTGATTGGCATGTGGATCAAGTTGCTGTCAGTGCCTTACCGCTTCTTGTTCCCCGCCATCGTGCTGTTTTGCGCGATCGGTGTGTACTCGACCAACAACAACACGTTTGACATTTGGATGGTGGCTGGCTTTGGCTTGATCGGCTATCTGTTCATGAAGTTGGGTGTGGAGCCTGCGCCTTTGCTGCTGGGCTTTATTCTCGGGCCGATGATGGAAGAAAACCTGCGCCGTGCCCTGTTGCTCTCGCGTGGTGACTGGACTGTGTTCGCAACGCGACCTCTGTCAGCAAGCTTGCTCGCTGTGGCTGCCTTGCTCTTGGTGATTGTGCTGCTGCCGTCCATCAAGTCCAAACGAAAAGAAGCCTTCGTCGAAGAGTAACGCAGCCCGCTGTGTCTTCTCTTGCAAAACGGCACCTTGGGTGCCGTTTTTCATTGGGGCACGGTATGGCTTGGTTTACATTGACAATTGCATGCGTTTTCTATGAAAGACCTCCATGATTGATCGCCCCCAGCAACTGTTTTTGAGTCAAGCATATGCCTAAGTTGCGCGCACAAAACGTGATCGCCCTTGGGCTGTGTGCCGTGCTAGGCGGATGCATGCTGCCGCCAAGCACGGCGGTCCTTGCTCCGCTACAACCCGAAATTGCCAGTGGCTTCAGCCCTAAGCCTGATGTGGTGACGCGCAAGTTTGCCGTGGCTGCGGCCAATCCTTTGGCCACGACAGCAGGCTTTGATGTTTTAAAAGCAGGGGGCTCGGCGGTGGACGCTGCCATTGCGGTGCAAATGGTGTTGGGCTTGGTCGAGCCGCAGTCAAGTGGCATTGGCGGCGGTGCTTTTTTGATCCACAGCACTGCGGGCGAGGGGGCGCATGCAGCCCCCAAGTTACAAGCCTTTGATGGCCGAGAGACGGCACCTGCAGCTGCCACCGAAGACCTGCTGCTGAATGCCGATGGCAAGCCACTGGCCTTTCATGCTGCCGTGGTGGGTGGTCGTTCGGTGGGCACGCCCGGTGTGCTGCGCATGTTGGCGCAAGCCCATGCACAACACGGCAAGCTGGCGTGGGCCCGGTTGTTTGAGCCAGCCATCAGTTTGGCTCGCCAAGGCTTTGCCATCAGCCCACGCCTGCATGCACAGCTCCAGGCAGATGCGTTCTTGCGACTTGACCCAACAGCACGCGCGTACTTCTACCAAGCCAATGGCGAGCCACATGCCATTGGCCATGTGTTGCGCAACCCAGAGTTGGCTGCTGTGTTAGAGCGCATTGCCTTAGAGGGCGTGCAAGCGTTTTACAGCGGTGACGTCGCTGAGGCGGTGGTACGCAAAGTGCAACAGCATCCCAGCAACCCAGGTCGTTTGGCCTTGAGTGACCTTGCCAACTACCAAGCCCAAGAACGCACGCCGCTGTGCTTTGACCATGCGGCGCTCAGCCGCGTGTATCGTGTGTGTGGTTTTCCACCGCCTAGCTCGGGCGCCATTGCCATGGGCCAAATACTGGGCATGCTGCAACACACGCCCGCATCATTGATGGCCTCGCCCGCCGATACGGTGGATGGTGCGCCGGACCCGCGTTGGTTGCATCTGTACACCGAGGCCTCGCGCCTGGCCTTTGCTGACCGTGCCCAATACGTGGCCGACCCAGACTTTGTCAGCGGTCCAGGCGGCGAGTGGCAAAGCCTGCTGGCCCCTGCCTATCTGCGTGAGCGAGCCAAGCTCATTCGCCCCACGGCCATGCTGCAAGCCTCGCCCGGTGTACCTGTGCGCGCTCAAGGCAGCAGCTTTGCGCCCATGGCAGAGCAAGCCGAGTTTGGCACCTCGCACATCAGCATCGTCGATGGGCAGGGCAATGCATTGGCCATGACCACCACCATTGAAGACGCGTTTGGTTCGCGCCAAATGGTGAAAGGCTTTTTGCTCAACAACGAGTTGACCGATTTCAGCTTTGTCCCGCGTGATCCGCAAGGCCGCGCAGTGGCTAACCGTGTGCAGCCCAACAAACGCCCGCGCTCGTCCATGTCACCCACCTTGGTGTTTGACAAAACCACGGGCCAGTTGCTGATGAGTGTGGGCAGTCCCGGCGGCGCGATGATCATTCACTTCACTGCCAAAACTTTGTACGGTGTGTTGAATTGGGGGTTGAGCCCGCAGCAAGCCATTGCGTTACCCAACTTCGGCACTGTGGGCGGGCCCTTGGTGTTGGAAGGTGGCCGCTTTACGCCTACTTTTGTGGCGGCCCTGCGTGAACGCGGCCACGAGGTGCGTGAACAAGCATTGACCAGTGGCTTGCAAGCCGTGGTCAAACAACACAAGAATGGACAAGCTGCGTGGGTCAGCGGCGCTGATCCAAGGCGTGAAGGTTTGGTCTTAGGTGAGTGATGAAAGAAAAAGAAAGTCAGCCATGTTTTTGAAGCGAAGTTTTGACACTCAGTGGCGCTCAGTTGTCTTGAGCTTGCTCGCGGTGCTGGTGTTGTTGGTCTCAGGCGTGGCCAGTGCACGTTCACCCATCGATATGGAACACATCTTGGGTGCGGACTTCAACCGCCGCACTGGTTTGCCTACCGGCGGGCACACCCTGCTCAACGGGGATGTGCGCATCATCCCAGGCAGCGAGTCTGCGCCAGATGCCACGGGCGTGTACCGCGCCCAAGTGCAAATGGCGGACCCAGCCAAGCCGGGCCTGTGGCTGACCAAAACAGATCGCAATGGCAAGCCCATGCAAAACACCATGTTTCCCAAAGCATGGAGTGCCGAGCGTGTCGCGTCCGAGTTAGACGCGGCATGGAACAGCCCCCATAAAACCCTACGCGGCGACAAGTGGAGCGCCCTCACACCCAGCGGTGTTCGCGTGGAGGGCTACACCGCGCCTCGCGTCACGGCCTATCCTGTCTACAGCAAATGACCATGCAACACATTCATTTCTTTCACCATCAAGAGTTGCCTGTGCCAGGCTCTTTAGCCAAGCCAGTCACTTATCCGGTGTGCGAATGGCGTGGGCCTCAAGGGCAAGCAGTGGATGCCGCCCAGCATCCACTCAACCGATTTGTGTGCAGTTGGCTGACCAGCGACATGGCGGATGTGGCACGTTGTGACGATGCGCTGAGCGCATTGGCGCTATTGCAAAACCACAGCTTGGCCGAGTGGTTTGCCGATGGCGATATGTTTTGCGTGGACTTCAAACTTCAAGGCGTGCAGTTCAACCAAAGCAATGTGGACCCAGAGGACACGGATTGGTGGAATTTGCCAGAGGGCCGATTTGCCTTAACTGATGTGATGGCGGTTTTGCAAGCGTGGCGGGATTTCTTGGCTCAAGCTACCAAGCCCTGAGTGTTCAGCAGAATTGAAAAGCTTGGGCCGCTCAATTAATGCGGCTGAATATCGTCCAAGTTATCTTTGTGTTTCAATGCATCGCGCATGAGCGCGTAGCGCGTCATACGCTGGCCTTGCACCAAACGAATCACACGTTTTAAGGGAATGCCAATGTGCGCCAAGGTTTGGCTAGCAAGCATCAAGCTGCCTTCAATCACTTCTGGTACCACTTCGGCAGCGCCTGCTGCGCGCAGGTCTTCTAGGTGTTCGTCGTCGTGGGTGCGCACGATCACGGGCACGCTGGGTGCGTGCTCTTTGACCCAAGCCAACACCTTGAGCGCAGAGGGCAAGTCGGGATAAGTGACCACCACAGCAGCTGCACGCACCAAGCCTGCGGACATGAGGCTAGAGAATTGGGTGGCATCGCCAAGTTCGATCAGGTGGCCATGGTCGCGACCCATTTGCACGCGTTCAGGGTCTGAGTCCATCGCCAGGAAAGGAATTTTCTCTAAGGTGAGTAAGTCGGCCAAGTTGTGGCCGCTGCGCCCATAGCCGCAGACGATGACGTGGTGTTCAATCTTCAAGCTACGCTGTGCCACGCCGGTGAGTGCCAGCGACTGCAACAACCAGTCGTTGCTGATCAGGCGGTTGACGATGCGGTCGGCGTTCATCACCAAGAACGGGGTGGCAATCATCGACAACACCATGGACGCCAAGATGGGGCTCATCCATTCTGGGGGGATGAGCGCGTTTTGCAAGCCGAGTGAGAGCAACACAAATCCGAATTCACCCGCTTGCGCCAGGTACAGCGCAGTGCGCAGGCTCACGCCCGCAGGCGCACCCGTGAGACGGGCCAACACAAACACCAAGGCGGCTTTGAGAAACAAAGGGATAAGCGAGAGCAACAGCACCCAGCCCCAACTGTCGACCAGCACTTCCCAATCCAGCTTCATGCCGATGGTGATGAAGAACAAGCCCAGCAAGACATCGTGGAAGGGCCGAATGTCGGCCTCCACCTTGTGTTTGAAATCGGTCTCGGCAATCAACATGCCCGCCAAAAACGCCCCCATGGCTAACGACAAACCTGCCAGCTCGGTCAGCCAGGCCATGCCCAGCGTCATGAACAACAGGTTGAGCATGAACAGCTCATCGCTCTTGCGTTTTGACACCACCTGCAGCCATGCCCGCATGACCCGTTGCCCTCCCCACAGCAGCAAGCCCACCAGCACCGAGGCTTTGAGCATGGCGATCGAAAGCACGCGCCAAATGTTGTGCTCGCTCATGTCCGCCAGCGCAGGGATGAGCACCAACAGCGGCACCACGGCCAAGTCCTGAAACAGCAACACACCCATCACACGTTGGCCGTGAGGGGACTCCATCTCCACGCGATCGATCATGAGCTTGACCACAATCGCCGTACTCGACATGGCCAGCGCACCGCCTAGCGCGATAGAGGCTTGCCAGCTCAAGCGCCAGATGTAGCCGAATTCTTTGAGCGCAAAGCCCAATGCGAGGTTGAACAACAAGGCCCCCGTGAGCGTCAGCACCACTTGGCCCAGACCCAAACCAAACACCAGCTTGCGCATGCGCATGAGTTTGGGTAGGTTGAATTCCAAGCCGATGACGAACATCAAAAACACCACACCAAATTCGGCCAAGTGTTCAACCGCCACCGATTCTTTGGCCAGTGCCAACGCATTGGGACCAATCACCACGCCCGCAAACAAATAGCCCAACATCGCGGGCAAATGCAGCAGTCGGCACGCCACCACGCAGAGCACGGCAGCGCTCAGGTACAGCAGGGTGAGTTCAAGGGAAGACATGGCCCTGATGTTACCGAGCGTTTGTGACGTGCCCTCACGTCTCCTCACATAAACTCAGGTTTTGATGATCAAGCAGGGTGTTATTCCATGGATTTAGGACTTCAAGGCAAGTGGGCATTGGTGGGCGGTGCAAGCAAAGGCTTGGGCCTTGGCTGTGCGCAATCGTTGGCGCGTGAAGGTGTCCATCTGGTCATCGTTGCGCGTGGGGCTGAGGCGTTAGAAACCGCGGCCGCTGAGCTGCGCGAGCTGGGCACCACCATCCTCACGGTAGCGGTAGACATCACCACATCCGCAGGTCGCGAGGCCATTTGGTCCGTCGAGGGTGGCCCTGGCAAACGCTTTGACATCGTGGTGACCAATGCAGGCGGTCCTCCTCCTGGCGACTTCCGTCATTGGGAGCGAGACGATTGGATCAAGGCGGTGGACGCCAACATGCTCACGCCCATTGAGCTCATCAAAGCCACGGTGGATGGCATGGCCGAGCGCGGGTTTGGCCGCATTGTCAACATCACCTCCAGCGCGGTGAAAGCGCCTATTGATATTTTGGGTTTGTCCAATGGTGCGCGTTCAGGCCTCACTGGTTTTGTGGCGGGTCTGGCACGCACGCCCAAGCTGGCGGCCAACAATGTGACCATCAACAACCTGTTGCCTGGCGCCTATGACACCGACCGGCTGAGGTCCACCATGCAAGGCGCGGTTGAAAAAACCGGCCAATCGATGGCCGTGATTGCTGAGGCGCGCAAGCAAACCATTCCTGCCCAACGCTTTGGCCATCCGCAGGAGTTTGGTGATACCTGCGCGTTTTTGTGCTCTGCCCAAGCGGGTTACATCACGGGACAAAACATCTTGACAGATGGTGGGGCTTATTCTGGTACGTACTGAGTTACTGGCGTGATGACACCACAATGCCGCCAATGATCAACACAAATGCGGCCACGTGGTAGAGCTGCGGCAACTCGCCCAAGGCCAGCACCGAGAGGGTGGCAGCAAACAACGGCGTGAGGTTGGCAAAGAAGCTGGCAATGTTGGGTCCCACGCGTTGCACGCCCAAGCCCCAGCAGCGGTAGGCCAACAGCGCTGGACCCACCGCCACATACACAAGGGCTGCCACGAGGGGCCAACTCCAACTGATGTGGGCATCGACCCAGCCAGTCAAGCCTGCCCACTCAGCGGCCGTGAACGCGCCCGACCAGACCAATCCAAACGCAATTTGCGCCATCAAAAAGAACGCCCAATTGCCGCGCACCTCTGCGGGTGCTGGCGAGTGTGAAAGCAGCCAGCTGTACCAGGCCCAGCAGAGCGTGGCGATCAGCACAAACACATCGCCGAGCACCCAATGCACATGGGCCAAGGCGTGCCAGTCACCCCGACACAAGACCAACATCACGCCCGCAATGGACAGCACAGCGCCAAACATTTGGCGCTTACGCACGGTCTGCTTGAAAAACAAGGCACCCATGGCCAACATGAATACAGGTGAGCTCGAGGCAACCAAGGTGACATTGATGGGGGTCGACGTTTGCAGGGCCAAATACTGCAAGCTGTTGTAGCAACCCACGCCCAATAAGCCTAGCAAAGCGAAATGCCGCCAGTGCGGCCACAAAGGACTGGTGCGTTTCAGCACTTGATGTGCGATGGGCAAGAGCACCACAAAGGCCAACAGCCAGCGCAAAAAGTTGAGTGTCAGCGGGGGGATGAGTTCATGGACCAGTCGTCCTACGATGGCGTTGCCCGCCCAAAGCAGTGGCGGGACCAATAAAAGCGCCGCGGTGCGCGGCGTCAAAGCATGTGGGACAAAAGGCATATGCCGAGAACTCTACCTGAGCGTCTATAACCCAAGTGACATCTGTGCGACCGATTTCATGGCAGGATTCAAAAACTTACAAATTTACCTCTGGAGCAGCACCCCATGACCCAAGCAGTCATCATCGAACAACACGGCGGCCCTGAAGAGCTCAAGCTCGTTGACGTGACCGTGGGCCAGCCGGGTCCAGGCGAAATCCGCATTCGTCACAAAGCCATTGGCTTGAACTTCATTGATGTGTACCAACGCACGGGCGTGTACCCCTTGCCCATGCCTTTGCATTTGGGCATGGAGGCCTCAGGAGTGATTGAAGCCGTGGGCGAGGGCGTGACGCATTTGAAAGTGGGCGACCGCGCTGCTTACGCCAGCCAACCTCCAGGCAGCTACTGCGAAGAGCGTGTGATGCCCGCCAAGTGCGTGTGCAAATTGCCTGATGCGATCTCGTTTGAAACTGGCGCAGCCATGATGCTCAAAGGCTTGACCGCGCAGTATTTGTTGAAGCGCACCTTGCCCCAAGGTGGCTTGCACACGGGTGACTTCATCTTGTTCCACGCCGCCGCTGGCGGTGTCGGCCTGATTGCTTGTCAATGGGCCAAGGCTTTGGGTTATCAACTCATTGGCACTGCAGGCAGTGATGCCAAGTGCGCTTTGGCCAAGGCCAACGGCGCAGCACACGTGATTAACTACAACACCGAAGATTTTTTGGTTCGCGTCAAAGAAATCACAGGCGGCAAGGGTGTGAAGGTGGTGTATGACTCGGTGGGTAAAGACACGTGGGACAAGTCGCTCGACTGCATTGCACCATTTGGTTTGATGGCCAGCTTTGGCAATGCCTCTGGCGCGCCTGCCCCGATTGCCCCCGGTATCTTGGGCCCCAAAGGCTCGATCTACCTCACACGTCAAACTTTGTTCAGCCACATTGTCACGCGGGAAAGCACCCAAGCGATGGCCGATGATTTGTTTGAAGCAGTGACCAGTGGCAAGGTCAAGATCCACATTGAACAAACGTACCCCTTGGCCGACATTGCCCAAGCACACCGCGACTTGGAAGCCCGCAAGACCACAGGTTGCACCCTCATCACCTTGTGATGATTGCGCAGGCGTTTCAGGCGCTGGGTTCAGCGTCCTGAAACTTGTCAGCGCGGCAGGTGAGAACCAGCGTATCGCGATGGCCGCCCTCAGCCAGCGGCTGAATCGGCGTGCTTTCGTGAATCACGCGGGTGTCGTCTAACAACAGCAACGACCACGGCTCATGCAAGGTGAAGCGTTCACCGTGTGGGCCATTGGCTTCAAACACGCGGGTCTCGCCACCTTTGATGTCGGTGCGGTTGACCATGAACACCCCCACAAAATCCACGCCATCGCGATGCGCGCCTTCGGGGGTGGGGCGGCCAATGCCATCGGTGGTGTCGATGCGGAACTGATGCGCTTCGATGCACCATTTGCTGGCGGAAATGCCGCGCACTTGAGCTGCTGTGCCGGCAAACGCTGTGAGCAACTTGATCCAAGCAGGTGCCGTCACGGTGCTGTGACGCATGGGTTCAAACCAACGCTCCATGCCGCCGTGCAGCGCGTTGTAGTCAACCGATTGCCAATGGGCGCGATGCGGTACTTGGGCCAAGGAGCCGTGGTCAAGCACAAAGCTGCTGTGCAAACGGCGGCGGTAGCGACCCCCATCTTTGAGGTAGTTGTCGGGTGGCATGTGGTCCCAGTGGGGCGACAGCGCTTGCAGCGCGTCCACTGTGCAACCCGCCCAATCGGCCACTTGGGCCGCGCTTAAAACGGCATAGCCTTTTTGTTGAACAGTGCTTGTGAGTTCTGAAACAGAAACGGTTTGGGGTGAAAGTATTTGCATAGTCAGTGTCCGCGGCGAACGCGCAGCACTTCGTCCAAGATGAGACAAATCGCACCCAGCGTGATGCCGCTGTCGGCCAGGTTGAACGCGGGAAAGTGAATGCCAGCGTAATGAAAGTCCAAAAAGTCCACCACATAGCCGTACAGCACACGGTCAATCACATTGCCCACGGCACCGCCCAAGATGCAGGCAATGGCAAAGCCAAACAGCTTTTGACCAGGATGCTTTTTGAGCATCCACACCATGGCGATGGTGGCCACCATGCCAAGACCTGTGAAGAACCAACGCTGCCAGCCGCCCGCTGTGGCAAGGAATGAAAACGCAGCGCCCTCGTTGTGCACACGCACGATGTTGAAAAAGCTGCTGACTGCAAAACCCTGACCCAATTGATACGTGCTGACGATGAGCACTTTGGTGAATTGGTCTGCCAAGAGCACCAAGGTGGCGAGTCCTAACCACACCCAATAAGAGGTGGTGTTGCGAATGAAAGTGTGGCGTGCCATGTGTGCTTTCTTTCGTGCGTCGTTTAGGCGAAGTGACGCAGTTCACCAGCGCCGTGCAAGTTGCTGTCGCAACGGCCGCACAGGGTGGGGTGAGTGGGGTTGTGGCCTACGTCATCGCTGTAGTGCCAACAACGGTCGCACTTGGTGGCTGCGCTGGCTTTGACCTTCACAGCCCCGTTCTCATCCTTGATGAGAACAACCTTGGAGGTGATGAAGACGAACTTCAAGTCCTCGCCCAACGAAGCCAGCGCGTCATAGCTTGCACCGTCGCAGTGGATGACCAGCTCGGCTTGCAGTGATGCACCTACTAAGCCCTCTGTGCGTTTGTTTTCGATTTCTTTGTTGGCCATCTCACGCATCTGTTGGATGTTGTGCCACTTGTCCAGTAACGCAGTGTTGACTGCGCCGAGCTCGGTGAAAGTCTCCAAGAAAATCGATTCAGACTTGCCAAACGTGGTCCACGCCTCTTCAGCGGTGAAGCTGAGAAACGGAGCCATCCAGCGCACAAAAGCGTGGGTGATGTGGTGCAACGCAGTTTGTGCGCTGCGACGAGCAATTGATTTGGGCGCTGTGGTGTACAGGCGGTCTTTGAGCACATCCAAATAAAAAGCGCCCAAATCTTCCGAGCAATACAGCTGCAACTTCGACACCACGGGGTGGAACTCATACGCATCAAAGTGCGCGCGAATCTCGGCTTGCACTTGCGCCGCGCGCGACAGCGCGTATTGGTCGATCTCTAACAAATCATCAAAGGCCACGGTGTCAGTGGCGGGGTCAAAGTCGCTCACGTTGGCGAGCAAAAAGCGCAAGGTGTTGCGAATGCGGCGGTACGCATCGACCACGCGGGCCAAAATTTTGTCGTCGATGTTCAGGTCGCCCGAATAGTCGGTGGAGGCCACCCACAAGCGCACGATCTCGGCGCCCATCTTGTCGCTCACCTCTTGCGGTGCGACGGTGTTGCCCAAGCTTTTGCTCATCTTGCGGCCTTGGCCGTCGGTGGCAAAGCCGTGGGTCAACAGGCCTTTGTAGGGCGCACGGTCGTACAAGGCGCAGCCGAGCAACAAGGAGCTGTGGAACCAACCACGGTGTTGGTCATGACCTTCTAAATACAAATCGGCTTCGGGAATCGAGTTGTCGGGTGAGGCGTGGAAAGGCGCGCGGTGGTTCACGCCAAAGTTGTAGGCGTCTTTGTGGCTGCCGCGCAGCACATGTTGGAAGGTGGAGCCCGAGTCAAACCACACTTCCAAAATATCGGTGCTTTTGGTGTAGTGGGTGGCGTCGTCGCCTGGCTGGTGGAGGATGTCCTCTACCGTCACGCGGCTCCAGGCTTCGATGCCGCCTTGCTCCACGATGTCGGCTGCTTGGTCCATGATGGCCATGGTGCGTGGGTGCAACTCGCCGCTGTCTTTGTGCAAAAAGAAGGGCACAGGAACGCCCCAGCTGCGTTGGCGCGAGATGCACCAGTCGGGGCGGTGGGCAATCATGTCGCGCAAGCGCGCACGGCCGTTGTCGGGGTAGAAGTGGGTGTGGTCAATCGCGTTCAGCGCAAGTTTGCGCAGTGATTGGCTCGACTTGTCGGTGATGAACTTGCCGGTGGTTTTTTCGGTGGTGTTGTCAAATTCATCCATGCGAATGAACCACTGCGCCGCTGCGCGGTAGATGACCGGCGTTTTGTGACGCCAGCAATGCGGGTAGCTGTGCGTGATGGTTTGCGTGGCCATCAAGCGGTCTGCGTTGTGCAGGGCTTGCAAAATGACGGGCACCGCTTTCCAGATGTGTTGACCACCGAACAGTGGAAAGTCTGCCGCATACGCGCCGTTGCCTTGCACGGGGTTCAAGATGTCGGTGTACTTCATGCCGTGGGCCATGCATGAGTTGAAGTCATCTACGCCGTAGGCAGGCGCGCTGTGCACAATGCCTGTGCCGTCCCCTTCACCCACGTAGTCGGCCAAGAACACAGGAGCGGTGCGTTGGTAGCCAACGTCCACAGCGCTCAGTGGGTGGTTGAATTCAATCAGGCTCAGCTTGTCGCCCGTGGCAGTGGCGAGCACTTGGCCCGCGAGCTTCCATCGTTCCAAACACGTGTCCACCAAGGATGCGGCGCACACCATCAAACCACGCTCGGTATCCACCAAGGCGTAGTGGATGTCTGCTTTCATGTTGAGCGCTTGGTTGGCAGGGATGGTCCAAGCAGTGGTGGTCCAGATCACGGCGAACGCTGGCTTGTCGAGCTGGGGCAAGCCAAACGCCGCAGCCAATTTTTCGGGTTGGGCGCACAAAAAAGCCACGTCAAGTGTGTCGCTTTTCTTGTCAGCGTATTCAATTTCAAACTCGGCCAAAGAGGAGCCGCAGTCAAAACACCAGTACACAGGCTTTAAGCCACGGTAAACAAAGCCACGCTCCATCACGCGTTTGAAGGCACGCAACTGGCCCGCTTCGTTGGCGGGGTCCATGGTGCGGTAGGGGCGCTCCCAGTCGCCCAACACGCCGAGGCGTTTGAAGTCTTCGCGTTGTTGGTTGATTTGCTCCGTGGCAAAGGCGCGGCTCTTGGCTTGCATGTCGTCGCGGCTGAGTTGGCGGCCATGCAGTTTTTCAATCGCGTTTTCAATCGGCAAACCGTGGCAGTCCCAGCCGGGAATGTATTGCGCATCAAAGCCTGCGAGCTGCTTGGATTTGACAATCATGTCTTTCAGCACTTTGTTCAGCGCATGGCCAATGTGCAGCTTGCCGTTGGCATAGGGCGGGCCGTCGTGCAACACAAACAGCGGAGCGCCATGGCGAGCCACGCGCAGTTTTTTGTACAAGCCTTCTTCATTCCACTTCTGGGCCCACGCGGGCTCGCGTTTGGGCAAGTCACCACGCATGGGGAACGGGGTGTCCATCATGTTCAGTGTGGAACGGTAGTCCGTGGAAGAGGGGGTGGCTTTGTCGGTCATGGCTGTCTCAGGTCAGAGGCTCTAAAAAATAAGGATTCGCGGGGCAATTCGCAGCACAGGGGGCCGCACGCCCCCTCAAATTCGGGCTGCGAGCCAAGCGCGTGCGTCAGCGCAATCTTGATGAATGCCTTGCATCAAGGCGTCCAGACCGTCGTACGTCAGCTCGTCATGTAATTTGTGTAGCAGTTCCACGCGAATGATTTTACCGTAGCCCCCCTCGGCATCTAGGCTTTCGGGCCAGTCTAGGCAATGCGTCTCAAGCAGCACGCGGCCACCGTTCACATCCGAGGCGTCAAGCGAGGGGCGTATGCCCAAATTGGCCACGCCCGCCAAGGGCTGGTCGGTCAAGCCGTGCACCTGCACCACAAAGATGCCGCTGGCCGCGGGCTTCCAGTGCGTGAAGCGCAAATTGAGCGTGCGGCAGTTCAGCTCGCGACCCAGCTTGCGGCCATGCACCACATGGCCCGAAACGGCATAGGGGCGGCCCAGCAACTGCGTCACCTCTTGCATGGCGCCACGGCTCATGGCTTCACGCACGGCGGAGCTTGACACGCGCAAGCCACGCACTTCGTAGCTGTTCATGCGGGCCACATCAAAGCCCAGTGTTGAGCCAGCGGCGTCAAGCATGCTGTAGTCACCCGTGCGTTTTGCGCCAAAGCGAAAGTCATCACCCACCAGCACATATTTGACGCCCAAGCCTTTGAGCAGCACTTCTTCGATGAAAGCCTCTGGCTGTTGCGAGGCAAAGTCTTGGTTGAAGGGCAGCACCACGCATTGTTGGATGCCACATGCGCGCAACTCATTGAGTTTGTCACGCAGGGTGGCGATGCGCGCGGGGGCCAGGTCGGGCTGTTGATGCAGCTTGGCAAAGAAGTCGCGCGGGTGTGGCTCAAACGTCATCACGCAACTGGGCACGCCGCGTTGGCGAGCCTCGTTTCTCAGGAGGGCCAGCATGGCTTGGTGGCCCCGGTGAACGCCGTCAAAGTTGCCAATGGTCAAAGCGCAAGACTTGGCCAGCAGCGGATGATGAAAACCTCGAAAAATTTGCATAAAAAGTCTAGCAGGTGAGTGGCATAAAACTGTCACTCTTTCAGGTTATATTGTCTCTGATAGATGGGCATTCCCGAACGGTCGTTGATAAAGCGAATGGAGGTCAGGTTTGAAGGTCTTGAAACTGTCAGCCCAAGGGCTACCGCAGTCATGGATTTCACTAGAACAAGCAGTGATTCATTACGCGGCTGAAGAAGTACGCTGGGAATCCGGCGGCGAAGTGGCAGTGTTTCACGGCGGCACCAACGCCATCACAGGGCAGCAGTCCATCATCACGGTCAACAGCATCATCGGCACAAAAGGCGTGCCCAACATCAACCCGTTTGATTTGAAATCTGGCCTGACCAACGACAAACTTTTCAGCCGCGACCGCAACGTTTGCGCTTACTGCGGCAACCACTTCCACGAATCTGAACTCACCCGCGAACACATTCGTCCCGTGGGCCAAGGTGGCCCCAATGTGTGGATGAACGTGGTGACGGCGTGCAAATCGTGCAACCACCGCAAGGGCAACCGCACGCCTGAGCAAGCGCGTATGCCGCTGCTGTACACGCCTTATGAGCCTTCGCTGTGGGAGGACTTCATCTTGCGTAATCGCCGTATCTTGGCGGACCAGATGGAGTTTTTGATGGCGCATGTGCCTAAGAGTTCTCGGCTCTTGGCTTGAGTCTTTTCGCTCGGTAAGTAGTTCTGACGCTCCGCTGAGAGGGGGATGGGCAGCTTCCTCATGCTGGTGCACCAGAAATCGTCAGCTGCCCATCCCCCTCTCAGCTGCGAATTTCCTGACTCGGTCACCGTCAAGGCGCCAAAAGTGCAGCAACCGCCTTCGGATACATCAAATGCTCCTGCGTCAGCACCCGCGCAGCCAGAGTGTCTGCGGTGTCGTCGGGCAACACAGGCACCACGGCTTGCGCCAATATTTCCCCGTGGTCTAGCTCGGCGGTGACGCGGTGCACGGTGGCTCCGGCAAATTTGCAGCCGGCTTCGATGGCGCGTGTGTGGGTGTTGAGGCCTGTGAAGGCGGGCAGCAGCGAGGGGTGGATGTTGATGAGTCGGCCCTCGTAGTGCCCCACAAAGCCTGGGGTGAGGATGCGCATGAAGCCGGCCAGCACCACGAGGTGGGGCTGGTGTTGGTCGATCTCGGCCATCAAGGCGGCGTCAAAGGCTTCGCGGGGTTGTGGCTGGTCAGCAAAGGCTTTGTGTTCCACCACCGCAGTGGCGATGCCGTGTTGTTGGGCCAAGGTCAAGCCTTCGGCGTGGGCTTTGTTGCTGATGACGGTGCTCACGCGGGCGTTGAGGTGTTTGGCCCAGTTGTGTTCTTGTGCGGTGCGGATGATGGCGGCCATGTTGGAGCCGCTGCCAGAAATCAGGATGACGATGTTTTTCATTGCCGCGAATTATCGCGGGGCAGGCAGCGCTGCTGCGCACAAGGCTCAGTCAAGGCTTAATCGATTTTTGCAAAGCGCGGCTGCATCACACCGTCCATCAGCACTTGTTCGCCAAACATCGCGGCAGGGCGCACCCACAGGCCGTGCGCGCCGTACAGGGCGCGGTAGAGGGTCAGCGGTTCTAGCGTTTCGCTGTGGCGTACCGTCCCTATGACTTCGTATTGGCCACCTTTGTAGTGACGGTAGAGGCCGATGGGAGTTTCAATCAGTGGGGGGAGGTCTTGGTCGTTCATAGGGTGGGACAATACACCTTATGCATCCAAAAGCCCTTGTTGAAGCTTGTACCGAGCTCGTTCGCCTCACTTTGAAGTTTGACCACCCTGCCGATGCGGTGGTGTCTAAGTTTTTCCGTGACTACCGTAAAACCTATGCCTTCGGCCCGCGCGAGCGTGCGGCCTTGGCTGAAACCACCTACAACGTCTTGCGCAACAAACTGCGTTTTGACCACTTTGCGCCTTCGGGCTCTGGCCCCAAAGAGCGCCGCTTGGCCATCCTTGGCTTTGCCCAGCATTTGAAAGACCAAGCGCCTGCCAACAACGCACCCAAAAGCGCCAAGCATGTCAACAACAGCCCGCTCGACTTTTTGATGAGCGCGTTGAACAAGCAAGAAGCCGCTTGGCTCGAAGCCTGCGAAGCCGTGCGCCCTGCCGACCTGATGGATCGCCACCGCCACAACATGCCCGAGTGGTTGGTGGAGCCACTCAAAGCCCAGGTGGGCGAGGGCTTTTGGCCCTTGGTCGAACGCCTCAATGGCGGCGCACCGCTGGACTTACGCGTCAACACCTTCACCGACAAACGCGCCGATGTGCAGCAGGAGTTGAAACTTGCCGGCATCCAAGCGCTGGACACGCCGTTTTCGCCTTGGGGCTTGCGCATTGACGGCAAGCCTGCGTTGTCTGGGCTGGATGCGTTTTCGCGGGGCGCCATTGAGGTGCAAGACGAGGGCTCACAGCTGTTGGCCCTGTTGCTCGACGCCAAGCGCGGCGAGATGGTGGTGGACTTTTGTGCTGGTGCAGGCGGTAAAACCCTGGCCATCGGCGCGTCTATGCGCAGCACGGGCCGCCTGTATGCGTTTGACACCTCAGCCCATCGATTGGAATCACTCAAGCCGCGTTTGGCGCGCAGCAAACTGTCTAATGTGCACCCCGCTGCCATTGCGCACGAGCGCGATGAACGCGTCAAGCGCTTGAGCGGCAAGATTGACCGTGTGTTGGTGGATGCACCTTGTTCAGGCCTAGGCACCTTGCGCCGCAACCCTGATTTGAAGTGGCGTCAGTCGCCTCAAGCCATCGAAGAGTTGACGGCCAAACAAACCGCCATCTTGGCCAGCGCGGCGCGCTTGGTGAAGTCGGGTGGTCGCTTGGTCTATGCCACTTGCAGCGTGTTGCCCGAAGAGAACGAGGCCATTGCCCAGGCTTTCAGCGCAGCGCACCCCAACTTTGTACCGTTGTCCGTTGCAGACACGCTGACTGAGTTGAAAGTAGCCAATGCAGCCACTCTTTGTACGACTGAGGGCTTGTATTTGCGCCTTTGGCCTCACCTGCATGCAACAGATGGCTTTTTTGCTGCGGTTTGGGTAGCCAAATAAGGCCTAAAACTCTAAAATTAAGTGCTAATTCATAAAAATGAAAGAACGACATGTTGTTACCCAATTGGGCTTGGCTGGATGCCACTTTGAACTGGCTGAGCTACGGCCTGCTTGATTTCTCTGGCTGGCAAGTCTTCATCGTCACCATGGTGCTCACCCACATCACCATTGCCAGTGTGACGATTTATTTGCACCGTCACTCGGCTCACCGTTCGTTGGACCTGCACCCCATCCCTGCGCATTTCTTTCGTTTTTGGCTGTGGCTCACCACGGGTCAAGTGACCAAAGAGTGGACGGCCATTCACCGCAAGCACCACGCCAAGTGCGAACAAGCCGATGACCCGCACAGCCCTCACATCCATGGCATCAAAACCGTGCTGTTCACAGGCGCTGAGCTGTATCGCAAAGAGTCCAAAAACCTGGACACGCTTGCGCGTTACGGCCACGGCACGCCTGATGACTGGATTGAGCGCAACATCTACACCCGCTTTTCATGGCAGGGCGTTGCCTTGATGCTGATCATCAACTTGGCCTTGTTTGGTGCTTTGGGTCTGACCGTGTGGGCCGTGCAAATGATGTGGATTCCCATCACGGCCGCGGGCATCATCAACGGTGCCGCGCATTATTGGGGTTATCGCAACTTTGAGGCACCAGATGCCAGCGCCAATATTTCGCCTTGGGGCATCCTGATTGGCGGCGAAGAGTTGCACAACAACCATCACACCTATCCCACCTCGGCCAAGTTGTCGGTCAAGCCTTATGAGTTTGATTTGGGCTGGCTCTACATCCGAATTTTGGAAACCTGTGGTTTGGCCACCGTCAAAAAGTCGGTGCCCAAGCTGGCTTTTGGTGACATCAAGCCTGTGGCTGACGAAAAAACCTTGGAAGCCGTCATTGCCAACCGATACGAAGTGATGGCCAATTACGCACGACAGTTGCGCTTGACGGTGAACCAAGAGTTGGCCAAGCTACCCACTTTGCCTTCAGACTCCGTGTTGATGGCAGCCAAGCGTTGGATGCACCGCGACGCCGAGAAGGTGCCTGCTGCCATGTTGGCGCAGCTCGCCGCAGCGCGTGCCGCTTTGCCCGACGTGGACACCATGGTCAAGATGCGTGAAGAGCTGCGCCAGTTGTGGCTCAACACCCACCTCAACCGTGCTCAACTCGCGCAAGACCTGCAAGCGTGGTGCAAACGCGCTGAGGCCAGCGGGATTGCGGCTTTGCAAGAGTTCTCCATGCACTTGCGTGCGGCGCGTGTGTAAGCGTTTTGGGTAGGCAATAAAAAACCCGCTGATCGCAAGATCAGCGGGTTTTTTGATGGGGCCAGCCTGAATTACTTCAGCTTGGTTTCCTTGTATTCCACATGCTTGCGAGCTTTGGGATCAAATTTCATGATCAACATTTTCTCGGGCATGGTTTTCTTGTTTTTGCTGGTCGTGTAGAAGTGACCAGTACCTGCTGTAGATTCCAGCTTGATTTTCTCGCGTCCGCCTTTGGATGCCATGATCGTGTCCTTTCAGTAACTGGAATTAAGCTTGACCGCGCGAACGCAAGTCAGCCAACACGGCGTCGATGCCGTTTTTGTCGATCAAACGCAGAGCTGCGCTAGAGACGCGCAAGCGCACCCAACGGTTTTCAGTCTCTACCCAGAAACGGCGGTATTGCAGGTTAGGCAAAAAACGACGTTTTGTTTTGTTGTTTGCATGGGAAACATTGTTCCCAGACATTGGGCCTTTGCCCGTGACTTCACATACGCGTGCCATATGGACACTCCCTATCAACAGCGGTCGTTCCTACGAGCGCCTCACCTCGCCAAAAGGGTGGCGGTAACCCATCTGTTCGCTGAATTCAGCAAAGCCTTAGATTGTATCGCTTTTTAACAACGCCACTGTCAATGTGATTCTTGCTCTAAAAAGCGTTGAGCGTCCAAGGCCGCCATACAGCCCGTACCCGCGCTGGTGATGGCTTGTCGGTAGATGTGGTCTTGCACGTCGCCGGCAGCAAAGACGCCCGGCACGCTGGTCATGGTGGCAAAGCCCTCAGAGCCACTCTTTGTCAAGATATAGCCCCCCTTCATATCCAACTGGCCTTCAAAAATGCCGGTGTTGGGGGAGTGGCCTATGGCAATGAAGCAGCCTTGCGTGGCAATGTCGCGGGTGCTGCCGTCGGCCGTGCTCTTCAAACGCACGCCTGTCACGCCAGAGGCGTCGCCCAGCACTTCATCCAAGGTGCTGTTGGTTTCGAGCACGACCTTGCCTGCGGCGACTTTGTCCATGAGCTTGTCGATCATGATGGCCTCTGCCTTGAAGGTGTCGCGGCGGTGCACCAAGTGCACTTTAGAAGCAATGTTGGACAAATACAGGGCCTCTTCCACCGCGGTGTTGCCACCGCCAATCACGCTGACCACTTGGTCGCGGTAGAAGAAACCGTCACAGGTGGCGCATCCCGACACGCCTCGGCCCATGAAGGCTTCTTCAGAGGGGAGCCCCAAATACTTGGCCGATGCGCCCGTGGAGATGATCAGGGTGTCGCAGGTGTAAGTGCCGCTGTCGCCTGTCAAGGTGAAAGGACGCTTGCTGAAGTCGACCTTGTGGATGTGGTCAAACACGATTTGGGTGTTGAAGCGCTCAGCATGCTCTAAAAAGCGTTGCATCAGCTCTGGGCCTTGCACGCCGTGCACGTCGGCGGGCCAGTTGTCCACTTCGGTGGTGGTCATCAATTGGCCGCCTTGGGCCATGCCAGTGATGAGCAAGGGTTTCAAATTCGCGCGAGCCGCGTAGACGGCGGCTGTGTAGCCAGCAGGGCCAGAACCGAGAATTAATACTTTGGCGTGTTGTTGTTGGGTAGACATCAGGAGGGGCAATCAAAGGGAGAATAAAAGCCAGATTGTAAGAACCTCTCTTTTTACCCCTGACGGAACAAGGTTGCCGCTCGGGTAAGCTCTGCCTCTAGACATGACTTACTCGCTCAACACACTCAAGAACGATCCTCGCGCCTCTGCCGCCGCTGGGGACAAAAAGCCCACAGGTTTTCGTCGCTTTGCGCAAGAAATTGCGCTGACCGCAGGCTTTGTGTTCATGGCCTTTTGGTTGCTGGCGCTGCTCACCCATTCGCCGATGGACCCTGCGTGGACGACGTCTGGCACGGGCAACGCCGTGCGCAACTTTGGCGGTCGCTTGGGCGCTTTGTTTGGCGACCTGAGTTTTTTCATGTTGGGTTATTCGGTTTGGTGGTGCTATGCCGCGGCCTTGGTGTCGTGGCTGGCGGCTTTGGCTAACCGCTTGCGTGACGAAGACGAGCCGCAGCCTGAGCACAGCAGCTGGCGCTACACGCGCTTTGCGTTTTGGTCTGGATTGGCCTTGTTGCTGATATCGAGCACCGGCCTCGAATGGACGCGCATGTACCGCTTTGAAGACCATTTGCCTGGCCATGTGAGTGGCGGCGTGTTGGGCTATTTGGTGGGGCCATCGAGCTTGAAGTGGCTGGGCTTTAACGGCTCGGGTTTGATTTTCATTGTGTTTGGCGTGGTCGGCGCATCGTGGGTGTTTCGCTTCTCATGGGGGCAAACCGCTGAAAACATTGGCGCCGTGTTAGACGGCTTGTACGAAAGATGGCGCGAGCGCCGTGAGCGCGAAGAAGACGTTGCTTACGGTCTGGTAGCGGCCCGCGAGCGCGAAGAAGTGGTGTTTGAAGAACGCGTTGAAATCAAGGAGCACCCCCCTATTGCTGTGCACATCGAGCCAGAAATGATCGAAGTGCCCAAAAGCGCGCGCGTGGCCAAAGAGCGTCAAAAAACACTGTTCACCGATGCGGCCACAGATTCGCGCTTGCCTCAAGTTGACCTGCTGGACGAACCGCTGATTCGCCAAGACACCGTGGCGCCTGAAACGCTCGAGATGACCAGCCGCATGATTGAGAAAAAACTCAAAGACTTCGGCGTGGAAGTGCGGGTGGTGGCAGCTTCTCCAGGCCCAGTCATCACACGCTACGAAATTGAGCCCGCGACTGGTGTGAAAGGCTCGCAAGTGTTGAACCTGGCCAAAGATTTGGCGCGCTCACTCTCCTTGGTGTCAATTCGCGTGGTCGAAACCATTCCTGGCAAAAACTTCATGGCCTTGGAGTTGCCCAATGCCAAACGCCAGTCCATTCGCTTGAGCGAAATTTTGGGCTCTGATGTGTACAACGAATCCAAGTCCATGCTCACCATGGGTTTGGGCAAAGATATTGTGGGCAATCCCATCGTGGCGGACTTGGCCAAAATGCCGCACGTCTTGGTGGCGGGCACCACGGGTTCAGGCAAATCGGTGGGCATCAACGCGATGATTTTGTCCTTGCTCTACAAGGCTGACGCACGCGATGTGCGTATTTTGATGATTGACCCCAAGATGTTGGAAATGTCGGTGTACGAAGGCATTCCGCATTTGTTGGCCCCTGTGGTCACTGACATGCGCCAAGCGGCCCACGGGCTGAACTGGTGCGTGGGCGAAATGGAAAAACGCTACAAGCTCATGAGCAAACTCGGCGTGCGCAACCTCGCGGGCTACAACGCCAAAATTGACGAGGCAGCGGCACGCGAAGAATTCATCTACAACCCCTTCAGCTTAACGCCCGAGCAGCCCGAGCCGCTGCAACGTTTGCCGCACATTGTGGTGGTGATTGATGAGTTGGCCGATTTGATGATGGTGGTGGGCAAAAAGATTGAAGAACTCATTGCGCGCCTCGCGCAAAAGGCGCGTGCAGCAGGCATTCACTTGATTTTGGCCACGCAACGTCCGAGTGTGGATGTGATCACGGGCCTCATCAAAGCCAACATCCCAACCCGTATCGCCTTCTCGGTGGGCTCCAAAATTGACAGCCGCACCATCCTCGACCAAATGGGCGCTGAAGCCTTGTTAGGCATGGGCGACATGCTCTACATGGCCAGCGGCACAGGTTTTCCGGTGCGTGTGCACGGCGCGTTTGTGAGTGATGAGGAAGTGCATCGCGTGGTGAACTACCTCAAAAGTCAAGGCGAACCCGACTACATCGAGGGCGTGCTCGAAGGCGGCACGCTCGACGGCGATGGCAGCGGCGCTGGCCCTGATTTGTTTGGCGAAGTACCCGCCGAAAAAGACCCGATGTACGACCAAGCCGTTGAGGTGGTGCTCAAAAATCGCAAGGCCAGCATCTCGTTGGTGCAACGCCACTTGAAGATCGGCTACAACCGCGCCGCACGTTTGGTGGAAGACATGGAAAAAGCAGGCATGGTCAGCGCCATGAGCAGCAATGGCCAACGCGAAATTTTGGTGCCCAAGCGTGATGACTGAGCGTGTTGCCATGAGCGCGCTGCGCCATGCAGGTGTTGTGCTGACAGCCTTGTTGCTCAGCATTTGCGTCGTCCATGCCAATAGCTTGGATAGCTTGGAAACGTTTTTGAAGTCCACCAAAAGTGGCCGCGCTGATTTCACGCAAGTGGTCACGCCACCCGCCAAAGCTGGGCAGACCTCGGCGCGAATCAAAACCTCGACGGGGCAGTTTTCATTCATGCGGCCCACGCGTTTTCGTTTTGATTACCTCAAGCCATTTCCACAAGTCATCGTGGCCGATGGTCAAACCTTATGGCTGTACGACGCTGACCTTGAGCAAGTGACAGCCCGCAAACAAGCGCAAGCCTTGGGCAGCTCGCCGGCCGCTTTGGTGGCCACGGCGGCAGACGTGAGCGCTTTGCAAAAAGAGTTCAACCTTGAAGCGCAGGCAGATGCTGACGGCCTGCAATGGGTGCAAGCCACCCCCAAAAACCGCGACAGCACGATTCAATCGGTGCGCATGGGTTTACATACCGATGGCGCGCAGGTCAGCCTTGCCAAGCTAGAGATTTTTGACGCCATGGGCCAACGTTCGGTGCTGAGCTTTGAGCGCTTTGATGTCAACCCCACCAACCTAGGTGCAGCGCAATTCAACTTTGTGCCGCCCAAAGGCGTGAGCGTCATTCGCCCTTGAGCGTTGGCATGACACAGGCCACGCCCCTGTTGCAAGGTTTGCCGCCATTGCTGGATGCCAACACGCGTTTGTTGGTATTGGGTAGTTTTCCCGGTGTGGCGTCGCTGCGTGCGCAGCAGTATTACGGCCACCCACAAAATCAATTTTGGAAAATCATGGCCACGCTGCTGTCGCCCAATGCAGCAGAGGTGTTGGCCATGGCTTATGCCGAGCGAACTCAGTGGCTGCTCAGTCAAGGTGTGGGTTTGTGGGATGTGTACGCTGCGTGTGAACGCCAGGGCAGCCTAGACGCCCACATTCAAAATGCTCAGCCCAATGATTTTCAAAGCCTGCGCACACGCTGCCCCGCGCTCGTGGCGATTGCGCACAACGGCGGCGAAAGCTTCAAACACGCCAAGCTCACGCGGGCTTTGGGTTTGCCGGTGCATCGCTTGCCGTCCACCAGCCCTGCGCATGCGAGTTGGACGTTTGAACGTAAGTTAGACGCTTGGCGTGGGGTTTTTCATGCCGCAGGTTTGTTGCGCTGATGAACGTTCGCGTTGGATGATGAAAGCGTTGTCTGCAGCTGTAAATCCTACTTTTGGGTAATAGCCCATGGCCGCAGGGGCCGACAGAAGAATCAAAGAAATCTCGGGACTGAGCCCTTCGCTACACTCAAGGTCAGAACAAATCAAAGCCTTTTTAAGAGTGTCTTCCACCCACATTCCCCTTGCCGAACGCTTGCGCCCGCGCACGCTGGGCGACGTCATCGGCCAGCAGCATCTGCTGGGCGAGGGCATGGCGTTGCGCGTGGCGTTTGAGTCGGGCCAGCCGCACAGCTGCATTTTGTGGGGGCCGCCAGGGGTGGGCAAAACCACCATCGCGCGTTTGATGGCGGATGCGTTTGATGCGCAGTTTTTGTCCATCAGCGCGGTGTTGGGCGGCGTGAAAGAAATTCGTGAATCGGTAGAGCAGGCGACTGCCGCACGCGATTCGCTCGACCCCAAACGCACCATCATGTTTGTGGACGAGGTGCACCGTTTTAATAAAAGCCAGCAAGACGCGTTTTTGCCGCATGTCGAATCGGGGCTGTTCACCTTCATTGGTGCGACCACTGAGAACCCTTCGTTTGAGGTGAACTCGGCGTTGCTCTCGCGCGCCGCGGTCTATGTGTTGCAGTCGCTCAGTGTGGACGACCTCACGCAAATCATTGCCAAAGCACAAACGATAGGCGCTGTGCCTGCTTTGGAAGAGGCCGCTTTGCAGCGACTCATCGCCTACGCCGATGGCGATGCGCGGCGCTTGCTCAACACACTCGAAACCTTATCGGTGGCTGCCAACCGCGAGCAGCTAGCAGAAATCAACGACGCATGGCTGATGCGCGTGCTGGGCGAGCGCATGCGCCGTTACGACAAAGGTGGCGAACAGTTTTACGACACCATCAGTGCGCTGCACAAATCGGTGCGCGGCTCTGACCCCGATGCGGCTTTGTATTGGTTGGTGCGCATGCTCGATGGCGGGGCGGAGCCCAAATACATGGCTCGCCGTTTGATTCGCATGGCGGCTGAAGACATTGGCTTGGCCGACCCGCGTGCCTTGCGTTTGGCGCTGGACGCGGCAGAGGTGTATGAGCGTTTGGGCTCACCCGAGGGCGAGCTGGCGCTGGCCGAATGCGTGGTGTATTTGGCAGTGGCCCCCAAATCGAACGCGGTCTACAAGGCCTATAAAGAAGCCAAGGCCCTCATCAAAAAAGACGGCACACGCCCCGTGCCCATGCATTTGCGCAATGCCCCGACCCAGATGATGAAAGACATGGATTGGGGCAAGGGCTACCGTTATGCTCACGACGAAGAAGACGGCTTTGCTGCGGGCGAGAACTACATGCCGCAAGGCTTGGAAACTACGAGTTTTTACCGACCCGTTGAGCGCGGCTTAGAGATCAAAATCGCCGAAAAATTGCGTCAATTGCAGTTAAAAAACAAACAAGCAGGGCTTTAACAGATGGACGTTTTGCTTCAACAGGTCATCAACGGCTTGGTGCTGGGCAGCATGTACGCGTTGGTGGCCTTGGGCTACACCATGGTCTACGGCATCATCAACCTCATCAACTTCGCGCATGGCGAGGTGTTGATGATTGGTGCGCTGTGCAGCTGGTCGGTCATCGGTTTGCTGCAACCCCTCATGCCCAACACCCCAGGCTGGGTGTTGTTGCTCATCTCCATGGTGCTGGCATCGATCGCAGCGGCAGCGCTGAACTACGCCATTGAAAAAATTGCCTATCGCCCGCTGCGCAATGCGCCCAAGTTGGCGCCGCTGATCACCGCCATTGGCATGTCGATTTTGTTGCAAACCTTGGCCATGATTGTTTGGAAGCCCAACTACAAACCTTTTCCCGCTCTGTTGCCCACCACGCCGTTTGAAATGGGTGAGGCCGTCATCACACCCACACAGCTGATGATTTTGGGTTTGACTGCGGTGGCTCTGGCGGTGTTGTCGTGGTTGGTCAACCGCACCAAGCTTGGCCGCGCCATGCGTGCCACCGCTGAGAACCCAGGTGTGGCCAGCCTCATGGGTGTCAAGCCCGATGTGGTGATTTCTGCCACTTTCATCATTGGCGCGGTGCTGGCCACGATTGCGGGTGTGATGTGGGCCATGAACTACGGCACGGCGCATCACGCCATGGGTTTTTTGCCTGGCCTCAAAGCATTTACCGCGGCGGTGTTTGGCGGCATTGGCAACTTGGGCGGGGCGGTGGTGGGTGGCTTGTTGTTGGGGCTGATCGAGTCGATTGGCTCGGGCTATTTGGGCGAGCTCACAGGGGGTGTGCTGGGCAGCCACTACACCGACATTTTGGCGTTTGTGGTGTTGATTGTCGTGCTCACGCTGCGCCCCTCGGGCCTGCTGGGCGAGCGCGTGGCAGATCGGGCTTGACCACATGTTGCAGCACAACATTTTCTCCAACCGTTGGCTCTTGGCCGCTGTGTTGCTGGTGTTGCCGCTGGTGCTGCAAAACTTTGGCAATGCGTGGGTGCGCATTGCCGACATGTCGCTCTTGTATGTGTTGCTGGCGCTGGGCTTGAACATCGTGGTGGGTTATGCGGGCTTGCTGGATTTGGGCTATGTGGCCTTCTTCGCCGTGGGTGCGTATTTGTTTGCCTTGTTGGCGTCGCCGCATTTGACAGATGTGTTCCCTTGGATTGCGGTGATGTTTCCCAACGGTTTACACCTGAGTCTGTGGTGGGTCTTGCCCTTGGCCGCGGGCTTGGCAGGCCTGTTGGGTGTGTTGCTGGGTGCACCCACTTTGAGGCTGCGTGGCGACTACTTGGCCATCGTCACCTTGGGGTTTGGTGAAATCATCCGCGTGTTTTTAAACAACCTCGATCACCCTGTGAACATCACCAACGGGCCCAAAGGTTTGGGACAAATTGACGCGGTCAGTGTGTGGGGTCATCCGCTCTCCAAACGTTTGGATTTGGGCTTCATCGAGTTGCCGTCCGTCACCTTGTACTACTACCTCTTCCTCACCTTGGTGGTGGTGAGTGTGGTGGTCTGTCACCGCTTAGAGAACTCGCGCATTGGCCGTGCCTGGATGGCGATTCGTGAAGACGAAATTGCTGCCAAGTCCATGGGCCTCAATACGCGCAATTTAAAGCTCATGGCTTTTGGCATGGGGGCCACTTTTGGCGGGGTGTCGGGCGCCATGTTTGCGGCCTTCCAAGGTTTTGTGTCGCCTGAGTCATTCAGCCTCATGGAGTCTGTGATGATTGTGGCGATGGTGGTGTTGGGAGGCTTGGGGCATTTGCCTGGCGTGATCTTGGGTGCGGTGTTGTTGGCCGCGCTGCCTGAGGTGCTGCGCTATGTGGCGGGACCTTTGCAGGCCATGACCGATGGCCGTTTGGATGCGTCCATCTTGCGCCAGTTGTTGATTGCCTTGGCCATGGTCACCATCATGCTGTGGCGACCCCGCGGTTTGTGGCCCACGCCCGAGCATGGTCAGACCCTTCATTCGCAAGGCCTGCCAAAATGAGCGATCTCGTATTCAAGGTCGCAGGTATCTCCAAACGTTTTGGCGGCTTGCAAGCCCTCAGCGATGTGGGCATGCAAATTGAACGTGGCCAAGTCTATGGCTTGATTGGCCCCAACGGTGCTGGCAAAACCACCTTTTTCAACATCATCACCGGTTTGTACACCCCCGACAGCGGCAGCTTTGAGTTGGCTGGCAAGCCCTATGAGCCCAGCGAGGTGCATTTGGTGGCGCAGGCGGGCATTGCGCGCACGTTTCAAAACATCCGTTTGTTTGGCGAGATGACCGCACTTGAAAACGTGATGGTGGGTCGTCATGTGCGCACCAGCTCTGGCTTGCTCGGGGCGATTTTTAGAACTGCCCAATTCAAAGCCGAAGAACTGGCCATTGAGCAACGCGCGCGCGCGCTGTTGGACTATGTGGAGATTGCCAACTTGGCCGATTACAAAGCTCGCACGCTGAGCTACGGCGATCAGCGCCGTTTGGAAATTGCCCGCGCCTTGGCTACGGACCCGCAACTCATTGCGCTGGACGAGCCTGCAGCTGGCATGAACGCCACCGAGAAAGTGCAGCTGCGAGCCTTGATTGACAAAATTCGCAGCGACCACCGCACGGTGTTGTTGATTGAGCACGATGTGAAGTTGGTGATGGGTCTGTGCGACCGCGTGACCGTGCTCGACTATGGCAAGGTGATAGCACAAGGTACGCCTGCCGAAGTGCAGCGCGACCCTCAAGTGATTGAAGCCTATCTCGGCACGGGAGGGCATTGAGATGACACACGACAACGCCGCGGTGTTGCTCAACGTCAGCGATGTGAAGGTGGCTTACGGCGGCATCCAAGCGGTCAAAGGCGTCAGCTTCGCGGTGCGCGCGGGTGAACTGGTGTCGCTCATTGGTTCGAATGGTGCTGGAAAAACCACCACCATGAAAGCCATCACAGGCTTGCTGCCTTTGGGTGGCGGGCATATCGCGTTGGCAGGCAACACGCTTGCAGGTCTTGGCCCTTGGGATTTGGTGCAACAAGGCTTGGTCATGGTGCCAGAAGGGCGCGGGGTGTTCACCCGCATGACGATTGTGGAGAACCTACTGATGGGTGCTTACATTCGCAATGACAACGCAGCCATTGCCGACGATGTTGAGCGCGTGTTCAACACATTCCCCCGCCTCAAAGAACGCCGCGACCAATTGGCAGGCACCCTGTCTGGTGGTGAGCAACAAATGTTGGCCATGGGCCGTGCGTTGATGAGTCGCCCCAAAGTGTTGCTGCTGGATGAGCCGTCGATGGGGTTGTCACCCCTCATGGTGGACAAGATTTTTGAAGTGATTCAAGAGGTGTCAGCACAAGGCGTGACGATTGTGTTGGTCGAACAAAACGCCAGTAGAGCTTTGCAAATTGCAGACCGCGGCTATGTAATGGATTCGGGTCTGATCACGCTGAGTGGCAATGCCCATGAGCTGCTGCACAACCCCAAAGTGCGCGAAGCTTATTTGGGCGAATAAGTCGCAGAGCAAATCAGGGCTGACCCCTGCATCATCCCAAGGCGATCGGCCTAGGCCTTGTCAGCGGCAGAGGTGAACGAGTCTGCATAGAACTCATCGGTTGGCAAGCCCGCTTGCGTGTAGGCCGCGCGTGCCAAGTCCACCACGATGGGCGCACCGCAGGCATATACCTGATAGCCACTGAGCTCGGCATGGTCTTGCAGCACAGCTGCGTGCACAAAGCCAGTGCGGCCTGCCCACTGGTCTTCGGGCAATGCGTCAGACACCACGGGGATGTAGGTGAGGTTGGGCATGTTGGCGAGTTGGGCTTGCACCCAGTCGTGCATGTAGAGGTCGGCAGGACGGCGGCCACCCCAGTAGAGGGTGGCAGGGCGCGTGATGGCTTTGTGTTGCATGTGTTCCAAGATGGCCTTGATAGGGGCAAAGCCCGTGCCAGACGCCAAGAACACCAAAGGCTTGTCAGAGTCTTCGCGCAAAAAAAAGCTGCCTTGCGGGCCTTCAATTCGTTGGATTTCTTTTTCTTTCATCGCACCAAACACATGGTCGGTGAACTTGCCACCCGGCATGTGACGGATGTGCAGCTCAATCGCGGGTGAGCCTTCAACAAATGTGTGCGGCGCATTGGCCATGGAGTAGCTGCGGCGGTCGCCGTCGCGCAACAAAAAGTCAACGTATTGACCCGCGTGGAATTTCATCGGGTCGGTTGCTGGCAGTTGCAGCTTGACGATCATCACGTCGTGCGATGCTTTCTCTAACGAGATCACACGCACTGGCATTTTCTTGATGGGGAACGCGCCTTCTTCCACCACTTGACGCGACTCCAACACCACATCGCTGTGCGCGGTGGCGCAGCAGGTGAGCACAAAACCCTGGGCTTCTTCGTCGGCGCTCAGGGCTTTTTCTTGGTGTGTGCCGTGGGTGACGTCGCCTGAAATCTTTTTGCATTTGCATGAACCGCAAGCACCATCTTTGCAGCCATAAGGCAAGCCAATGCCTTGGCGCAGCCCGGCTGCCAGCAAGGTTTCGTCAGAAGTGGCGGTGAATGCGCGGCCGCTGGGCTGGACCGTGATGTTGAAACTCATCTTTGGGTATCCTTGAACTTTTATAAGGTGTATTTTGCCTTCCAATCAATCCCCCCTTGGCGCTTTGCCTTCTCGTTTCAAACGCGAGCGTTTGCTCATCATCGGTTGCGGTGATGTGGGTCAGCGCGTGGTGCGTCTGCAGCGCCATGCGCGCGTGGTGGCGCTCACCTCTAGCCCAGAGCGTGTCGCCGCCTTGCGTGCCCAAGGTGTGACGCCCATCGTGGGTAATTTGGACGCGCCTGCCACCTTGCAACGTTTGGCAGGTTGGGCCACGCGGGTGCTGCACCTCGCACCGCCCCCCTTGCAGGGCAGTGTGGATCCGCGGTCCTTGGCGCTCACCCGCATGTTGATGCGCCGCAGTGCGCCCAGCAGTGTGGTGTATGGCTCGACCAGTGGTGTGTATGGCGACTGTGCGGGCGCTTGGGTGGATGAAAGCCGCAGGGCAAGCCCCATCACGCCCAGAGCGCAACGCCGTGTGGATGCCGAAGCGCGCATGCGCCATTTTGGGCGTTTGCGTTCCAGCGCTGTGCGGGTGAGTGTGTTGCGCATCCCCGGCATTTACGCACCCGACCGAGAAGGTGGCACGCCGCGAGATCGTTTGCTGCGCGGCACCCCAGTGCTGACGCGCGAGGACGATGTGTTCACCAACCACATCCATGCCGACGATTTGGCACGGGCCTGCCACCTCGCGCTGTGGCGTGGCCAGCCCCAACGCGCCTACAACGTGAACGACGACAGCCAACTGTTGATGGGGGAGTACTTTGACATGGCGGCAGATTTGTACGGCATGGCCAAGCCACCGCGCATCAGCCGCGCCCAAGCGCAAACCGAGTTGCCCGCGATGCAGCTGAGTTTCATGAGCGAGTCGCGCCGCCTCATGAACACCCGCATGAAGCGCGAGCTGCGTCTGCAACTGCGCTACGCAGATGTCAAAGACGGTTTGGCTTAATCCGATTTGATGTTGCCTGCTTTGATGGCCTTGGCCCAACTGGCGGTATCGCGCTCGAGAAGCTTGGTGGTGTTGTCAGAGGTGAGGTAGCGCACTTCAATACCTGCGGCGTCCCCGCGTTGCTTGGCCTCAGGTTGTTCCAAGCTGCGCTTGACCTCAGCCGAGAGCTTTTGTACCACCTCTTTGGGGGTGCCATTGGCTACGTACAAGGCCACCCATGACTCCAACTCAAAACCAGTCAATCCCGCCTCAGACGCCGTGGGCACTTGCGGCAGTTGAGGGTGTCGAATTTTGCCAGTCACCGCCAAAGCTTTGAGCTTGCCGCTCAGCACATGGCCCATCACCGAGGGCGGCGTGGTGATGAAGACCTGCACTTGGCCCGCCAGCACGTCTTGGATGGCTTGGCCCGAACCCTTGTAGGGCACGTGCGTCATGTCAATGCCGGTTTGTTGTTTGAAAATTTCCGTGCCGATGTGTGACACCGAGCCATTGCCCTGCGAGGCGTAGTTGAGCTTGCCCGGGTTTTGTTTGGCCCAAGCGATGAACTCTTTCAAGGTGTTGGCGGGCACGGAAGGGTGAACCGCAATCACGTTGGTGGCGATGGTGATGAGGCCCACTGGCGTGAGGTCTTTGAGCTCCCAGGGTAGTTTGTCCATCAGGATAGGGTTGGCAATGTGATATCCCGAATACGACACCAGCACGGTGTAGCCGTCTTTGGCACTGCGTGCCACGTTGGCATAGGCCAAGTTGCCGCTGGCGCCTGGTTTGTTGTCGACGACCACCGTTTGGCCAGTGAGGCGAGCCAAGGGCTCACTCACCAAGCGTGCCGAGGTATCCACCAAGCCACCGGGAGGGTTTGGCACCACCAGTGTGATGGGTTTGCTGGGGTAAGCATCGGCTTGTGCGAGGGCAGCAAGGGGCGCAATCAGGGCGCTTGCGCTGAGGAGGCTGGTGGCGAGCACCGCCTTGGTGAGGCTTCGACGCGTGAGGTGTTGCATGTGTTGTCTCCTGTTGAGTGGATTGGCTTAGATGCTGGGACTTGCTTTTAGCGTTGACCGATTTGCACGGCTTCAAAAATGCCTTGGGCCTCTCGCGGCATGCAGCGCCAGTACTGCGGGCTGGCTTGCACCTTGCCGTGCAAGGCGGCAGCAGCTTCCCACACCCAGCGGGGCTTGTAGAGAAAGGCGCGAGCCAAGGCAATCAGGTCAGCATCGCCGCGCACCAAGATGTCTTCGGCTTGTTGCGGTTCGGTGATCAGGCCCACGGTGATGGTGGGCATGCCCGTTTTTTGTTTTACCAATTTGGCGAATGGCACTTGGTACTCTGGGCCAATGGCAATTTTTTGTTGCGCAGCCACGCCGCCTGATGAGATGTGCACAAAGTCTGCGCCTGCGAGTTGCAGGCGAAGCGAAAAGTCAGCAGTTTCTTCAGGTGTCCAGCCGTTGTCCACCCAATCTGAGGCCGAGATACGCATGCCCAACGAACCTTGGTACACCGCACGCACGGCTGCAAACACTTCCATCGGAAAGCGCGTGCGGTTGTCAAAGTTGCCCCCATAGGCGTCTGTGCGGTGGTTGGCGATGGGGGATAAAAATTGGTGCAACAAATAGCCATGTGCGCTGTGCAACTCAATGGCTTCGATGCCCAAGGCTTGCGCGCTTTGGGCGGCTTTGGCAAAGGCTTGTTTGATCTGCTCAAGGCCTTGGCTGTCTAGTTCGTGCGGTGCAGTTTCTTGCGCTAAGTGTGGAATGGCAGAGGGGGCGTGTGTTTCCCAGCCGCCTTGTTCGGCTGTGAGCAACTGACCGCCCTGCCAAGGGGCAGCGCTGGAAGCTTTGCGGCCTGCATGGGCGAGCTGGATACACACAGGCACATGAGGCGCCAATTTGCGTGCGCGGTGCAGTTTGTCCTCTAGGGCGGCGGCAGTGGCGTCGTCCCATAGCCCCAAGCACAGGGGTGTGATGCGACCCTCTGGCGCCACGGCTGTTGCCTCGATGATGAACATGGCCGCACCGCTGTTGAGCAAGCTGCCCCAGTGCATCAAGTGCCAGTCGGTGGCTTGGCCATGGTCTGCCGAGTATTGGCACATGGGCGCGACGATGGCACGGTTGGCCAAGGTAACTGGGCCGCGGGGCGAGGTGAGGGTGAATTCAGAAAAGAGATGGCTCACAGAAACTCCAAAACAAAAATGCCTGCGCAAAAGGCAGGCATGTATCGTAATCAGTGATGGACCATGCGCTTGGCATGTGGGAGACATCAGCCTTTAGTCAAGGTCAACGTGGAAATCTTGGGGATTGCCTTTGTCGAGTTTGGCATCTTCCATGTGAAATTTGTGTTCAAAATCCGTCAGTCGGTTATTCAAATTGTCTACGTTTTGCTTGATGCCTGCTAAGCGTCCATGAAATGCATCCTTTGCATTCATTGCATTTATTGCGTTCGGCTTTGCCTGTTGCTGCCCAATTGCAATGGACGATGTTTGCGCGCTAGCGACCTTGTTTTGCTTGGAGGGCGAATTGCGATTGTCTGCAGGGCTTGAGAAGTCGACTTTGTTACGCTCAAGAGGAGCCGTTTGCACTTGTTCGAAGTGGGACTGTATCTTGCCGTTTTCTACGCCTTGGCGGTTGGGTGATGGCGCGTGATCGCCCACCCCTTGGATGTTGGGGGTGATGCCAGGCGCAGGAGCAAGGGTTTGGTGGTTACTGGCGAGCTTGCCCTGGTCCAAGGATTGTTTGTTGTCTTGAATGCCAAGCTTGGCTGTTGTTTGCCCGTTGTTGCCCGAGGCATTGGGGGCAATATTGGCATTGTTTGAGCTGTTTGCGTCTTGGCTGAGTGCTTGGCGATGGGTGCTTGTCTCGGTCTGCGGCAGGTTGTGCAGATCAGCGCTGTTGGTTGGGCTTAGGTCTAAGCCTTGGTGATTGAGCAAAATTTTTTCTTGTGCAATCGCCTGGTTGTTCGCGCTGGCTGATTCTTCGCTGATGTCTTGCACATTTGCTGCAATGTTGCCAGCAGGGATGCGCTGCACATTGGAGGCAATCACATCTGTAGGGATGCCTTGGCGATTGGTTTCAATGGCTTTATCGCCAGCAATCTTCTGTGTGTTGGCCGCGATATTGCCATTGCTGATGCTTTGCACATTGGCAGCTATTGCATCTGCTGCGATGTTTTGGATATTGGCAGCAACCACGTTGTTGTTGCTCACCGTTTGGATGTTGTCTTGAATTTTGTCTGTGCTGACTTGTTGCTTGTTGGCCTCAAGCACATCGGTGCTCACATTTTGGACATTGGGCTTTGCCGCAGCATCACCTGCAATGCTTTGCAGATTGTTAGCAGTTTGTTTGTCCGCGACTTTTTGAATGTTGGCGTCTTGCGCGCCGTCGTTGGGGATGTCAAGTTCTGCGTGTTCGGCCAACGCGTCTGCCAATGCTTTTTGCGCCTCTAAGGCTGCAAGTACTTGTTGTTCAAAGGCGCGTTTTTTGGCTAGCGTTTCTTCTTCGTGAGAAACAACATTGTTCTTTGGGGTTTTGGCGTTGCCGGTGTGTTCGGAAACAGACACATGGTGCTCAGAGCCACTTCTGACTATCTTGGAAAAGTCGTCGTCATTCATAAGATTTGAAGGCGTCGCTATCTGGTCAGGACGGTAGAGTATTACCGATGGTGCCCAGGGCCAGAACCGTACTCCCTAATTTGGCAAGGCTTCAAGGCTCCGTCTGGGGATTTTTAAGGGGTGTATACGTTCAGCTCACGCACCGCAATCACCACATCACATGATTATACCAGCAGCCTGATTGATCAAAGCAAAGCGTTTTATTTGAGGTCAGTCATGCACTGACAGAACTTCAATTTCAAACTTTTTGCCCTGCCGCAGATGTGACCTCATATCTTTGACCAGGCATGCGCCTGTAGCTGTTTTGATAGCTAATAAATCCACTAACCATCGCGGCGCTGGCCCACTCATCGAATGCCTCATTGGGCGTGGGTTTTGAACTTGAGAGTAAGACCTTATTGATGTCTGTACGAAAAACTTGAAATTTGCTCATGATTTTTACCCCTGTGCGTAGGAACTGCCCCATACCTATTTCGATACTCAAGTATTCACTCATCCAATTAGAATCGATATTTTTTTAATCAAAATAATTACTAGGATAAACCCCAATAAACGCAAAAAAGCCCCCACCCTTTCGGGTGGGGGCTTGTGACAGCAACTTATCAAAACAGGCCAGCAGGCTCCGCTTACACGTCCCAATTGCTGATGATCAGCTCCATTCGGTCAACGCCATGGCCTCCACCCACCGTGTATTTAATGGGCACCTCTTCAATGTGGATAGTCCAGCGGCCAGACGCTGTTTTTTTGGGTGCTGCCATGGGAATTTTGCTAGGGATTTTTTGGGGTTCGCTTTGTGCAAACCTGTGCGATTGATGCACTTTATCAAATACCAAGCTACCCATGAACCCAGATTTGATACGGGTTTGTGCAATTGCCGCACATTGCTGAATATGCTAGTGGTGCCCGGGGCCGGAATCGAACCGGCACGCCTCGCGGCGGGGGATTTTGAGTCCCCTGCGTCTACCAATTTCACCACCCGGGCACGGGAGAGGAGGAATGGATTATGACACAAATTTCGTCCCATAAATGAAAATTCTCCCCGTGAATTCATTGCCAGCCTGTTTTTTAGTTCCAAAATTTTTCTGATGGCTCAGTTCAGCGTGGGTCCACTTTTCTTGAACCCTGAAGAACCCTGCTACCACGGCGCCTGACGGTGCCGACCATGCGCGGATTCATTGCCTCATCGAACTCTAATGATGGAGCCATCAACCAAGATGGCATGCCACTGGTCAAAGTATCGGCACTAACTGGGAAAACTTGGGGGTGACGTAAAGATGTCGGTTAAACCGACTTGGCTCAGGCAAGGGGTGATGTCTTAGTCCTCTGTGTCTATATAGGCATCTTGTAATATGCGTAAATCAATTGGAGCATTTAGTGTCAAGTCTTTACGAAACCCTGAAACAAGTTAAATCTGAGGAAGATGTCAAGGACGCCTATATCAAAGCTCTTGGGCTCAAGGCATATACAAAAGGGTTGATTGACATTCAAACTGATGAAATTTGGTTTGAAGCAAAAGACAGCGGCAAGAACTCTAGTTACGCGATGTTCACCCAGTTGCTGCATTACGTGCAGGTGGCCTTGAACAAGGGTGAAAAAGTACCGCCACTGCTGGCAGTAATTGATACCGAAAAAGCCGCGCTCATGAAAAGCGCAGATGTATTACCCTTTTTGGCAAAGAAAACAGTTAAATGGGGTAAGTCTGCAAGTCAGTACACGCAAGAAGCACTTGACGAAATTTCAGCTTACATCGGCACTTACTTTGTGTCATTCAAGATGTCTACTCATGAAGATGAGTTCATCAGCACAGTCAAAGCGGCAATCAAGTCTGGCGACATCATTCGTACACAAATCACGCCAGACAACTTGAAACAAGTGTTCGACAAATGGGTGGCCATGATTGGTCGAGAGATTGCTGGCGTTAAAGAAGAAGACTAGCCTTGTGGGCGTACAAGTTCTGCGTTGGTAAACCATGTGAGTAGCAGGCACCCATCTTGAGGAAAGATTTCATTAGTGTTTTGGTAGTAAATAGCTTTTGCTAATTTTCTGGAAAAAACTTCTACGGCCGTTTGCATCTCATCCGTAACGTTTACGACACAATTTTCTTGATGAGTTTTGCCTTTTTTTAATGTGAGGCCAAGTGTTCTGTTTGTTCGACGCGCTTCTATAGCGGAAGGCATCATTTTTTCAAATAGCGTCGGGTACTGCTTATGGACGCGCTTGACTAAACCAGCTAATTGTGGATCTTCATTTCCTGTGTCATCAAAGGCATCCATTCTCCCCATCATCGCAACTAGCATGTCTTCATCACTGGTGCCGTGATTACAGGCGCTACAAGAAGAGAATTCAAATCCTTCGGGCCACTCCCTGTTATCAAACATTCCCCTTGGCGGGCAATGTTCAATAGTTGTTGCTCGAGTCATTCCCCCACAGAAAATGCAATTTGGTTGTAGCTTTAGCAATCTTTCGCGTTTAATGCGTGAGTTACCCATAGAAGTTTTTATGGAGCAGATTGATACACGTTATCTCGAAGATTATCAAATGACGGAATAGTTTCTGGTGTTTTATCAATAGCGTTACTACGCTCATTGGGTGGAGTCATCCCCAAGACTGTGTGTGTAAAAGAGCCTGTGGGCATGTTGCACGCTAAAAGCTGACATGCACATTGGATGGCGCTAAGTTCCCAAGAATCTGGATTGCGTCCTTCAGATTCAATCGCGTCTATGAATTCCAACAAGATTTGCTTTGCAAAAGCTTGCTTATCAATGTTGCTGAGATTTGCCCAATCTTTACCAGCAGGGTATTTTTCAGCGATCAAGAATTTGTCCATATATCCAATCTAAAGAATCGATGGGATAGTTTAGAAACATTAAATTCGCGTTACAAGCTACTCGTTAAATTTCCGTTACTGAGACGACTCCAGCGTATTTTTAGTCAGCGTTGTGCTGGTGATTTGAGTGCCGCTTGAGCTCGTTTAAGTGCTGAGCAATGAATCATGTTGTCGGTTTAACCGACAACTGAGTAACAAGGTCACTTGACAGGGCGTGACCCTATCCAATCGATTCGGGTGTTTTGCGTGACTGCCCATGAAAAATTAGATGCTTTATGGAGCAGCCTAAAAGCCGATTTTTGAGCGGCCAAATCAGTTCCGAGGGGTACCCCATGACTCCCGCCAAAAACAGCGTCTTAGGTCGTCACAAAGGCTCATCGCACAGGTGCTCTACAGAAAATATCGCTCACCAAATAAGTGAACTATTCCAGTAACTAGCCAAAGAAAGTTTGAGAATTTAGCGGGTT
>NZ_DAIRSK010000012.1:0-94835 GCF_036804465.1 Limnohabitans sp.
GGTGACCACAGGAATCGTGATTAAGAAAATAATCAGCAGAACCAACATCACATCCACCAAAGGAGTGGTGTTGATGGTGCTGATGATTTCCTCATCGGTTTCGCCAACATTCATTGCCATAATAGTTTCTTAACTTATCAGTCAAGCCATTTGGGTTAATAGGAGCCGATTGAAAGAAGGCTTACTTTTTAAGAGAACCCAGCAATACGGCATGTAAGTCAGAGCCAAATTCGTTGACTTGTTCCATCACGGCTTTGTTGCGGCGCACCAAAAAGTTATATCCCAAAACCGCAGGTACTGCGACAGCCAATCCAATAGCCGTCATGATCAATGACTCACCGACAGGGCCTGCAACTTTGTCAATCGAGGCTTGGCCAGAAATACCGATTTTGACCAGAGCGTGATAAATGCCCCAAACCGTTCCAAAAAGTCCTACAAATGGCGCGGTAGAGCCAACGGTCGCCAAAACTGCCAATCCATCCTGCATGCGGCTTTGAACATTGCCAATGGCGCGCTGGATGCTCATGGTGACCCATTCATTGAAGTCAACAGCACCCAATAAACCGGTATGTTTGGTAGCGCTTTGCAGTGCTTTTTCAGCAATAAATCGAAATGCCGAATCTGGTTGCAAGGTTTCTTTGCCTTGCTCAACGGTGCGCGCTGTCCAAAAGGTTTCTTGGGCTGCCTTGGCCTGCTTGTTGAGTTTGGCTTGCTCGGCAAATTTGATAATGATGACATACCAAGACGCCATGCTCATCAACACCAAGATCAGCAATGTGCCCTTTGCAACGCCATCTCCTTGGTTCCACAGGGCTGCTAGCCCATAAGGATTTTCAGCAATAGCGGTCGCTGCGGCAGTGATGGGGGCCGAAGCAGCTGAAACGGCTTCTGTGCTTTGCGCCATCAGATTGCCTGCATATAAAAAAATGGCTGACAAGAATAGGTTTTTGATTTGTTTAGGCATGATGAATTCTCCGGTTTGGTATTTTGGGGAAATTAAAAAGTCAATTTAGCGATTCGCTCAGTCAAGTCGCCAGGTGTATTTCATGGTGGCCCAAGCTTGCTCTGGCTTGCCACCCACTGTTGCTGCAGTGAATTGACATCGCGATAAGCCTTCACGCGCAGCTTCGTCTAATCTTCTGTAGCCAGATGATTTTTCTATGGATGCCTCAAGGACCTTGCCATCAATGCCAATGAGAAATCGCAGATTGACTGTGCCTTCTTCTTCTAGTCGCTTAGAAACGCTTGGATATTCAGGTTTCACGCAGTTGGCTGAATTCACAACAGCTGGCGTGCGAACAGGCGGCGGTGTGTTGACGACCGGTGCGACCACCACGGGTGTTGGCGTAGAAGTGACTGCAGAGATCGCATTGGCGGTTGAAGGCGCTGAAACCTGCACATCACTAGGGGGCACAAATACAGGTGGCGGAGGGACGTTTTTGACAGGCGCAGGCGGCGGCGGTGGGGGAGGTGGAAGTTCAGGTTTTTTTTCTTCCAATAAAACAGCCTCAACAGGCTTTTGGATTTTTTTAACAAATGACCTTGCCAGGCCAGAGTTCACAACCCATAGGATCAACACATGCACCACAACCACCAGGCCGATGCCCACCAGTTGATTGCTAGATTTCCGACGCTGACTGGAATAATCATCCATTCTTGAAGGGCCCCTTCGTTTTATTTTTAATGATGCAAAACGCTCAAACTAACAATTTAAACCGCGGACTTGACTTGTTGTGGAGATGCTGTTCAAAGTAAAAATCGTTAGTAAAAATTGCAAACTCTTTGGAATTATTTGAATCGCCCACCAAATAAAACAGCTTGATTAGCAGGTTGAATTGTCAGCACCGATTGCACCAAAGCCATCGTCAATTTGGACTAGATTTTTGCGGTGTTGACCCTTAGTTTAGGCCATGCAATTGCGTGTCGTGAATTCGTGAAGCGCTTCTTTTCTTTTGACTATTTTTGATTTTTTGTGCGCATTTGTTTTGCTGCCTGAGTTTGCTTAGGCTGCGCGTCATCTGCCTTCACACTGCACTGCACTGAACTGAACTGCATTAGCTTCGGATGTGGGTTGCGAAAGCAGGGTGGTGCATCTGTGGTACAATGGCTTTTTTCCAGAGCGGCTGTAGCTCAGCTGGATAGAGTACTTGGCTACGAACCAAGGGGTCGTGGGTTCGATTCCTGCCAGCCGCACCAAATTGAACAAGGGTTTACATTTTCGGATGTAAACCCTTTTTCTTTGTTCTTCACTGCACAGAGTTTGTGATCATGAACAATGTTTTCACCCAAGAGACGGATGGCGAGGAGGAGGACAACGCCTTGCCACCGCTGCCTGTAGGTAGCAAAAACTACATCACGCCCTCAGGCTATGCCAATCTTCGTGCGGAGTTGTTTGAGCTGATGGACAACGAACGTCCGCGCATGGTCGAGATCGTGCATTGGGCCGCCAGCAATGGCGACAGATCGGAAAACGGCGATTACCACTACGGTAAAAAACGTCTACGCGAGATTGACCGCCGCATTCGTTTCCTCACCAAACGTTTAGAGATTGCGCAAGTCACAGACCCCAGCAGCCACCACGGCAGCGATCAAGTGTTTTTTGGCGCCACGGTGACCTATGTGGATGAGGGCCAAGTGGCGCGCACAGTCACTATCTTGGGTATTGACGAGGCGGACAGTTTGAAAGCCGAAGTGACTTGGGTGTCACCCATCGCACGCGCTTTGCTTAAAGCGCGTGAAGGTGATGTGGTGAAGTTGGTCACGCCAGTGGGTGTGCAAGAGGTGGAGCTGTTGGCGGTGCGCTATCCAGCGCCTGTGGATGACAAGCCTTAAATAGGCAGGCTTGAATCTCAGGTCTCACGCCCCACGCCCGACACCGTGCGTTGTGCTTGCAAAACTGCGGGGACGCGCCGCAGGTTGCTCAGAACTGCATCTAAATGCGCTGTGTCGCGCACACTGAAGACAAAACGCAAATCCAAGGCCTCTTGGCCCATCACTTCGTCGGCCATCAGCACATGGGTAATGTCGGCTTCGGCGCCCGTGATGGCTGAGGCCACGCGTGCCAACACGCCTTTGCCGTTGCTCACAGTGACCACCACTGCGACTTCAAAGGTGCGCGTGGGCTCATCCGACCACTCCACGGCAATGAAGCGTTCGCTGTCTTTGTGCTTCAAGCGTTGGGCCACGCCGCACAGATCGGTGTGCACCACCAGACCTTCACCGCGTCCCAAATAACCCACAATCGCATCCCCTGGAACGGGGCGACAGCAGGTGGCGTATTGCACCGAGGCGTTTTCGCTGCCGTCCACGGTGACGCTGCCTTGCGACAGGTTTTCGTGGGCTGTGAATCGCTCGCGGCTGAGCAGAAGTGCATCGGGCTTGAGGCCTGTGTCTGCCAGCAACTTGGCCAAACGCTTGGCGACGATGCTGGCCACGCGTTTGCCTAAGCCGATGTCGGTCAAGAGCTCGGCTTGTGTTTTACTGCCCGTGAAGTGCAGCAACTTGTCCCATAGGTGCGAATACTCTCCATCGAGCGCGGGCATGTGGTCAATGCCCTCGGCACGCAGCGCTTGGGCTAACAGCTTGTCGCCCAACTCTTGCGACTCGCTGTGAGCCATCGTTTTGAGGTGGTGACGGATTTTGGATCGGGCACGTCCCGTGCGCACAAAGCCCAGCCATGCAGGATTGGGCGATGCGACGGAGGAGGTGATGACTTCGATGATGTCGCCATTGCGCAGTTCGGTTCGCAGCGGCACTTGTTCGCCATTGACCTTGGCAGCCATGGTGCGGTCACCGACATCGCTGTGCACCGCATAGGCAAAGTCAACCACAGTCGCGCCGCGTGGCATGGCCATGATCTTGCTTTTTGGGGTGAACACATACACGGCATCTGGGAACAAGTCGACTTTGACGTGGTCCCAAAACTCAGTGGCGTCGCGCGTTTCGTCTTGGATGTCTAGCAGCGACTGCAGCCACTTGTTGCCCAAGTTGGTTTCGTTGCTGGAGCCGCTGTCTTTGTAGAGCCAATGGGCTGCAACGCCAGTTTCAGCCACCAAGTTCATGCTTTCGGTGCGCATTTGAAACTCGACATTCAAACCCGATGGCCCAACGATGGTGGTGTGCAAGGACTGGTAGCCGTTGAGCTTGGCAATGGCAATGTGGTCTTTGAACTTGCCAGGCACGGGCTTGTACATCTGGTGCAACACGCCCATGGCGGTGTAGCAGTCAATCACATTGGGCAGGATGAGGCGAAAGCCATAGATGTCTGTGACCTGCGCAAAGCTCAGGAGCTTTTCATCCATTTTTTTGTAAATCGAATACAGCGTTTTTTCGCGTCCCGAGATACGCACTTGCAAACCCACTTTGGCCAACGATGCGCTCACCTCTTGCTCCACCTTTTGCATCAAATCGCGGCGGCGGTGGCGGGCTTTTTGAATGGCTTTGTTCAGCACGTGATGACGCCAAGGCCACAGGTGTTGGAACGCCAGTTCTTGTAATTCTCGGTAAGTTTGGTTCAGGCCCAAGCGGTGGGCGATGGGTGCATAAATTTCCAGCGTTTCGTTGGAGATACGGGCCCATTTGGCACGGGGCATGTCGCCCATGGTGCGCATGTTGTGGCTGCGGTCGGCCAGCTTGATCAGGATGACGCGCACATCGCGTGCCATGGCCAACAGCATTTTGCGAAAGGACTCTGCTTGGCTTTCTTCGCGGGTGTTGAATTCCAGTTTGTCGAGCTTGGTCAGGCCGTCCACCAAGTCAGCCACTTGAATGCCAAAGCGTTCGATTAAATCAGTTTTGCTGATGCCGCAGTCTTCCATGGCGTCATGCAGCAGCGCGGCTGAGAGTGCTTGTGCATCTAGCTTCCATTCCGCGCATTGCGCTGCCACGGCAATGGGGTGGGTGATGTAGGGCTCACCACTGTTGCGCAGTTGACCCAAATGCGCCTCGTCGGCATAGCGGTAAGCGCGGCGCACCATCTCCAAGCCCTCGGTATGGAGGTAGCTTAGTTTTTGCGTCAACGCAGCAAAGCTCGCGGCTGCAGCATTGGCCGCGGCCGCACTTCTGGACAGAGAAGCGGGTGGCTTGAGAGTGGATTGGGTAACGCTCATACGGTTTACTTTACCCGCAATAAAAAAAGCACCGACAGTGCGGTGCTTTTGACTTGGGCAAGCCCGGATTTAGCCGGGTACTTTTTTGAGCATCTCGATGCCAATGTGGCCTGCTGCAATTTCGCGCAAGGCGGTCACGCCTGGCTTGTTTTTGCTTTCGACCTTGGGCGTGTGACCTTGGCTGAGCATGCGAGCGCGGTAAGTGGCGCACAGCACCAATTGAAAGCGGTTAGGGATTTGCGCGAGGCAATCTTCAACAGTGATGCGGGCCATGTGGGTACTCCAGAATTCAGGTGATGTTCAGGGCTTGAAAGATCTCAGCCCGAGCCCGGCGCTGTGCCAGGAATTTGAGGCGCTGTGCATGCACGATCGCTTTCAGGTCGAACAAAGCGGTCTCAAACATTTCGTTGATTATAACGTAGTCAAATTCTCGGGCCTGGGCCATCTCGTCGGCCGCGTTTTGTAGGCGCAGCTCAATGATGTCAGCCGCATCTTCACCGCGGTTGTGCAGACGCGATTTGAGCTCCTCCCAGCTGGGGGGCAAGATGAAGATGAGCACTGCATTGGCAAACAACTTTTTGACTTGAATCGCGCCTTGGAAGTCGATTTCTAAAATCACGTCTGCACCTTGGGCAATGCGGTCTTCAATCGCTTTGCGTGAGGTGCCATAGCGCTGGCCGTGCACATGGGCCCATTCCAAAAATGCGTTGGCTTCGACCATGTGGTCAAACTCGGGCGGCGAGACAAAGAAGTATTCGCGGCCGTGTTTTTCTTGGCCGCGCGGCTGGCGGGTGGTGTGCGAGACGGAAGGGCGCACTTTGGCGTCAAGCTCCATCAAGGCATTGACGAGGCTTGATTTGCCAGCCCCGCTGGGGGCTGCCACCACAAAGAGGTTACCGGGAAAGTTGTCCATTATTCGAGGTTCTGTACTTGTTCGCGAAGTTGTTCGATCAACACTTTCATGTCCACCGAAATACGGGTCATGTCCATCGTGGCTGACTTGGAGCCCAAGGTGTTGGCCTCGCGGTGCAGCTCTTGAATCAGAAAGTCCAAACGCTTGCCCACGCCCTCAGCTTTGCCGCCTTTGGCCAGCAAATCATCCATTTCTTCAAAGTGTGACACCAAGCGCGTGAGCTCTTCGGCCACGTCAATGCGAATCGCAAACGAGGTGGCCTCAGTCAAGGCGCGGTCTTGCGCTGCTTCGGGCAGGGTCGAGCCTTCGGTCAATGCCATGGCTTCGCGCCAACGCTCTAAAAACTTCAAGCGCTGTTGCTCCACCAACTGTGGCACTAGCGGCGCCGCCTGTTTGGCCAGCACGCGCAGTTGGCTCAGGCGATCGCGCAAGGTTTGCGCCAAACGTGCGCCTTCGCGTTCACGGGCGCCGCTCAATTGGGTCAGGGTGGTTTGGGCCAGTTGCAGCACCGCAGGCCCAATGTCAGCAGGTGCGGCCGATTGGGCCGTGGCCAAGCGCAGCACATCGGCCACCGACAGGCCGTTGGCCTTGGGTAAGTGCGCCTGAACCTGCTCTTGCAGGACCAGCAGATGCTGCAGCAGGGCAGGGGTGGGTTGGGCAAAGCTGGTGTCAGCCGTGCTTTCAATGTTGGCGCGTACTTCGACCTTGCCGCGCTTGAGGTGTTGGGTCACCAGTTCACGCAGGGCCGCTTCGTGTTGGCGCAACTCTTCGGGCATCTTGAACGTCAGGTCCAAAAAGCGGCTGTTGACCGAGCGAATCTCTAGCCCCAAGCGCAGTGCGGGGCTGTTGGCGGTGTCTGAAGCTAGCTCGGTTTGCGCACTGGCATAGCCGGTCATGCTGTAAATGGGCATGGGGTGACTTTTTGTATCAAAGCCTGAATTATCTCAGGCCGACTGAGGCAGTTTTTTGACGCACAGGCAAGGTCTTGCGATTGGTCGACAATCGACGGCTGACCCCATTCTTCAAACGCTTGATTCAAAGCCATTACCCATGACCCATTCCTTACCCGCCTCACGCCACACCCGTGCCGCCGACCAACTGCGGACCGTGCGCATCACCCGTCACTACACCATGCACGCCGAAGGTTCGGTGCTGATTGAGTTTGGCCACACCAAGGTGCTGTGCACCGCTTCGGTGGAAGAAAAAGTGCCAGGCCACAAAAAAGGCTCTGGCGAAGGCTGGGTCACCGCCGAATACGGCATGCTGCCCCGTGCCACCCACACCCGCAGCGACCGCGAGGCTGCACGCGGCAAACAATCGGGCCGCACCCAAGAAATTCAGCGCCTCATTGGCCGTTCCATGCGCGCGGTGTTTGACCTGAAAAAACTCGGCGAGCGCACCATTCACCTCGACTGCGATGTGTTGCAAGCCGACGGCGGCACACGCACCGCCAGCATCACCGGCGCGTTTGTGGCCGCTCAGGATGCGGTGAACACCCTCATGGCCTCAGGCAAGCTGACCGAGAGCCCCATCACCCAAGGCATTGCTGCCATTTCTGTCGGCATGTTGGGCGAATTGCCTTTGCTTGATTTGGAATACACCGAAGACTCGGCCTGTGACACCGACATGAATGTGGTCATGACCAGCGCGGGTCACTATGTGGAAGTTCAGGGCACCGCCGAAGGCCTGCCTTTCACGCGCGAGCAAATGAATGCCTTGCTGGCCTTGGCTGAAAAAGGCGTGCGCGAACTCATCGCGATGCAACAAGAAGCTTTGGCGGCATAAATACCCATGCCCACGCCCACGCCCACGCCCACGCCCACGCCCACGATGATCAAGCAAATCGTTCTGGCCTCAAATAACCAAGGCAAGCTCGCTGAGCTGCAAGCCATGTTTGCACCGCTGGGTGTTGAGTTGGTACGCCAAGGCGATTTGCACATTGGCGAAGCCCAAGAGCCGTTTCACACCTTTGTGGAAAACGCTTTGGCCAAAGCCCGCCACGCTGCACGAGAAAGCGGCTTGCCTGCGGTGGCCGACGATGCGGGCTTGTGTGTGGACGCCTTTGGCGGATTGCCTGGTGTGCAAACCGCTTTTTATGCCACCCAGTTTGGCTACGCGAAAAGCGACGACAACAACGTGCGCGCCTTGCTAGAACAAATGGCGAACATCGACAACCGCCGCGCTGCCTTGGTCAGCACCCTTGTGGCCGTGCGCCATCCGGATGACCCCGAGCCGCTCATCGCTGTTGGCCGTGCTGTAGGCGACATCACACGCGCACCGGTGGGGGCAAATGGCTTTGGCTTTGACCCCATCATGTTCATTCCGCGCTTTGGCAAAACCTTTGCCGAGTTGCCCACCGACGTGAAAAACGCCAACAGCCACCGGGGTCAAGCGGCGCAGCTCATGCTCGCGCTCATGCGCGAGCGCTGGTTTGCTTGACACGCTGTCCATGACCCAAGACATCCAACACCTCATGCGCCCTGGCACGCTGTCGCTCAGCAGCTTGCCGCCGCTGTCGCTGTATGTGCATCTGCCTTGGTGCCTCAAGAAATGCCCCTATTGCGACTTCAATTCACACGAGCTGCAAAGCAGCGTGGGCGGCGAGCTGCCCGAGCAACGCTACCTTGACGCCCTGTGCGCCGACCTAGAGCACAGCCTGCCCCTCGTCTGGGGCCGCGGCGTGCACAGCATCTTCATTGGGGGTGGCACGCCCAGCTTGTTTTCGCCGGCCGCGATTGAGCGGCTGATCAGCGACATGCGTGCGCGCTTGCGTTTAGAGGCCGACTGCGAAATCACGCTAGAAGCCAACCCCGGCACGTTTGAGAAAGACCGCTTCCGCTCCTTTCGCGCCGCAGGCGTGACCCGCTTGTCGGTGGGCGTGCAAAGCTTCAACGACCAACACTTGCAAGCCTTGGGCCGCGTGCACAACCGCGCCCAAGCAATTGCGGCGGTACAAGAAGCACGGGACGCCTTTGACACCTTCAACCTCGACCTGATGTACGCCTTGCCTGGCCAAACCCTGGCGCAGTTGGACCAAGACCTGGACATGGCTTTGTCCTTGCAGCCCCCCCATTTGTCGGTGTACCACCTCACCATCGAGCCCAACACCGTGTTTGCCAAATTTCCACCGCAAATACCGCCAGACGACGACGCCTACGCCATGCTGGACCGCATCACCGAGCGCACTGCCGCCTTAGGTCTACACCGCTACGAAGTGTCGGCCTACGCCAAAGACAAGCACCGCTGCTGGCACAACACCAATTACTGGCAGTTTGGCGACTACCTAGGCATTGGTGCTGGCGCGCACAGCAAACTCAGCTTTGCCCATCGCGTGCTGCGCCAAGTGCGCCACCGCGACCCGCGCCTGTTCATGGACCATGCGCTCGACAGCAGTCGCGCTGACCGCGCGGTGGCGCAAAACACCGAAGTGACACGGGCCGAACTGCCGTTTGAGTTCATGCTCAACGCCCTGCGTCTGCGTCATGGGTTTTCGTTGGCCGACTTCACAGAGCGCACAGGCCTGCCCGTGACCGCCATTCAGTCCGCCTTGGCCGAGGCCGAGGCCAAAGGCCTCATCACCCGAGACTTTCAGCGCGTGGTGCCCACCGAGCGTGGCTTTGACTTCTTGAGCGATCTGCAATCGATGTTTTTGCCAGAGACCTGAGCGTGGATAGAAACGAGTGAAACAGCCATTACAATCTCGCCTGAAATTCAACAAGGAAGCGTGGCAGAGCGGTTGAATGCACCGGTCTTGAAAACCGGCGAGGGTGTGAGCCCTCCGTGAGTTCGAATCTCACCGCTTCCGCCAGACAATCAAAGAAACGCCCCTCACGGGGCGTTTTTCATTCCTACATGAGTGAGCGGCCTTAGCCCGCAATTTTTTGGTAGTCGGGGCTTTGCAGCGCGTGGTAGTGGTTTTGGCGTCTGGCCTCATCCATGCGCATGCCTGAGCGAATGGCCGCGCGCACGGTGTTTTCTTTGCGTGTGATTTCTTCAGCAAACCCCAGTACTTGTTCCTGCAAGGCTTTGGGAATGACCACCACCCCGTCCGCGTCACCGCGCAGCAAGTCACCTGGATAAACAGTCACGCCACCAATTTGCACGGGCACTTGCAAACCCGCCAGTTGAATACGTCCCTTGCCGGTGCGCATCCAACTGCCTCGGCTGTAGATGGGGTAATTGAGCTCGCTACACAGTGCCACGTCACGGTTGATGCCGTCGATCACGGTGCCCGCCATTTTTCGCTGATGCGCCATCTCGGTCAGGATGTTTCCCCAGGTGGTCATGTGGTCATGGCCGCGGTTGTCGATCACGATGACGCTGCCGGGTTCGACATCGTCAATGAAGTCGCCCACATGACCCTCTTCACCATGGGCGGCTGGTCGGTAGAGCACGGTGTAAGCATGGCCAGCCATTCGAAACTTGGGATCGCAAGCTTTGATTTGGTAACACTGACCAGCAATGCCAGAGCGGTCTAGCGCGTCGCTCAGCGCGGCGCAGTCGAGTGCCAAGGCACGTGTCACAAATGAGGCCGAAGAGTTTTGAGTCGTCATATTGAAGCGATGAATTGAAGTTGTAAATCAGATCTGTGGCTGCCCAGGGTATTTAGTCAGCTCGAATATTGGCAGTCTTGATGACGTTGGACCAGTATTGAATGTCTTTGCGAACCACCGCATCCAATTGGGCGGGCGGCATGTAGCGAATTTCAACGCCTGCTGTTTCGGCTGACTTGCGCACATTGGGGGACTCCATGGCAAGCTTGACCGCCTCGGTGAGCTTTTGCACTGCAGCGGGCGGGGTGCCCATGGGTGCAAACAAGGCCACCCACGCCTCTAGCTCAAACCCAGGAAAGCCGGCCTCGGCAGAGGTGGGCACATCGGGCATCAGCGCCAGTCGTTTGCTGGCTGCTACTGCGAGTGGGCGCATCTTGCCAGACTGCACAAAGCCCGCCAATGAGGGCGGCGTGGCCACAGTCATTTGGACATTGCCCGCCACCACGTCCAGCATGGCTGGGCCAGCGCCCCGATAGGGAATGTGGGTGATGAAAATATTGTTTTGTTGCTTGAACAACTCCACGCCCACATGCGGCACTGACCCGTTGCCAGAGGTGGCGTAATTCAGCTTGCCCGGGTTGGCGCGCGCCAAATCCACCAGCTCACGCAGGTTTTTGGCGGGAACGGAAGGGTGAACAGCCAACACATGGGGCGACACGACCAGCATGCCGATGGGCGTGAAATCGCGCAGCGGATCCCAACTGAGGTTGGGGTACATCGAGGGGTTGCCCACATGAAACATCGAGTAGCCGACTAACAAGTTGTAGCCGTCTGGTGCAGACTTGGCCACAAAGCTGGCCCCGATGTTGCCGCCTGCGCCGGCCTTGTTGTCGATCACAACGGGCTGGCCCAAGGTTTGTGTCATCGACGGCACCACCATTCTTGCCACTGTGTCAAGAATGCCGCCAGGCGGCACGGGGACCACCAGCGTGACGGGGCGGGTGGGGTAACTTGTTTGGCTGTGCGCTGCGCTCGGTACAAGCGGCAAACCTAAAGCGAGGACGATGCCCAGCGAGGCGGCAATGCCACTGGTTTTGCTGGCATGAGTTACAAATTTTTTAAGGTGCATGTTGTCGTCTCCAGTTTGGGTTGTTTGGTTGTTGCGCATTTTTTTGAAATCCTAGCGCGATTGGATTTAGGTGCAAGTCACCTAAAGCGCTGTCGCTCCAACGGGTTGATTTTCAAAGCCCAGATTGGGCTTACCTCGTTTTGGCCCTGCAAGCAGCCTGCATGTCTTGGTCGCGAATAAATCCGCATTGGCCAGAGCCGCCAGAGGATGCTGTGTTGGCACGTTCTGCACTGGCGCGGCAAGCAGCCTGCATGTCTTGGTCGCGAATAAATCCGCATTGGCTGCTGCCACCGCCCGTTTCGGCACGGCAGCGGGCTTGCATTTCGCCATCACGAATAAACCCACAGTGGCTAGATCCACCACCGCTGATGGCGCGGCAATAGGCTTGGCGGTCTGGGTTTTGAATAAAGCCGCAGTCGCCTTGCCGGGCGAGAGAGGGGATGGCGGCGAGCAGGCCTAACAGACACACCAGTGTGCGAAGGAAATTGATGTTCATCCGTGTTCTCCAGTTCTCGTCATTTTCGTCGTCATTCAAGGCAAGGGCCACAAGCTAAAATGACCACAACTTCCAAAGCCAACTCTTGCGGTTGGCTTTTTTTATGGCAATCAGATCTCAAAACTAAAGGCGATTCGTGTTCAAAAATATGATGGTGTATCGAATCGGCGAGGGCTGGCGTCCCAGCCTTGAACAAATGGAGCAAGCGCTTGACGCCGAACGTTTTGTGCCTTGCGGCGCAAGCCAAGACAAGGCGATTGGGTGGGTGGAGCCCCGCGGTGAGGCGCACGGCGCGTTGGTCGAGGCAGTGAATGGTCAGCGCATGTTGAAGCTCAAAATTGAGACCAAGGGCGTGCCCGGCTCGGTGGTCACACGCAAGGCCAAAGAGCGCGGTGCGCAGATTGAGATGGCTGAGGGCCGCAAGCCCGGCAAGAAAGAGATGAAGGACATCAAAGAAGACGTGAAGATGTCTTTGATGCCCATGGCCTTTAGTCAAGAGTCGTCAGTGCTGGTGTGGATTGACCCCATCACCCATGTGATGGTGTTGGACGCAGGCAGCCAAGCCAAAGCGGATGAGGTGGTGACTCTGCTGGTCAAGACCTTTGCGGGCCTGAGCCTGACCTTGATCAACACCCACATGTCGCCTCAGTCGGCCATGGCTTTGTGGTTGGTGACGCAAGAGCCACCTGCGGCATTCAGCGTGGACCGCGAGTGTGAGCTCAAGGCTGCTGATGAATCAAAGTCGGTGGTGCGCTACGTTCGCCACCCGCTGGATACCGATGAGGTCAAGCACCATGTGCAAGGCGGAAAGTTGCCCACGCGTTTGGCGCTGACGTGGCAAGGGCGCGTGTCGTTTTCGTTGACTGAAGCGCTCCAGTTGAAAAAAATCACCTTCTTAGATGTGGTGTTTGAGGCCATGTCAGCTGGAAAAGACGAGGGCTTTGATGCCGACGTGGCCCTTGCCACAGGCGAGCTCAGCAAGCTTTTGCCGGATTTGTTGGAGGCCTTGGGTGGCGAGATGGCGCTGGGCTAAATGCCGATGCACCTGGGCGGGTCACTCAGTCTGTGATCAGCTCAGGGTTTAAGCGACGCGCTCGAGGGTCAACGTAGTAGCCACCAAACTCTGTGTAGCGAAGCGCGTGTTGCTGGCATGTGTTGCAGGCATGCACATCGCAGCGGTTGTAGGGAAAAAACTTCAGCACCACAGGCGCATCGGCTGATTCGTAACGCGTGCCGTGGGGATGCTGTTCTTCAAATGTGGGCTCATACACATCGGGATCGCGCAAGGTGGCCACGAGGGTCATCTGCTGCGCGGGCCACGCGCTGTCGTTGACGCTCTCCCATCCTGTGCAATGTTGCAAGCTACATTGACAGGAGGCGTGAACGACGTTGACCAGCGCCCTCAGAGCCTCGGGCGTCTTTAAAAACGGGACAGAATTCATAGCGGCAGAGCCGACCCCTGAGGTGCTGTGCGCAATTACTTGCGCTTGGCTATGTCTTCTACGTTGCGGTGTGCAGCGCCGGTGAACAACTGACGTGGGCGGCCGATTTTGTACTCGGGGTCGCCGATCATTTCGTTCAACTGTGCAATCCAGCCCACGGTGCGAGCCAAGGCAAAGATGCCCGTGAACAAGTTCACGGGAATGCCGATGGCGCGTTGCACGATGCCAGAGTAGAAATCGACGTTGGGGTAGAGCTTGCGGCTGACAAAGTATTCGTCTTCCAAAGCAATCTTTTCCAAAGCTTTCGCTAACTTGAACAGGGGGTCGTTCTCGAGACCGAGTTCTTTCAACACCTCGTCGCAGGTTTCTTGCATCATCTTGGCGCGGGGGTCATAGTTTTTGTAGACGCGGTGGCCAAAGCCCATGAGCTTGACGCCAGAGTTTTTGTCTTTGACTTTCTCCATGAATTCGCCGACTTTGGAAATGCCACCCATTTTTTGGATGTCTTCCAGCATGTTCAGGCAAGCTTCGTTGGCGCCGCCGTGTGCAGGGCCCCACAAGCAAGCCACACCTGCAGCGATGGCGGCAAAGGGGTTGGTGCCCGAGGAGCCGCACAAACGCACTGTGGATGTCGATGCGTTTTGCTCGTGGTCGGCATGCAGCGTGAAGATGCGGTCCATGGCGCGTTCGAGCACGGGGTTGACCACGTACTCTTCGCAAGGCACAGCAAACATCATGCGCAAGAAGTTGCCTGCATAGCTGAGGTTGTTTTGCGGGTATACGAAAGGCTGACCCACGCCGTATTTGTAAGCCATGGCCACAAGGGTTGGCATTTTGGCGATCAAGCGAATGGCAGCAATTTCGCGGTGCTCTGGGTTGGTGATGTCGGTGCTGTCGTGATAGAAGGCTGACAAAGCGCCCACCAAGCCCGTCAACACAGCCATCGGGTGCGCGTCACGGCGAAAGCCACGCAAGAAGAATTGCATTTGCTCGTTGACCATGGTGTGGTTGGTCACGATGTGCTTGAACTCGGATTTTTGCGCAGTGTTGGGCAGATCGCCCTTCAATAGCAAGTAGCAAGTTTCAAGGTAGTCGCAATGGGTGGCGAGTTGTTCGATGGGGTAGCCGCGATACAGCAACTCACCTTTGTCGCCGTCGATATAGGTGATGGCTGATTGGCAAGAAGCGGTCGACAAGAAGCCTGGGTCATAGGTAAACATGCCCGTTTGGCCATACAACTTACGGATATCGATGACGTCTGGGCCGACGCTGCCGCTGTAGACGGGCATCTCGATGCTGGGGCTGCCGTCGCTAAACGAGAGGGTGGCTTTGTTGTCTGCAAGTTTCATGGTGATTCCTCAATGTCTTTTAAAAAGCGGTGTTCGGTTCAGTGTCTCAACATTCGCAGCACTTCACGTGCATCTTCTGATAGGGGTTTGTCTGGCAATGCCTTGCGTTGCAAAAAGATGTCGAGCAAATCGTTGTCCGACAAGTCCATCAACTCATACATGCCTCTGGCATGGCCCACGGTGAGTTGCGATTCATATTGTTTGAAAAATTTTTGAATGAACAAATCATTCTCGAGCAAGCCGCGCCGGCTTCGCCAGTGCAGTTTGCTGATCGCTCGGGCGCCCAATGCTTGCTTGCCATCTAAGCCGTCCAGCGTGGGGTCCCCCACTGAGGTATCCCGAAAGATTGAATCCACATCCATGGTCAGATGGCGCGACGAACCATCAGTTCTTTGATTTTGCCGATGGCCTTGGTGGGATTCAAACCTTTGGGGCAAACGTCGACGCAGTTCATGATGGTGTGGCAGCGGAAAAGACGGTAAGGGTCTTCCAAGTTGTCTAGGCGGCCAGAAGTGTCTTGGTCGCGGCTGTCGGCAATGAAGCGATAGGCTTGCAACAAACCGGCAGGGCCCACGAACTTGTCGGGGTTCCACCAAAACGAGGGGCAACTCGTGGAGCAACTGGCGCACAAGATGCACTCGTACAAGCCGTTCAACTCGTCGCGCTCTTCGGGTGACTGCAGGCGCTCTTTTTCAGGGGCTTGTGTGTCGTTGACCAAGTAAGGCTTGATGGAGTGGTATTGCTTGAAGAACTGGGTCATGTCCACGATCATGTCGCGGATCACGGGCAGACCGGGCAGGGGCTTGAGCACGATCACGCCAGGGAGGGTGCGCATATTGGTCAAGCAGGCCAAGCCGTTTTTGCCGTTGATGTTCATCGCATCCGAGCCACACACGCCTTCACGGCATGAGCGACGGAACGAAATGGTGGGGTCGACGGCTTTGAGTTTCATCAAAGCATCCAAGAGCATGCGCTCATGGCCATCCAATTCGACCTCGATGGTCTGCATGTAAGGCTTGGCGTCGGTGTCTGGGTCGTAGCGATAAATTTGGAACGTGCGTTTTGTCATGGTGTTTACCTGATCAGAAAGTACGGGTCTGCAGCGGGATGCTGTCGACGGTCAAGGGCTTCATTTGCACGGGCTTGTAGGTCAGCTTGTTGCCATCCTTGTGCCACAGCGTGTGTTTGTGCCATTCTTGGTCATTGCGGCCGTTGGGGTGCTCGGGCGAGTCACCGTAGTCGTTCACGGTGTGAGCCCCACGGCTTTCGTGACGAGCAGCAGCAGAGACCATGGTGGCTTCGGCTGACTCAATCAGGTTTTCGACCTCCAAGGCTTCGATGCGTGCGGTGTTGAACACTTTGGAGGTGTCTTTCAAGCCAATGTTGTTGACGCGCTCGCGCAGCGCGGCGATTTTCTTGACGCCTTCGTCCATCATCGCCTGTGTGCGGAACACGCTGGCATGTGTCTGCATGGCGTCGCGAATGTCATTGGCCACATCTTGGGCGTATTCACCAGTTTGATTGGCTTCCAAACGCGCCAAACGCGCCAAGCTGATGTCGGCGGCATGGGCGGGCAGTGGCTTGTGTTCTTTGTTCTTTTGGTTGAACTCCACCACGTGGTTGCCGGCTGCGCGGCCAAACACCAACAAGTCGAGCAAGGAGTTGGTGCCCAAGCGGTTGGCGCCGTGCACCGACACGCAAGAGCATTCACCCACCGCGTACAAACCGTTCACCACCACGCTTTCGTTGTTGGCGTTTTGCGTCACCACTTGGCCGTGGATGTTGGTTGGAATGCCGCCCATTTGGTAATGGATGGTCGGAATCACGGGGATGGGCTCTTTGGTGATGTCGACGTTGGCAAAGTTGTGGCCAATTTCGAACACCGAAGGCAAACGTTTCATGATGGTGTCGGCGCCCAAATGGGTCATGTCCAGGTTGATGTAGTCCTTGTTAGGACCGCAACCGCGGCCTTCTTTGATTTCTTGGTCCATGCAGCGTGACACATAGTCGCGTGGGGCCAAGTCTTTGTAGGCGGGGGCATAACGCTCCATGAAGCGTTCGCCATTTGAATTGCGCAAAATCGCTCCCTCGCCACGGCAGCCTTCGGTCAAGAGCACGCCCGCACCAGCCACGCCGGTGGGGTGGAATTGCCAAAATTCCATGTCTTCGAGAGGAATGCCTGCGCGAGCGGCCATGCCCAAACCGTCGCCGGTGTTGATGAAGGCGTTGGTTGACGCAGCAAAGATGCGGCCGGCGCCACCGGTGGCCAACATCACGGTTTTGGCTTCCATGATGTAGAGCTCGCCGGTTTCCATCTCGAGGGCGGTGACGCCCACCACGTCACCCGAGTCGTCGCGAATCAAATCGAGTGCCATCCATTCGACGAAGAAGCTGGTTTTGGCTTTGACGTTTTGTTGGTAAAGCGTGTGCAGCATTGCATGACCGGTGCGGTCAGCGGCTGCACAGGCGCGTTCGACAGCTTTTTCGCCGTAGTTGGCGGTGTGGCCGCCGAAGGGGCGTTGGTAAATCGTGCCGTCTGGGTTGCGGTCAAAAGGCATGCCCATGTGCTCCAAGTCGTACACGACTTTGGGGGCTTCGCGACACATGTATTCAATCGCGTCTTGGTCGCCGAGCCAGTCGGAGCCTTTGACGGTGTCATAAAAGTGGTAGTGCCAGTTGTCTTCGTTCATGTTGCCCAAGGAGGCACCAATGCCACCTTGGGCAGCCACTGTGTGTGAGCGCGTGGGAAACACTTTAGACAAGACAGCCACATTCAAACCAGCGCGTGCCAGTTGCAACGAGGCACGCATGCCAGAGCCGCCTGCACCGACGATGACCACGTCAAATTTACGACGTGGGATAGAGCTTTTAACGGTCATGACTTAGAGCCTCCAGAGAACCTGAATGGCCCAGCCGAGACACGACACCAGCCAAACCAAAGTGAAAACTTGTAACGACAAACGCACGCCCACAGGCTTGACGTAGTCCATCCAAATGTCGCGCATGCCCACCCAGACGTGCAGGGTGAACGCAATGAAAACAGAGAAGGTCAAGGCCTTCATGAATTGCGAGCTGAAGATGCCCGCCCATTTGTCATAGCTGATTTCGCCGCTGGTCAACAGCACTTGGCCCAGCACCGCCAAGGTGAACAAAACCATCAAAACAGCGGTGATGCGCTGGGCGAGCCAGTCACGAAGGCCGTAGTGCGCGCCGACGACGATGCGCTTGGAACCGTAATTCACAGACATGTTGAAAGCTCCTAATAAATCAGTAAAGACCAAACAACTTGGCACCCAAAGCGCCAGTCAAACCCAAGCTCAGTGCCAAAGTGGCAATGGCGGAAGACTTGCCAAATTCTTTGGACACAGCATGGTTGACGTCCATGTAGACATGGCGCACGCCAGCGATGAGGTGGTGCAAATAAGCCCAGATCAGTCCCAGCACCACAACTTTCACCAACACCGCAGGCACAAAGCCCAAGCCGACGTTGAACGCAGCGCTGAACTTGGCAAAGGAAATTTCGGAAGACACCGAGGTGTCAAACATCCAAACGATGAAGGGCAGCAACAAAAACATGATCAACCCGCTGATGCGGTGCAAGATCGACACAATACCCGCCGCAGGAAGCCTGTAGGTGGGCAAGTCGGTCAATGCGTTGATGTTGCGGAACTCAGGCCGCTTTTTGGCAAGCTGGGTCATGGGGGTTCTTTCTTGGGGTTTATCTGTATGTCAAAACAGCTGAAATTCTATTTCACTCTATCAAGCTGACATGAGGGTTTCATGTCAGCTCAAAGCGTTTCGGTAGTGATGCGTATCCGTTCTATAGAGTCCGCGTCGCAATTCCATGGGGGTGTCGTTGTAAGTGTAGGCAACCCGTGCCACGCTCAGCAAGGGCACGTGGATAGCCACGTTCAGCAGTTGGGCTTGTTCTGAGTCAGGGTTAACGGCGCGAATACTTTCTTCTGCTCGCACCATGCGAACACCGAATTCGGTTTCAAACAGCGCATACATCGGACCTTTGTAACTACTTAAGCGTTCGGCAGTCAGGCCCTTGAACGGGGCACCTGGAAGCCACAGTTCTTCCAAAATCGTGGGCACCCCAGCATAAGCCAACACGCGGCGCACTTGCAGCACGGTTTCGCCGCTGCGCAGGCTGAGCGAGCGGGCAATGTCGGCACTGGCGCGAAGGCGCTTGCAGTCAATGATGGTGCGCTCGGCCGGGCCTTCGCTTTGCGCATCGCCATTGTCGGGTTGCAGCTTCAAGAATCGGTATTGCACCTGGTGCTCGGCATGGGTGGCCACGAAGGTGCCCTTGCCTTGTCGGCGTACCAACAGGTTGTCGCCTGCCAGTTCATCAATGGCTTTGCGCACGGTGCCTTGGCTGACGCGAAACCGCCCAGCCAAATCCATTTCACTGGGGATGGCTTCACCTGGTTTCCACTCGCCTGACTCTAGGCTTTGCAAAATCAAGCCTTTGATTTGCTGATAAAGCGGGCTGAAAGCAGGTGACAGAGCCGAAGCGCCCAACGCATCGCTGCCCACATAGGTGGGGTTGCCAAGAGCTGCAAAAGAGGGCGCTGTGTTAGAGGCCATGTGTGGGTCGTCTGGACGCATGGGCGTCAGTTCGTTGTCATCCTCGTATCATATCTTCTATAAGACATAAGACAGGGTGCCCAAAGGGTTTTCGCGGGTAAACTGTGCCATCTTCCTTTTTTAATCACTATTTGGAGTTTTCCTCATGAGCAAGAAGCCTGTTCGCGTTGCCGTCACTGGTGCAGCTGGTCAAATTGGTTACGCCCTGTTGTTCCGTATCGCCTCTGGTGAAATGTTGGGCAAAGACCAACCCGTTATCTTGCAATTGTTGGAAGTCCCCGTGGAAGGCCCACAAAAAGCTTTGCGCGGCGTGATGATGGAGTTGGAAGACTGCGCATTTCCCCTCTTGGTTGGAATGCAAGCCCATGACGACCCGATGACGGCGTTCAAAGACGTCGATTACGCGTTGCTGGTGGGCTCACGTCCTCGCGGCCCAGGCATGGAGCGCGCTGAGTTACTCGCCATCAACGGCGCCATCTTCACATCGCAAGGCAAGGCTTTGAATGCTGTGGCTTCTCGCGATGTGAAGGTTTTGGTGGTGGGCAACCCCGCCAACACCAACGCCTACATCGCCATGAAAGCCGCACCAGACCTCAAGCCTCACAATTTCACAGCCATGCTGCGTTTGGACCACAACCGCGCCTTGTCTCAAATTGCGGCCAAGACAGGCAAGGCTGTGGCTGACATCGAAAAATTGTGCGTGTGGGGTAACCACTCACCCACCATGTATGCAGACTACCGTTTCGCCACCATCAAGGGCGAGTCTGTCAAGACCATGATCAATGACCAAGAGTGGAACGCGAATGTGTTCTTGCCCACGGTGGGCAAGCGTGGTGCGGCCATCATTGATGCACGTGGTTTGTCTTCCGCAGCTTCTGCTGCGAACGCTGCCATCGACCACATGCGTGACTGGGCTTTGGGCACACACGGCAAATGGGTGACCATGGGCATTCCTTCGCAAGGCTGGTATGGCATTCCAAAAGACGTCATGTTTGGCTTTCCCGTCACGTGCGACAACGGTGAATACAAAGTGGTGGAAGGTTTGGAGATCGACGCCTTCAGCCAAGGTTGCATCGACAAGACCTTGAAAGAGTTGACCGACGAGCAAGCCGGTGTGGCCCACTTGATCTAAGCCAGTGCTGGATAAAGCCAAATTGGACAAGAACTTGCACGCATCAAACAGTGTGGAGGCCTCTTTGCTTCATCCGCGTCAAGTTTTGTTGGGCTCACAAGCGGGCATCGTTCAGCTGCCTGTTTGTGACCACTACAGCGGTGTCGAAGCGCGAATGCGCAAAAGCTTGCAGCTGCAAGCTGACATGACGCAAGAATTTGGCACTTGCGTCTTTGATGTGACCTTGGATTGTGAAGACGGCGCACCCGTCGGCGGCGAGGCAGAGCATGCCGCGCTCGTGACCGAGTTGGCGTTGCGTGCAGCACCTGAGGCCCGGGTGGCCGTGCGTGTGCACCCCGTCGATCATCCGAGTTTTCAAGCCGACATGGCCACCATTGCGGGCCAAGCGGGTACGCGTTTGAGCCACATCATGGTGCCTAAGGTGGAGTCAGTGGCCGATGTGTTGGTGGCTGAGCAAGCCTTGCTTGATGCTGGCGCCAAAGATTTGTCGATTCATGTGTTGATTGAGTCGCCAGCTGCAGTGCATCGCGCGTTTGAGATCGCCGCTCACCCGCGAGTGCAGTCGCTCAGCTTTGGATTGATGGATTTTATTTCTGCGCATGGTGGTGCCATCCCCGCGTCAGCCATGACATCGCAAGGCCAATTCAACCACCCGCTGGTGGTGCGCGCAAAGTTGGACATCGCCAGTGCCTGCCATGCCCACGGCAAAGTGCCGTCACATTGTGTGGTGACCGAGTTCAATGACATGGCCGCTATGCGTGCCGCCGCTCAACGCGCGGCGCAAGAGTTGGGCTGCACCCGCATGTGGAGCATTCACCCCTCGCAAATTCGTCCTATCCTCGAGGCCATGGCGCCTGATCCTGCAGCGATAGAAGTGGCCAGCGAGATTGTGTTGGCTGCCTATGCCGCCCAATGGGCGCCCATCAGCCACCAAGGCCATTTGCAAGACCGTGCGAGTTACCGCTTTTATTGGCAAGTGTTGGAACGTGCGCACAGCACGGGTTGTAGCCTTCCAGCCGAAGTCCAGTTATTCTTCAAGGCTTGAGCGGAGATGCGCATGAATAATTTTTGCTTGTCTGTGGTGGTTTTGGTGTTGTCCAGCATGGGTCATGTCGCGTGGGCCGCAGAGCCTGCGCCCCAGCCAAAGTCAGCCGCCGCCCCTGCCAAGCCGCCACATGCCAAGCCGCCACCTGGCAAGCTCGCGGCAGCAAAACCTTCATCTGCTGCGCAAGCGCAAGCCAAACCCAAGCCTGCTGCGCCCAAATACTATTACGTCAGAGCCACCCCCGTGCCCGTTGTCACAGCGCCCGCCGCGCTTGCACTGCCAGCCCAAGCAGAGTCAGTTGCACCGCCTGAGCTGGGCGAGGTCCATCTCGGCCGCATGGTGTGCGAGTTGGGCAACTCGGTCACTGTCACTCCCGACCCGCAGCATCCTGCAAGGTTTATCGTGCAACTCAAGAGGAACACCTACCTCATGACACCCGTACAAACCACCACAGGCGCTGTGCGGTTGGAAGACGCTTCAGCCGGAGCCATGTGGTTGCAGTTGCCCCACAAATCGATGTTGATGAACAGCAAGCTCGGTCAGCGTATGGCCGACGAATGTCAGAGTGAACACCAAACGACAACGGCCCATCTGATGAAGCTTGACCCGCCGCCAAATTTGTTGGAAGCGCCCGCGCTGGCCAAGAAATAACCTTTTATTGTTGATTTGATAGACCGGAGAAAACCATGTTGAAAGCCTACCGTGACCACGTCGCCGAGCGCCAAGCGCTGGGTATCCCACCGCTGCCATTGGATGCCAAGCAAACGGCCGAATTGATCGAGTTAATCAAGGCCCCAACCGCGGGCGAAGAGGCTTATCTGATGGACTTGTTGACCCATCGCGTGCCTCCTGGTGTGGACGATGCGGCCAAAGTCAAAGCCTCGTTCTTGGCCGCTGTGGCACACGGCGAAATTCAGGTCGCTTTGATTTCCAAGTCCAAAGCCACTGAGTTGCTGGGCACCATGGTGGGCGGCTACAACGTGCACCCTTTGATCGAATTGCTCGACGATGCTGAAGTGGCCGCTGTGGCCGCGCAAGCCTTGAAGAAAACCTTGTTGATGTTTGACTTCTTCAACGATGTCGCTGAAAAAGCCAAGGCCGGTAACGCCAAAGCCCAAGAAGTGATGCAAAGCTGGGCCGATGCCGAGTGGTTCACCTCCCGCCCAGAAGTTGAGAAAAAAATCACCATCACCGTGTTCAAGGTGCCAGGCGAGACCAACACTGACGATTTGTCCCCTGCGCCTGACGCTTGGAGCCGCCCAGACATTCCCTTGCACTACTTGGCGATGCTCAAAAACACCCGCGAAGGCGCACCCTTCAAGCCCGAAGAAGACGGCAAGCGCGGCCCCATGGCCATGATTGAAGAGCTGAAGAAAAAAGGCCATTTGGTGTCTTACGTGGGCGACGTGGTCGGCACAGGGTCTTCGCGCAAGTCGGCCACCAACAGCATCATCTGGGGCTTTGGCCAAGACATTCCGTTTGTGCCCAACAAGCGTTTTGGTGGCGTGACTTTGGGTGGCAAGATTGCCCCCATCTTCTTCAACACCCAAGAAGATTCGGGCGCGCTGCCCATCGAAGTCGACGTCAGTGCCCTGAACATGGGCGACGTGGTCGATGTGCTGCCCTATGACGGCAAGATCGTGAAGAACGGTGAAACCATCTCCACCTTCCACCTCAAGAGCGATGTGCTGTTTGACGAAGTGCGCGCTGGTGGCCGTATCAACCTCATCATCGGTCGCAGCTTGACTGCCAAGGCCCGCGAGTGCTTGGGTTTGCCAGTATCGACGGTGTTTCGCTTGCCAACCGCGACGATCACCACGAAAGCTGGTTTCACGCTGGCGCAAAAAATGGTCGGTCGTGCGGTGGGTTTGCCCGAAGGCCAAGGCGTGCGCCCTGGTACTTATTGCGAACCCAAGATGACCACCGTGGGTTCTCAAGACACCACAGGTCCCATGACGCGTGACGAATTGAAAGATTTGGCCTGCTTGGGCTTCAGTGCCGACATGGTGATGCAATCGTTTTGCCACACCGCGGCTTACCCCAAGGCTGTGGACGTCAAGACACACCGCGAATTGCCTGCCTTCATCAGCAACCGTGGCGGCGTATCGCTGCGACCAGGCGATGGTGTGATTCACTCTTGGCTCAACCGTTTGTTGTTGCCAGATACCGTGGGCACAGGAGGCGACTCGCACACCCGTTTCCCGATCGGTATTTCCTTTCCTGCCGGCTCAGGTCTTGTGGCTTTTGGCGCGGCCACGGGCGTGATGCCCTTGGACATGCCAGAGTCAATTCTGGTGCGATTCAAAGGCGAGATGCAGCCCGGTGTGACGCTGCGCGATTTGGTGCATGCGATTCCGCTGTTCGCCATCAAGCAAGGTTTGTTGACTGTGGCCAAGGCTGGCAAGATCAACGAATTTTCGGGACGCATCTTGGAAATCGAAGGCTTGCCCAACCTCAAGGTCGAGCAAGCGTTTGAATTGTCTGATGCGTCGGCTGAGCGTTCAGCCGCAGGTTGCACCATCAAGCTCAACAAAGAGCCTGTAGAGGAATACCTCAAGTCCAACGTGGTGTTGATGAAAAACATGATCGCCGACAACTACGCCGACGCACGCACCTTGGCACGCCGCATCGAAAAAGTCGAAGCTTGGTTGGCTGCGCCCACCTTGCTCGAAGCCGACAAAGACGCCGAGTACGCGCACGTCATTGAGATCGACATGAACGAGATCAAAGAACCCATCGTCTGCTGCCCGAACGACCCAGACGATGCTAAGTTCTTGTCTGAAGTGTCCGGCACCCACATCGACGAAGCTTTCATCGGTTCTTGCATGACCAACATTGGTCACTTCCGCGCCGCTGCCAAGTTGCTCGGCGGCCAGCGTGACATTCCTGTCAAATTGTGGGTGGCCCCGCCCACCAAGATGGACGAGAGCGAATTGATCAAAGAAGGTCACTACGCTGCGTTTGGCACCGCGGGTGCACGCACCGAAATGCCTGGCTGTTCCTTGTGCATGGGCAACCAAGCCCAAGTGCGCGAAGGCGCGACTGTGGTGTCTACCTCGACCCGTAACTTCCCCAACCGCTTGGGCAAGAACACCAATGTGTACTTGGCTTCAGCGGAGCTGGCAGCGATCACCTCCAAGATGGGCAAGTTCCCCACGGTGGCCGAGTACCACGCAGCCATGGGGGTGGTCAACAGCGACGGCGCAGCGATCTACAAGTACTTGAATTTCAACCAGATCGACGAGTATGTAGAAACTGCAAAAGGGGTGACAGCTTAAATTGCGTGTGCCTTTTGCCAGCAAGTTAAGTCCATCGTTGCAAGACATTGAACAAGTCTTGCCCTGAAAAGGGTTTGCTCAGGTAGTCATCCATGCCAGCGGCTTCGCATTTCTCGCGATCACCTGGCATGGCATGTGCCGTCAGTGCCACGATAGGTGTTCGCGCGCGCTGGGCAGATACGCCTTCAAAGCTTTCCCATTGACGGATTTGACGCGTGGCCTCATAGCCATCTACATCGGGCATTTGGCAGTCCATGAGTACCAGGTCGTACGTGTGGGAGATGGCGGCCTCAAAGCCCTCTTTGCCGCCGCTGGCGATGGTCACATCGCATCCCAAGCGCTGCAGTGCGGTGCGCGCCAAAATTTGATTGACGGGGTGATCCTCCACCACCAGCACACGACGGTTGCCGATCAGTGCCGAAGCAGCGTCAGTGTGGCTTGGCATGACTTGATGCGGCAAGCTTTGGTTAGCCAAGGGCGTGTCATGGGCATTTTCTAATGCCAGCGTGAAGCCAAAGGTGCTGCCTTGGCTAACTTGGCTGTGCACTTGCATGTCGCCACCCATGAGTTTGACCAAACGCTGGGCAATCGCCAAGCCCAGGCCTGTGCCCCCATGACGGCGTGCAGTGCTGATATCGCCTTGGTTGAATTCGTCAAAGATTTGCGCTTGCTGGTCTGTGGGAATGCCAATGCCAGTGTCTGTGACTTCGAAGCGTAACTGGCTGGTGTTTTCGCCGCTGCTGATGTGGATGAGGCGTAATTGCACATGGCCTGTGTTGGTGAACTTGATGGCATTGCCCAAGAGATTGGCCAAAATTTGGCGCAAGCGCCCCGCATCCACGCGGCACCAGTGGGGTGTATCAGCGTCAACATGTAAGTTGAGAGACAAGCCTTTGATCTTGGCGCTACGATGAAACAGCTGAATCAAATCTTGCAATAAAACGCGCAGCTGGACATCCGAAGGGCTGAGCACCATTTTGTTGGCTTCGATTTTTGAAAAGTCAAGAATGTCGTTGATGATGTTGAGCAAAGCGCGGCCCGAGTCGAGCACAGTCTGTACTTGGCTGCGTTGCTCGGTCTCTAATGGGCTTTCAAGCAGCAATTCGGTCATGCCCAAAATGCCACTCATGGGGGTACGAATCTCATGGCTCATATTGGCCAAGAACATCGACTTCACGTAGGCCGCTTGTTCTGCAACCAAGCGCGCTTGGGTCGCTTGTTCGACCGCGAGAGCCAGCTCACGGTTACTTTGTGCTAGCTCACGGTTGCGGTCATCTAGAGCAAGTTCGCGCGCTTGCAAATGGGCCAACATTTCATTGAAACCCTGGGTGAGTTGGCCCACCTCGTCGTCAGATGTACTGCGCACGCGAAGGCTGAAATCTTGGTCCTGCGTGAGTTGGCGCATGGATTTCGCCAATTGGGTGATGGGTTCAACCAGTTGTTGCTGTAGAGATGCCACCACGCGCATGGCCAACCAGCCGGAAATCAAAGAGATCAAGGCAATCAGCAACAGGCTAATCCACCACTGTTGAAACAACCGGTTGAGGCTGGCGCTGATCACCAAATAGCCCACAGTTTCGTTGTGCAACAAAACGGGCGCGGTGTGTGTGATCGACTTGGTTTGCAGGTCAAAGTGGTTGTGTCCGTGCGCTTCTGAAGCACTCAACTGCTTGGGATGTGTGAAGTCCTTGTGGCGTGTTTCGGTGTAGTTGGCAAAACGTTGGCGCTCACTGTTGTATAGCGTGACCGCCACAATGTCTTGTTCTGCCTGAACCGATTGCAACAGCAGTTGTGCTTGGCGCGCGTCTTCAAATTCCAAGGCCGCAGTCAGGTTGCTGCCTGCCATTTGTGCCACCACCGCCAAGCGCTCGGACATGTGTTGCTGGAATGTCCAACCTTGGTAGAGCATCAGCAGCAAGGTGGTTGACAACAACGCGAGGCTGACCGCGCGCAGCATCAAGCGGTTCAGTTTGTTTTTGATCAAGTCGGGTTTGCGCATACAGATGTGTTTGTTCAATCCACCACGCGTGCCAGCTCAAGCAGTGGCGCACCGATTTGCAGGCCCTGCTCGCGCGCATAACGCAACTGGATTTCAAATCCGATGCGGTTGTCTTGCTGCACCAAATTGATGATGCCGCCGCGTTTGTTGAAGTCGGGCATGTCGCTGATCGTCAGCACGGCGGCGTTGCCGGAGTTGTACAACTGTGCTGGGGTGATGTCACGCACACCCTCGCTCACAAAAAGAACATGGCAGCCTCGTGTGTCCAAAGGCGTGCCGAGTTTGCGCATTCGGACCTCCCGCTCTTTTATTTTTTGACCTTGCAAACTCTGCAACGCTGCTTCGGTGGGTGAGTCTCCCCAAGTGCAAATTTGCAAAGGGTCCGCCCCACGAGGCGCGCTCTCTGCGGACCAATCTACAAATTTAAGCAAGCGTAAAACCAACACTGCTTTGATCCGCGCAGCGCGCTGCGGCTCTGCCCACACAGCGCTTGTGCCCAGGCAAGCGCAAAGCACCACGATGCAGAGCCCAACACACCAAATGGTGTGGGTCAAGCGGGGGTTTTGACAACGCTGGAGTTGCATGAATTGCCTGTTTGCTCAGTACTGCAAACGCAGTCCAAAATTCAGCGAAGGGCCAATCAGGGTGCGTGCCACGTCAGCGGCCTCAGACACGAACTCAAGGTGTCGCGACGTCATGAGGTTGCGCCCAGTCACGCTCCACTGCACGCCGGGTTGACTTGACCAAGCCCAGCGCATGTCCAAGGTGGTGTAGCTGGGCACAGACTGACCAAAGAGCACATCACGCAGCGCGCCTACATGACGCGCCATGACGTCAAGTTCAGTGCGGGCATCGGGGGTGTAAGACCAGCGCACGGATCCTTTCCATTTAGGACTGCTGTCGGGGGAATCCCAGCTGTAGACGTTGGTGGCTGATGTTTGTAGGGTCATGGCGTAGCGCGTCACATTGGCTTGCCAACGGTGTTGGCGTGAGGCTTGCCAATCGAGCCACGCTTCCAAGCCATAGCTGTGGCCACTGAAATCATTGGTCAATGTGGCGGGCAGGACCAGATACTGATTGGGCAGCGGCACAGGCGAGTAGCACTCTGCGTAAGGCGGTGAGCCAGCGGGCAATGGCAGGTTGTAGGAGGGCATGCAGCGCATGTTATTCACGTTAAAACTGCCTGCACGCAATTGGCTGTAATCGTTGTGATAAGCGGCTGTGTCTAAGGTCAAACCGGGTGCCAAACGTTGCTTCCAACCGATTTCATAAGCCCACAGCTGTGGTTGAGGTCCGCGCGCCAGCCAAGGCGTTGTTGCCGCCAAGCGTCCATGGCACCACCTTGCCCATTGGCAAGAGTGAGCGCTTTGTTTTCGAACGCTTTGCCATAGAGTCGCCAGTGGCCTAGGCCATCCAACTGGCCGCCACGGCGCATAGAAAGTTGGCCTTGTGTGGTGCTGCCCGCGCTCATGTCGATCAAGGTGCCTTGTGTGGCCAAAGCAGATTTGGTGATGATATTGATCACGCCGTTGACTGCATTGGCCCCCCACAATGCCGCGCCTGGGCCTCGAATCACTTCAATGCGTTCGATGTCTGCCAAGACTGTGTCTTGCACATCCCAAAATACGCCCGAAAACATGGGTGAATAAACGGTGCGTCCGTCAATCATGACCAATAGTTTGTTGGCAAAGCGTCCATTGGTGCCACGTGCACTCACCGCCCAAGCATTGGCGCTGATTTGGGCTACATGCAGGCCTGGCGCCAGACGCAAAGCATCAGGAATATTTTGCGCCCCGGCGCGCCGAATATCGTCACCGGTAAGGACAAAAACGGCGGCCGCCGAGCGTGACACTGTTTGCGGTTTTTTGGACACCGAGGTGATCTCGAGTTCCATCACCTCTTGCAGCGCCAAGGCTAAGAAAGGTTCACGATCAGCTGTTTGTGCATGAGCGCCCGCATATATCAGGCCAAGCAATACGGCGATGTAAGTTTTGATCTCATATGTTTTCATGAATCAATTCCAAAGTCGGGGTGTTAGCTCAAAATAGACACCTAGGATGATAAGTTGGTTGTATTTTCTTACAAATTTCAATCCAATTTGTTAATTAGATAATAAATTCAATAAGCTTAAAAGAAATTTCAAGTTTTTTTCTTCACCGCTGCGCTCGCTTGGCCACCGTCTGAGTTGCGCTGGTGACAGCAAGGGCGATGGATCAAGCAAAATCCCTTGCATGAATCGAAATGTGTTGATTGCAGGTGGTGGCATTGGGGGCGTGGCCACAGGTCTTGCTGCAGCGCGTGCAGGTTGGCACGCCACAGTTTTTGAGCGGGCGGCGGAGTTCTCAGAAGTGGGGGCTGGCGTGCAACTGGGCCCCAACGTCACACGCATTTTGCAAGCATGGGGGATGGGTGCGGCACTCAAACAAGTGGCTGCATTTCCCGCGGGCTTGCACGCACGCAGCTTGAAGACGGGCGAGGTGTTGGCCACGTTTCCTGTCAAACAAGCAGTCACACAATACGGCGCGCCTTATGCTTGCCTTCACCGTGCTGATTTGCATGGCCTGTTGTTGAAAGCCGCAGCACGCGAAGGCGTGCAAGTCGTCAACGATGCGGTGGTTCAAAAGGTGGGCCAATCTGAAAATCAGGCAGTCTTTGATGTTGTGCAGCAGTCCCATTTGAGCCATTACAGCGCCGCTGTGGGGGTGGCTGCGGATGGCGTGTGGAGTCCGTTGCGTCAACAACTTTTAGGCGATGGCTTGCCTTCTTTCACAGGCCATATTGCTTATCGCGCCTTGGTGTCTCAAGCCGACTTGCCCCAGCATTTGCGCAGCCAAGATGCGTCGGTGTGGATGGGTGCACAAGCCCATGTGGTGAGCTACCCCGTTCGGGGCGGCGACTACCTCAATGTGGTGTGTTTGGCGGAGGGCCGTTTGCTTGAAGACGATGCCAAACACTTGCCCGCTTTACACACTTGGAATGCGCAAAAGTCACAAGCGCAAACTTTGGCCGAGCTCAGCCACGCTTTGCGCGGCGCGTGTGTCCCCTTGGTTGATTTGATGCGCGCATGCAGCGATTGGCGTTTGTGGCCCTTGTGCGGCCGAGCTGTCATGCAGGGTGCGCACGAACATGCGCAAGGCCGACTGGCTTTGGTGGGTGATGCCGCACACCCCATGCTGCCTTACTTGGCCCAAGGTGCTGGGATGGCGATTGAAGATGCGGCTGAGCTGGCCTCGCAGTTGCAAGATGCTGCATGGGCCCAAGTGCCCGAGCGCCTGCATCAATTTGCCAATGCCCGTTGGCAGCGCAATGCAAGGGTGCAGGCGAGGGCAGCGCGCAATGGCAAAATTTTTCACGCCACAGGTGGCGTGCAGTGGGTGCGAGATTTAGGCTTGCGTCTGATGGGGCCGCATTTGATGGATATGCCTTGGCTCTACGGCTATCGGCAGCGCTAAGCCGCACCCGTTGTCACTGACGCCCAAGCAACAGGTATTCCATGAGTGCTTTTTGGACGTGCATGCGGTTTTCAGCTTCGTCCCACACCACGCTTTGTGGGCCATCGATCACATCGGCCGCGACCTCTTCGCCGCGATGCGCAGGCAAGCAGTGCATGAACAGTGCGTTGGTTTTGGCTACCGCCATCATCTCGCGGTCCACGCACCAATCGGCGAAGGCTTGTTGGCGCGCGTCGTTTTCAGCTTCAAAGCCCATGCTGGTCCACACATCGGTGGTGACCAGGTCGGCGCCTTCGCAGGCTTGCATGGGGTCTGCAAATACTTTGTAGCAATCGCTGTTGGACAGGCCTGCAATGGCGGGGTCCACTTCGTAGCCGCTCGGTGTGCTGACGTGCACAGTAAAGCCCAGCATGTCGGCCGCTTGCAGCCAAGTGTTGGCCATGTTGTTGCCGTCTCCCACCCAAGCGACGACTTTGCCTTTGAGGCATTCGAGGGGATGCACCGTCAAGCCGCGGTGCTCGATGTAGGTAAAGATGTCGGCCATCACTTGGCAGGGGTGGAACTCGTTGGTCAAGCCGTTGATCACGGGCACGCGCGAATGGGCCGCAAAGTTTTTGATTTTTTCTTGGCCATAGGTGCGAATCATCACCAGATCGGTCATGCGGCTGATCACGCGGGCGCTGTCTTCAATCGGCTCGGCTCTGCCCAGTTGGCTGTCGCCCGTGGTGAGGTTGACCACTGAGCCGCCGAGTTGGTACATGCCAGCTTCAAAGCTCACGCGGGTGCGGGTGGAGGCCTTTTCAAAAATCATGGCCAGTGTGCGGTCGGCCAGGGTGTGGTGCTTTTCGTAGGCTTTGAATTTTTTCTTGATCAGCGCCGCACGTTGGAACACATAGGTGTATTCGTCTGCCGTCAAAGACGTGAACTGCAAGTAATGTTTCAGCGTTTGGGTCATGGGGCTTCTGCCAAGAATGTTTGGATGAGTGGCACCAAGATGGCCACCACTTCGTCGGCCTCTGCTTGCGTGATGATGAGCGGTGGTACCAAACGCACCACACTGTCAGCGGTCACGCTCAGCAGCAAACCCGCATCGAGTGCGCGTTGCATCAACACACCGCAAGAGCGGTCAAGGTCGATGCCAATCATCAGGCCTTGTCCACGAATTTCTTTCACGCCCTTCACACCATCGAGCTCGCGGTGCAAGGCGGCATGCAAATGAGCCCCCACGTTGGTCACGTGGTCGAGCAGCTTGTCTTCCTCCATGATGCGAATGGTTTCCACGCCTGCCCGCATGGCCAGCGGATTGCCACCAAAAGTGGTGCCGTGGTTGCCAGGCTGGAAGATGTGGGCGGCTTTGGGGCCTGCCACCACCGCACCAATTGGCACGCCAGAACCCAAGCCTTTGGCCAGCGGCATCACATCAGGCACGATGCCAGACCATTGGTGGGCAAACCATCGACCCGTGCGGCCCATGCCGCATTGCACTTCATCCACCATCATGAGCCAATCACGCGCATCGCACAGCTGGCGCACTTGCTGCAGGTACTGGGACCGCATGGGCGTCACACCGCCTTCGCCTTGGATGGTTTCCATAAACACAGCCACCACATTGGGGTTGCCTTCGGTGGCTTGTTTGAGTGCGTCGATGTTGTTGACAGGGACGCGGATGAAGCCGCCCATCATGGGACCAAAGCCTGCTTTGATTTTGTCGTTGCCCGTGGCCGCCAATGTGGCCAGTGAGCGGCCGTGAAAGGACTTCTCATAAACCACAATTTCTGGCAGATCAATGCCCTTCATGTGGCCAAACTTGCGCGCCAGTTTCAGGGCTGCTTCGTTGGCTTCTAGGCCGCTGTTGCAAAAGAATGCATTGGTCATGCCCGACAACGCCACCAGCTTGGCTGCCAGGGCTTCTTGCAGGGGGATGTGGTAGTAGTTGCAGCTGTGCATCATCTTGCCCACTTGGTCTTGCAAGGCAGGGGTGAGTTTGGGGTGGGCATGGCCCAAGGTGTTGACGGCGATGCCGGCCAAGGCATCGAGGTAGCACTTGCCCTCGGTGTCCCACACTCGCAAACCTCGGCCATGCGACACCGTCATTGGCAGACGGCCATAGGTGTTCATGGTGTGGGGCGATGCGGCAGGCGTGGTCATGTCAACTCCAAAAATAAAAACGACCCAACGAAGGTTGAGCCGCTGAGCTAAGATTTTAAAGGCACTGACATGACAAAACCGTGGCTCCTTCGAGGGTATCTCCATGCCACAAGTCTTCTATAAGATAGAATGTTTGCCAGTGAGCGAGTGAGGGAGATCCCCCTTCGCCATGCAACCGATTTCAGCCTCTACCCGATGGTTTCACACTCCGCCAAAGAAGTTTTTATTCTGGGTCTGACCCAAGAAGGACGCACGTTTCGCCCCAGTGATTGGGCCGAGCGTTTGGCCGGCGTGATGAGCCAGTTTCGTCCCGGCGGCGCAACCCCTGGCAGCCATTTGAGTTATTCGCCTTGGTGTGTGCCCAATACCTTGGACAACAACAAATGTGTCATCGTTCACACCGATTTGCGCGATGAAGAGCCGATGGCTTGGAACTTTGTGATGAACTTTGCCAAAGACAACAACTTGCAAGTGGTGGAAGCTTGCTTGTTACCTGACTATCCACCCGTGGTTTGACAACAAAAAACCCGCTCAAGAGCGGGTTTTTGCTTTTTCTTTGCTGACAGCGCACCCGTGACAAACGGCGGGCTGATTTGGCAGCCCGGGCTGGTGGCCTAATGAATTAGGCGGCGAGTGCCAAGGCTTTGACCTTGGTGGACAGGCGGCTCTTGTCGCGAGCTGCTTTGTTTTTGTGGAAGATGCCTTTGTCAGCAATCGTGTCCACCACGGCTTGCATCTTGGCAAAGAGCTCGGTGGCTTTGGTTTTGTCGCCAGCGATGACAGCTTTTTCGACATTCTTCACCGCGGTGCGGTACTTGGAACGCAACGAGGTGTTGGCAGCGTTGATTTTGATGTCCTGACGGACGCGTTTACGGCCTGATGCCAGGCGCGGATTTTTTTTCTTGGGTTTGGCTGAAGCCATGATGAGTTTCCTTGAAGGTTTGAGGATGTTGTCAGCAAAGCAGACGATTGTAGCAAATCGCTACACTCCAAGCGTGACATTGTTCAAATCCGCATCTCTTGTTTCTGGCTTGACCCTGGTTTCCCGCATCACTGGATTGATGCGCGAGCTGCTGATTGCCTCGACTTTCGGGGCCAGCGCCTTGACTGACGCCTTCAATGTGGCGTTTCGTATTCCCAATTTATTCCGTCGCCTGTTTGCCGAAGGCGCGTTCAGCCAAGCGTTTGTGCCGGTGCTGGCCGCCAGTCGCCAACAACATGGCGATGCAGCCACCCAAGTGCTGATCAACCAAGTGGCCACCTTGCTCATTTGGGCTTTGTTCGTTACCTCTGTGTTGGGCGTCTTGGGCGCACCTTGGCTGGTGTGGGCCATGGCCAGCGGGTTGAAGCAATCGCCCGAAGGTTTTGACGTGGCGGTCGTGATGACGCGCTTCATGTTTCCCTACATCGCCTTTATGTCCTTGGTCGCCTTAGCGGCGGGTGTGCTGAACACGTGGAAGCGCTTTGCCGTTCCTGCTGCCACGCCCGTGTTGTTGAACGTGTCCATGATTGCCGCCGCTTGGTGGGGCGGCCCGTGGTTTGGCACTTTGGGCGTGCCACCGATTTATGCACTGGCGGTGGGTGTGATGCTGGGCGGTGTGGCTCAGCTCAGCGTGCAGCTATGGGCTTTACGTCGTTTGGGGCTGTTGCCCCGCGTGGGTGTGAGCGGGCGTGCTGTGCGCGAGGCTTGGGGCGCCGAAGGCCCCACGCGCATTTTGCAACTGATGGCGCCTGCCTTGCTGGGTGTGAGCGTGGCGCAGATTTCCCTGCTCATCAACACGCAAATAGCCTCTCAGCTTGTGGCGGGCAGTGTGAGCTGGCTCAGTTATGCCGACCGTTTGATGGAATTCCCCACTGCCTTGTTGGGTGTGGCATTGGGCGTGGTGCTGATGCCCCAGCTCTCGGCAGCCAAGGCGGACAATGACCAGGCTAAATATTCAGACTTGCTCGACTGGGGCTTGCGTTTGGTGTTGTTGTTGGCATTGCCTTGCGCCATGGCGCTGCTGATTTTCTCCAAAGCTTTGGTGGCGGTGCTCTACAACTACGGCGCATTCACCGCCCACGATGTGCAGCAAACCACCTTGGCACTGATGGGCTATGGCGTGGGGTTGCTGGGTCTGGTGGCCATCAAGGTGCTGGCGCCTGGCTATTACGCCAGCCAAAACATTCGCACACCGGTGCGCATTGCGGTGGCGGTCTTGGTCATCACCCAGTTGCTCAATCTGGCCTTGGTGCCTTATTTGGCACATGCGGGTTTGGCCTTGTCCATTGGCTTGGGCGCTTTGGTTAATGCGGCTTGGCTGCTGTGGGGTTTGGTTAAAAACGGCAGCTTTGTGTTGAGCGCAGGCTGGTTGCGCTTTGTGCTGCAAGTGCTGGCCGCGTGTGCGGTATTGGGCGCATGGCTGTGGTGGGCTGCCCAGCATTGGGACTGGACAGCTTTGCGCGCCACGCCGCTGTTGCGCGTGGGCTTGATGACAGGCGTGTTGGCCGTGAGCGCGCTGGTGTATTTTGCTACCCTGGCCGTCACAGGCTTGAAACTGCGCGCCTTGCTGCGCCGATAAACTGCTACAAGAGGAGGCTGCGCCATGGATTTCAAACTCGAAGTGCCCACCACCCTGGAATACTTTGCGTCTTTGGTACAAAGCGATGCGCACTTTCCTCTGCTTGAAGCCGTGACCAGTTTGGCCCAAGACGAATACCCCGAGCTGGATATTCAAGAAGTGTTGGGCCATGTGGATCAGCTGGGCAACCGATTAAAGCAACGCCTGCCCGCCGATGCGGGCGCTTTGCAAAAGCTGCGCTTGCTCAACAAGTTCTTTTTTGACGAGCACGGATTTGGTGGCAACCTCAACAACTATTACGACCCCGACAACAGCTACCTGCACGTCATGTTGCGCACGCGCCGTGGTATTCCCATCAGCTTGGCCGTGTTGTGGCTAGAACTGGCGCAAAGCATCGGGCTCAATGCCCAAGGTGTGGGCTTTCCGGGGCACTTTTTGGTCAAAGTACGCTTGCCTCACCCCAACGAAGGGCAGGTGGTGATTGACCCGTTCACGGGCGAATCGCTGAGCAAAGAAGACTTGTCTGAGCGTTTGATGCCCTTGCATGCCGAGTCGGGCTTGATGCGCGACGGCCATGTGTCAGATGAGTTGCTCAAACACTATTTGCGCGCCGCCACGCCACGCGAAATCGTGGCGCGCATGTTGCGCAATTTAGAAGAGGTCTACACCTCGCACCAAGACCCTGAGCGTTTGATGCTGGTGAGGCAGCGGTTGATGGTGCTGCTGCCCTCGTTTGGCAGCCAAGATTGAGCGTTTAAGCCACCACCACCGCAGCGCCTTCGCCACGTTGGGCAATCACACCAATGGTGTGCACCTGCTCGCCGTGGGCGCGCAGCACCTCGGCACAAGCAGCAGCGTGGGCTGCGTCAATGACCACCACCATGCCGATGCCGTTGTTGAAGGTGCGGTTCATTTCCATGTCGTCGATGCCCGCTGTGTTTTGCAACCAAGCAAACAGCTCGGTTTGTGGCCAGCTGCCTTTGGTCAGGTGTGCGGCCATGCCTTCGGGCAACACTCGTGGGATGTTTTCTAACAAGCCGCCACCTGTGATGTGGGCGAGGGCTTTGATGCCGGAGGCATCTTGCGTGTTGGGGTGCGCGGCCAAGGCGGCCAACACACTCTTGACGTACAGGCGGGTGGGGGCCATGATGGCTTCTTTGAACGGCTGGCCGTCTAAGGTGGCGGGTGCGTTTGCACCCGCACGCTCAATGACTTTGCGCACCAGCGAGAAGCCGTTGGAGTGCACGCCCGATGAGGCCAAGCCCAACACCACGTCACCTGGCTGGACGTGATGGCCGGTCAAGATGTTGGATTTTTCTACCGCGCCCACGGCAAAACCTGCGAGGTCGTATTCGCCGTCGGGGTACATGCCGGGCATTTCAGCGGTTTCGCCGCCAATCAGGGCGCAGCCTGACAGCTCGCAACCTTTGGCAATACCACCCACCACCGCAGCGGCGGTGTCGATGTGCAGTTTGCCGCAGGCAAAGTAGTCGAGGAAGAACAGGGGTTCGGCGCCTTGCACCAACACGTCGTTCACGCTCATGGCCACCAAGTCGATGCCTACTGTGTCGTGCATTTGCCATTCAAAGGCTAGTTTCAGCTTGGTGCCCACGCCGTCAGTGCCGCTGACCAGCACGGGTTCTTTGTAGCGCTTGGGCACTTCAAATAGTGCGCCAAACCCCCCGATGCCAGCCAACACGCCCTCGCGCATGGTTTTTTTGGCCAAGGGCTTGATGCGTTCGACCAAGGCATCGCCTGCGACGATGTCGACGCCGGCGTCTTTGTAGGAGAGGGGTTTGTTCATAGTGAGGAGGTGCTGGGGCGCTGTCAAGGTGTGCGCCGATAGAATCGAGCTGTCATTTTAAAGCCAACACCTTCACACGCTGTATGCAATTCACTCCCGCTCAACAACATGCCTTGTCTTGGACCGGCCTTACCGCAGTGGCGGCGCTTGTTTTGTGGCTGCTGGGACCTGTGCTCATGCCTTTTGTGGTGGCTGCTGTGTTGGCTTATGTGCTGAGCCCTTTGGTGCGTGGCTTTCAGCGAACGTTTGGCCGTCGCGTGCCCCGCTTGGTGGCGGTGGTGCTGGTCGAAGTGCTGTTTTTGTTGTTGGTGGTGGCTTTGTTCACCTTGCTGATTCCGATCTTGGCCCACGAGCTGCCGCGCATGCGCGACCAAGTGCCTGTCTTGGTCGAGCGACTGCAAACCGACATCGCGCCTTGGCTGCAAGCCAAAGGCATTCCTGTCATGCTGGACAGTGCCAGCATCAAAGCGTTTGTGTTGCAAAACTTCAGCACTTCGTTTGAAGACGGCTTCAAGCAAGCCCTTGCCTCGCTGCGCATTGGGGGCAGCGTGGCCTTGGCCGTGGTGGGGAATTTGGTGTTGATTCCTGTGGTGCTGTTTTATTTGTTGGCCGACTGGCAGCGCTTCGTGCGTCATGTTGAAGCGCTGGTACCCATGCCCGCTCGAGCGGCTTACGACAGCTTTGTGTCGGAGTGTGACGATGTGTTGGGCCAATACCTGCGTGGGCAGCTGTCGGTCATGGCCTTGTTGGCCGTCTATTACAGCTTGGCGCTGTGGGCGTTTGGCCTAGAGCTGGCCTTGCCCATTGGTGTGTTCACAGGCTTGGCTGTATTTGTGCCTTATGTGGGTTTTGGCCTAGGTTTGGTGTTGGCGGTGCTCGCGGGCGTGTTGCAGTTTGCGCCGAGTCAAGCCATGCTGATGGTGGCGGTGGTCTACGGTTTGGGGCAGCTCATTGAAAGCTTCTTGTTGACCCCGCGCTTGGTGGGCGAGCGCATTGGGCTGCACCCGCTGCACGTGATTTTTGCCTTAATGGCCTTTGGCCAGTTGTTTGGTTTTGTAGGTGTGCTGGTGGCCTTGCCTGCCAGCGCCGTGTTGCTGGTGGCCATACGTCGCTTGCGTGCGCAATATCAAGCCAGTGCTTTGTACCGTGGCGTTTAAGTGCAGATGAAGCAAATTGCACTCGACATTGGCTTGGCCCCTGGCCCCACACTCCACAACTTCTTTTCGGGCCCCAACCTTGACGCGCTGCAACACCTGCAGTTGTGGGTGGGCAACGACAAACGCTCTCCCGTGCCCACCTATGTGTGGGGCGAAAGCGGCAGTGGGAAGACCCATCTCCTGCGCGCCGTGCAAGCCGCCTTGCGTGACCAAGGTCACGCGGCGGGTTGGCTGGACGCCACCGTGGCCGAGCCCCTCGCGTTTGAGAATGCTTGGCGCGTGGTCATCATGGACGATGTGCAGCGCTACACCGCGGTGCAGCAACAAGCAGCATTCAATTGGTTTGTCAACGCCATCACGCCCACTGACGGTCAGCAGCGGTGGGTGCTGGCTTCAGGCAGCGTGCCGCCCAGTGACCTGAGCTTGCGCGAGGACTTGCGCACCCGTTTGGGTTGGGGCCATATTTTTCAATTGCAGGTGCTCAGCGAAACCGAACGCCGCGCTGTGTTGCGTCAACAAGCGGACGACCGCGGTGTGTTTTTGAGTGATGAGGTGATGGATTTCATGCTCCACCGCTTCAGTCGCGACCTCAGCAGCCTCATTCAACTGCTCGACCAACTTGATGGCTATGCCCTGCAAACGCAGCGCGCCATCACCATTCCCCTGATCAAAGCCATGCTGGAAGCCATGTGATGAAACTCGCCTTATTTGACCTCGACCACACTTTGTTGCCCATTGATTCTGACCAGTCTTGGGGCGCATTCACAGTCAAGCTGGGTTGGCATGACCGAGACACCTACCTTCAAAAAAATGACGAGTTCTATGCCCACTACCAAGCGGGCACTTTGGACATTCACGACTACGTGCGCTTTGGTGCCCAGGCGTTTTGCCAGCGCGGCCCAGTCGAGGCGGCTGAGGCCCATGCGCAATTCATGCGCGAGGTGGTGCAGCCGGCCCTCCTGCCCCAAGCACTGGCGCTGGTGAAAAAGCACCGCGATGCGGGAGAGCACACCCTCATCATCACCGCCACCAACGAGTTTGTGACCCGCCCCATTGCGCAAGCCTTTGGGGTGCATGATTTGATCGCTGTTGAATTGGTGCGCGATGCCACAGGCTGGTTTACCAACGAAATTTTGGGTGTTCCCAGTCTGCGTGAGGGCAAAGTGCAACGTCTGCAACAATGGCTTATCAGCAAAGGTTTGGACTGGGCCGATGTAGACGCCACGTTCTACAGCGATTCCCGCAACGATTTGCCCTTGTTGGAGCGCGTCAACCACCCCGTGGCGACCAACCCCGACGACACACTGCGCGCCGTGGCCTTAGAAAAAGGCTGGCCGATTTTGGAACTGTTCCCAAAACAATGATCAAACAATTCATCAACAAGCTGATGGGCAAAGCACCTGCCAGCACCCTGCCCAATTTGGGCAAACGCCAAGTGGTGCCTGCCAAGGTGCACGGCATCAATGTCGACTGGGTGGACGAACGCGCTTTGAATGTGGTGCGCACCCTGCAAGACCGAGGTTTTGAGGCCTACATCGTGGGCGGTGCGGTGCGTGACTTGTTGTTGGGTTTGAAGCCCAAAGACTTTGATGTGGCCACCAACGCCACGCCCGAGCAAGTCAAGGCAGCATTTCGTCGCGCCTTCATCATTGGCCGACGCTTTCGCATCGTGCACGTGGTGTATGGCCGCGGTCGCGAACATGAGGTGATTGAGGTGTCCACCTTCCGTGCCCATCTCGACAACGCCGACGCCGAGCAAGTCAAAGGCAACGAACGCAGCAGCAAACAAGAGCTGGCCAATATGAAGCATGCGGTTGACGCGAGTGGCCGTGTGCTGCGCGACAACGTGTGGGGGCCGCAAGACCAAGACGCGGCCCGCCGCGACTTCACCATCAATGCGATGTATTACGACCCCGAAACGGGCAATGTGATCGACTACCACGGCGGCATTGCCGACGCAAAGAAAAAAGTCATCCGCATGATTGGCGATCCAGCCACGCGCTATCGCGAAGACCCTGTGCGCGTGATTCGTGCCGTGCGCTTTGCGGCCAAGTTGTCGGCCTTGGGCTTCAAGCTTGAGAGCAAAACAGCTGCGCCTTTGAAGCGCGCTGCCAAGCTGCTGGCCGATGTGCCGCAAAGCCGCTTGTTTGACGAAATGCTCAAGCTCTTGCAAACCGGCCACGCGCTGGCCAGCATCGAGCAGCTCAAGCTGCAAGGTTTGGCCAAAGGCATTTACCCGCTGCTCGACATTGTGGTGGCGCGTTCAGGCGAGCAGTTTGTCACCACCGCGCTCAACGACACCGACCGCCGCGTCGGCGAGGACAAGCCCGTGGCCCCGAGCTTTTTGCTGGCCTGTGTGTTGTGGTCAGACGTGCGCGAAACCTGGGCCCAGCGCAGCGCCAAGCAGCCCTCGTTCCCTGCACTGCAAGACGCGATTGACGAAGTGTTTGACGCTCGCATCGGTGATGTGTCGGGCCGCGGCAAGCTCGGCGCGGACATGCGCGAAATTTGGATGATGCAACCGCGATTTGAAAAGCGAACAGGCAGCGGACCTTGGACCTTGGTGGACCAAGCACGTTTTCGGGCAGGATTTGACTTCATGCGCTTGCGTGCCGATGTGGGCGAGGTGGACGAAGCCTTGTCAGACTGGTGGCAAGAGTTCAGCATGGCCAGCGACAGCGCGCGTGAAGACCTGTTGCTGCAAGTGCGTCAAGAGCAGCAACAACAAAAATCCCAACGTGTACCCCGCGTGCATGCGGTGCGTCGTGCGCCCAAGCCTGAGGCGCAAGACCCACGTTTCAGAGACGTCGGGCCTGACGGCGTTGACGTGGGTGAAGACGTGGGTGAAGACGGCGGCACATCCCCGGTCAAAAAACGCCGCCGCCGCCGTCGCAAGTCCACCGGCGAAGCGGGTGGGGCATCCCCCGCTGAATAAACCTGGGCCACGCCATGTCAGTCTCTCCCGTCATGGCGTGTGTGGCTCTGGGCGCCAATTTGGGCAACGCAGTGGCCACGGTGCAGCAAGCTTTGCGCGATGTGGCGAATTTACCCACGACACACCTGGTCAAGGCGTCATCGCTTTACCGCAGTGCCCCGTATGAAGCGCAGGGGCCAGACTTCATCAATGCCGTTGTGTTGGTCCAAACACAGCTCAGCGCGCTTGGGTTGTTGCATGCCTTGCAAGCCCTCGAGCTGCAAAGTGGCCGCGAGCGCCCCTACGTCAACGCACCGCGAACGCTAGACCTAGACATGATTTTTTACGGCGATGTTGTTTTAGAAACGCCAGAACTCAGCTTGCCGCACCCCCGTTGGCAGGCGCGTGCGTTTGTGTTGCTGCCTTTGACTGAGGTGTGGCCAGCGCGAGTCAGTGCTGCGCAACTGGCGGCAGTGCAGGACCAAGCGGTTGAAAAACTGCCTTATTCCGACAGCTTTCGCGCCTCTTCGATTTGATACTCAAAGTAACGCTGAAAGCTAAACACGATGCTGGACATCAGCACCGTGGTGCCAATCAGCAGCGCCATGGCAATCGCGCCGATGGTCAGCCAATTGGTTTGGCCAGCCGGTGCGTCTTCGCTCTCGGTGCTGTTGAAGCGGGCGTTCCATGCTTCAGGCGTCATCAGGCCATACACGATGGCATTCAAAGCACAGGCTGCAAAGGTGAAGCCCGCAATCGGAATGAGCCACCAACTGGCCACATCGTCTAGGCCGTATTGCCCTACCCGTTCGATGCCGTAAATGCCCAGTGCAGTGGGGATAGGCAGCAACCAAGCCAAGGTGTCCCACATGCCAAAGAGGTAAAAACGGTGAAGCCCAAAAGGGCCGCCTAAGAAGGCCAGCCAAGCGGCGATGGTTTTGTTTTTCATGGACAGAGTGTAAAGCGCTATACTAGAAGGCTTTTCAGCGTGTCGCAGGCCGGGTGGCTTAGCGCGTGTCTCAAACGTTGAAAAAATTTCCACCCGAAGGATTCATCATGGTCGTCATCCGACTCTCACGCGGCGGTTCTAAAGCCCGTCCGTTTTTTAACATTGTTGTTGCCGACAAGCGCGATCGTCGCGACGGCCGCTTCATCGAGCGCATTGGTTTTTACAACCCAATCGCCAAAGGTCAAGCAGAAAGCTTGCGCGTTGCGCACGACCGTTTGACTCATTGGACCAGCGTGGGCGCTCAGTGCTCTCCGACTGTGATCCGTTTGGTCAAGCAAGCTGCTGCCAAGGTGGCTGCTTAATTGAGCACAAACGCTGCAATGCTGCTGAGCCTAACGTCTGCAGAACTTCCTGCGGACGCCATCGAGGTAGGGCGCATTGCGGATGCTTGGGGCATCAAAGGCTGGTTCAAGGTCTTGCCCCACAGCGCTTCTCCGGAGGCGCTTTTTTCTTCCAAGCGTTGGTTTTTACAACCCTCTGAAAGAGGTGCCAAAACATTTTCTGGCACCGTGCTTTTGAAAATCATCGAAGCCAAAGAACATTCTGATTCTGTGGTGGCCACGGCCCAAGAGGTGGCTGACCGAAACACCGCAGAGCTGCTCAAAGGTGCGCGCATTTTTGTGTCGCGCGCCAGCTTCCCCACCCCCGAGGCAGACGAGTACTACTGGGTTGACCTGATTGGCCTGGACGTGGTCAACCGAGAAGGTGTGGCCCTGGGCGCCGTGCGTGAGTTGTTGCACACGGGCCCACAAACTGTGTTGGTGCTTGCTTACGAAGAAGAGGGCAAGGCTTTCGAGCGCATGATTCCATTTGTGTCTGCCTACATCGACACCGTCGATTTGGCTGGACGCCGAATCACCGCCGACTGGCAGCCTGATTACTAATTGATCAGCCCAAGGCCATCGCCATGCGCTTTGACATCATCACCCTGTTCCCCGAACTGTTTGAGCCGTTTTTAAAAATCGGCATTACGCGCCGCGCTTTCGAGGCGGGCCTGGTGGACGTGCGCTTGTGGAACCCCCGCGATTACGCCGAGGGCAATTACCGCCGTGTGGACGACCGCCCCTTTGGCGGCGGCCCCGGCATGGTGATGATGCCCGAGCCTTTGGCAGCTTGTCTGAGCGCCATTCGCACCGACCGTGGGCAAGGCCGCGATGTGGCTCCGCTGGTGTTGTTCTCGCCGATTGGTGAGATGCTGCGCCATGCAGGCGTGCAGCGCTGGTCGGACAGCCAAGGCGCGGTGCTGTTGTGCGGCCGCTACGAAGGTGTGGATCAGCGCTTCATTGACACCCATGTGGATGCCCAAATCAGCGTGGGTGACTTTGTGTTGTCGGGCGGCGAATTGGCCGCCATGACCTTGTTGGATGCCGTGGCGCGTTTGCAGCCCGGTGTGCTCAATGATGAGGGCAGCCATCAGTTGGACAGTTTTCATCCCGCTTTAGACGGCTTGCTGGATTGCCCGCATTACACCCGTCCCGAGCAATGGCAGGGGCAGGGCGTGCCAGCCGAGCTGATGTCGGGCCACCACATCCACATCGAGCGCTGGCGCCGTGACCAGCGCCTACAGCTCACATCCCGCCTGCGTCCAGAGCTGATTGATGCGGCCCGCGCCGAGTCCAAACTGTCGGCCCAAGACGAGTCTGTTTTGTTGGCGCAAAAAAAGCTATAATTGCAGGCTATTCGATCCTCTGGTCGGCCGCTTCATGCCCACGTGCAAGAAGCCTTTTGTGTAGCGCGACCAAGATCTTTTAGAGGAAAACATGAACCTGATCCAAACCCTTGAGGCAGAAGAAATTGCTCGCCTCGCCAAAGTCATTCCCGAATTTGCACCAGGCGACACGGTTATTGTGAGCGTCAACGTGGTTGAAGGCACACGCAAGCGTTTGCAGGCCTACGAAGGTGTGGTGATCGCCAAGCGCAACCGTGGCCTCAACAGCGGCTTTACTGTGCGCAAAATGTCCAGCGGCGAAGGCGTGGAGCGTACGTTCCAAACTTACAGCCCCTTGATTGCGAGCATCGAAGTCAAGCGTCGCGGTGATGTGCGTCGTGCCAAGTTGTACTACTTGCGTGACCGTAGCGGCAAGTCTGCGCGTATCAAAGAAAAGTTGGTCAGCAAGTCAGCCGCAGCGCTCAAAGCCGCAGCAGCCGCTAAATAAGCAGGTCTCACCTTGCTAATAGGCCACCCCAAGTGAAAGCTTGCGGTGGCTTTTTCTATGTCCCAACCCCCAGAATTTGATCCGCAGCGGGTGCCCGTTTTTCAAGTAGACGTGCACCTGACCGCCGTGGCTGCACAGCACCTCACGCCAGAGGCGTTGCAAGCACGTTTTACCAACCCACCTGCGTGGCAGCCCGAGCTGGTGCGCGAGCGCATGTTCAAGGACCGCGCCCCGACCCAAGCGGCTGTGTTGCTGGGGTTGGTCATGCGCGATGAACCCACGGTGCTATTGACCCAGCGGCCAGCGCACATGTCCACGCACGCAGGGCAAATTGCTTTTGCGGGTGGCAAGTGTGATGAAGGTGATGCCAATGCAGCCGCCACAGCCCTGCGCGAGGCGCATGAGGAGGTGGGCTTAGACGCCCGCCATGTGAAGGTGCTCGGTACCTTGCCCCAATATGTCACCGGCTCTGCCTTTTCTGTGACGCCCGTCGTGGCTTTGATTTCACCCGCCATGACGCTACAGATCAACACCCACGAGGTGTCTGATGCATTTGAAGTGCCGCTGGCTTTTTTGATGAATCCCGCGCACCACCGCTGGCACCGCCACACGTTTGAGGGCGTCACCCGTGAATGGCTTTCCATGCCTTACCAAGACGGGTCACAGCAGCGCTTTGTATGGGGTGCGACTGCGGGCATGTTGCGTAACTTTTACCGCTTCTTACAGGCTTGAATGGCTTCAATTGATGAAACACACCGCTATCATTCGGATATGAGTTTTCTTTCTTTGCTCCTTGCTTTGTTGATTGAACAAGCCCGACCCTTGGTGCAAGGCAATTGGGTGCATGGCAGCGTTCGGATGTGGGTCAATTGGATCAGCCAAACCTTGGATGCGGGCCATCCGCGTTTGGCGTGGACCACTTGGGCCTTGGCTGTTGGCTTGCCCGCTGTCATGGCGGTGGCTGTGCATTGGTTGCTGATCGGTTTGTTTGGGTGGCCTGTGGCCATTATTTGGAGCGTGGCCGTGTTGTATGCCACCTTGGGATTTCGCCAATTCAGTCATCATTTCACCGACATTCGCGATGCCTTGAATGTGGGTGACGAAGGCTTGGCGCGTGAGCTGTTGGCCAAATGGCAACATGTGGAAGTGGGCAGTTTGCCGCGCAGCGAATTGCTGCGACATGTGATTGAGCATTCGGTGCTTTCCGCGCACCACCATGTATTTGGTGTGCTCACTTGGTTCTCGGTGCTGGCGGCCTTGGGTTTTGGCCCCGCAGGTGCAGTGATTTATCGCATGAGTGACATGGTGGCGCAGACTTGGCAGTCATCCTCCAAAACCTCGCAAGCTTGGGTGAGCGATACCTTGCAAGAGGCAGCACAAGATGCATGGCGTCGTATCGATTGGTTGCCTGCACGCATAACCGCTGTGGCCTTTGCGGTGGTGGGTAATTTTGAGGAAGCCATTGACTGCTGGCGCACCCATGCACAACGCTTTCCTGAAGACAACAACGGCGTGTTGCTGGCCGCCACCGCCGGTGCATTGAATGTGCGCTTGGGAGGAGAAGCTTTGCGGGCCCACGATGCCAGCGAAGCGCACGATCAAGACAGCGAAAGTACCCCGGGCCGCACGCCCGAGATGGCGCATCTGTCTAGCGTGGTGGGCTTGGTCTGGCGCAGTGTGGTGCTGTGGTTGGTGCTGTTGGCTTTGCTGACCTTGGCCCGTTTGTTGGGCTAAAGACTGAGCGAATCCTCAACGGCTTTCAATAATTCACAGGCTGGGTGAGTTCGGCAAACAACATGCCGTAGAGCTTGTAGCGCGAAGGGCTGATCGCTCCAGCCGTGACCGCGTCTTGCACCCCGCACGCAGGTTCGTGTAAATGCGTGCAGTTGTAAAACTTGCAGTGCGTCACATGCGGTTTGAAGTCTGGCATGTAGGCTGCCAGCTGCATGGCATCGATATGGTGCACGCCAAACTCTTGAAAACCGGGTGAATCAATCAATCCTGTTTTGCGCTCAGCATCTACCCAATGCCAAGTGGTGGACGTGGTGGTGTGTTTGCCTGAGTTGAGCGCTTGCGAAATTTCCGCCGTGGCCACATTGGCGTTGGGAACCAGCGCGTTGATGAGTGTGCTTTTGCCCGTGCCTGAGGGGCCCAGCACCAGGGTGGTTTTGTGCTTCAGACGCTCAGGCAAGTCACCCAAATCACCGGACTTGAATGCACCTTGCAGCACGGTGTAGCCCATCTTCACGTAAGGCTCAAGGCGTGCAAAGGCACGCGCATGCAGCTCAGTCAAATCACGCTTGTTCAGCACGATCAGGGGCAAGATGTGCTCCGCTTCGGCGGCAATCAGCGCCCGCGTGAGCTGCATTTCAGAGAACTCAGGCTCAGCCGCTAACAAAATGAGCACTTGGTCTAAGTTGGCCGCAAATGACTTGGTGCGAATCTCGTCTTGTCGGTAAAACAAGTTGTGGCGCGGTTCGACTTTTTCGATCGTGCCCTCATCGGTGCTGGCCAGCCAAAGCACGCGGTCACCCACCACCACTTGGCTTTTCTTGCCACGTGGATGGCAAATGCGTCGTTCACCGTTGGGAGACTCCACCATGCAGTGGCGCCCATGGCTGGCCACCACCAAGCCAGGTTGCTTCATGCGGCCATCCGCGCCAAGCGCTGAGACGCGGGCGGGTGGGAATAGTAAAACGCCACATACCAAGGGTCGGGTGTGAGGGTGGAGGCGTTGTCTTGGTACAGCTTCAGCAGGGCGCTGGCCAGGGCCTTGCCATCGCTGTTTGCCACAGCATAGGCGTCGGCTTCAAATTCAAACTTGCGTGAGCGGCCAGCAGACAAAGGCGATACAAAAAAAGTGAACAAAGGCAGCACCAACATGAACAGCAGCAAAGCCAATGCGCTGTTGTGGCCACTCAGGTTAGGCATGACCCCTAAGCCCGTGTAGAACCACACCTGTTGCGATACCCAACCCAGCAATGCCAAGCCTGCAAGGCTGGTAGCAAAACTGGTAGCCATCATTTTCAAAATGTGGCGGTGCTTGAAGTGGCCTAACTCGTGGGCCAATACGGCCTCCATTTCGTCGCCATTCAATTTGGCCAGCAGTGTGTCAAAAAACACCACGCGTTTGGCTGCGCCAAAGCCAGTGAAAAAAGCATTCGAGTGGGCCGAGCGGCGGCTGCCGTCCATCACAAAAAAACCTTTGGCAGTAAAACCCGAGCGGGTCATCAGCGCGGTCACACGTTCTTTGAGGGTGGCGTCTTGTAGCGGTGTGAACTTGTTGAACAAAGGCATGATGACGTTGGGAGCAATCCACATCACAAACAACTGGTACACCACCAGCGCCACCCAAGCGTAGAACCACCACAGCGCGCCGCCAGCTTCCATCAGCCACAGTACCAACCAGAGAATGGGCAAGCCCAACACCATACCGACCAACAAGCCTTTGAGCAGGTCGCTCACCCACAACTTGGGCGTGGTGTTGTTAAAGCCAAAACGCTGTTCAATGCCAAAGGTCTGGTAGAGCGACAAAGGCAAGCCAATCAATCCGCCAATCAAGCCAAAGCTCACCACCAGCGCAACTTGTTGCACCATGCCAGCGCCCAGCCAATCGAGCGTGAGTTTGTTGAGAAGGTCTAAACCGCCGAACAATGTCCACGCCATCAAGGTGATGGCATCGAGCCCCAAGTCCATCAAGCCCACGCGTGATTTAGCGAGTGTGTAGTCGGCGGCTTTTTGGTGCGCATCTAAGCTGATGGTGTGGGCAAAGGCGGCGGGCACTTGGACGCGGTGCTGAGCCACATGGCGCACTTGGCGGCCACTGAGCCACAGTTTGGTGAGAAGGTTGACGACCAGCAAGGCAGCCAGTGTCAAAGTCATTGTGAAAGAGGGATTCATCATGGTGGCAGAGTTTAGATGATGGGCGACAATCTGGCCCATGTCTGAAGTTGCTCCCACTCCTGTTACCCCTGTTCCCCCCCAACTTGCCAAGTCAGACCTGAACTTGGTGTGGTTGGATTGCGAAATGTCTGGCCTTGATCCCGAGCGCGAGCGTTTGCTGGAAATCGCCGTCATTGTGACCAGCCCCGATTTGTCAGTGCGCATCGAAGGCCCTGTGTTTGTGATTCACCAAAGCGACGAGTTGCTCAGCAAGATGGACGCATGGAACAAAGGCACGCACGGCAAGAGCGGTTTGATTGACAAAGTCAAAGCGTCCACGGTGACCGAAGAGCAAGCGCAAGCGCAACTCATTGCCTTCATGAAACCTTATGTGTCCAAGGGTGTTTCTCCCATGTGTGGCAACACCATTGGCCAAGACCGTCGGTTCTTGAACAAGTACATGCCCAAACTCGAGGCCTGGTTTCACTACCGCAACGTGGATGTGAGCACCTTGAAAGAGCTGTCCCGCCGCTGGAAGCCTGAGGTGTTGAATGCCTTCAAAAAGGCCCAGAAACACACGGCGTTGGCCGATGTGCACGAGTCGATTGACGAGATGATTCACTACCGTGAACACTTCTTGAAACTTTAATTAGGTAATTACCCGAATTCATGTCATAATCGCCTACTTCGCTACAAAGCCGTAGCGAATTTGTACATCTCCCTTCATTCACCGGGCTCGCCAAAAGAGCCCCAAGCACTGAACAAACCCCTAGCGGGTCAGAGCAGGTTCCGTTTGATGGTTGATGTTTTTTAACCTAGAACGGAGCAGTCGCACAACTTGCGGCGCTCACGTGCGAGAAAAATCATGACTGACACATTCAATGTGACAGGCGAATTTGCGCCTGCCGAAACTATTTCTATGGCTGCTCCACATGCAGTGTCCACTGAGGGCATTCAAGCGCCTGAAGCTACGCCAGCCGATGCGCCTGAAGCCGTCCAAGCCGACGTGCCTAACGGCTTTGTCGAACTGGGCTTGGCCCCTGAACTGGTGCAAGCTGTGGCTGATCTTGGCTACACACAACCCACCACGGTTCAACTCAAAACCATTCCTTTGGCTTTGCCATCTGCCAATGCAGATGCCAAGGCAGGGTTCATCGACTTGATGGTGTCGAGCCAAACAGGTAGCGGCAAAACAGCGGCATTTTTGTTGCCTGTGTTGCACACCTTGCTCCAGCAACAAGCCCAAGCCGATGCCGCTGACAAAGCAGCGTGGGACAAGCTGGTGGCTGACGCTGCTGCCAATGGCGAAGAGCCCCCTAAGCGTGCCAAGCGCAAAGACCCTACCAACACACGTAACTTCAAAGCCCCCACACCTGGCGCCTTGATTGTTTGCCCCACCCGCGAATTGGCACAGCAGGTGGCGCACGACGCCATCGACTTGGTCAAGCATTGCCGTGGTTTGCGCGTGGCCAACGTGGTGGGCGGCATGCCTTACCAGTTGCAAATTGCCAAGCTGCAAAACGCTGATTTGGTGGTGGCCACTCCTGGCCGTTTGCTTGACCTGCAACGCTCGATGCAAATCAAGTTGGACAAGGTTCAATTCTTGGTGGTGGACGAAGCCGACCGCATGTTGGACCTCGGTTTCTCGGACGACTTGGCTGAAATCAACCAACTCACCATTGATCGCAAGCAAACCATGATGTTCAGCGCCACCTTTGCGCCGCGCATTCAGCAGTTGGCCACCCGCGTCATGCGTCAACCCCAACGCGTGCAAATTGATTCGCCCCAAGAAAAGCACAGCAACATTCGCCAAATCCTGCATTGGGCGGACAACGCACAACACAAGCGCCGTTTGTTGGACCACCTTTTGCGTGACACCACCATCAACCAAGCCATCATCTTTGCCAGCACGCAAATTGAATGCGACGGCTTGGCCAATGACTTGCAACAAGAAGGCTTTTCCGCAGTCGCTTTGCACGGCGCCTTAAGCCAAGGCTTGCGTAACCGCCGCTTGATGGCGTTGCGCCAAGGTCAAGTGCAGTTCTTGGTGGCAACCGACGTGGCCGCGCGCGGCATTGATGTGCCCACCGTGACGCACGTGTTCAATTTTGGTTTGCCGATGAAGTCTGAAGACTACACCCACCGCATTGGCCGTACCGGTCGTGCGGGTCGCGACGGCTTGGCAGTGACGCTTGCAGAGTTTCGCGACAAGCGCAAGATTTATGACATCGAAGCCTACACGCGTCAGCAGTTCACAGCTGAAGTGATCCCAGGCATGGAGCCCACCCAACGCGTTGAACAACGTGGCGGTGCTGGCCGTGACTACGACCGCAAAGGCGGCGGTAAGTTTGGTGGCGGTGGTAACCGCGGGGGCTTTGGAGGCGGCAACAAATTTGGTGGCGGTGGTGGTCGCTTTGAAGGCAATGGCCAAGGCCGCTTCGAGCCACGTTCGGAAGGCCGCTCTGAAGGCCGTTCTGAGGGCCGTTTCGAAGGCCGCCAAGACAACCACCGTTCTGACGCCCCTCGTGGCAACAGCTTTGAGCCACGTCAAGGCGCTCCTCGCGGCAACTTCGGTGAGAGCCGTGGTTTCGGCGCAGACAGCCGTGGCGCCCCTCGTGGTAACTTTGGCGAAGGCCAAGGCGCCCCTCGCGGCAACTTTGGTGCCCCACGTAGCTTTGAAGACCGTGCACCGCGAAGCTTTGATGACCGTGCCCCAGCACGCGGCCCACGTGCTCCGTTTGAAGCAGGTCGCACACCGTTTGACAAGCCAGCTCGCCCAGCGGCAGGCAAGTCTTTTGGTGGCGGCTTTGATGCCAAGAAGCGCGCACCTAAGCCACGCACACCGCGTTAATTGATGGATACCCGCTTCCTGGCGGGCTAAAAGTATTCAGCCACCGCGTTGCACCATGTGTGCAACGTCGGTGGCTGAGTTGTTTTGCGTCGGTGCTTTTTTACGACTTGAGTGCGGCGGCCACAAAGTCCAAACGGTCTTGGCCCCAAAACATCTCGCCATCTATCACAAAGCTTGGCGCGCCAAACACTTGTGCGTCTTTGGCGTTTTGGGTGTAGCTGTCGTAGCGGGTCTGTACTTCAGCGCTGCTAGACAACGCCAGGCATGCGCCATCGAGTTGGTGTTTGCTCAACAGCTTGGCCAAAGTGGCGGCATCGGCAATGTCGCTTTCTTCGTGCCACACGGCAGATAAAACATCGCCGGTGATGGCCAAAGCCGCTGGCGTGCCGTGGTGCATGTCCACCGCAATGATCAGCTTGGCCGCAGGGTCGCCCGCAACCGGGAAGAACTTGGGATGCAGGTTCAGTGGCATGTTCAGCGCCTTGCTGAAACGTGTCAATTCGACCAATCGATATGCTTGGCGCTGCGGCGCACGTTTGCCCAAGGGCAGGCCGCCCGAGATGGGGAACACCTTGCCCAAGTCCATCGGCTTCACGCGCACGGTGGCGCCCGTGTCTTTGGCAATTTGCACAAACCTTTGATGGCCCAAATAGGTCCAAGGGCTTTGCGGGGCCAGGTAGTAATCGACTGTTTTTGGCATGGGTGTCTCCTGATGAAATGTTTTTTAGTAATGCGGCGGCAACTCGTCTTGCGCACGGGTGAAGCCACCCGATCCGCCGTCAGGCGTTTGCTGGCGCAGCTGGCTCACCTCACGGATCAGCGCGTCGATCTGTTGCTGCTGCTGAAAAATGGTTTGGTTGAGTTGCTCCACCCAATCTTCGGTGAAGCTGGCCTTGACCTCTAAGTCCATCAAGCGCTTGTCAATGTCGGTGTGTGGCATGGGGAAATTTTTATTTGAGTTTGGTCAGCTCAGTGCGCAGATTTTCAAGCTCGTCCTTGTAGCTTTGCGCATTGCCAAAGTCTACAAAGCCGGTGTAGTAGGGGTGCGCTGCCATGATTTTGCGGGCGTGTTTGATGGGGCACCAATACTGCTCGGTGCGCGCCACCACCTCGCGCCCATAGGCCATCACGCCGTTGCCATACGAGCAGTAGGCGCAGTTGATTTTTTCAATCAAATTCAGGTAGGCCAAATGCGTGCGGTCGTACACAAAGTAGCTGCCGCGCTTGACGCGGGCCAGGCCATACGCGCGAAAACAAATGTGCTGATACACGGTGATGCACAGGTCAAGCAGCAGGATGGGAAACAACAGGGCGTAAATCACGGGCGCTGTCAGCACGCTGAGCCAGTTGGCAGTCAACAGGTAAGCCATCACCCCTGTTTTGAAGCGACGCTGTTGCTCCAACACCTCACGCTCAAAGCGCACACGGGTTTCATCGAAGTCGGCTTTGAGCTCTGCGCGTTTGAGCTGCATCTCCAGCTCGATCTCTGACTCGATGTGCTGGATGCGTGCGAGCAGTTCGCTGATGATGGGGTTCATAAATGCCTTGTGTTGTGTCGATTATGAGCGGTTACATGCGAAAATACGCCAAACATGTGGCCTAATTGCGGGCTGTAACTTTTTTTAACTGGAAGAATTTCATGGGAAACAAAATCGTCACCGAAGCCGACCGTCAACGCGCACCAAAACCTGTTCCCCTGCCAGGCACCATGCTGCGCACCGGTGGTCGTGGCCAACGTGTGAGTCTTGAGCGCGGTGTTGCGACACGTAGCAAAAAGAACCCTGGCAAGCGTTCCAACAAAGGCGGTTAATTCGCCCCATGCTGGTGCAAGCCAAATAAAAAGCGACCCTCGGGTCGCTTTTTATTGTTGTGTGCAAATGTCACTCAGTCGGGCAGTTCGATTTTGACTTCGAGTACTTCAAGGTTGTCGTGACGCTCTAGATTGACTTTGATGTCATCTGGGTTGATCTTGACGTATTTCGACAGCACGGCCACCAAGTCGCGTTGCAAAGCAGGCAAGTAATCGGGCTGCGGATTGCGGCCCGAGCGCTCATGGGTGAGTATGAATTGCAAACGTTCTTTGGCAACGTTGGCGGTTTTTTTCTTTTCACCGAGCAGGAGTGAGAGCAAGGACATGGCTTACTTTCCGCCAAACATGCGTTTAAACAAACCAGGTTTGACGTAATCCGTGAAGCGCATCGGCACGTCTTCGCCCAAGAAACGGCTGATCACGTCTTTGTAGGCCTCAGACACATCGGTATTTTCTAAATGAACCGCAGGCAAGCCTTGGTTGGAAGCGGTCAACACAGTTTCTGATTCGGGAATGACGCCAATCAAGGGAATGCGCAAGATGTCTTGAATGTCTTCCAGCGACAGCATGTGGCCGTCCTCAACGCGGCTGGGGTTGTAGCGCGTGATGAGTAAGTGCTCTTTGATGGGCGTGTCGCCGTCAATCGCACGTTTGGTTTTGCTGCTGAGCATGCCCAAAATGCGATCAGAGTCGCGCACGGAGGAGACCTCGGGATTGGTGACCACCAAAGCTTCGTCAGCAAAGTGCATGGCCATCATTGCGCCAACTTCGATGCCGGCGGGTGAGTCGCACACGATGTAGTCAAACTTCATTTCTTTGAGGTCGTTCAACACGCGCTCCACGCCGTCTTGTGATAGCGCGTCTTTGTCCCGGGTTTGAGAGGCAGCCAGCACAAACAAGTTGTCGCACTGCTTGTCTTTGATCAAGGCTTGGTTGAGGGTGGCTTCACCGTTGATGACGTTGATGAAGTCATACACCACGCGTCGCTCGCAACCCATGATGAGGTCGAGGTTACGCAGGCCGACGTCAAAGTCGATGACCACCGTTTTGAAGCCGCGCAACGCGAGGCCTGAGGAAAAACTGGCGCTGGTTGTGGTCTTGCCCACGCCGCCCTTGCCAGAAGTCACCACCACGATTTTTGTCATGAATAAAGCCCAAGTTGTTTCTGTTATTTGATTGTTGAATTTTACAGTGCTTGCATGACCAACTTATCGCCTTGCAGGCGGATTTGCGCAGCTTTGCCAGCCACATCAACAGGCAACTGGGCATCGCCACTGGTTCGGTAGGTGCCTGCAATAGAGAGCAACTCAGCTTCTAGGCATGAGGTGAAGATGCGCGCTTGTTCGTCGCCGCGCGCACCTGCTATGGCTTTGCCGCGGAGGGGCGCATAAACATGGATGTGGCCATCGGCCATGATCTCGGCCCCGGGGTTGACCATGGCCAGCACAATCAGGTCGCGGCCTTTGGCATACACATGCTGGCCAGAGCGCAGCGGCTTGTCGATCACCATGGCGGTGCCGCTGCCCGTTGGCAGCTCGCGCACCACCTCAACTTCGCGTATCACCTCTTGCACCACGGGTTGCAAGCTGGGTGCCGTGGGGGTTTGAATGCTCAGATCGCTGGCCTCAAACAAGCCCGCCTTGCGAGCGTTAGCTAATTGGTCGTCATTTGCGCCACGCACGGCTACAGGCAGCATGTGGTGTGTGCGCAGCATCAGGCAGACCGAGGGCAGGTCGAGTCGGCTGTGGGGGTCTTCTAGGAGGCTCAGGTCGATCACCACGGGGTCATTGTCAAAGAAACCAGGGGTTGGGCCCAAGCGGCGTGCGAGATCGGCTTGCAAAGCGGATGTGTCGGGGGTTTTGAGGAGAAAAGACACCAAGGGCAAGGAGGCACTTTTGATTTCGTAGGCGTGTGGTGCAGCAGCTTGGCTCATGAAACTTGTGTCAAATATAAAACCCGAACTTTACACGGCAAGGACATAGATACCTCGGTAAACTTTTGCCCATGCACTTTCAGCCCACCGCTCACTCATTGTTAGTACCTTTTGCTCTGAGCACCTTCGCGGCAATGGCGCAGCCAACCCCTGCACCTGCCACCGGCACCTCGGATATGGGCCGCATTGAGATCACAAGTGGGCGGGACAACGACACGCAACAACGCCGCGAATCGACCGCCAGCAAAATTGTCATTGGCCGTGAAGAGATTGAGCGCCAAGGTGACGCTAACCTTGGCGAGATTTTGAAACGCATGCCGGGCATCACCTTGGGTGGTGCGCCTGGCAGGGGCGGCGGCATTCGCATGCGTGGTTTGAGCCAAGGCTACACACAAATCTTGCTGGATGGTCAACGCGTGCCACCCGGGTTTTCAGTTGAGTCGCTCACGCCTGAGATGGTGGAGCGTGTGGAAATTTACCGCGCCCCCACGGCCGAGACGGGTGCCCAAGCCATTGCAGGCACCATCAACATCATCACGCGCGAGGGCCGCAAGGGCATGCCGACCGAGCTCAAAATGGGCTCGTCGTTTCAAGGCGGCTACGTGTCGCCCACCGCATCGGTCGTCAAGCACCACGATGCTGAACGATGGACGGGCAACTACACCTTGTCCGTGAATCGGTTTGCCGCGCCTGACCACAGTGAAAATGATTTAACCCGCACTGATGCCTTGGGCACCACCTTGCGTCAACGTGTGAGCGACAGCCATTACGGTCGCCAAGGTATGAACGTCACAGCGCGCTTACAGCTCAAGGGTGATCCGGGCGAAACTTTCACCCTGACCCCCTTTGTGTTGTTGTCTCAGGGTACAACGCCAAGTTCGATGCGTGCCACCGAGTCCCTCAACGGTGTAAATCTGGATGGAAGCCCCGCGACCGCGACCGGCGAAAATAAAAATCACTTTGAACTGGCCCGCTTGAACGGCCAGTGGCGACGCAAGCTGTCTATGGACAGCAACATGGAATGGAAATTCAATGTAGGCGGCTGGAATAGCCACAATGAATTTCAACAAAACTCGACGAACATCTTGCTCATTCCAAGGGTGCAGGAAAATTCACAGGTCCAAGATCGATCAGCCAGCCTCAGTGGCAAATACACCAATGTGATGGGCGGAGGTCACCAGTGGGTCAGTGGGGCGGAGCTTGAGACGGTTCGCCGATCGCAAAGTGTGGTGGGTCTTTACCAAAAAATCTCTGGAAGTGCGGATTTCAGAGCAAGCACGATGCGCTATGCCGTGTATTCTCAAGATGAATGGCAGCTCACGCCGAATTGGTCTACGCATGTGGGCGCGCGTTCCGAGGGCTTGACCACAGAAGGCAGCACCAGTGCTGGCGACGTGACCAACCGCAACAGCGTGTTCACACCCTTGCTGCATGCCATGTGGCGCCCCGACCCCAATAGCCGCGACCAAGTGCGCATGAGCCTCACACGCAGCTTTAAAACGCCCAGCATGCCCATCTTGTTGGCCAGACGCGCTTACACGCGTGATGACAACAGCGCCACCAACCCAGATGTATCAGGCAACCCCAACCTCAAGCCTGAAATTGCGACTGGCTTGGATGTGGCTGTCGAGCGCTATTTGCCGCAGGGTGGCGTACTCAGTGCCAGTGTGTTTCACCGCCGCGTGCAAAACCTGATTCGCAGTGTGACCACATTGGAGCCTGGGGTGACTGGTCGCTGGTTGTCTAGACCACAAAACATCAGCGAAGCCGTCACCGAAGGCGTTGAGCTAGAGGCCAAGTTCCGCTTGGACCAGTGGATCGCCGAGGCCCCGCACATCGATCTGCGCAACAACCTGAGCTTTTACCGCTCCCGTGTGCTCAGTGTGATGGGGCCAGACAACCGCCTTGACCAGCAACCCACCATGACAGCCAACTTGGGCGCGGATTACCGATTGAAATCCGCACCTCTCACCATCGGTGGCAACGTCAACTACAACCCCGGTTACAGCACGCGTTTGAGTGCCGAACAACTGACCACCGTGTCGCAAAAACAGGTGATGGATGTGTATGGTTTGTGGCGTTTAGACAGCAGCACCGCTTGGCGCCTGACCTTGAGCAATCTAGATCCGCGCACTTACACCACGGGCAGCATCTACAGCGGCAATGGCGTGGCAGAAAACAGCCGCATCCAAAACCGCAGTTGGACCAATGTGCAAATTCTTTTAGAGAAAAAACTATGACGCAACGCGACGGTGCTTGGTATGACCGCATGTACAACAACCGCGCTTTGGTGCCCGAGCATGCAGCGCACTTTGCACATTGGCGTGATGCCTCTGCCCACGTGCGTGCCACGCATCGTTGCTTTCAAGACGTCGCCTATGGTCGAGGTTTGAACGAAACATTGGATATTTTTCCCAGTCTCTCAGCCGCTGACAAGGCGCCCGTGGTGGTGTTCATCCATGGCGGTTATTGGCGCTCACTCGACAAGGCAGACCATTCGTTCATTGCACCCACCTTCACCGCGCACGGCGCGCATGTGGTGATGCCCAACTATGCGCTGTGCCCCGCAGTGACGGTATCTGACATCACCTTGCAAATGGTCAAGTGTGTGGCCTGGGTGTGGCGCAACATCCATCGCTTTGGTGGTGATCCCAGTCGCATCACTCTGGTGGGGCATTCAGCTGGCGGTCACTTGGTGACCATGATGCTGGCCTGTGATTGGCAAGCCTATGCGGCTGATTTACCTGCCCATTTGGTCACCAAGGCTTTGTCGATTTCTGGTTTGTATGAGCTGGCATCGGTCCAAGCCGCCCCATTTCTCACAGACAGTTTGCGCTTGACCGATGAGGTGGTGCTGCGCAACAGCCCTGCTTGGATGCCAGCGCCCAAGCGGCGCACGCTCTACAGTGTGGCCGGGGGGATAGAGAGTGAAGAATTTGTGCGCCACACCTTTTTGATTCAACACGCTTGGGGCAATGTGTGCGTGCCAGTGGCCGAGACTTTGGAGGGCTTGCAGCACTTCAGCATCGTGGAAGCCATGACGCAACCCGGCCACCGCTTGCATGCGCTGGCGCTTGAGTTGCTGAACAAGTAAGCCGCAGCGCGAGGCTTACATCAACAGATGTTCGCCCGCGTTGTCGCCACCCAGCGTGACGTAGTTCACTTTGCGAATGTCCATGAGCTTCACGCCGCCCGCGTAGCTGATGGAGCTCTGAACGTCTTGCTCCATCTCAATCAGCGTGTTGGCCAGCTTGCCTTTGACGGGCTCTAGGATGCGCTTGCCTTCCACGTGCTTGTATTCGCCTTTGTTGAAGTCAGAGGCTGAGCCGTAATACTCTTTGAACAACTCGCCGTCCACTTCCACGGTCTTGCCTGGCGATTCTTCGTGGCCTGCAAACAGCGAACCAATCATCACCATGCTGGCGCCAAAGCGAACACTCTTGGCAATGTCGCCGTGGCTGCGAATGCCGCCGTCCGCAATGATGGGCTTGGTCGCCACGCGGGCGCACCATTTCACCGCTGACAACTGCCAGCCGCCGGTGCCAAAGCCTGTTTTGAGTTTGGTGATACACACCTTGCCTGGGCCCACGCCCACTTTGGTGGCATCAGCGCCCCAGTTTTCGAGGTCAATCACAGCTTCGGGCGTGGCTACATTGCCCGCGATGACAAAGCTCTTGGGCAACTTGGCCTTGATGTAGCCAATCATGTCGCGCACGCTGTCGGCGTGGCCGTGAGCAATGTCGATGGTGATGTATTCAGGTGTGATGCCTGCTGCAGCCAGTGAGTCCACCGTGGCGCGGTCTGGGCCTTTGACGCCCAAAGAAATAGAGGCGTACACACCCTTGGCATGCATGTCTTTGACGAATTGCACATTGTCCAAGTCAAAGCGGTGCATCACGTAGAAGTAATTGTTTTGCGCCATCCACAGGCAGATGTGTTCATCCACCACGGTCTTCATGTTGGCAGGAACGACGGGCAAGCGGAACTTGCGGCCACCGAGCTCTACACCTGCATCGCATTCAGAGCGGCTTTCCACGCGGCACTTGCGTGGCAGCAACAAGATGTTGTCGTAATCAAAAATTTCCATTTTCCCAAGCTCCAGAAAGTAACGTTCGAAGATTGAGCGCTTGGCTTGGCCGGTTTTTCAAGGCGCAAAAGCGAGCATAAAAAAACCGAGCGCAAGAATCTTGGGCCCGGTGGCTGATTCTAAACCCTAAAATTGCGCCATGCATTTTTCACCTGACAGATCCCCCTTGCTCCAAGGCCTCAACAACGAACAAGCGGCGGCGGTCACCTTGCCTCAGGCGCATGCCCTCATCTTGGCGGGCGCGGGTTCGGGCAAGACAAGGGTGCTGACCACGCGCATTGCGTGGCTCATGCAAACCGGGCAGGTGTCGCCAGGCGGCTTGCTGGCGGTGACGTTTACCAACAAAGCGGCCAAAGAAATGCTTACGCGTTTGTCGGCCATGCTGCCGGTGAGTGTGCGCGGCATGTGGGTAGGCACTTTTCACGGGCTGTGCAACCGCTTTTTGCGCGCGCACTGGAAATTGGCCAACTTGCCCCAGTCCTTTCAAATCTTGGATACCCAAGACCAGCTGAGTGCCATCAAGCGATTGAGCAAGCAGTTTCAGGTGGATGACGAGCGCTACCCGCCCAAGCAAACCATGCGCTTCATCGCCAGTTGCAAAGAAGACGGCCTGCGCCCCAAAGACGTGGTGGTGCGCGACCCCGATGACCGCAAACGTGTGGAGCTGTACGAGCTGTACGAAGCCCAATGCCAACGCGAAGGCGTGGTGGACTTTGGCGAGCTCATGCTGCGTTCGTACGAGCTGCTGCGCGACAACGATGCCTTGCGCGACCACTACCGCCGTCGCTTTCAACACATCTTGGTCGACGAGTTTCAAGACACCAACAAGCTGCAGTACGCCTGGCTCAAACAACTCGCAGGCCCAGTGGACCAAGGCGGCGGAGCCATCTTGGCAGTGGGTGACGATGACCAAAGCATCTACGCCTTTCGCGGCGCACGCGTGGGCAATATGGCCGACTTTGTGCGCGAGTACAACGTGACCCACCAAATCAAGCTCGAGCAAAACTACCGCAGCTTCAGCAATATTTTGGACAGCGCCAACCACTTGATCAGCCACAACAAAGGCCGCTTGGGTAAAAACCTGCACACCACCCAAGGCGCCGGCGAGCCCGTGCGCGTGTACGAGTCGCCCACCGACTTTGCCGAAGCGCAATGGATGGTGGAAGAGATAAAGCAACTCTTGCGCGATGGCAAAGACGGCGACGGCAAAAACGGTGTGCAGCACCGCAGCGAAATTGCTGTGCTCTACCGCAGCAACGCACAAAGCCGTGTGATTGAAACCGCGTTGTTCAACGCTGCTATGCCGTATCGCGTGTACGGTGGCTTGCGCTTTTTTGAGCGTGCTGAAATCAAACACGCGCTGGCCTATTTGCGCTTGCTAGAAAACCCACGCGACGACACCAGCTTCATGCGCGTGGTCAATTTCCCGCCGCGTGGCATTGGTGCGCGCAGCATCGAGCAGCTGCAAGACGCCTCACGCGCGATGGGCTGCGCCATGAGCGATGCCACCACGGCGGTGGCGGGCAAAGCAGGCGCCAACCTCAGCGCTTTTGTGGCCAAGATTGATGTGCTGCGCGAGCAAACGCAGGGCCAAAACCTGCGCCAAATCATTGAACTCTTGCTGGACCACTCCGGCTTGATCGCCCATTACCAAAGCGAGCGCGAAGGCCAGGACCGGATTGAGAATTTGCAAGAATTGGTCAACGCCGCCGAAAGCTTCGTGACGCAAGAAGGTTTTGGTCGTGATGCCATTGCTTTGCCTGTGGACGAACACGGCCAGCCTGTGGCGACTGATGTCAATGCGGCACCTCAAACCATGATCAACGCTGACACAGGCGAAACCTTGTCGCCCCTGGCGGCCTTCCTCACACATGCGGCGTTGGAGTCGGGCGATAACCAAGCCCAAGCGGGCCAAGACGCGATTCAGCTCATGACCGTGCATGCCTCCAAAGGCTTGGAGTTTGACTGTGTGTTCATCACAGGTATGGAAGAGGGCTTGTTTCCCCACGAAAACTCGATGAACGATTTTGACGGCCTCGAAGAAGAGCGTCGCCTCATGTATGTGGCCATCACGCGTGCGCGTCAGCGTTTGTATTTGAGCCATTCACAAACCCGCATGCTGCATGGCCAAACGCGCTACAACTTGAAAAGCCGTTTTTTCGAAGAACTGCCCGAGCACGCCATGAAGTGGATCACGCCTGCGCGTTCAGCCTTTGCCGATGCCATGCCCGCGCGTCGTGATGCTTGGCAAAACCCTGCGTGGTCTAACCATGCGTGGGGTGGCGGTGCCGCTACAGCGGCAGCACCCTCGCCAGTGCCTCAGCGGGCTGCACCCATGGCCAGTGGCCCCAATGCGTGGGTGCGCAGCGGTGTGCAGGTGTTTCACGCCAAGTTTGGCGAGGGCGCAGTGGTCAGCATCGAAGGCGTGGGCGACGACGCCCGTGCGCAAGTGAACTTCTCGCGCCACGGCACCAAGTGGCTGGCGCTCAGTGTGGCCAAGCTCACGCAGGTGTGATCAAGCGTAAATCACGTCTGAGGTGAAGCAGTCTTTGAAGCTGTAGTAAGTCGAGCAAAAAAACATGGATGCCAGCATCAGCATGGCGGGCAGCAAGGCCATGGCGGCAAAGTCGCCATCACCCACCAAGCCACCGATCAGCGTGATGACCAAGGTGGTACCTAAGAAAATAGCTGTCCACATCAATCCAAACACCAAGAACGCGCGCCAGTTGCTCAAGCAAGCCACGGTGCTGAAGAACAAACTTTTGCTCCAGGGCACGCCATGCCAGTGGGTCAGCGCAGGGGCGTGCCAAAACACCAAAGACAAGGGCAAATACAGCATCAGCGACAGCCACATGGCGTTTTGAAAATCGGAGTCCATGATGGTCTCCACATCCAGTGAACCACCGACCAAATACAACTTGGCGAACTCACCACCATCGACCAGCGTGGACAAACCCATCACGCCAACAAAGCACAGAGCATAGATGGCACCCAACACCACCATGTTGCGCTTGCCTTCGGCGCCGGTCCTGAATCCTGCGGCCAAGATGAATGGCATGGGGAATTTACCGAGTTCCACCTCGCGTGTGGCAGCCATCAAACCGAGTGAGGCTGCAGGCAGCAACATCAACGCCAAGAAACCACCCACCATGGGCACGATGGAGAGGATGGACATGCTGGCCATGAACATGAAGAACAAGCCTGTGAGTGCGAGTGGTTGCTTCCAAAAAGCACGGATGCCTTGACGCACCCAGAGCGAGCCAGTTTTTGCGGGAACGACGTTGAGTTTCATAGATCAGAGTGTGACAGGGTGCGCCACACGTTGGCGCAACAGGCGTTCAAAGTGTGTGGGGTCGTGGGGTTGAAGCATGCGCGCTTCACGCGGCAAGTGAAAGTCCCACAGGCGCGAGGTCCAAAAGCGCAAGGCGCCTGCACGCAACATGGGGTTGAGCAGTTGGCGTTCAGCGGGGGTGAAAGGGCGAACGGCTTGGTATGCAGCGATAAACGCTTGTGCCTTGGCTCCGTCGTGTGTGCCATCGGCGTGGATGTCCTCAGCGTGGTGGGTGCACCAGTCGTTCAAACACACGGCCACGTCAAACAGCCAGGTGTCCACGCCTGCAAAGTAAAAGTCGAAGAAACCAGTTAGCTCGAGGGCATCCGCGCTGCCATCAAACATCACGTTGTCGCGGAACAAGTCGGCATGCACGGGGCCACGGGGCAGGGCGGTGTAGGCTGATGAAGCTGCCGTGTGATTTTGGTGAGCCAGCTCGGTTTGAATCAGCGCAGCTTGCGATTCGCTCAAAAATGGCAGCACCACGGGGACGGTTTCATTCCACCAAGCAAGCCCGCGCAGATTGGGCTGCTGGCGGCTGAAGTCGCGTCCAGCGAGGTGCATGCGCGCCAGCATGTCGCCAACAGCGGCGCAGTGGGCAGCGGTGGGGGCGAGTTCACTTTTGCCGCGCAAACGGTTGACCACTGCAGCGGGTTTGCCTTGCACGGTCAGCAAGATGTCGCCGTCTTGGTTAGACACAGGGTCTGGTACAGGGATGCCGCCTTGTGCCAAGTGTTTCATCAAGTACAGATAAAACGGCAGCTGTGCGTGTGTGAGGCGCTCAAACAGCGTGAGTACGAATGAACCTTCGCTGCTGGTGAGGAAGTAATTGGTGTTCTCAATGCCGCCTTGGATGCCTTGGAGTTCGACCAGTTCACCAAGTTTGAGTTGGGTCAGCAGTTCTTGCGCGGAGGACTCGGAAACTTCGGTGAAAACTGCCATGACTGCCAAGGGGTTACAAGTTGATGCTCATTGTAGTTGGGGCTCAGGTGAGAGTTTGATTTTTGGTGCTGGGCTCGCTTGGGGGGTCAGGGATGAGCGGGTTCCTCATGCTGGGGTACCAGAAATCGTCACCCGCTCATCCCTCACCCCCCAAGACTGCGGCCTGCATTGTGGGTGCACGCGTGCTACAACCTATGCCGCAGACTGGGCGTGGCGGGTGGGCGTCGCCATGATTTCTGGCACAGCATGAAGCAGCGACGCCCACCCGCCGCGCACAGCGAGCTCAGCAATAAAAAACACACAAGGCACAATCACAACCTATGAGTGAATCCAAAACATTGCTGCTGGTCGACGGCTCCAGCTACCTCTACCGCGCCTTCCATGCCATGCCCGACCTGCGCGCTGTGCCAGGAGACCCAAACAGCGCCGCCACAGGCGCCATTCGCGGCATGATCAACATGATGCAGGCCCTGCGCAAAGAGGTACCCACCCAGTTAGCCGCTTGTGTGTTTGACGCCAAAGGCCCCACCTTCCGCGACGAGATGTACCCCGCGTACAAAGCCAACCGCTCGCCCATGCCTGACGACTTGCGCTTGCAAATCGAGCCCATCCACGCCATGGTGCGGATGTTGGGTTGGACCGTGCTGGATGTGCCGGGCGTCGAGGCGGATGACGTGATTGCCACCTTGGCCGTGACCGCTGCCAAGCAAGGCGTGACGGTGGTGGTGTCGAGCGGTGACAAAGACTTGAGCCAATTGGTGAACGAACACATCACCATCATGGACACCATGAACGGCAAAAAGCGCGACGTGGCGGGCGTGACCGCCGAGTTTGGCGTACCGCCTTCGTTGATGATCGATTACCAAACCTTGGTCGGCGACACGGTCGACAACGTACCCGGTGTGGCCAAGGTCGGCCCCAAGACCGCCGCCAAATGGCTGATGGAATATGGCTCGCTTGACAACTTGCTGCAACATGCCGCAGACATCAAAGGCGTGGCAGGCGAGAACTTGCGTCAAGCCGTTGAGTGGCTGCCCACAGGCCGCCAGCTGGTGACCATGAAAACCGATTGTGATTTGTCGGCCTATGTGCCTAGCTTGCCCGCCCTGGATGCGTTGCAATTGGCAGAACCCGACAAGCCTGCACTCAAAACCTTTTATGACACCTATGGCTTCAAAGGTTTGGCTCGCGCCATCAGCGAAGGGAGTGATGCCAGTGGCGCCTCCGAAGCCAAGCCTAAGTTTGAACCCAACCCCAGCCTGTTTGACGAACCCGAACCCACGCTGTCCGCCGTGACCGACAAGGCATATGACTGCGTGCTGGACTGGGCCATGTTCGACACCTGGCTGGCCAAGCTGCAAACCGCCGAGCTGGTGGCGTTTGACACCGAAACCACCTCACTCGACGCCATGCGCGCCGAGATTGTGGGCCTGAGCTTTTCGGTCAAGCCCGGCGAGGCGTGCTACATCCCGCTGGCACACAGCTATGGCGATGCGCCCACGCAGCTGCCCATGAATGAAGTGCTGAACAAGCTCAAACCTTGGTTTGAAAACCCAGCCATCAAGAAGCTGGGCCAACACATCAAATACGACCGTCACGTCATGGCCAACCACGGCATTGAGGTGAAGGGCTATGCGCACGACACCATGCTGCAAAGCTATGTGCTGGAAGTGCACAAGCCCCACGGCTTGGCCAGCTTGGCCGAGCGCCATGTGGGCCGCAAAGGGTTGAACTACGAAGACCTGTGCGGCAAAGGCGCGCACCAAATTCCGTTCGCGCAAGTGGACGTGGCGCGTGCCACCGAGTATTCGTGCGAAGACTCGGACATGACGCTGGACGTGCACCACGTGCTGTGGCCACGTTTGCAAGCCGACGACAAGCTGCGCTTCATCTACCAACTGGAAATTGACAGCAGCGAAGCGCTGTATCGCATCGAGCGCAATGGCGTGTTGATCGACGCGCCCACACTCGCTGCACAAAGCCACGCGCTGGGCCAGCGCATCGTGCAGCTAGAAACCGAAGCGTACGAGATTGCAGGCCAGCCTTTTAACTTGGCCAGCCCTAAGCAACTGGGCGAAATCTTCTTTGACAAACTGGGCTTGCCCGTCATCAAAAAAACTGCCACCGGCGCACGCAGCACCGACGAAGAAGTACTAGAAAAATTGGCCGAAGACTACCCTTTGCCTGCCAAAATTTTGGAGCATCGCAGTCTCAGCAAACTCAAAGGCACTTACACCGACAAGTTGGCACAAATGGCTGTGCCCCGCACAGGCCGCGTGCACACGCACTACGCGCAAGCCGTGGCCGTGACAGGCCGCTTGTCTAGCAATGAGCCTAACTTGCAGAACATCCCTATTCGCACGGCTGAGGGGCGCAAAGTGCGCGAAGCCTTTGTGGCCCCTGCGGGCTGCGTGATCGCCAGTGCTGACTACAGCCAGATCGAGCTGCGCATCATGGCGCACATCAGTGGAGACGAGGCCTTGGTCAAAGCCTTTCATGATGGCTTAGATGTGCACCGCGCCACCGCAGCCGAAGTGTTTGGCGTCGGTGTGGATGCCGTCAGCACTGAGCAGCGCCGCTATGCCAAGGTGATTAACTTTGGCCTCATCTACGGCATGAGCGCGTTTGGTTTGGCCAAAGCGCTGGGCATCGACAACGGTGCGGCCAAAAACTACATCACCCGCTATTTCGAGCGCTTCGCGGGCGTCAAGCGCTACATGGACGACACGCGCGAACAAGCCAAAGCACAAGGCTATGTACAAACCGTGTTTGGCCGCCGCTTGTACTTGCCCGAGATCAACAGCCCCAACGGCCCACGCCGCGCAGGCGCAGAGCGCGCCGCGATCAACGCACCCATGCAAGGCACAGCCGCCGACCTCATCAAGATGAGCATGGTGGCCGTGCAACAAGCCATTGATCAGCAACACCGCCAAACCAAAGTCATCATGCAAGTGCACGACGAACTGGTGTTTGAGGTACCCGAGTCAGAAGTGGATTGGGTCCGCACCCAAGTGCCACGCCTGATGGCTGACGTGGCGCAACTCAAAGTGCCGCTGCTGGCCGAGGTGGGGGTGGGGTTGAATTGGGATGAGGCGCATTGATCGACGATTAGCTACCCTGCATTTGCATCCCTCTTTCTAGTGCCTTTTTTCACAATCGTCTAGCTCACGAAAGAAGAATTAAAGCTAGCGCTTGGATTACTGCTAGAGCGCATATTTAGATGTTGCCAGCGGTGGCTGCTTGCAAGTTCATCGCATGGGCCGACCTTTTGGCTGACGCTGCTTTGACGATGGTGTCTGACACCAACTCAGCCGTCACAGCCGAAAGCGTCCAACCCAAGTGCCCATGGCCGGTGTTGTAGAACACATTGGCGGCTTTGCCTTGACCTACGCGAGGCATCATGTTGGGCATCATGGGTCGCAAGCCCGCCCATGGCACCACTGAGCGGGTGTTAATGCGGGGGAAGCACTGCTCTACCCACTCCACCAAGGGACGAATGCGGTCGGCACGAATGTCGCGGTTCACGCCATTGAATTCGGCAGTGCCAGCCACGCGGAAGCGGTTCAGGCCTAAGCGGCTGGTGACCAATTTGGTTTCGTCATCCAGCAAGCTCACGGTGGGGGCGCCCATTTGGCTTTCTTCATCGTTCAAATTGACCGTGATGGAGTAGCCTTTGACGGGGTAAATGTTCACGCGGTCACCCAGTTGTGCGGCAAAGTTGCGGCTGGCCACGCCTGCGCACACGACCACGCTGTCAAAGGTATGAACAGCGGGGGAGGTTTTCTCTTGCGCCACGGTGATGACAGCCTGTTGACCGTTGCTTTGAACCGACGTCACATCTTGACCATACAGCGTGTGCACACCCAGTCGTGCTGCCGCAGCGGCGAGTCCGATGGTGAATTTGTGAATGTCGCCCGTCGAGTCGCTCTCGGTGAAGTAGCCCCCGTAGTAGGTGCCTGCCAAGGTCGGTTCTATCACTTTCATTTCAGCTGGGGTCACGGCATGGCGAGCAAGACCGCCCTTGGCCAGCAGGACAGACACCTTGCCCGCGTGGTCGAACCCCTTTTTGTCGCGGTAGATGTGCAGGATGCCTTCCTTCTTCAGGTCGAAGTCAATGCCTTCTTCTTGCGCCCACGCAAACAAGTGTTGACGGGCAGCCACCGCCAAGCGTGCGGTCTCGACGGTGTTGCGTTCGTAGTGGGGCATGGCGGCGATGAACTCGGCAAACCAAGACAGTTTGTGCCAGGTGGGTGCTGGGTTGACCAACAGCGGTGCGTCGCTCTTGAGCATCCACTTCAAGCCTTTGAGCATGGTGGACCAATGCGTCCACACTTCGGCGTTGGACGCCGAGAGCTGACCGCCGTTGGCGAACGAGGTTTCCATGGCGGCATAACGATGACGTTCGAACAAGGTGACGGCAAAGCCGCGTTTGGCCAAGGCGTAGGCGGTGGTCACGCCCGTGATGCCGCCGCCAATGACTGCGATGGTTTTCATGGTGAAGGAGCTTTCAAAAACGTCAGGGGTGTAGCTAAGGCATGCAAACACGCATACACAAAGCGCCCCCTCTGTTTGTGGACCTGAGAGATTCACGATGGTGTTTGGCAGCCATCGCTTGCTCCTTCGGTGCACTGACGGACGAATTCGTCAGTAGCTCTTCAGAGTTGGATCAAGTCACCGGTCCTTTTGCCTGAGAGTTTCCGGGGCGGTTGCTCCTTCGGCGCTGCCCAGCACGCGTGGCGTTGGCAGTCTCTCCCGATGACATGTCGACACAAGGTCGAATAAAAATCAACGTTCAGTATGCCAGAAATCTTTCTACCTTAGAAATTTTTGAGCCAGCTTTTCATGTGAGCCCATTGGAGTAACCTGAGCAAATTCTGCGCGCTGTGGGTGGGTTCCTGCAAAGCATTGAAATCACACAGATATCCAACGAAAATTCAAACCAGACCTGAGTCTGTTTCTCATCCTTTGTCGGTCGATTTGAATCCAAGAAATTTCATTAAAAAACATGATCAATAAACTATGTCAAACCATTGCCGACGCGTTATCTGGCATCAAAGACGGATCGACGGTTTTGATTGGCGGTTTCGGTACTGCCGGCATTCCAAATGAACTCATCGAAGGATTGATTGAGCAGGGTGCGCGCGAACTCACCGTTGTCAACAACAACGCTGGCAACGGAGACACAGGTCTGGCCGCTTTGTTAAAGGCAGGGCGAGTAAGAAAAATTGTGTGTAGTTTTCCGCGCCAAGCAGATTCATTTGTCTTTGATGATCTATTTCGACGCGGAAAGATTGAGCTAGAGCTGGTACCCCAAGGAAATTTGGCTGAACGACTTCGTGCGGCTGGCGCAGGTGTTGGTGCGTTTTATACGCCAACTGGATTTGGCACAGAGCTGGCATTGAAAGCAGATGGAACGCCAAAAGAAACACGTCACATCCATGGCAAAGACTATGTGCTCGAATATCCCATTCACGGTGATGTGGCCTTGATCAAAGCTGAAACTGGCGATCGGTGGGGCAATTTGACTTTTCGCAAGGCTGCGCGAAATTTTGGGCCTGTGATGGCAACCGCAGCCACTTGCACGATTGCGACTGTTCACGAGGTGGTGGAACTGGGCCAGATGGATCCTGAATCCATCGTGACCCCTGGCATATTTGTCTCTCGCATCGTCAAGATTGACCGCGTGGCGACACAAGCGGGCGGCTTTAAGCAAGCTGCCTAAGGAGAACTTGCATGACCAATTACATCAAACGAACAAAGCAAGAACTCGCTCAGCGCGTGGCGCAAGATATTTTTGATGGCGCATATGTCAATCTTGGGATTGGACAACCCACGCTGGTGGCCAATTACTTGCCTGAGGGCATGGAGGTCGTGCTTCACAGTGAAAACGGCATTCTTGGTATGGGACAAGCTCCGATGGCGGGCGAGGAAGATTACGACTTGATCAATGCAGGAAAGCAGCCAGTGACTTTGTTGGCTGGGGGGGCTTTTTTTCATCATGCAGATAGCTTTGCCATGATGCGTGGCGGTCACATCGATATCAGTGTTTTAGGCGCATTTCAAGTCTCAGCGACGGGTGATCTTGCCAATTGGAGTACGGGTGAAGCAGGGGCGATTCCTGCGGTGGGTGGCGCAATGGACTTGGCGGTTGGCGCGAAACAGACTTGGGTCATGATGGATTTGCTGACCAAAAATGGCGAAAGCAAACTTGTCAAAGCGTGCTCATATCCCTTGACTGGGTTGGGCTGCGTCAAGCGTATTTATTCTGATTTGGCGACTTTGGAATGCTCGCCTGCAGGTCTCAAGCTTGTTGATCGAGTTGAAGGCTTGAGCCACGATGAACTTGAGCGACTGATCGGATTGCCTATCCAAGCCTGATCAACATGGCACCTTGGGTTGATCCAAAACTATTTTTTATAAAGAAAATTTGTATGAATGAGGCCTATATTTGCGATGCAATTCGTACACCTTTTGGTCGCTACGGCGGTGCATTGAGTGCTATGCGAGCAGATGACCTGGGAGCCGTTCCGATCAAAGCGTTAATGGAACGTCACCCGCAAGTCGATTGGGCTGCTGTGACGGATGTCATTTACGGCTGCGCCAATCAAGCGGGTGAAGATAACCGCAATGTGGCGCGTATGAGCAGCTTGTTGGCTGGCTTGCCAATGGAAGTTGCAGGGGTCACGGTCAATCGTTTGTGTGGTTCGGGCTTAGACGCTGTAGGCACAGCCGCACGCGCCATCAAGTCGGGTGAAGCGGCCTTGATGATCGCGGGTGGCGTCGAGAGTATGAGCCGTGCCCCGTTTGTCATGCCGAAAGCGCAGACTGCTTTCAGTCGTCACAACGCGGTGTACGACACCACCATTGGCTGGCGCTTTGTCAACAAGCTGATGAAGGAGATGTACGGCGTCGACAGCATGCCCGAAACCGCAGAAAACGTGGCGCTGGACTACAACATCGAACGCCAGGCACAGGACCAAATGGCTTTGCGTAGCCAACGCAATGCCTTGGCAGCAATTCAAGCGGGCCATCTTGCGCGCGAAATTTGCCCTGTCACGGTTCCCCAGCAAAAAGGCGATGCATTGCGGGTCAGCCAAGATGAGCATCCACGCGACACCAGTCTTGAATCTTTGGCCAAACTCAAAGGGGTGGTTCGACCAGACGGCAGTGTGACCGCTGGCAACGCCAGTGGCGTGAACGACGGCGCCTGCGCTTTGCTGCTGGCCAATGAGGTGAGCTTGAATCAACATGGCCTGACACCCAAAGCCCGTGTGGTGGGCATGGCCACTGCAGGGGTTGCCCCGCGCGTGATGGGCATAGGCCCAGCGCCTGCCACGCAAAAGGTGTTGGCACACACAGGCTTGAGCTTGGACCAAATCGATGTGATTGAACTCAACGAAGCGTTTGCCGCCCAAGGCTTGGCCGTGCTGCGCATGCTGGGTTTGCAAGACGACGATGCACGTGTCAACGCTTGGGGCGGCGCCATTGCATTGGGACACCCATTGGGTGCATCGGGTGCGCGGTTGGTCACCACGGCCATCAACCGTTTGCAAGCCACGGGTGGGCGCTATGCCTTGTGCACCATGTGCATTGGCGTGGGGCAGGGCATTGCGCTGATTGTTGTGCGGGTTTGAATCAAACAGTCTTTGTACCCAGACGCGCCTCGTAGGCGCGGGATAATGAGCGCATGACCTTGATTTCAATTCTTGTCGGCACCTTGGTCGCTGGCATGGGCAGTGTGTGGCTGGCGGCCTTGTTGGCTTATGCGCTGCTGTCGCGCTTCACTCAACATTTGCTCAGCCTTGCAGCGGGCGCTTTGCTGGCCACGGCATTCATGCGCTTGTTGCCCGAGGCCTTTGAGCAAGCGCTAGAAACAGGGGTGTCGGCGCAGGCCTTGTTTGGGTCGCTGTTGGTGGGCTTGGTGTTTTTCTTTTTGCTCGACAAGGCGGAGCTTTGGCACCATGGGCACGAACATGGGCATGCACATGATCACGCAGACCACCACCATCATGGCCACAACCACCACAGTGGTGGTTGGGCGGTGTTATTGGGCGACAGTGTGCACGCCTTTGGTGATGGTATTTTGATTGCAGCAGCCTTTGTGGCTGATCCACGTTTGGGTGTGGCGACAGCGCTGGCCGTGATGGCCCACGAAGTGCCACACCACGTGGGTGATTTGGTGGTGTTGCGACAGTCACTCAACAATTCGCGCGCAGCTTTGTTTAGGCTCACCCTTGCGGGCGGTGTGACCGCCTTAGGTGGTGTGGTGGGCTACTTACTCGTTGGGGCGTTGCACGAGTACCTGCCCTTCTTTTTGGTGGTGGCTGCCAGCAGCTTTATTTATGTGGCGCTGGCCGACTTGATTCCGCAGCTACAAAAACGTTTGAGCCCACACGAAACAGCTGCACAAGTGGCGTGGCTATTTGCTGGTATCGCACTGGTTGCCGCATTGGGCGAGTGGGCACACCACTAGGTTCAAGATTTTTCGCAAGGGAGTTCAGGCGTATTGCACCACTCGCTCCAGCTGCCTGCATAAAGGCCTGTGCCGCCTAAACCCGCTATTTGCATGGCCAAAATATTGGGCACAGCGCTGACGCCGCTGCCGCAGTGGTGCACCACGGTTTGTGGATTGGCGTTGCCGAGCAAGTCGGCAAATTCAGCACGCAGCTCGTCCGCGCTTTTGAAGAAGCCTTGCGCGTTCAGGTTGGTGTTGAATGGGCGGTTGAGTGCGCCAGGAATGTGTCCAGCCACAGGGTCAAACGGCTCTACCTCACCTCGGTAGCGGGGAGCGCTGCGGGCGTCGATGAGGGTTTGTGTGTCTTTGTGCAGCTGCATAGACACCGTTGCGGTGTCTACCAATTGCAGCAAGGGTTCGCCCAGCACAAAGTTGCCTGGTTGATGCGTGGCTTTGTCAAGCGCGGTGCTATTGCCCGAGGCGAGGGCGCCATTCGCAGCCAGCCACGCCTGCAGGCCGCCATCGAGCACGGCCACGGCATCGTGACCGCACCACTTGAGCATCCACCACAGGCGGCCGCAGTGGTTCATGCCGTTGCGGTCGTACACCACCACTTGGGTGTCCTGGTTCAAACCCACGCTTTGCAGCCAAGCTGCAAACACTTCGCGCTTGGGAAGGGGGTGACGGCCAGCGTTCACACGTTTGTGGGCATCGTGTGTGGCCAGGTGTTGGTCGAGGTCCGCATGTTGTGCGCCCGCGATGTGTTGCTCAAGGTACTGCGCCTTGCCCTTGGACGGGTTCATCAAGTCAAAGGTGCAGTCAAACACTGCCAAGGGCGTGTTGTTGGTTTGCAAAGCTTGGAGTTGAGCAACGGAAATGAGCGTGGTGAACATAGCGGTTTCCTTTCAGTGTTCTTCTGCTGGCGCGTTGGGTGCTGCACGGGCGCGCAACAAGGTAGCGGTCATGCCGCTGACGACGATGAGTGCCATGCCTGCCCAACCGATGAGGGGAATGTCGTCACCAAACAGCAGCAAGCTGTAAAGCGCGGCAAACACAATGCCCGAGTATTGCAAGTTGGCCACCACCAAGGTGGCGCCTTGGCTATAGGCGCGCGTCATGCAAAGCTGACCGAGCGAGGCAAACAAGCCCACGGGCAACAACCACACGGCGTGCTGCCAGTGCCATTCAGAGACACCAGCAAAGCCCATGCCGATCAGCCCGGCCACAGCCGTGCCTAGGGCAAAATAAAAAACGGTGCGAGCCTCAGGCTCGCCCAAGCGGCCCAGCGCCATGACCTGCATGTAGGCAAAGGCTGCGACAAAGCCCGACATCAAACCGATGAGGCCGGCAAAAATTTGGTTTTGCTCAACCGTTGGGCGCAGCATCATCACCACCCCAACAAAGCCGGCAATCACGCTCAATGCCAGTGGCCCTTGTGACCAAGCGCTGCGACCGTCTTGGGGGTTCCAGTTGACCAGCGAGCCACCCACGATGAAGGCTGCAATCCACACGCTGCTCATGTAGTTGAGCGTCATCGCTGTGGCCAGTGGCAAATGGGCGATGGCATAAAACCAAGCGCTGAGCGAACTCACGCCAATCGCCGAGCGCCACAGGTGCATGCCGGGGTAGCGGGTGCGAAGCGACACTTTTTGTTGTTTGGCCAGCATGGCTAAAAAAACCAAACCGACCACCCCGCGGTAGAACACCAGCTCAGCCGAGTTGAAGTGCTCGGAACCCAACTTGACGCACACCCCCATGGTGGCAAAAAAGGCCGCGCCAAGGAGCATCCACAGGGATTGCATCAATTCGGCTCAGCGTTGCGTGAAGTTGAGCTTGCCGCGGTACCACTCGTGAAAGTGCTGCATGCCGTCTTCCATGGGACTTTGGTAGGGACCGACCTCGTTGTCGCCTCGGTCCATCAAAGCTTTGCGGCCTGCATCCATGCGCTCTGCAATTTCGTCGTCCTCGATGCAGGTTTCCATGTAGGCGGCTTGCTGAGCTTGAACAAATTCTCGCTCGAAGGCAACGATTTCTTCGGGGTAATAAAACTCCACCATGTTCAGCGTTTGGGAGGGGCTTATGGGGTGCAGGGTGGAGACCGTCAACACATGTGGGTACCACTCCACCATGATGTGGGGATAGTAGGTGAGCCAAATGGCACCGCGCTCGGGCAGCTCGCCGTTGCGGTACTTCAGCAGCATGTCGTGCCAGCTTTGGTAGGTGGGTGAGCCGGGTTTGCCAAATCCTTTGGACACCCCCACGGTTTGCACCGAGTAGTTGTCTTTGAATTCCCAGTGCAAGTCGTCGCAGGTCACAAACTGGCCTAGGCCCGGGTGGAAAGGGCCCACGTGGTAGTCCTCAAGGTAGACCTCGAGGAAGGTTTTCCAGTTGTAGTTGCAGGTGTGCAACTCGATGCGGTCAAGAGCAAAGCCAGTGAAGTCAAGGGCTGCGCGGGGTCCCATGTTGGCCAAGTGAGCTTCAATGTCCACGCCGTTGTCTTCAAACAGCAGGCCGTTCCACTCGCGCAGTTTGTAGTTGTTGAGGTTGAGGCAGGGGTCTTGCGAGAAGTGAGGCGCGCCCAGCAGCTGGCCTGAAGGGGCGTAGGTCCAGCGGTGCAAAGGGCAAACGATGTTGCCGCCCGCAGAGCCGCTGGCTTGGGTGTTGAGTGAACCACGGCCCTTGAGCATCACCGCTTGGCGGTGGCGGCACACGTTGGAGACCAACTCCACACCGTTTGCCGAACGCACAAGCGCTCGCCCTTCGCTCTCATGCGGCAAAGCGTAGTAGTCGCCCACGTTGGGCACGGCAAGTTGATGGCCCACATAGCGGGGCCCTTGCTGAAAGATGGTCTTCAGTTCGCGCTGAAAAAGCGCTTCATCGAAATAACTGGTAACTGGTAGTTGGCTGTGCGCCTGCTGCAGTTGAAGACTTAAATCAGACATGGGTGACCTGACCTAAAGACTCCCCACAGGGAGAGATGTGAAAAATAGATTGACCAGATGTTCAATCAGGGACAGCTATTGTACCCAAGGGCTATGGCGCGGAGTCGTATGCAGCCTAAAATGCTAGCCTATTTGACACATTTCAAACACGGATATCCGCTCACCATGCCCAAGGCCACAACCACCCCAAGCGCTGCAGACACTGTGCCCATCAGCTACGAGGCTGCTTTAAAAGAGCTCGAAGGCCTGGTGCAGGAGATGGAGTCAGGCCAGCTGCCTTTGGCCGACTTGTTGTCAGGCTACCAACGTGGCGCCGAGCTGCTGAGCCACTGTCGCGGCCAGTTGGACGCTGTGGAGCAGCAGATCAAGGTGCTCGACAACGGCACGTTGAAGACTTGGACACCCACATGAGTCCCGTCAAGCCACCCCCCATGACGCCCGCCGACCTTGACCAATGGAGCAGCCACGGGTTGGCGCACGTAGAAGATGCGTTGTCCAAATGGATCAGCCCGCAAGCACCTGCTGGTTTGGGAGAGGCCATGCGCTACGCCGTTTTAGATGGCGGCAAACGTTTGCGACCCTTGTTGGTCTTGGCCGCGCGTGAGGCTGTGGCGCACGGCACCCAAGATGCTGCGTTGGACGAGGCTGCTTTGCGTGCCGCCTGTGCGGTGGAGTTGATTCATGCCTATTCGCTGGTGCACGACGACATGCCATGCATGGACAACGACGTGTTGCGTCGTGGTAAGCCGACAGTGCATGTGCAGTTTGGCGAAGCCCAAGCCTTGCTGGCGGGTGACGCTTTGCAGGCATTGGCCTTTGAGTTCCTGACCCCCGAGGCATCGGCGATTCCTGAGGGAGTGCAAGCGCGTTTGTGCCGTCTCTTGGCCGGCGCGGCAGGGCATGCGGGCATGGCGGGGGGCCAGGCGATCGACTTGGCCAGCGTGGGCATGGCATTGAGTGAGGAGCAACTGCGCCAGATGCACCGGCTGAAAACTGGCGCCTTGCTAGAAGGCAGCGTCATGATGGGCGCGGCGTGTGGCGTCACCACGCCTCAAGCATTGATCGGCTTGAAGCGGTATGGCGAAGCATTGGGGCTGGCCTTTCAGGTGGTCGATGATATTTTGGATGTCGTCGCTGATTCAGCCACGCTGGGTAAAACCGCAGGCAAAGACGCTGCCAATGACAAACCCACCTACGTGTCATTGTTGGGTTTGGAGCAGGCCAAGTCGTATGCGCTGTCTTTGCTTCATGAGGCGCTTGAAGCCCTACGCAGCACTGGCTTGACGCACACCCACACGCTGGCCGCTTTGGCCGAGCGTGTGGTGAACCGGAACACGTGAACTCACATGCCTAATTTGCTACAAAACATCAACTTACCCGCAGACCTTCGAGCCTTGACGCGCCAACAGCTGCCTGCGCTGGCCGATGAGTTGCGGACTTTCTTGCTCAACAGCGTGGCCAAAACAGGCGGCCACCTGAGCTCCAATCTCGGCACGGTGGAGCTGACCGTGGCCTTGCACTATGTGTTCAACACGCCGCATGACCGCATCGTGTGGGATGTGGGTCACCAAACTTACCCCCACAAAATTTTGACGGGCCGTCGTGAGCAAATGGGCACTTTGCGACAACGTCATGGCTTGAGCGGATTTCCGCGCCGTGACGAAAGCGAATACGACACCTTCGGCACCGCGCACTCGTCCACCAGCATTTCAGCTGCCTTGGGCATGGCCATTGCCGCTCAACAAAAAGGCGAACAACGCCATGCCATTGCCGTGATCGGCGATGGGGCCATGACGGCGGGCATGGCTTTTGAAGCTTTGAACAACGGAGGGGTATCCACCTCTAAGTTGCTCGTGATCTTGAACGACAACGACATGTCCATCAGCCCTCCCGTGGGCGCGCTGAACCGCTACTTGGCGCAACTGATGAGTGGCAAGTTTTACGCCACGGCCAAAGAGGTGGGCAAGCAAGTGCTCAAAGGTGCGCCGCCCTTGTTTGAGCTTGCCAAGCGCTTTGAAGAGCATGCCAAAGGCATGGTGGTGCCTGCGACCTTGTTTGAAAAATTTGGCTTCAACTACATCGGCCCCATCGATGGACATGACCTCGATTCGCTCATTCCAACGCTCGAAAATATCAAACACTTAGAGGGTCCGCAGTTCTTGCATGTGGTCACTAAAAAAGGCCAAGGCTATCAACTGGCCGAGGCTGACCCTGTGGCCTACCACGGCCCTGGTAAGTTTGATCCAGCGGTGGGTTTGGTGCCCTCCAGCAGTGTGGCTAAAACCACTTTCACTCAAGTGTTCGGTCAATGGTTGTGCGACATGGCTGAGCATGATCCGCTGTTGGTAGGCATCACGCCCGCCATGCGCGAAGGTTCGGGCATGGTGACGTTTCACCAGCGTTTTCCCAAGCGTTACCACGATGTTGGCATTGCCGAGCAACACGCCGTCACCTTCGCCGCTGGTTTGGCGTGCGAGGGTTTGAAGCCTGTGGTGGCGATTTACTCCACCTTTTTGCAGCGTGCGTACGACCAAGTGATTCACGATGTGGCACTGCAAAAGTTGCCCATGGTGCTGGCGCTCGATCGCGCCGGCATTGTGGGCGCAGATGGTGCCACCCATGCGGGCTTGTACGACATGGCATTCATGCGTTGCATTCCCAATGTCAGCATGGCTTGCCCTGCTGACGAAAACGAATGCCGCCAGTTGCTCACCACCGCTTATCAACAAGACCATTGCGTGGCTGTGCGTTACCCGCGCGGTGCGGGTGTGGGCGTGCCGGTGCAGCCTGGCTTGCAGGCTTTGCCGTATGGCAAAGCCGAGGTGCGTCGCGAAGGCAAGCGCATTGCCATCCTTGCATTTGGCACCCTGCTTTATCCCGCGTTGCAAGCGGGTGAAGCGCTCAATGCCACCGTGGTCAACATGCGTTGGGTCAAGCCACTGGACATGGATTTGTTGGCCAAGATTGCGTCCTCGCATGATGCCTTGGTCACCTTGGAGGAGGGCACCACCATGGGCGGTGCAGGCTCGGCAGTTTTGGAGGCTTTGCAAATTTTGGAGCAAGTCAAACCCGTGTTGGTGCTGGGAATTGGCGATTTGTTCACCGAGCACGGCGACCCTGCGCAGTTGCTGGTCGAATTGGGTTTGGATGCGGCAGGCATTCAAGCTTCCATCGAAAAGCGTTTTGCAACGCTTTTGAATTAACTTTCTATTGAAGTTATTTCAAGCGTACAAAAGATTTTTAAAATACAAGTTCTTCGGGGGTAAACCCGTGCGGTTGTAGCCATTTGCAACTGCATACAATGCCCCATCTCTGAAAGGCGCTGCTATACAGCATGTGCCCACAAAGATCACGTTTTATCAACTCAAGGGAGTCTCATATGGACCGTCGTTCCGTCATTAAAAACGCAGGTATTGCAGGTGTTTTGGCTGCTGGTGCAGCCCCTGCCGTGCACGCACAACAGCAAGCCAACGTGCGTTGGCGCTTGGCTTCGAGCTTTCCCAAGTCGCTCGACACCATTCACGGTGCTGCTGACACGTTTGCCAAGGCTGTCAAAGCCATGTCGGGCGGCAAGTTTGAAATTTCCGTGCATGCTGCTGGCGAAATCATGCCAGCGTTTGGCGTGGTCGACGGCGTGCAACAAGGCTCCATCGAAATGGCCCACACAGCCCCTTACTACTTCTTTGGTAAGGACGAGACCTTTGCTTTGGGTTGCGCCATTCCTTTCGGTTTGAACAGTCGCCAAATGACTGCTTGGATGTACGAAGGCAACGGCATGAAGCTGATGCGCGAGTTCTACGCCAAGTACAACATCGTCAACTTCCCTGGCGGCAACACGGGCGCACAAATGGGTGGTTGGTTCCGCAAAGAAATCAAATCAGTGGCTGACCTCAAAGGCTTGAAGTTCCGTATCGGCGGCTTTGGCGGCAAGGTGATGGAGCGTTTGGGCGTGGTGCCACAAAACATTCCTGGCGGCGATATCTACCCAGCCTTAGAAAAAGGCACCATCGATTCAGCCGAGTGGATTGGCCCTTATGACGATTTGAAATTGGGCTTCAGCAAGGTGGCGCCTTTCTACTACTACCCAGGTTTCTGGGAAGGTGGCCCCCAGTTGGACTTCTTTATCAACGACAAAGCTTTCAATGCCCTGTCGCCTGATTACAAGGCCATCGTGGAAGCCGCTGCTGCCATGGCACACACCGACATGCAAGCCAAGTACGATGCGCGCAACCCCGCTGCATTGAAGCAGTTGGTGGGCTCGGGCACCAAGTTGCGCGAGTTCCCCAAAGACGTGATGGCTGCTGCCTTCAAAGAGTCAATGGCTTTTTACAACGAGATCTCTGCCAAAAATGAGAATTGGAAAAAGGTCTATACCGATTACTCCAAGTTCCGTGCAGAGTCCAACTTGTGGTTCCAGTTCACTGAAATGAAGTTTGACCAGTTCATGCAAAAGCAAAAGCTGTAATTCAAGCTTTGTTTGGACCCAAAAAACCGCGCCTCGGCGCGGTTTTTTTATAGGTGGGCATCAGCAGTTGGCCCGCCCGTATTAAAAATCACGAAACGCAGACAGCTCTGCACTGAGGCGTTCGCACTCTTGCTGCACATGTGTGCTGCTCACATAAAACACAGCAAATTTACCCATCAGGGTGCGCACATAAAAGCGCGGTGCCATGAGCCACTCCAAGCCACGAATGCGAATGAGTTTGGCATAGGCCAGCTCGTCATAGCGCATGTGCTTGTCCCACATCCAAGTTTGGTGAATGCCTGAGGCGTCTAGGCTTGCGCGGCTGGACATGACATGCCACGTTGTCCAGGCCAGTAACAACCACCCCAACACAAACCAACCTGCCGCGCGCAGGCCGCCTAGGCTGGTATCACCGCCAAACTTGCCTTCTTGCCACAGGCTGAGCAGCCAATAGCCAGAGCCCAGCAGAGTGGCCCATGTGATGGCTTGAAACGTGCGAGAGAAAGCAGGTCCTTCGATGGTGTCGGAGCTGGGATGAAACACGAAGGGCTGGGGGCCTAAGGCAGCCAATTGTGAATCGGGTGAGTCAGCGTTTGGGATGGGGTCAGTGGGTGACATGGTGGGTATTTTGTGCTGGCAAGAAAAAGCCCCTCTCGGACATGCCGGAGGGGCTGGTGGATAGGATTGCCCTTATTTTTTAAACAAGTCTTCCATGCGTTTTTGCTCTTCGGCGGCGCTTTCGTCTGCAGAAGGTTTGGTGCCATCGAGCTTGAGCTCGGCTTCTGGCACTTCTTGGTCGGTGGGCATTTCAATCACCACTTTGTCAAGATCAACCTTTTCTTCTTTGTCCAAGAACATGGTCACTGTCTCGGGCACGAAGATCACGATCACAACCAAGACCAGTTGCATGATCACCCAAGGAATGGCACCCATGTAGATGTCATTGGACTTGACGGGTTTTTCAATGCGACCTTCCTTGAACAGCGAGTCGGCAATGCCTCGCAAATAAAACAGCGCAAAGCCAAAGGGTGGGTGCATGAAACTTGTTTGCATGTTCACGCACAACAGCACGCCAAACCACACCATATCAATCCCCATCTTCTCGGCAACGGGCCCAAGCATGGGCAAGATGATGAAGGCGATTTCAAAGAAGTCTAAGAAGAACGCCAAGAAGAAGATGAAGATGTTGACCACAATCAAGAATCCCACTTGGCCGCCTGGCAAGCCAGAGAGCAAGTGTTCAACCCATTTGGCACCGTCCACACCTTGAAACACCATCGAGAACACGCGAGAACCGATCAAGATAAACACCACCATGGCTGTCAGGCGCATGGTGCCGTTCATGGCATCCCAAATCAGGTGTCTGTCTAAGCGGTTATGGATGGCAGCCAAGATCAAGGCACCCACGCAGCCCATCGCGCCCGCCTCGGTGGGGGTGGCAATGGCCGTGTCAATGCCTGGCAAACCGCCCATCGAGCCCAACACCGCAAAAATCAAGAAGGCGGATGGGATGATGCCCCGCAAGCACTTCATCCACAGGTGGAAACCATCGGCCGTGCGGGCTTCTTTGGGGATGCCTGGTACGTGCTCAGGCTTGATGATGCTCAGGCCAAAGGTGTAGAGCGCGAAGATGCCCACTTGCAAAATGGACGGGCCCCAAGCGCCTTTGTACATATCGCCCACAGAGCGGCCGAGCTGGTCAGCCATGACCACCAACACCAGCGAAGGAGGAACCAACTGCGTGATGGTGCCCGAGGCCGCCAACACGCCAGTGGCGTAGCGCATGTTGTAGCCGTAGCGAATCATGACGGGCAGTGAAATCATGGCCATGGCAATCACTTGGCCAGCCACCGTACCGGTGATGGCGCCCAAGATGAAGCCCACAATGATGACCGAGTAGCCCAAGCCGCCGCGCACGGTGCCAAAGAGTTGGCCCATGGAGTCGAGCATGTCTTCGGCGAGTCCACACTTCTCAAGAATGGCCCCCATGAAAGTGAAAAAGGGGATGGCCAGCAACAAGTCGTTGCTGAGAATGCCAAAAATGTTCAATGGCAAGTTGGACATGAAGCTCGCAGGAAACCAGTCCATGCTGATGGCAAAAAGGCCACATGCCAAACCCAAGAACGACAGCGAGAACGCGACGGGGAAGCCAATCAACATCGTCAGCACAAGGCCGGCGAACATGATGGGTGCGAAGTTTTCCATTTGCATGATCATGCGTCCTTATTGCACTGGCTTTTCATAGTGCGTGTTCATTTCAAACTTACCCTGCAAGTAAGACACGCGCTTAATGATTTCGCTCAAACCTTGCAGGAACATCCAAGCAAAGCCCAAGGGGAGGAGGAGCATGGCGGGCCAACGAATCAGGCCGCCTGCGTTGCTTGACATTTCATTCGTCAGCAGCATCTTGAGGAACAGGGGAAAACTCAACCAAGCGAGCATGCCCATCACAGGCAACAAAAACACGACCAAGCCAACCAAGTCCACATACACAGGGCCCTTGCCCTTGAGCTTGCCGTAGAACAAGTCCACACGCACGTGTTCGTTGAGTTTGAGCACCAAGGGTGCACCCAACATCACAGTGGCTGCGAACAAGTACCACTGAATTTCGAGCCATCCGTTTGAGCTGATATCGAAGCCGTAACGAATGAATGCATTGCCTGCCGAAATCAAGGCCGCGGCTAAAACGCCAAATGCCGCCACGTGGCCAAATTGCTCACTGATGCGGTCAACGCCTAATGCAAATTTAAGAAGTTTTGACACTGAGTACCTCCATTTTTTGCTAACCCGCGATGGTACCAAGACTCAGGCTCTGTCAGCCCTTTTAGGTTTGAAGTTTTAGGCGCAGGCTTGAAAAAAGTTCACACGTGGCAAGGGTTTTAGCGTATTTTTTTGGCACGCGGAAAGACCCACCAAGGCAAGCGTTTGCTCAGCGATTGCACTTCTCCGCTGTGGTGCGTGTGGTAGCCAGGCAATGCGTTGAGCACGAGTTGCCAAGTTGGATCTTGCAAAAAATGGCACAGCGCCTCGGTGGCAGGGGTGTCAAGTGCAGATTTGAGGCACACCAAATGAAACGCTTCTTGCACCAGGGGTACAAAACCCAACCCACGCGCATGCGCCGTGCTTTCAATGCCAAGGCCCACATCGCATCGGCCAGAGGCAATGGCTTCGGCCAAGGCTGTGTGCGAGGGCTCTTCGTCGGGCCAGTTGTTGAGTTCTTGAATGTTGAGTTGCGCTTGAGCGAGCAAGTCGTCTAGCAGCACGCGCGTTCCCGTGCCGGGGCTGCGCTGTACAAAACGCGCTTGGGTGTGGACCACATCGGCCAAGCTGAGCAGTTGCTTGGGGTTGCCTGCGGCCGTGATGAGGCCTTGGGTGCGGGTGGCAAAGCCAATGATTTTGTGCAAACCGGGTTGCAGCAAATCGCGATAAGCCTTGGCTGTGTGGGATGCGTCGCTGGGCTGGCTTTGGGTGTGAAAACCAGCCAAGGTGCAACGGCCTTCATTGAGGGCACGAATGGCGTCCACGCTGCCGCAAAAGCGGATGTCCAAGTGCAGCCCAACGGTGGCAGCGTGTTCGCGCAAACGCGGCAAGGCGTCGTCGTGGCTGGCGTACAGCGTCAGCACATGGGCAGCGGGATCAAAGGCCACGGCAAAGGTGCGCTCAAGATCGGCGCGCAAAGCTTCGAGTTGGGGGGCCAAGCGGGCTTGGGTTTGGCGCTCAGCCCACATGAGCTTGCCACCAAATTCGGTGAGTTTGGCCGACTGGCCTTTTTCCCAAATGATGAGCTCATGGCCCAGCACATCTTCCCATCGCTTGAGCTCGCCCCAGACGTGGCGGTAGGACAAGTTCAGCTCACGCGCAGCTGCCGAGATGGAGCCCTGTTGGTCGACCGCTTGCAGAAGGTCCATCAAGGGATGACGCAACAAAGCAGCCTCGTTGATGGACGTGGTGTCGCTGTCATCGCGGTGACTGAGGGTGTAGTGAAGGCTGACGCTATGCACGGCGTTACATATGGTGGGGTATTGGGTAGCTCAGTACGATAACTGAAGTTTGGATGGATTGATGACGACGTTTACCGACACCGCGCTGACTGCGCTTCATTTGCTGACTGAATTAGACCCCGTGCTTTGGTCCATCGTGGCGCGCTCCCTGTGGGTGAGTGTGCTGGCCACGGCCATGGCTTGCAGCTTGGGGCTGGTGTTTGGTGCTTGGCTGGGGGTGGCGCGTTTTGCTGGGCGCGATGCGCTGTTGACGGTGCTCAACACTTTGCTGGCGCTGCCCTCCGTGGTGGTGGGTTTGTTGGTGTATTTGCTGTTGTCACGAACCGGGCCTTTGGGATCTTTGGGTTGGCTTTTTAGCCTCAAGGCCATGGTGCTGGCGCAAGCTTTGTTGGTGTTTCCCGTGGTCACGGCATTGACCCGTCAATGCGTAGAAGACGCAGAGCGCAACCACGGCGAGCAGTTGCAGTCCTTGGGCGCCAAGCCTTGGTTGCGCAGTGTGTTGCTGGCTTGGGATGAGCGCTATGCCTTGCTCACCGTGTTGATTGCAGCCTTTGGTCGTGCGATCTCAGAAGTGGGCGCGGTGATGGTGGTGGGCGGCAATATCGAGGGCTTCACGCGTGTGATGACCACCGCCATTGCGCTCGAAACCAGCAAGGGAGATTTGCCATTGGCTTTGGCGTTGGGTTGTGTGTTGATGGGCGTGGTGCTGCTGTTGAATGTGTTGATTTCAGCCCTGCGTCGCTGGCGACAGCGCATCGACGGTGCTGGGGCTGACCCCGTGCAGGGGGTGTTGGTGTGAGCGTGATCTTGAGTTTGCAGGATGTGTCGGTGCAGTTCGACATGCATTTGGCTTTGCACGGCGTGAATCTGCAGATGCAAGCGGGCGAGCGTGTGGCTTTGGTGGGCGCGAACGGTTCTGGCAAAAGCACGCTGTTGCGCGTGGCGCATGGGTTGCTCCAAGTTTCACGCGGAAGCGTGGTGGTGGCGCCTGAGGCGCATCAAGCCATGGTGTTTCAGCGGCCACACATGTTGCGCACCTCTGTTTTGAGCTTTGTGGTGTGGGGTTTGTGGCTGCAAGGCACGTCTTGGCGCGACGCGCATGGACGAGCGATGCAGGCGCTCGAACGTGTGGCTTTGCAAGACATGGCTCATCGCTCAGCCCGCACCCTGTCAGGCGGGCAGCAGCAGCGCTTGGCCTTGGCTCGTGCGTGGGCTTTGAGGCCCAATGTGGTGATGTTGGATGAGCCCACCTCCAGCCTAGACCCGCATGCCAAACGCGAGGTGGAACGATTGCTGTACGAGTGGGTGGCGGCATCCAAGGTCAGCCTGCTGTTCAGCAGCCACAACTTGGGCCAAGTCAAACGTTTGGCGACACGCGTGATTTATTTGGAGGCAGGCCGTGTGTTGGCCGATCTGCCCGTGCAAGAGTTTTTCAATCGACCGTTGGGGGACAGTCACCCTGAGGCATTTTTGTTTTTAAAAGGAGAGTTGGGATGACACGTCGTACGCATTTCATTTCATTGGTAGGTTTGTTGGCTGTGGCTTTGGCAATGGGCAGCAACGTGGCTCAGGCGCAAGCGCCCAGCATGGTGATGGCATCCACCACGTCCACTGAGCAGTCGGGTTTGTTCTCGCATTTGTTGCCAGCTTTCAAACAAGCCACGGGCATTGACATCAAGGTGGTGGCACTTGGCACCGGTCAAGCTTTGGACACTGGCCGACGTGGTGACGCCGATGTGCTGTTTGTGCACGACCAAGTGGCTGAAGAAAAGTTTGTAGCTGACGGCTTTGGCGTGAAGCGCTTGCCTGTGATGTACAACGATTTCGTGTTGGTGGGTCCCGCCAATGACCCAGCCAAAGCCCGCGGCAAAGACATTGTGTCGGCCTTGCAAAAAGTGGCCAACACACAAGCGGGCTTTGTGTCGCGCGGTGACAAAAGTGGCACACACGCCGCCGAGCTGCGCTTTTGGAAACAAGCGGGCTTAGACAACAAAGGCGCTGCCTACAAAGAGTGCGGCTGCGGCATGGGCCCCGCTTTGAACATTGCCTCATCCACCGGCGCTTACGCCCTGACCGATCGCGGCACATGGTTGAACTTTAAGAACCGTCAAGATTTGCAAATCTTGGTGGAGGGTGACAAGAGCTTGTTTAACCAATACGGCGTGATGGTGGTCAACCCCGCCAAGCACCCGCATGTCAAGGTGGACTTGGCGCAAAAGTTTGTGGACTGGGTGGTCTCAGCTGCGGGACAAGCCACGATCAACGGTTACAAAATTGGCGGCGAGCAATTGTTCTTCGCCAACGCCAACAAGTAAATGTTTGTGGTGCAGCTAGGATTCGTGCATGCGTATCGAATCTTTAGCCCTTATGCCTCTGACCGATGGGCCTCAGACGCAGGCCTTTTTTGCACAGGCGCAGGCATATGCTGTGAATTGCGGAGTAGTTTTGCGCATGCCACCGCCTGAGCCCACCACGTGCTGTGGACGTGGCTGCAATGGCTGTGTGTGGGAGGGGTTTTTTGCTGCTGCTGCGTTTTGGCGTGAAGACGCTCTAGAGGCTTTGCGTGCTGCTAGGGCTTCGCAGTGAACACTTGACCATCGACGGTCAAGCCTTGTTGTGAAAATTGCTGTGCTTTGTTTTGTCGAATGCCTGAGACGCGATGCATTAGATCGTGCCAGTTTTTGAATGGCCCTTGTGCGCGGGCTTTGAGCACCTTGGCGCTGAGCGCGGGGCCCATGCCTTTGACACTGTCTAACTCAGCCTCGTTGGCTTGGTTGATGTCTAGCGCGAGGGCTGAGTTGCAGCACATCCACGTGACGACGACACTGAACAAGACACGCCCTAAGTCACGCTGTATGCATGGCTTGACTGGTTTGAACATGCAGCAATCGCGCAGCTGGTTGAGCAGGACGCTCATGGGTGCGCTGCTGGCTGGCTCAAGCTCGCCATGTATTGCGTGACACCGCTTTGCACATCGGCAAACTGGTGATCGCAGCCGCTGGCGCGCAGGTGGGTCAAGTCAGCTTGTGTGTAGCACTGGTATTTGCCCCGCAGCGCATCGGGGAAGGGCATGTAATCAATCAAGCCTGCATTGGCTGCGCCTGCCAAGTCCAGTGCGCTTTCACCTTGACCGGCGCGCATGGCGTTGACCACGGACAAAGCTACATCATTGAAAGCTTGTGCACGCCCTGAGCCGAGGTTGAAGATGCCCGACTGATCAGGGTTGTCCAAGAACCACAGGTTCACGGCCACCACATCGCCGATGAACACAAAGTCGCGCATTTGCGCGCCTGGCGCGTAGCCGCCGTATTCGCCAAACAACTTCACTTTGCCTTGCGCATTGAATTGGTTGAACTGGTGAAACGCCACGCTGGCCATGCGGCCTTTGTGCTGCTCGCGTGGGCCGTAGACGTTGAAATAGCGAAAGCCTACGACTTGGCGCTTGAACTTTTTGAAGTTGTTGTGGCATTCCAAGCGCATGCGTTGGTCAAACAACAGCTTGGAGTAGCCGTACACATTGAGTGGCAACTCAAACTCGGGTGATTCCACAAAGGTGCTGCTGCCGCCATAAGTGGCGGCGGATGAGGCGTAGAGCAAGCGCGTGCCTGCTTGTTGGCAGGCGTTGAACAAGCCGCAAGACAAGGTGTAGTTGTTGTCCATCATGTACTTGCCATCGCTCTCCATGGTGTCGCTACATGCGCCCTCGTGAAACACGGCCTCGACTTTGCCGAAGGCCTTGTCAGCAAAGAGTTCATAAAACACATCTTTGTCCAGGTAGTCGGCAATCTGCAAATCGGCAAGGTTGCGAAATTTGTCACCTTCGGTCAGGTCATCTACCGCGATGATGTTGTTGATGCCGCGCGCGTTCAAGCCCTTGATGAGGTTGCTGCCGATAAACCCAGCGGCGCCTGTCACAACGATTTTCATACTCTCTCCATGGGCACAAAGGCCCTTTATGCCATTTACTCAGGCCATCAACTCTTCGTAGCTGACGGTTGCAGTGCCAAACTTGCCCACCACAACACCACCGGCTTTGTTTGCCAAAGGCATGGCTTCGCGCAGGCTCAAACCAGCAGCCACCAAAGCAGCCAAGGTGGCAATCACAGTGTCACCTGCACCTGTGACGTCAAACACTTCTCGCGCTTGGGCCGACACGGTCAGTTCGCCTTGTGCATCAAACAAAGTCATGCCTTCTTCGCTGCGGGTGAGTAACAGGGCGTCGAGCTGAAGTTCTTGGCGAAGGGCGTGCGCTTTTTGTACCAGATCGGTTTCGCTGTGCCATTTGCCAATCACTTGTTCAAGTTCCGCGCGGTTGGGCGTGATGCAAGTGGCAGCTGCATAGCGCGAGTAGTCGCTGCCCTTGGGGTCAATCAACACAAGTTTGCCAGCTGCGCGGGCCGCAGCAATCATTTCAGACACATGGGCCAAGCCGCCTTTGCCGTAGTCGGAGAACAGCACCACTTGGTGTGTGGCCAGCAGTTGCATGAACTGGTCGGTTTGCGAGGCCAGCACTTCGTTTTGCGGGGTGTTTTCAAAGTCCACGCGCAGCAGTTGTTGTTGGCGGCCAATCACGCGCAGCTTGACGGTAGTTTTGAGCTGACTGTCGCGACCCAAGTGAGGTGCGATGCCTGTCTTAGCGATCAAATTTTCGAGCAAGTGACTGGCCTCGTCGTTGCCAACGACTGACAAAAGCGATGCTTGGCCGCCCAAGCTCACCACGTTGTAGGCCACGTTGGCGCAACCGCCCAAACGGTTTTCTTCACGGGTGATGCGCACCACGGGCACGGGCGCCTCAGGGCTGATGCGATCGACCGCACCATACCAATAGCGGTCGAGCATGACATCGCCTACGACCAACACATGGCCTTGGCTGAGTTGCTGTGGGGTGATGGTCATAGTTCCTCTACACGTCTTGCAGGGTAGCTGTCCCAGGCCTGGCAGCCCGGGCATTGCCAAAAGTGTTGGCTGGCTTCAAAGCCGCAAGCAGCGCAACGGTAGCGTTGCAGCGGTTTGGCTGCGCGGTCAAGGGCACGTTGCACTTGCGGGTGAAATTCTTCGTGTTCAAATTTTTCGTTGGAAATCCATTGCGTGGCTGCCACCAACGAAGGTTCGCGCTCTAAGTGTTTGGCAAACAAGCGACTGGTGTGCGTGTCGCCTTGTGCTTTGTGCAAGGTGACGATGGCGTTGAGCACATCGAGGGAGGGGGTTTGGGCGTAGCTGGTTTCTAGCAAAGACAAAGCCTTGGGCGCGCAGTCCAAGGTCAGCGCAAGCGCCGCAAGTTTGGGCGCAACCAAAGGCAAAGCGCCAGGCACTTGCGCAGCTAAGTTTTCTAAGGTGGTGAAGGCCTCGGGTGAGCGGTTGGTTTGCTCATAGGTTTTAGCAAGGGCTATGCGCGCACGCGCGTTGTGGGGGGCCGCCTCGGTGGCTTGCTTCAACAAGGTCACCATGGTGTTGGCGTGTTCTGCCACATCTAGGCTTTCAGCTTCTTCGCACAAGTAATGGGCCAGTCGGCCTTGAAAGCTACCTTGGCCACTGTTGCCCAGTTTTTTGGCGATCACTGAGGCTTTAGGCCAATCACGTGAGCGTTCATAAATGCTCAGCAAGGCCAAGTGCGCTTGCGCTTCGTGGGCTGTGCCTTCGAGCTTGCTCAGCGCTTCTTCGGCGCGGTCAAGCAAGCCAGCTTTGAGATAGTCCAAGGCAAGAGCGTGTTGCGCACGGTCATGGTCAGCTTGGCTCAAATCGCCGCGAGACAGCAAGTGCTGGTGCACACGCACCGCCCGCTCGTACTCGCCTCGGCGGCGAAACAAATTGCCCAAAGCAAAGTGCAGCTCAGAGGTGTCGGGGTCATGCTGTACCGCCTCGATGAAGGCATCGATGGCTTGGTCTTGCTGTTCGTTCAGCAAATAGTTCAAACCTTTGAAATAGGCTTTGGGCGTTTGGCGGTTTTCAAGGCGCAGCTGGCGCAAGTCCATGCGCGAGGCCACCCAACCCAAGATGAAGGCGATGGGTAAGCCCAGCAAAATCCAGCTGAGGTCAAGTTCCATGTGTGGGGTCTGCAGAAGTAGAGGCCGACGCTTTGGCTTCAGGCGTTGTGGGAGTGCTAGCCAACTGTGCCAAGCGACGGTGTTTCCACCAGCGCGGCACCATGCCAATTGCGCCCACCGCCAAGCCCATCACGAAAACGCAAAGCAACACCAATACCAATGGCGCGCTCCACGTGGTGCCAAAAAAGAAATGGACCACGGCATCGTGTTGGTTGTTCAGCGCAAAAGCGAACAGGGTAAAAAAAATGGCTGCTTTCAGTAAGAACTGAAGCAGCCACATGAGGTTTTTCAAGTTGGCTCCTCTGTGACGAGGGCCATTTTAGCCTTGCGGCTGCAAGAAAAACCGCTTCTCAACCTTTGGGGTCAGACCTCGCCAATAATTCTTGCGTGCGCGTGTCCACCGCTTCGCGCAGGGCTTTGCCCGGCTTGAAATGAGGCACACGTTTCTCAGGAATTGCCACGCTTTCACCTGAACGCGGGTTGCGTCCCATGCGAGGCGGGCGGCGGTTGATCGAAAAACTGCCAAAGCCCCGCAACTCAATGCGGTGCCCGCGCACCAGCGCGTCGCTCATCGCGTCAAGAAGCGTCTTGACAGCGAATTCGGCGTCGCGGTGCGTGAGCTGCCCAAAGCGGGCAGCCAGTTCTTCGACCAGGTCTGAACGGGTCATCAGTTGTTGTCGAGCTTAGCGCGCAACAAAGCGCCCAAGCTGGTGGTGCCAGCGTTGTCGCTCTTGGACTGTTGGGACAAGGAAGCCATGGCTTCTTGTTGGTCCACGGCGTCTTTGGCTTTGATCGACAACTGGATGTTGCGGGTCTTGCGATCCACGTTCACCACCACTGCCGTCACTTCGTCGCCAACTTTCAACACGTGGCTGGCGTCTTCCACGCGGTCGCGCGAAATTTCGCTGACGCGCAAGTAGCCAATGATGTCTTCGCCGAGGTCGATTTCCGCGCCCTTGGCATCCACTGTCTTGACCTTGCCGGTGACGGTTTGGCCTTTGTCGTTGATCGACACGAAAGTGGTGAATGGGTCTGAGTCCAGTTGTTTGATGCCCAAGCTGATGCGCTCGCGGTCCACGTCCACTGCCAACACCAGAGCTTCAACTTCTTGACCCTTCTTGAATTCGCGCACAGCGTTTTCGCCGGTTTCATTCCAAGACAAGTCAGACAAGTGAACCAAGCCGTCGATGCCGGCAGCCAAGCCTACAAACACACCGAAGTCGGTGATGGATTTGATGGGGCCCTTCACGCGGTCGCCGCGCTTGGTGTTTTGCGCAAAGTCTTGCCAAGGGTTGGCTTTGCATTGCTTCATACCGAGGCTGATGCGGCGCTTGTCTTCGTCGATCTCGAGGACCATGACTTCGACTTCGTCACCCAGTGACACAATCTTGGAAGGTGCCACGTTCTTGTTGGTCCAGTCCATTTCGGACACGTGTACCAAGCCTTCGATGCCGGGTTCGAGTTCCACAAATGCGCCGTAATCGGCGATGTTGGTGATCTTGCCGAACAAGCGGGTGCTTTGTGGGTAGCGGCGGTTGACGCCCATCCAAGGATCGTCGCCCATTTGCTTGAGGCCCAAGGACACGCGGTTTTTCTCGGTGTCGAACTTGAGGATCTTGGCCGTGATTTCTTGACCGGCCGTGACCACTTCTGAAGGGTGACGGACGCGGCGCCATGCCATATCGGTGATGTGCAACAGGCCGTCGATGCCGCCCAAGTCCACGAACGCACCGTATTCGGTGATGTTTTTGACCACACCATTGACGATGGAGCCTTCTTTCAAAGTCTCCATCAACTTGGCGCGCTCTTCACCCATCGAAGCTTCCACCACAGCGCGGCGTGACAACACGACGTTGTTGCGCTTGCGGTCGAGCTTGATGACTTTGAATTCCATGGTCTTGTTCTCATAAGGAGACAAGTCTTTGATCGGACGCGTGTCGATCAATGAACCAGGCAAGAAGGCGCGGATGCCGTTGACCAACACGGTCAAGCCACCCTTGACTTTGCCGCTGGTCGTGCCAGTGACAAACTCGCCAGATTCGAGTGCTTTTTCCAAGCTCATCCACGAGGCCAAACGCTTGGCCGTGTCGCGGCTCAAAATGGTGTCGCCGTAGCCGTTTTCAACGCTACCGATCGCGACTGATACGAAGTCACCCGCTTGGACTTCGAGTTCGCCCTTGTCATTCTTGAATTCTTCGATTGGCACGTAGGCTTCAGACTTGAGGCCAGCGTTCACCACAACGTGGTTGTGCTCGATGCGGATCACTTCAGCAGTGATCACCTCACCTGTGCGCATTTCGGAGCGCTTGAGGGATTCTTCAAATAGGTCGGCAAATGATTCAGACATGTATTTCCTTTGTCTCATCGCGGGAAAGAGGGCAGCGGGATTGCTGCGCAACATGGGCCTGCGATAAGCGGTGGTTTTTGTGGCTTGAGCCACAGGTTAAGTTGTAGATCCGTTGGGCCAGTGCGCCAATGCAGCGCGAGAGGAGCCTAACGGGCCAAGTTTTGCAGCCGATTAAAAAATTTAGAAAGGCTGCTTCGCTCGCCACCACGTCAACACTTGGTCTACCGAGGCTTCGATAGAAAGAGAAGAGTTATCGAGTTGCAGAGCATCTTGTGCCGCTTTCAAGGGCGCCACGCGACGCGATGAATCGCGGGCGTCGCGGGCCTCTAAATCGGCACGAAGGAGATCAAGTGTAGTCGAAATTTCCTTTGAAATCAATTGCTTATGACGCCGCGCTGCACGTTGCGCGGCACTGGCGGTCAAAAACACTTTCAAAGGGGCGTGCGGGAAGATGACGGTGCCCATGTCGCGGCCGTCGGCCAACAAGCCGGGTAGACGTTGAAAGCTGAGTTGCAGCGCTAGCAAAGATTGACGAACTTGCGCCAAGACGGATACTTTGGAGGCATTCATCCCGCCCTCTTCGCTGCGAATGGCGTGGGTAACGTCTTCATGACCTAGCCAAACAGTGTCGCCTTCAAAGCGCACGGGCAAGGTGCGGGCTAGGTCGGCGATGAGGGTTTCGTCGCTCGACTCAAGCGACAGGCCGGCTTGCAATGCGGCATAGGCGGTGACTCGGTACAGCGCGCCTGAGTCGAGGTAGTGGTAGCCCAAGGCTTGCGCCACGCGGTTGGCTAATGTGCCTTTGCCCGAAGCGGTGGGGCCGTCGATGCAAATGACAGGAATGTCCTGGGTGTTGGCATGCGCCACCGAGAACAAGGTTTCGAAGTAGTCAGGAAAAGTTTTGGCCACGCATTTGGGGTCTTCGATGCGCACGGGTATTTGTTGTGCATTGAAGGCTGCAAGCGAAAAACACATGGCCACGCGGTGGTCGTCATAGGTGTGGATGCAGGCGGCTTTCCATTGTCCATGGGGCAGCGGGTGGACTGTGATCCAGTCGGGGCCTTCTTCGACAGTGGCACCAAGTTTGCGGCATTCGTTGGCCATGGCGACGATGCGGTCGGTTTCTTTGACCCGCCAGCTGGCGATGTTGCGCAGCGTGGTCGGGCCGTCGGCGTAAAGCGCCATCACGGCCAGGGTCATGGCGGCATCAGGGATGTGGTTGCAATCAAGGGTGATGGCTTTGAGGGGCCAAGCCCCCCGTTGGATGTCAAGCCAGTTTGGCCCGCTGGTGATGCGTGCCCCCATCAGCGCTGCTGCCTCCATGAAGCGAATATCGCCTTGGATGGAGTTTGCGCCCACGCCTTGAATGCGAATGCCGTCGCCACTGGCGATCGCGCCCAGCGCAATGAAGTAGCTGGCCGAAGAGGCGTCGGCTTCAACATGGATGCTGCCGGGGGACTGGTAGCAGCTGCCTGCTGGTATCACAAAACGTTTCCAGTCTTGGCGCTCCACGGCGATACCGAAGCGTGCCAAAAGATTCAGCGTGATCTCGATGTAGGGCTTGCTGATGAGCTCGCCCACCACGTCGATGGTGATGGCGCGGTCTTGTGCTGCCAAAGGCAGGGCCATCAGCAAAGCAGTGAGGAATTGGCTGGATACATCGCCGCGCACTTGAATGGGCGCATCGACTTTGAGTGCGGGCTTGCCAATGTGCAGCGGCGGAAATCCGTCGTTGCCCAAGTAATCAATCTCGCACCCAAGCAAGCGCAGCGCATCCACCAAATCGCCGATCGGGCGCTCGTGCATGCGGGGTACGCCTTTGAGTACGAAGTCGCCACCCAACAAGGCAAGTGCCGCCGTGAGCGGGCGCATCGCTGTACCTGCGTTGCCCATGAAAAACTCAATCGCTTCTTGGTGCTTGATTTGGCCGCCTAGACCTGTGAGGGTCACGGTTGTGCCTTGCGCTTGCACCACGCAGCCGAGTTGGCGAAGTGCAGTCAGCATCACACGGGTGTCATCTGAGTCCAGCAGGTCATGCACCACAGTCGTGCCTTGGCACAGAGCAGAGAGCAACAACACACGGTTCGAAATGCTTTTGGAGCCAGGCAGTGTGACGGTGCCAGATGCGCTTTGCAGCGGGGGAATGTCGAGAAAAGCGGTGGAGAACATTCAGTTGTCTTCAGAAGCTGTGCTGCAAGCGTTGCCCGCTTGCAGCGTCCAAGCAGAGCGCACAGCGCTGGCTTGTTGAATCAGTTGTTGCAGTGCGGCGGTATCGCCAGCTTTCAAGGCGTTTTCAAACTGATCGAGGGCGGTACGCAAGAGGGCCAACTGTGTCAGGACTTCTGTCTTGTTGGCGTTCAAGATGTCACGCCAAACCGAGGCATCGCTTGCAGCGATGCGTGAGAAGTCTCTAAAGCCAGGGCCTGCCATGTCCAAAAATGCAGCACCCTGCGGCTGGGCGGTGATGGCATTGACAGTGGCAAACGCCAGCATATGCGGCAGGTGACTGACAGCGGCAAACGTGGCGTCATGTGCTTCGGGTGTCATGGTGCTCACATGGCAACCAATCGCGGCCCACACATCGTGTGCGGTTTGCAGGCGGTGGATACCGCTTTTTGGCAGGGGTGTGAGGATGGTGCGGCGCGCTTGGTAAAGCGAAGCCTCGGCGTGTTCAATGCCTGCCATTTCTTTGCCAGCAATCGGGTGCGCGGGAACAAAGCAGCTCAGGCGGTCCCCCAATGTCGCAACGGCGGCTGCAATCACATCGCACTTGGTAGAGCCCACGTCCATCAGCAAGGTGTGGGGTTGCAACACATCGCGCATGGCAGAAAAACTGCTGTGCATGGCGCCCACGGGCACGGCAAGTAACACAAGGTCTGCATCTTGCACAGCCTCGGCCAAGCTGGTGCAGGCTTGGTCAATGACCTTCAATTCAACCGCGCGCAGGCGAGTTTTTTCGGACGCGCTGAAACCGACGATGGTGTGCACCAAGCCTGCCTCGCGAAGAGCGAGCGCAAATGAGCCGCCCATCAGGCCACAGCCGATGAGGGCAAGACGCTGGAACTTCATTCAATCATCCATCGTTAATCAGAAACGGGGTAAGAACCCAAGACTTTGTAGAAAGCGCACAGGCCTTGCAGTTCTTGAAGCGCTGCTGCCACATGGGGCTGGCTGACATGGCCTTGGATGTCAATGTAGAAGTAGTACTCCCACTGGCCCGATTTGGCGGGCCGCGATTCAAAGCGCGTCATCGATACGCCGTTGTTTTTGAGGGGCACCAACAAGTCGTGCACAGCGCCAGGGCGGTTGGGCACCGATACCACCAGGCTGGTGCAGTCGTTACCAGAGGCGGGGGGGGTTGCCAGGGTTTGCGGCAAAGCGATGATGGCAAAGCGCGTGCGGTTGTAGGCCTCGTCTTGAATGGCGTGGTGCACGATGTGCAGGCCAAACTGGCTGGCGGCGCGTTCGCTGGCCAAGGCGGCCCAAGCGGGGTTGCTGGCCGCCAAGCGCGCGCCCTCGGCATTGCTGGCCACGGCACGGCGTTCGACGAGGGGCAGGTGTTGACTC
>NZ_DAIRSK010000013.1:0-90193 GCF_036804465.1 Limnohabitans sp.
TACCTCCATCGATGTCTTTATGATTGATAGCCAAACCCACTGGCTTGAAATTGAGTTCCATGTGCCGCTGGTGGGTGACGAATTGGTCTATGTTGACCCAACTAACAAAAAACTTGGTTATGCAATCAAAAACGGACAACAGACCCACATGGTGGAACTTGGACAAAAGTCCCACAGCAAAAAAAAACCTTAGCGGATATGGCTTTCAGGGAAGGTCAAAACAAAATCAGTCCGCCACCGTTGAGTAAGGCGCTCCGCTCACCGCCATTGACGCTGTCGCAACGGCTGGAGGTTTATCCGTCCGCGTTGCATGGCCAAGGCGTGTTCGCTCGGTGCCCCATGGCGGCGGGTGAAACGGTCATTGAATATGTGGGCGAAATCATTTCCATGGCCGAGGCGCTGCGCCGCCATCCGCACGACCCCAGCAACCCCGAGCACACGTTTTACTTTCACATCGACGACACACGGGTGATTGATGGTTTGTATGGCGGCAATGCCTCGCGCTGGATCAACCACTCGTGCCGCCCCAATTGCGAGCCAGTTGAGATCAAAGGGCGCATCTTCATCAAAACCCGACGACAGGTCTGGCGCGGGGAAGAGCTGACCTTTCACTACGGCTTGGTCAGTGACGAGCCCTTGACGGACGCGCTCAAAGCCAAATACGCGTGCCGTTGTGGTTCGAGGAATTGCAAAGGCACAATGTTGGCCTAGGTTAACAACACACCAGAGGAACCAAATGACAGACGCGCAAGCGCAATGGGATCAAGCTTGCAAAACTTTGGATGAAGAATTCCAGCTCAGCGCCCATGAACTGCCCACGATTGAAACCGCCAAGGCTTTGTTTTTACAACGGGTGGGGCGGCGCGAAATTACCCAAGAGGCTGCCAATGCGCTGATGTTCAGCTTGTATTTCTCGGGCTACCTGAGCATGTTGGTGGCTTTCAAGCAGCAGTCGCCTGACTTCGAAGTGCCTGACTATTTGCACGCGCACCCCGTGCTGCAAGCATCCAACCGTTGGGCGCAGCAGGCGGTGGATGGTCATTTGTTGTTGCAGTTGGCGCAGCCCATCATCCAAGACACCCAAGCCTTGTTGGATGCCTTGAACTGAGTTTTCAGCGCCGCGCCCCATAGGGGCAATAACCTGGTCTTGGCCCCACTTGTGGATGCAGTCTGCATGTGTTGGGCCGTTTTTCATACACCGTGCAGCGTCGTGTGATCGCATCCAAGTTGCAGCAATCGCCATTGGCGCGGCGCGGCAGGGTGAAGATGCTGTTTTTAAAGTTGAAGTGCGCAATGAGCCCCATTTTTTGAAGCCGTTTGGCAATCTGCTTGGGCGCCTCATGTTCGGCTTCAAACGGGTCCACCAGTTCTAGGCGTACCAAGTCGGGCAGCTTGACTTCCACGGGCATGGTGCAGCAGTTGGCTGCGCAGCTGTGACATAAGCCGTTGCGGTAGCGGCTCCAGGTGTCGCAGTTGTCCACATTGACGATGGCGATGTGCGACCTCATGCGGCGCTCCTGCATGAATCAGTCGTGCGCACTGGCAAAGCGGGCATTTGATACACCAGCACCTTGAGCGAGCGCTCGGGTGACACGTCGGCAAACACCGCAGGATTGGCCACACGTTCTACAAAATTCAGCTCAGGCACCAGCGTCTGCATGAGGTCTTGCAAAAAGGCCAAGCCCAACTCGGGTGCGTTCAGGCACAACAGCGCATAACCCTCGGGGGCGAGCAGTTCGGGCAAACGGCGCATGAGTTTGGCGTAGTCTTGGGTGGCGATGAAGCTGCCCTTTTGATAACTAGGCGGATCAATGATGACCAAGCCATACGGCCCGCTGCGCGTGATCTTGCCCCAGGTTTTAAAAACGTCGTGCATCAAAAAAGTCGCCCCGTTTTGAATGCCGTTGAGCGCATGGTTTTTTTGGCCAATCGCCATTGCACCGTGGCTCATGTCTACGTTCACCACTTGTTTGGCGCCCGCTTGCAGCGCCACCACCGAGAAGGCACAGGTGTAGGCAAAGAGGTTGAGCACTTTGAGGCGTGGCTGGTCAGGCGCATAGTGGGTCACCATGCGTCGCACCCATTCTCGGCCTTGGGCCATGTCGAGAAACAGCCCGTGGTTTTGCCCTTTGAGCACATGCACATGAAATCGCGCGCCATCTTCGCTCACCACATGTGGGTCGGGCACAGTGCCGCTCATCAAGCGGGTTTCAAGCTGGCCTTGCGCGCGGCATTGAAACACCCAGTTCAACGTCTGCTCAGGCGCTATCTGTGCCCAGCGTGTGGACAAGGCGTCGCCGATCGTGGTGAGTTCTTCTGGGGAGGTCGCTTGAAAACTGGTCAACACCAGCACAGGCGCAAATGCATCGAGCGTCCACTGCTCGCAGCCCACAAACAAGCCACCCCGCCCGTGGAACAAACGTTGTGCGTCGGTGGGCATGGTCATGGTGGCGATGGCGTTGAGCAAAGCTTGCATCGGGGGTGTGTCTTGATTCAGAGAAAGAGTGCGTAAGTGTAGGCACTTGCCCGTGCCGCCCGAGGGGAAAGGTGCGCGCGGTAGGATGTGTGCCCTTTGAATAACAACAACGGATACAAGACATGACGCCAGCAGAACAAGCCTTACGCACAGCCGCACTCGACTACCACCGATCACCCACCAAAGGAAAGATTCGCGTGGAGCCCACACATCCGCTGGACAACCAATATGACTTGAGCTTGGCTTACTCACCTGGCGTCGCCTACCCTTGTTTGGAAATCGAAAAAGACCCGCTCCTCTCCTACGAATACACCAGCCGCGGCAACTTGGTTGGCGTCATCACCAACGGCACAGCCGTGTTGGGTTTGGGTGACATCGGTGCCTTGGCGGGCAAGCCTGTGATGGAAGGCAAGGGCTGTTTGTTTAAAAAGTTTTCTGGCATTGACGTGTTTGACATCGAACTTGACGAACGCGACGCAGACAAATTGGTGGACATCATCGCTGCCATGGAGCCCACCTTTGGGGGCATCAACCTGGAGGACATCAAAGCGCCAGAGTGCTTCTACATCGAGAAAAAACTCCGTGAGCGCATGAGCATTCCCGTCTTCCATGATGACCAACACGGCACGGCCATCATCTCGGCTGCTGCCATGTTGAACGGCTTGGAGCTGGCTGGTAAAGACATTGCAAACATCAAAGTGGCGGTGTCTGGCGCTGGTGCAGCGGCATTGGCGTGTTTGGATGTGTTCATTGGCTTGGGCGTGAAGGCTGAGCACATCTTTGTGTGTGATTCCAAAGGCGTGATTCACATAGGTCGTCCTGGTGGCTACGACGAGTCCAAAGCCCGCTTTGCACAAAACACCGACGCACGCACACTGGCAGATGCGGTCAAGGATGCCGATGTGTTTTTGGGCTGCTCAGCCCCTGGCGTGTTGACACAAGACATGGTCATGAGCATGGCCCACAAGCCGCTCATCTTGGCTTTGGCCAACCCCGAGCCAGAAATTCGCCCTGAGTTAGCCAAAGCCGTGCGCCCCGATTGCATCATTGCCACAGGCCGCTCGGACTACCCCAACCAAGTCAACAACGTGTTGTGCTTCCCCTACATCTTCCGTGGTGCCCTAGATTGCGGGGCGACCAAAATCACCGAAGAAATGAAGATTGCCTGTGTGCGCGAAATCGCTGACCTCGCCAAGCTCGAAGTGACGGCTGAGGTGCAAGCCGCCTACCCTGGCTTAGATTTGACCTTTGGTGAGAACAACATCATTCCCAAGCCCTTTGACAAGCGCCTCATCCAACGCATTGCACCTGCGGTAGCGCGTGCGGCCCATGCGTCGGGTGTGGCCAAGCGCCCCATTCAAGACTTTGACGCTTACGCCAAAACCTTGGCTGCTTGGGTGAAGTAACACCTTGAGCCGCCTCAAGCTCACGCGCGACAAAATCTACAAAACGGTCTCGCGCCAATTGCATGGTGTGGTGCCGTGTTGGGTGTGTGGCGAGCCTGTGGCGCATGCTGAGGCCACGCTAGAGCACATTCAGCCTCTCAGCCAAGGCGGCAACAGCCACCAGGACAACCTGGCCATCAGCCACGACCGCTGCAACCATTTGCGCCATGCCAAAGCGAAAAGCTAGGCCAGGGCCTTTGACGGTTTAGCGCTGCACACTGGCTTGGGGCGTGCGGTCTAGCTTTTGCACATCAAAGTGCTGCGCTTTGAGGCGCTCCAGCAAAGCCTCATACGCTTGGGAGTTGAGCTGCGGTGTGCGCGACAACACCCACAGGTACTCGCGCTTGGCATCACTCACGGCGGCCAGCTGGTAGTTGGCATCGAGGTCAATCACCCAGTAGTCGCCCCACACCAAGGGCAGCCAACTGAGCCACTCGGGCGCAAAGCGCACTTGCAGTTTGGGGGAGTGGGTGCCGCCAATTTGCTGGGCACGACCCAAGGCCGTGGTGCTGCTGCCCTCGGCGGTGGTGCAACTGTTGAGCACTTGCACTGAACCATCGGTTTGCGCCAGATACTGAGCACGCGTATTGGCGGCGCATTTGGCCTGGAAGCGGTTGGGGAACTTGGCAATCTCATACCAAGTGCCCATGTAGCGTGCCACATCCAGTGAGCCGATGGTGGTGACCGCGGGCAAGGATGCTGGCGTGGTTTGCGCGCTGGCATGCTGCGAAAGCAAAGCCGACAAAGCCAGCCATGCCACGATCCCAAGGTGTTTGAGTGCCATTTCCGCTCCAAGTGGGTTTGGCTCAAAAAGCCACTTGCATCTGCACGTTGTGCAGCACGATTTCAACAATTTGAATCAACAACAACAGCGCAATCGGCGACAAATCCACACCGCCCATGAGCGGCAGCACGCGGCGAATCGGGCGCAGCAGCGGGTCCACCAACTGCGCCAAAAAATAGCGCACATCAGACGCAGCGCTGAACCACGACATCAGGGCATAAGCAATGGTGAGCCACATCATGCTGGACAAAATCACGCTCAGCAGCTCAAAGCCCGCGTTGGTCATCAAGCTGAGCCAATGCGCGGTCGCGCCTGCCAAGATCCACAACAACGAATGCTTGGCCAGCAGCACCGCATAAGCGGCCACCAAGCTGGCGGTGTCCAAGCGACCCATGGCGGGCACAAAGCGACGGGCAGGCAACACGATCCAGTTGGTGAGGGTGAACACAAACGGCGCAATCGGGTTGCCGCCATTGGCTGACATGTTGATGCGTTGCAAATGCATGTACATGCGCAGCAAACAGGTGCCTGCCACCAAGCCCACGGCGAAGTGCAAGATCAAGGAGAAAATTTGTAACAACATGGCTGGAGTTTAGGCGGGCTGAGGCAAAATTTGCGCATTCACTCCAGATTGTTCTTTATGAAGCAAATTCCTGCCTTGCCGCGATTCATTTTTGCCAGCCGCTGGTTGCAACTGCCCCTGTATGTGGGCCTCATTGCGGCGCAAGGCGTGTATGTGTATCACTTTTGGGTGGAGTTGGTGCACCTAATTGAGGCCGCCTTTGGCAGCCAAGCTGCGCTGGATGCCTTGGTGGCCAGCATTGGCTACAAAAATGGGGTGTCCGTAACACAGCTGAGCGAGTCCATCACCATGTTGGTGGTGTTGGGTTTGATCGACGTGGTGATGATCTCTAACTTGCTCATCATGGTCATCGTGGGCGGCTACGAAACCTTTGTCTCGCGCATGTATCTGGAAAACCATCCCGACCAGCCGGAATGGTTGAGCCATGTGAACGCCTCTATTTTGAAGGTCAAGCTGGGCATGGCCATCATTGGCATTTCGTCCATCCACTTGCTCAAAACCTTCATCAACGCAGCCAACTACGACGAGAAAGTGCTGATGTGGCAAACCATCATCCACATCACGTTCTTGCTCAGCGCCTTGGCGATTGCGCTGACGGACAAACTGTCGCACGCGCCCAGCGCCACGCAGCCCCCCGCGTCGTCCCACTGACAAGCGCCATGCAAGCTCGCCACCCCATTCATCGCCATGCATTGGTTTTGTTCTCAGGTGGGCAAGACTCCACCACCTGTTTGGCCCACGCGCTGACGCAATACGAGCGCGTGGAGACCTTGGCGTTTGACTACCGTCAGCGCCATGTGGTGGAGCTAGAAGCGCGTGTGCAAGTGTTGGCCCACCTGCGCAGGCAGTTTGTACAGTGGGGTCCCAAACTGGGCGAAGACCATTTGCTCGACCTTGGCGTGTTGGGGCAAGTCAGCGAAACCTCCCTCACGCGCGACATGGCATTCAAGATGGAGTCCTCGGGCTTGCCCAACACCTTTGTGCCGGGTCGCAACTTGTTGTTCCTCACCTTGGCTGCGGCTTTGGCCTATCGCCGTGGTTTGGATGTCATCGTCACGGGTGTGTGTGAAACCGATTTTTCGGGCTACCCCGATTGCCGTGACGACACCATGAAGGCCATGCAAATTGCGCTATCGCTCGGCATGGACCGCCGTCTGTTGATCGAGACACCGCTGATGTGGATCGACAAAGCCCAAACTTGGCAGCTGGCCCATGACCTGGGCCAAAAAGCGCACTCGGGTGGCGGCGACCAGTTGGTCAGCCTCATCGTCGAGCACACCCACACCTGCTACATGGGTGACCGCACGCACCGCCACGATTGGGGCTACGGCTGCGGCACCTGTCCTGCATGTGAATTACGCGCGCAAGGGTGGGAGCGCTGGCAGGCTTAAACCTGTGATGAGGTGACCAGCACAAACTTGGCCGTGCTGCCGTCGGGCGCAGGCACAAACTGCCACACGGTGTGGTGATGGCTGGCCACGCTGGGGCGATGCGCGATGGACACCAAACCGCCGCCTTCTTCGCGCACCATGGTCAGCAGCTTTTCGTACAGCGCTTTTTCAGCCGCTTCGTCGAGTGCGCTGGTGGCTTCGTCGGCAAACACCCAGCGTGGGCGCTTCAGCAGCACACGGGCCAAAGCCAAGCGTTGTTGCTCGCCCCCTGAAAGCTGCTGCGTCCAGTGGCCTGCCACATCAAGGTCGTTCACCAAGTGGGGCAGCAGCGCGTCGTGTAACGCATTCTTGAGCGCTTCGTCGGTGTAGTTCTGGGCGCTGTCGGGGTAGGCCAGCGCTTGGCGCAAGGTGCCCTCGGGGAAGTAAGGGCGCTGCGGCATGAACACGCTGCGCTCAGGCAACACCACGGGGCCATAAGTGATGGGCTCACCACGGGGGTCATGTGTAGGCGAGCTGACGTGCGGCCAAATGCCCGCCAACACGCGCAGCAAGGTGGACTTGCCGCAGCCTGATGGGCCGCGAATTAGCACCGTGTCGCCCGCGGCGGCATTGAGCGTGGTGTCGGCCAGCAGCACATCGCCATTGGGCAGTGAGATGGTGAGCGGCGTGGTGTGCAAAGCGTGGATGCTGGTGTGCGTGATTGCTTCAGACCTCGCCACCTCATTCACTTGGATCGCCAGCATCTGGTCTTGAAAACTCGTCAAGCGCAAGGTGGTGGCTTGCCACGAGGCCAAGCGGCTGTAGTTGCTGATGAACCAACTGAGCGACTCTTGCACCTGACCAAAAGCCGATGAGATTTGCATCAGCTCGCCCAGCTGAATCGCACCACTGAAGTAGCGAGGAGCCGCCACCACCATGGGAAACACCACCGCCGCTTGGCCGTAGCCCGAGCTAAACCAGGTGTAGCGCTTTTGCACACGCAGCAAGCGCATGAAGTTGTCCAGCACTTGGGCAAAGCGCTCTTGTAGCGACAAGCGTTCCACCCGGCCACCACCGTCTAGCGCAATGGCCTCGCTGTACTCACGCACGCGCATGAGGTGGTGGCGAAAGTCGGCCTCTAGGCGCTGCTGTGCAAAATTAAGAGACGCCATCGAGCGACCAATGAAGTGGCCAATCAAGCTACCCGCCAGCGCGTAGGCCAAGGCCATCCACACCATGAAGCCGGGGAGGTTGTAGGTCTCGCCCGACACCTCAAAGCTAAAGCCACCCGACAGCCCCCACAAGATGCCCACAAAGCTCAGCAGCGTGACGCTAGCGTCCAGCAAACCAAGTGACAAGCTCACCGTGTCAGCCGTGAACTGCTGCACATCTTCCTGAATCCGTTGGTCAGGGTTGTCGGTGCCGTTTTGGCTTTGCAGTTCGAGCTGGTAGAACACATGGCCTTTGAGCCAGCGTTGCAAGTAGTCGCGCGTCATCCATGCGCGCCAGCGCACTTGCAGCAACTGCGTGAGGTAGAAGCGGTACACCGCCACGATGATGAAGCAGGTGGCCAGTGTGGCAAAGACGCCAAGTTGATGCCAAAACACCTCGGCATTGCGGTCTTGCAGCGCGTCGTAAAACACGCGATTCCAGTCGTTGAACAACACCATCAGGTAGACCATGCCGAGGTTCAAGCCCACGCACGCAGCCAGCAGCATGCGCGCGCGCCATTTTTCTTCGGACTGGAAATAGGGCAGCGACAAAGCCCAGACGCGGCTGAGTTGCAAGCGGCTTTTTTGCCAATTTGTTGTCACGTTGTGGGCCACGCTGTTGAATGCGTTCATGCGGTTTTATAGTGATGTGTTGCGCACGCCGCTGGCCACATGGCCGGCGGGCACGTGGCGGGCGGCTGATTCAATGTGGCCTGTTTGGTCGTCAAAGAAAAAGTCGGGTTCAAACTCGCGCAAGAACTCACCTTTTTCTAGGCCGCCCAAAAACATGGCTTCGTCCACCTCAATGTTCCAGTTCATCAGCGTGCGAATGGCGCGCTCGTGCGCGGGCGCACTGCGCGCCGTGACCAGCGCGGTGCGAATGCGCATGTGCGGCGTGCCAGCTTGCTGCAGCCCCTGCAGGGCCAGCAGCAAAGGCTTGAACGGGCCAGCCGGCAAAGGCTGCGCTGCATGGTTCTTTTCGTGCTGCTGAAACGCATCCAAGCCATGGGTTTGAAACACCCGCTCGGCCTCGTCGCTGAACAACACCGCATCGCCGTCAAATGCAATGCGCACCTCGTGCGGGTTGGCCTCTGAGGCGTGGGCCGAGTGGGGGTACACCTGAGCGGCTGGCACGCCTGCGTCAAGCGCTGAGCGCACGTCAGACAAGTGCGTGGACAAAAACAAGTTGGCGTTGAGTGGGCGCAAATAGCGCCACGGCGATTCGCCGCGTGTGAAGGTGCAACGGATGATGGGCAGCGCGTAGTGGGCAGCTGACTTCATCACGCGCAAGCCACTCACGGGGTCGTTGCGCGACAGGATGACCACCTCCACCCGCTGTGCTTCAGCGGTGTTGAAGGCCAACAGTTTTTGCACCAACGAAAAAGCCACGCCTGGCTTGGCAGGGGTCTCTAGGCGGGCCAATTGCAAGTTCATGTAGGCGCGGTCGTCGCCTTGCTCGAAGACTTGGTTTTCTTCTTCAAAGTCGAACAGCGCCCGCGAGGAGATGGCTACCACCAATTTGCCGTCGAGAGAAACACCCATGAATTACCTCACCCACTGGTTGAGCTGAATGATGGGCAACATGACTGCCAAAACAATCAGCATCACCATCCCGCCCATCGCCACGATGAGCAAGGGCTCCAAAATGGTGGCCAGTTGCAAAGCCCGACGTTGCACTTCTTGACTGAGCTGGGCGGCGGCGCGTTGCAGCATGGTGGGCAGTGTGCCAGTTTGCTCGCCCAAGCGCGCGAACATCACCAGCAAGCGCGGAAAGCGTTTGTGCTGGGCCAGTGCCGAGGCCAGCGGCGCACCCTCACGCACCAATACCAACGCTTCTTGCGCGTCTTGCTTGAGCGCGGCGTTGCTCAGCGTGTCAGCGGCGGCTTGCAGCGCTTTCAAAATAGGCACGCCTGCGGTGGCCAGCATGGCCAGCGTGCTGGCAAAGCGTGCCGCGTTGTAGCCTCGGGCCAAGCGTCCCACCAGTGGCAGCTCTAACCACGCGGCGTCAAAACGCAAACGCAGGTCGGCTTGCTTTAAGGCCAGACGGCCACCGACAGTGAGCAAGACCAGCAGCCCCAAGCCCCACAGCCAATAGTTTTGCACCCAGCTGCTCAAGCCCAGCATGAAACTGGTGAGCGCAGGCAATTGCTGTTGGTTGCTGCCAAACACCTGCGCCACTTGTGGCACCACATAGGCCAGCAAAAATAGGACGATGGCCAGCGCCACCGCACACACAATGGCGGGGTAGAGGCCTGCGGCCAACAGCTTGGCGCGCAGGTTTTGTTGGTCTTGCAAATCGTCTGCCAAACGCTCTAGCACCAGGCCTAAGTGGCCGCTTTGCTCGCCCGCGCCAATCACCGCGGTGAAGATGGCGCTGAATTCGCGGGGGTGTTGGCCGAGTGCTTTGGCAAACGGCGCGCCTGCGTTCACCTCGGTGCGCAGGGCCGACACCAAGTCGCGCTGGCGCGGTGTTTCGGCTTCGTCGCTGAGGGCGGCTAGCGCACGTTCTAGCGGCAGGCCCGCGTTCACCAAGCCAGAGAGCTGGCGCGTCCACACGGCCAGCGCCGTGGTGCCAAACACCTTGCTTTCCCAAATCACAGTGTTCAAGCCGTTGCTGGTGCGCTGCACAGGCTCAACTTTGAGGGGCACCAAATCTTGCGCACGCAATTGGCTGCGCGCTGTGCGAGCGGTATCGGCCTCGAGCACACCGCTGCGCGTTTGGCCTTGGGCGTCTAGGGCTTCAAACGAATAGGCGGGCATGGGGGTTCAGGCTCAGTTGCAGCGTGTCAGTCGCGGGTGACGCGAATCAGCTCTTCGCGGGTAGAGACACCCTCGCGCACCAAACGCTCGCCGTCATCTCTCATCAGTGCCATGCCGTTGCGCAGCGCTGCATCGCGCAACTGCGCTTCGCTGGCTTGGTTGTGGATGAGGGCACGTATGTCGTCGTTGGTGGTGAGCAATTCGAAAATACCGGTGCGTCCTTGGTAGCCGCTTTGGCCGCATGCGACACAGCCCAAGCCGTAGGCTTCTCCACGGTGATCGCGGCAGTGCGTGCAAGTTTTGCGCAGCAGGCGTTGGGCCAACACACCCAACAGCGAGGAGCTGAGCAAAAAAGGCTCTACGCCCATGTCGGTCAAGCGGGTGATGGCGCTGGCCGCATCGTTGGTGTGCAGCGTGGCCAACACCAAGTGGCCAGTGAGCGAGGCTTGAATGGCGATTTGAGCGGTTTCATAATCGCGAATCTCGCCAATCATGATGATGTCGGGGTCTTGACGCAGGATGGCGCGCAGCGCCTTGGCAAAGTCCAAATCAATCTTGGGATTCACCTGCGTTTGGCCCACGCCTGCCAGCTCGTATTCAATCGGGTCTTCCACCGTCATGATGTTGTTGCGTGTCGCGTCCAGCCCTTGCAGAGCGGCGTAGAGGGTGGTGGTTTTGCCCGAGCCCGTGGGGCCTGTGACCAAGATGATGCCGTGGGGTTGGTGCACCAAGGCTTCAAAGCGGCTCAAGGTCTCGCCCTCCATGCCCACAGCTTGCAGGGTGAGGCGGGTGTCTGATTTGTGCAGCAAACGCAGCACTGCGCGTTCGCCGTGGGCGCTAGGCAAGGTGGACACACGCACGTCGATGGCGCGTTGACCCAAGCGCAACGAAATGCGGCCGTCTTGTGGCAAACGCTTTTCGGCAATGTCCAACTCGGCCATGATTTTGAGGCGCGAAATCAGCGCCGCATGCAAGGCGCGGTTGGGTTGCACCACTTCGCGCAACGTGCCGTCGACCCGAAAGCGCACGCTGCTGTGGCGCTCATAGGGCTCAATGTGAATGTCGCTGGCGCCATCGCGTGCCGCTTGCGTCAGCAGCGCGTTGAGCATGCGAATGATGGGGGCGTCGTCGGCGGCTTCTAGCAAGTCTTCTACGGCGGGTAGCTCTTGCATCATGCGGGTCAGGTCGGCGTCACTTTCGACTTCGCTCACCACCGCGGCGGCGTTGCTGTCGGCTTGGGCATAGGCCTCGCTGATGCGTTTGGCCAGCGTGACTTTGTCGGTGTATTCAAAGCTCTGCACGTTGTGGCGACGGGTCACCTCGCTCCACGCACTCAGGTCAGGCGCGTCGCTGTGCCACAAGGTGAGTGTGTGCTCATCGTCCTCCAGCAGCAGCTGGTGGGTGCGGGCAAAGGCGTAGGGCAGTGGGCGGCGCATGACTTAGCGGACAACAGTGGTGGCAGCGGGTGTCGTTGCTGACGGCTGGCTCGGTGGTGTCAATGGCGGCAGTAAGGGAGCTGGGCCTGTATCGAGCAAGGGGTTGTAGGCGGGAACGGAGTTGCGTTGCAGGCCCATCATTTGCTCATAGCGGTTGGTGCTCAAGGTGTCGGAGGCTTTGGCGTCGCGGACCACCACGGGGCGCAAGAACACCATCAGGTTTTTTTTGCTACGGGTGCGGGTTTCGCTTTTGAACAACCAGCCAAAGGCAGGGATGTCGCCCAAGCCAGGAACTTTGCTGGCGTTGCCTGTAAATTCATCTGACAACAAGCCGCCCAACACAATGATGGAGCCATCGTCTACCAGCACGTTGGACTCGATGCTGCGTTTGTTGGTGATCAGGCCGATGCTGGCGGCTCTGGAATAGTCCACGCTGGAGACTTCTTGAAACACGGTCATCTTGACGGTGCCAGTCTCACTGATTTGAGGTTTGACTCTGAGCGTCAAGCCCACGTCTTTGCGCTCTACCGTTTGAAATGGGTTGGTGGCACCAGAGGCGGCATTGGTGAATTGGCCCGTCACAAAGGGTACGTTTTGACCCACCACGATCTTGGCTTCTTCGTTGTCAAGGGTCAGCAAATTAGGCGTTGAGAGAATGTTGGCGTCGCCATTCGTCTCTAAGAAATTGGCCAAAGTACTTAAGATGGTGGTGCCATTGACGTTTCGGATGGTGCCAATGTTCAAACCGCCCCCAATGCCCGCTGTGGCCGCTGTGGTGCCGCCTTGTGACAAGCCCACGATGTTGCCTACGGACCCAAAGTTGGTGCCAGCCACGCCGTTGTTGCCCAGAGCGCCTTGCCATTGAATGCCCATTTGCAGCGCCTTGTCTGCGTTGACTTCAGCAATCAAACTCTCCACCATCACTTGCGCTCGGCGTTGGTCGAGCATGTCAATGACAGCGCGAAGCTGACGATACTGCGGCTCGGGCGCGGTGATGATGAGCGAGTTGGTGGCTGTGTCGGCTTGAATCTGGCCGCCCGTGGCTGAGCCCGTGGCAGTGGGCGTTGCCCCCAAGGTGCTGCCTAAGGCCATCGGCGAAGTTGGGTTGTTGCCGATGGGGGGTATGCCAGAGCCCGTGGCCGTGCCGCTGCCTGCATTGGCGGAGGCTTGCCCGCTGACCGCGGCACGCAAGGTGGTGGCCAGTTTGGTGGCGTCTGCATTTTTCAAATACACCACATGGATGTTGCCGCTGGCGCTGGTGCCGTTGGGCTGGTCTAGCTTGGCCACCAATGACTTGACCAAGGCCACGCGCGCTGGGTTGGCCGCACGCACGATGAGAGAGTTGCTGCGCGGCTCGGCCAGCAGGGTGGTTTTGAATTCAGTGCCCGTTTGGCCGGGTGTGGCGGTGGCGGCAGCGTTGATGTTGTTGCCTGACTCGATCAAGCGCAACACCAGCGGTGCCAAGTCGACGGCAATGGCGTGCTTGAGCTGGATCACTTCCACATCGCTGGCGTTGGACACATCGAGCGTGGCAATGATGCGGGCCATGCGTTGCAGGTTGTCGGCATAGTCGGTGATGACGATCGAGTTGTTGCCGGGGTTGACGTTGATGGTGTTGTTGGGGCTGATGAGCGGGCGCAGCACGGGCACCAAGTTGTTGGCCTGCTCAAAGTTGAGCTTGAAGATGTGGGTGACGATTTGGCCGCTGCCCGAGCTCGCGTGACCAGTTTGAATTTCTTGCACATTGCCGCCTTGCAGCTTGGCATCCGCTTCGGGCACGATTTTGTAGAGGCCTTGGGTCTCGACCATGGCAAAGCCTTGTAGACGCAAGGCGGCCAAGAACTGGCTCCACGCCTCGTTGGCTGACACGGGCAGCTCGGTGCTGAGGTTGATCGTGCCTTTGACGCGCGGGTCGACCACCAAGTTGCGGTTGGACAGCGTGGCCAAGGTGCGGGCGACCGACTCGATTTCCGCATTCACAAAGTTCAGTGTGATGGGCTCCGCCGCGGCCGCTTTTTTGGCCGGCGGCGCAGCGTGCGTGAGCGACAGGCCCACCATGACGGGTGCCAGGCTCAAGCTCAGGGCGAGTGCCAAGGCAGAGGGTTGGAAGACAGTGTGTTGCTTAGCCATATGCGTTAACCCATTTTCAAAATCGACTTGGCACCTTGGCGTTGGCCAAGGATGTTGAGTAAGTTGGAGAGCGAGGCCTCGGCGTCCGGCGCTGCCGAGGCCTCGCCGCTAAAGCGCACGCGCCCATTGATGAGTTGCCCGCTGCCCGTGAGTTGCAAGCTGCCTTCTAGTGTGTCTAGCGTGATGGCCATGGTGTCACCGCCTTGCACGCGCACGCGATAGGTACCCAAGGGGCGCAGGGTGGACAGGCGCGTGGACAACTGTTGCATTTGGAGCTCTGCCAGACCCTGAAGTTGTTCCTTGCCCGCTTGGTGTGTCCATTGCAGTTGTGTGGTTTGCAATTGCATTTGGCCCTGGGGTTGTACGGTGTTCCAAGGCGTGCCTAAACCTACCAGCCAACTGGCGGGCCAACTCGAGGTGTGGTTGTGCACCTGCACATGGACTCCCCGCCACAAAGGCGACACATCCACACGCACAGGCTGCGTGGTGCAACAGGTCGATGCGATGTTGGCGCTCAGTGCAAGGCGCAGGTTGGCAAAGTCAAGGCGCGGGCCAAGCTGCCAGGTCACGCGCGAAGGCAGCGCCGTGTGGTTGGAGGGGCGAGCCAAGTTGGCAGATGCCGCTGTGTTGAGTGGACCTTCGTTGAGCACCCACTGCGCGGAGCCATTCCACACGGTGCCTTGTGCATCCGGCAACAACACGCGTTCGCCACTGGCTTGCTCGATGGCGCGCGTCAGCCAATGGGCGGGGGCTTGGGTGATGAAGGCCAATGCCAGCCCCACAGCCGCTCCCGTCCATGCCCAGCGGGTGCTGGTGCTGGATGAGGCGCTTGACGAGGAGTTGCGGCGGCGTTGCATGCGAGGTAGGACTGGGTTAGCGCGCTGCGGCGCCACGGTTGGGCAAGCTCAACACAAGGCTGCCATCCCACAAGACCGTCGTCTTGCTTGTGATGTTGCGCGTCAATTGCGCTTCCACCGGCAGGGCTTGGGCTTGGGTGCGGGCTTGTGTCAACCAGTTGGCCAAGATGGGTGCAGGCAAGGCTTTGAGCTGCACTGACACGCGCTCGCCCTGCACATTGAGTTGAATCTGTGAACCCGCACTCAGGCTTTGCAAGCTGCGCAGCGCCTCATCACGTGAGAGTGGCGTCAGTGTTTGTAGCGCTTGCGCTTGGTTTTGCAGGGCCAACATATGGGCTTGTTGTTGGCCAATTTGAGCGCGGCGGTTGTCGCTGTCGCGCAAGGTGTTGAGGGCAGGGTCGATGGCGACCGACCAAAACAACAGCACGGCCAGCAACACACCGAGCAACGAGAGGCCGCGCTGTTCGCGTGGGCTGAGGGCTTGCCAGCGGCTGCTGACACGCGCGCGCCAGGCGGTCCATGCATTCATTGTGTGCCCTCCGCTTGCAACACCCAAGTGTCATTGCCGTCTTGGCGCAGGCTCAGGCCAAGGGCTTTGAGGCGGGTCATGCCCGTGGGGTTGTCATCAAGCGCGACACCTTGCACGCGCAGGGCGTGATTGGCGTAGCGAATGTGTTCTGGTGTTTTTCCTGGGGGCAGCAGGCTGGCCAAGGCGCCTAGCAAAGGCTCAAGGTCAGTGCCAGTCGCTGTGCCCGATTTTTGTTGCAGCGCATCTACCTCGCGCTGCATTTGCAGTGGTGCGTCGATGACCAAGGTGACCGATGGAAAGGTGCTTTTTAAAATGTTTTGCAGCGAGGCTTGTTGTGCGTCCAACGCACGGCTTTCTTGCCAAGCCATGGCGTTGAGGCCCAGCACTTGCAGGGCCACCAAGGACACCAGGCCCCAGCGCAAAGGCCTGCATGCAGGCGCATGCAGCAAGCTTTGCCAAGCATCCAGCACGAACCGCTGTGCGCGTTGTGCGCGGCCTTGGGCCCATTCTCCTTGCGCTAAATTCCAAGCCGATTGGCTGGACTTGACCCAACGCTGCGCTGCGCTTTGCAGCATGGGTTGGCGTTGCAGCGTGCTTTGCACACGGGCCACCATGGCGGGCTCGGCTTGAATTTCTAGATCGTCTTGGCTCAGCTCAGCAAAGGCACGCCACTGCGCCGTGTTGGGTGGCAGCGTGGTGACCCCGCTCGCGTGGCACAGCAGGCTGTGAGACTGATCGGGCTCGCCCATCACTTGCAGCACGGGTTGGTCGGAGGGGGACAGTTCTGGCACGATGCGTTGCACCGTCAGACCCGCCGCTCGAAGCGGGGCGAGGGCTTCGCGCAGCCACGGCTTGTCGCACACGGCCACCAAGGTTTGGCCACCCAAGCGTGCCGTTGTCTCGGCGTCAGGTGCAAGCACCATGTGCAGCTGCTGTGGGTCGTCTAGCAAGCGGTCTTCTAGCAAGCCCTGCAACACGCTTTGCAAACGGGTGCCGTGGCTCGCTGGTGGCAGTTGCACACTTAGCCAAGCCAAACGGCTGTGGGGCACCACCGCCACCACCTCACCGGCATGGGCCGAAAGCGTGGCCGCCGCACCCGTGGCGCTGCGCTGCACGCTGTGCCCGTCCGAGTGCACATGGGCATAACCCGCAGCGGCTTGTGAGGTGGAGTGGGGCAGAGCAATGATCAGCATAGAAAAATCATTGTACGGAGCTCGTGTGACGCCAAATCACCTTGAGTCCGTTTTGTTCGCGCTGAACCAAAGAGCGCTCTTGAATCACGGTTTGTGGCATCCGCAGCCGGCCCATCACCTCAAAGAAACTGGTGTTCACGCTGTGGGTGTTTGTGAGGCTGAGGTCGCGGCCCACGGCTTTTTGAAACGCGTCCAAGCTGGCCCAGTGCTGGCGCTCACGTTGCAGCACCAAGCGCTGGGCGTCCGACAGGCTCAAGCCTGGCACGCTCGCGTACAGCACTTGCGTGTTGGCGGTGTTGAGGTTGACCTTCGTGGGCATGGGCAGCACAGTGATGTGCGGGCTCAGGGCTTGCAGCGCTTGCGGCGACAGGCCCAGCCAGCTCAGCTGGCTAACGTAAATGGGCATCAGCGGTGCGTTGTTGTTTTGTTTTTGGGCAGCCAACAGGCCTTGGGTGAGTAGGCTGAGCTGCGCGGGCGGTACGCCCACCACATCAAACAACCGCTCAAACGCCAACAGCGTTTGGGCATCGAGCTGCTCGCCTTTTAACAGGTTGGCCACATTCAGGCGGCCTTGCAGATCGGTGATGGCGCCGGACAGGAGGACTTGTTGCGCAAGCTTGTTGTCGTCTACCGTGTTGCCTGTGCCGTCTGGCAACGCGGCTAAAAAACTCGACAAGCGGGCCTCTTGCAGCGGCACAGCCCAAGGCTCGGCCAAGTGGTCAGTGGGTGCGTTGGCATCACCCGCACGCGCGTCTTCACGCAAGATGACGCGGGCCCAATCGAGCGCCCCCGTGAGCAGCCAGCGCGCTTGGCTGCGCTGGCGCTCAGCACCCTCGGTCTCGATGGATTTCCATTGCTGCCACAAAGCGCCTGCGGCAAACGTGGCCACCAGGGCCACGGTGAGCATGGCGGCGAGCAGCGCCGCGCCGCGTTGGGGGGGGGCTGCGACGTGTTTCATGTCTTGGTGTTGCTGAAGTTGGGGCGCACCCAATCTAGGGTGATGCGGCCGAGCACGCCCGTGCTGGCTGGCAACTCGATTTGTAATCGAATCGCGTCGGGCAAGGCGCCTTGGTTGCCAGTCGCCGTGTCGGTGCTGCCGCTGCTAGAGAGAGGGTTGGTCCATGCGTTGCTGCGAAAGTAGCTGAGCTGCCAAGCGTCCAGGGGGATCAAAGGGGTTTCCAGCGCTGCGTCATCGGCGCTTGGGTTTTGACCCCAGCGTTCGGCGTTGGCCAAGGCCTGCAACAGTGCAGCGCGCGTTTGCACGGGGGCCGATTGCCAGCGCAGCCATTGTTTGTCGCGCAGTGTCCAGGCCACCACCCAAAGGCCTGCATCAGCGCCATCGGCGCGCCATGCGGTGGCGCGGCGGACGAGGCGCAGTGTGCGGCCGTCCCACTGCACACCATTGACGGCCATGTTGGTGTTGTTGCTTGTCACGGGTTGCAAGGCGTTGAGGTCGGCTTGCCATTGGGCCAACACGGTTTGCAGCACGGCAGTTTTGTCCACCTGTGCTTGGGTGATGTTGCGGCTGCGCATGATGCTGTCTAGCCCACGCCAGCTCAGCCCTGCCAGCACCGCCATGAGGGTGATGGCGATGAGCAGCTCGATCAGTGTGAAACCGCGCTGACGCTTGGTGCGCAGCCTGGGTGTGCGTTGTTGGACGGCCTGCAAGTTGCTGGGGGTGTGCATCAGTAACGCCCCAGCACGGTGGTGATGTTGAGCACAGGCGTGGCCGCGTCAAACACCTGCGCGTCCACGCGTCTGAACGCCGGATTGGGTGTGGTGCGCACGGTCAGCGCCACTTCAAAGCTGCGCTCGGCTTGCAGGCAGGGCACGCGTGAGTCGCCCACCCCGGGCAACTGCTGCGACAGCCGCAACTGGTTCAGGGCGTTGTCCGCGCAAATTTGTGCCAGCAGCACATCGGCTTGACGCTGCGCATTGCGCGTGAGTGCGCCGCTGACCTTGAGCCCGCTCATCAACGTAACGGAGACGATGGCCAGTGCGACCAGCACCTCGATGAGGGTGAAGCCTAGGGGCGGTCGATTGGAAACAGGGACGAACGGCTTTGTCATGGGGGGCCAATTCAAGGCACGATTTGGAAAGGTTGCAAGCCGTCTGTCCCAATGCTGAGGGACGATGAGGGCTTGGCGCTGTTGGTGTTTGCCACACTCAGCGTGATACGAGCCGCTGCCAAAATGGGCTCGGGCCCAAGCACCACCCAGTTGGCAGGCACGTTGACGTTGATGGATGGTTTGGGGGCGCTCACCAGCGTTTGTGTACCCGCGACGAGCCACTTGTCGCTGCGTGCGCCTATGGGGCTGGCTGCGTTTTGAGGCGCAACCGTGGACGCGATGCTGGCGCCATTGCCCAGCGCTGGGTTGGTGGCTTGCGCAGGTCGAATCACAAAGCCTTGCGCCGTCGGCTGCCAAATCAGCGCAATGCCACTGGTGCGCGATTGCGCTCGGGCGGCCTCTAGCACAGCCATCAAGCGCTGGGCCTCACGCTCGAGTTGGGTTTGGCTGCTGTCGCGCAACGACAAGCTCACCGCGGCAAACGCCAGTCCGATGATGGCCATCACCACCAATAGCTCCAACAGGGTGAGGCCTTGTTGGCGCTGCATGGCGTGCTTGAAGAAAAGTTTTATTGCCAGCTACCGAGGTCGGCGTTTTTGCCTTCGCCGCCAGGTTGGCCGTCAGCGCCTAGTGACAGCACGTCCACCTCACCCTTGACGCCGGGGTTCATGTATTGGTAGTTGCGGCCCCATGGATCCTTGGGCAGTTTGTCGATGTAGGGCTTCCAATTCAGCGGCGTAGGGCCCGCGGTGGGTTTGATCACCAAGGCGCTCAAGCCTTGTTCGGCGGTGGGGTAGTTTTGATTGTCCAAGCGATAGAGCTTGAGGGCTTGCATGAGATTGCCCACGTCGGTTTTGGCAGCGGTCACGCGGGCGTCGTCGGCGCGGTTGAGCACGTTGGGCACCACCAGCGCAGCGAGTACGCCAATGATGGCGAGCACCACCATCAGTTCAATCAACGTGAAGCCACGTTGGCGTTTGGTTTTGGGGTTGGTTGGCGTGGTGAGCATGGCGGGCATTTCAAGGTTTTGCAATTCAATGATGAATCATAATCTGCCAATGCTCAGCCAACGCCCTTCAATTGCCACCACCCTCAGAACCTCACCACGCTTGGTGCTACCCGCTGCCACCTTGTTGGTATGGGGCGCTGTGGCGTTCAGTGCGCTGACATGGGGTCTGCGTTGGTCGGCGACAGGCGCGCCACCCAGCAACGCCACCGCTGCAGTGCAAGCTTTGCCCGAGGTTGATGCGTCTGCCGCCGCCCGCAGCCTTGGCGCAGTGTCTGTGCAGGCCGCCGCTGCGCCCACCTTGGCTAGCCGTTTTCAGCTGCTAGGCGTCATAACAGCGGGCCCCAACGCAGGTGCGGCACTCATTGCCGTGGAGGGCAAGGCTGCCAAGCCCTACCGTTTGGGCGCTGTGGTGGGGGATGGTTTGGTGCTGCAGTCAGCACAGGGTCGCCGTGTGAGCTTGGGTGTGGCTGTGGATGGGCCATCGGCTTTGGTGCTGGAACTTCCAGCCCTCAAATAAAGCAGATCAAGCCCAGCGCTTCAGCGCTGCAAAAACAAGCGATAAGCAGGGTTGCGAGTTTCTTCTACGTACGGATAGCCCAGCGCTTCCAAAAACGCAGCAAACGCTTTGTTGTCGGCCTTGGGCACTTGCAAGCCCATCAAGATGCGTCCGTAGTCTGCGCCTTGGTTGCGGTAGTGAAACAGGCTGATGTTCCAGCCCGGGCGCATGGCCAGCAAAAACTTCATCAACGCGCCTGGGCGCTCGGGAAATTCAAACCGCAAAATGCGCTCCTCATGGGCCAACACCGAGTGGCCGCCCACCATGTGGCGGATGTGTTCTTTGGCCAGCTCATCGTGGGTGAGGTCGATGGCTTCAAACCCGCTCTTGGTGAAGTGGCCAGCTATCTTGGTGCTTTCGCCTTTCACGCCCGTGGTCAAACCCACAAACACGTGGGCCTTGGCTTGGTCGCTCATGCGGTAATTGAACTCGGTCACGTTGCGCGGTGACTTGCTGCCACCAAAACTGGGCAACTTGCCAATCAGCTCGCAAAAGCGGCGCAGGCTGCCGGGCTGCTCGGGGATGGTGACGGCAAACAGGGCTTCGCGTTCTTCGCCCACTTCGGCGCGTTCGGCCACGAAGCGCAAGCGGTCAAAGTTCATGTTGGCGCCGCACAAAATGGCGGCATAGGTTTCGCCCTTGGTTTTGTGCTCAGCCACATATTGCTTGATCGCAGCCACAGCCAAGGCGCCTGCAGGCTCGACGATGCTGCGGGTGTCCACAAACACGTCTTTGATGGCGGCGCACACGGCGTCGGTGTTGACGGTGATGTAGCTGTCCACCAGGTTTTGGGTCACGCGGAATGTTTCTTCTCCCACCAGCTTCACCGCTGTGCCGTCAGAGAACAGACCCACATCATGCAGCGTCACGCGTTTGCCTTTGTCTATCGACTGAATCATGGCCGACGAGTCGTCCATTTGCACACCAATCACTTTGATCTCGGGGCGCACAGCCTTGATGTAGTTGGCCACGCCTGCAATCAAACCGCCGCCGCCGATGGCGACAAACACAGCGTCTAGTCGTCCTTGGTGTTGGCGCAACATTTCCATCGCAATCGTGCCTTGGCCTGCAATCACCTCGGGGTCGTCAAACGGATGCACAAAGGTCATGCCGTTTTTCTTCTCCAGCGTGAGCGCGTGCGCGTAAGCGTCGGAATAGCTGTCGCCTGCCAACACCACCTTGCCGCCCAAGGCCTTGACCGCTTCAATCTTCACGCTCGGCGTGGTGGTGGGCATGACGATGATGGCTTGGGTGCCCAAGCGTTTGGCGCCCAGCGCCACGCCTTGGGCGTGGTTGCCTGCTGAGGCGCAAATCACGCCCTTTTTCAGTTGTGCGGGCGTGAGGTGCGCCATTTTGTTGTAAGCGCCGCGCAGCTTGAAGCTGTGCACGGGTTGTTGGTCCTCGCGCTTCAAGAGCACGGTGTTGTGAAGGCGTTGGCTGAGGTTGTTGGCCACCTCCAGCGCAGACTCCACGGCCACGTCGTAGACGCGGGCGGTCAATATTTTTTTCAGGTAATCGGCGGGTAGCAGCGCTCGGGGCTTGGGGGTGCGGATAGACATGGGGTGATTGTCTCTTAAGCCAACAGCCAAAAAAAAGCCCCAAGTTTTGCAACTCGGGGCTGAATCCACTTTTGAGGGTGGAGGAGACAAGTCGCTAGTGTATGCAATTTTTGTTGCGCCGCAACATTTCGCAGACAATTGCTGCACAAATTTATTGGAGAACACACATGGAATGCACCGTCAGCTGGACTGGTCACTCAGGCGCTCGCTCAGGCATGGGTTTTTTGGCAGAAACAGGCAGTGGCCATGTGGTGGTCATGGACGGCGCCCCCGATGCTGCCAAGCCTGAGAACGGCGGCCAAAACTTGGCACCCCGCCCCATGGAGCTGCTGCTGGCTGGCACAGGCGGCTGCACGGCATATGACGTGGTGCTGATTTTGAAGCGTGGCCGTCACAACGTGCAGGGCTGCAGTGTGAAGATCACCAGCGAACGCGCCACCGAAGACCCCAAGGTGTTCACCAAAATCAATATGCACTTCACCGTCACAGGGCAAGGCGTGCCTGCCAGTGCTGTAGAGCGTGCCATTGCCATGAGCCACGACAAATATTGCTCAGCCAGCTTCATGCTGGGCAAAACGGCGCAAATCACCACCAGCTTTGAGATGGTGGAGGCTTAAAACAACGGCTTTGAATGGCTTAGTTGAATAAGGCTTAGACGCGATGCGCCACCGTGGTCATCACCTTTGCCGCCACCTGCATCAGCGCTTTGAAGGGTGCAGGCAGCTCGGCAGCGCCTGCGGCCAAGGCCTCTTTGGCATGTTGCGCCTCGTCGGTTTTCATTTGCGCGACGATGGCGCGGCTGGGGCCGTCGTTGGCGGGCAGCAGGCCCAAGTGGCTGGCCAAATGCGCCTCTACTTGGCGCTCGGTCTCCACCACAAAGCCTAGGCTCATGCGGTCGCCACCCAGCTTGGCTGCCGCGTAACCGATGCCAAACGCACCCGCGTACCAAACGGGGTTGAGCCAACTGGTGCGCCCGCCAAGCTCATGCAGTCGCTGCTCGGTCCATGCCAAGTGGTCGGTTTCTTCTTTGCACGCGGCGCTCAGGTGCTGGCGCAGTGCGTCGTTCTTTGTGGCCAAAGCTTGCGCGGTGTACAGCGCTTGAGCGCACACCTCGCCCACATGGTTCACGCGCATCAGGGCCGAAGCGGAGGCTTTTTCAGCCTCAGTCAGCGGGGCTGGTGTGGGCGATTCGCCGGCCCACATGGGCGTGGGGCGGTTGGCGTGATGGCGGGCAAAAAGGGTGCGCAGAGCGCTGTCGGCGGCGGTGAGTAGGTGGTCCATAGCGGTTAAGTTTAAAGGCTGCAACGCCAGATGGCGCGGCTCTTTGTTGGCGTTTTGAGAATTGTAGAAACCAGTGTTTTCAAGGGTTTGCACGAGGTCGGTGTCAATTTTGTTGCAGGGGTACAACGCAAATGACGATTTTTTGGCAGTTGTCACGCGTCAAAGCACCCGAGTCTGGTTCAATACCTTCAACTTCCCGAAAACGGAGGTTAGCTCTGGAATCCCAGAGAACCTGTTCAAACCTTGGAGAACCTTGAAATGAAAAAAACCCTCGTTGCTATCGCAGCATTGACTGCCGTGTCAGCTTTCGCACAAGTAACCTTGACTGGTTACATGGACCGTGCTTACACCATCACCAATAGCACCCTCGACACAGCTGATGCCAAAGCCCTTTCTTCTTCTGCTGGCACCACTGGCATCGTGATTGCTGCTTCTGAAGACCTGGGCGGTGGTATGCGTGCTGGTGCCAGCATCGCCACTGACTGGGCTGAAGCTGGTGGCTTGACCCAAGACGGTAGCTCTTATGCTGTTGGCACTGCTGGTGGCAACATCCCAACAGCCAACGGTTCTTTTGGTAACGCACAATCCTTCTTGTTCATCCAAGATGCCAAGTTGGGCACCTTGCGTTTGGGCAACATCAACAATGAAGTGTTGACTGCTGTGACTGGCGTTGGCTCTCCATTCTCAACGGGTGTGGGTTCTGCCTACAGCGCAAACTTTTCTGTGCATGACGGCTACGGCTCAGGCACTTCTGGTCGCAACAACCAAGTGATCAACGCTGCAGCTTCTGCTACCAACGTTGGCGTACGCGGCATCCGCCAAGTCAACACTATCAAGTACGTGTCTCCAAAATTCATGGACGTCACTGTCTCTTATGGCTTTACCACTAAGAACGACAACGCTCCAGTCACCATCGCAGGCACTACCACAAACCCTTCAAACTCAACTCTTGGCGTGACAGACATGTCTATCCGCTACCAAGCTGGTCCAGTGGACGTGATGTACGCCACATTGAAGTACAAAGTTGGCGCTGACACAACAGCCAACGGTGGTACTTTGACTGGCACTGCTGGTTTGACAGCCAACAGCACCAACACACACTCTGTATTGGCTGCTTCTTATGCCGTGATGCCAAGCTTGAAGATCAGCGCTGCCACTGGTGGTTCTAAGGCTTCTGTTGACAGCATCGCCAACTCCAAGTTCACTCAGTACGGCATTGTTTACACCATGGGTAACTTCGACGTCATGGCTCAAATGGCCACTGTTGACAACAAGAACGCTGCAACTGCCACAGTCACTGGCGATCGCAAGATGACTGGCTTGGGCTTGAACTACAACTTCACCAAGACAGCTCGTGCTTATGTGCGTTACGACAACCTGAAGTACGCTGATGGCGCTGCCACTGCTACCCCTGGTTCTGAAGTCAAGCGTACCGCTATCGGTATCAGCAAGTCTTTCTAATCGCCGCGCTGGCTTAGCCAGTTAAGGATTTTTAAAGTCTCAAACCCCGCTGTGGCAACACAGTGGGGTTTTTTGTGGGCGGGTGTCAGGTGTTTTTTTGATGCGCGTAACTACCTACAAACCATGCCCGTGCTTGGTCCTTGGGGCCACTAAACTTTAGTCATATTTTTTGACAGCCAAAGATGGAGATATGTATGCGTCGTGATGCTTTTTTGAAGACTTGTGCGGCCTTGTTGGCTTCGGGTGCCTTGCCCATGAGCGCCCAAGCGTCGGCTAATTTGAAGATGATGATTCCCGCCAACCCCGGCGGCGGCTGGGATGCCACAGGCCGCGCGTTGGGCAAGGCTTTGCAAGATGCAGGGGCTGCCAGCACGGTGACGTTTGAAAACAAGGGCGGTGCCGCAGGCGTGATTGGCTTGTCGCAGTTTGTCAACTCGGCCAAAGGCGACGGCAATGCCTTGATGATCATGGGTGCCGTGATGGTAGGCGGCATCATCACTGGCAAATCGCCCGTGAGCTTAGACAAGGTCACGCCCTTGGCGCGTTTGACCACCGAGTACAACGTGTTTGTGTTGCCCGCCAACTCGCCGTTCAAGAGCATGAAAGACGTGATCGAGCAGCTCAAAAAAGACCCTGGCAGTGTCAAGTGGGGCGGTGGTTCACGCGGCTCCACCGAACACATTGCGGCCGCCATGTTGGCGCGCGAAGCAGGTGTGGATGCGTCCAAAATTAACTACGTGGCATTCCGTGGCGGCGGTGAGGCAGTGGCCGCTATTTTGGGCGGCAACGTGACCGTGGGCGGCAGTGGCTACAGCGAGTTTCAGCAATACATTGAAGCGGGCAAGATGACGCCGATCGCGGTGACCTCAGCTGCTCGCCTCAAGGGCTTGAACATCCCCACGCTCAAAGAGCAAGGCTTTAATGTCGAGATCGGCAACTGGCGCGGCGTCTATGGGGCACCAGACATCACACCCGCCCAGCGCAAAGCGTTGATTGAGTTGGTGGTCAAGGCGTCTCGCTCCAAATCATGGGCCGAGTCGTTGGCCAAAAACGGCTGGACCTCGGCGGTGATGACGGGTGATGAGTTTGGCGATTTTGTGGACCGCGAGTTTGCCAGTCTGCGCGCCACCATGGTCAAAGCCGGAATGATCTAAACACCATGTCTCACCCGGTTGTTTCTCGCCCCCAAGTGTGGATGGGCGTTGGCTGTGTGCTGCTGGCTCTGTGGATGATGTGGGGCGCACAGTTCATTTCTTCTGAGGCGGGCTACGGCGGTGTGGGCCCCAACTTTTTGCCTTGGGTCGTGGCCGTGGGTTTGCTGGTGTGTGGTGGTTTGCTGTTGTGGCAAGCGTTTCATGGTGGCTACCAACACATGCCCGAGCCACCCGAGGCGCCTGCTGACTGGCACGCCACGGCGTGGGTGTCTGCGGGTGTGCTGGCCAATGCTTTGTTGCTGACCACACTGGGCTTTACGTTGAGCTGTGCGCTGTGTTTTGTGCTGGCCGTGCGCGGTCTGCGCTTATCCGAAGGCAAGCCTGCAGGCGGCCTGCGTCAAACCTTGACCGACGTGGCAACAGGCCTTCTGATTGCCGCCCCCGTTTACTGGCTGTTTAGCAAGCTTTTATCAATCAATCTTCCCGGCCTGACCCAAACGGGCTGGCTCTAACTTTTCGTTAGCACCGCATCATGATGGACACCTGGGCTCAACTAATGGGCGGCTTTGCCACTGCCGCCACGCCGATGAATTTGCTCTGGGCCTTTGTGGGTTGCGCCTTGGGCACGGCCATTGGCGTGCTGCCTGGCTTGGGCCCTGCGGTCACGGTGGCCATGTTGCTGCCCATCACCTCGCAAGTCGAGCCCACGGCTTCGATGATCTTTTTTGCGGGCATTTATTACGGCGCCATGTATGGCGGCTCCACCACCTCCATCTTGCTCAACACCCCAGGCGAAACGGGCACCATGGTCACGGCGCTGGAAGGCTTCAAGATGGCCAAGAATGGCCGCGCGGGTGCCGCCTTGGCCACTGCAGCCATTGGCTCGTTTGTGGCGGGCACGATTGCCACCGTGTTGGTGACCTTGTTTGCGCCCATGGTGGCCGAGTTTGCCGTCAAGCTGGGGCCGCCTGAATATTTCTGCATGATGTTGCTGGCCTTCATCACCGTGAGTGCGGTGTTGGGCCAAAGCACGTTGCGCGGCATCACGGCCTTGCTGTTGGGGTTGGCTGCGGGTTTGATTGGCATGGACCAAATTTCTGGTCAATTGCGCTACACAGGCGGCATTCCAGAGCTGATGGACGGCATTGAAGTGGTGCTGATTGCGGTGGGCTTGTTTGCGGTGGGCGAGGTGATTTACAACGCCATGTACGAGGGGCGCAGCCAAGTGGAGATCAACCACCTCAACAGCGTGCACATGACGCGCGAAGAGTGGAAGCGCTCTTGGCCCGCGTGGTTGCGCGGCACATTCATGGGGTTTCCGTTTGGCACCATTCCCGCGGGCGGGTCAGAAATCCCCACATTCTTGAGCTATGCGACAGAAAAAAAACTGTCATCACACCCCGAAGAGTTTGGCACGGTGGGCGCCATTGAAGGCGTGGCAGGCCCCGAGGCCGCCAACAACTCTGCGGTCACGGCTACCTTGGTGCCCTTGTTGACCTTGGGCATCCCCACTTCGGTGACAGCGGCCATTTTGCTGTCGGCTTTGCAAAACTACGGCATCCAAGCGGGACCGCAGTTGTTCCAAAATTCGTCAGATCTGGTGTGGGCCCTGATCGCCTCGCTCTACATTGGCAACATCATGCTGTTGGTGCTCAATTTGCCGTTGGTGGGCTTGTGGGTCAAGCTGCTCAAAATACCCAAGCCCCAGCTGTATGCAGGTATTTTGATTTTTGCCACCGTGGGTGTGTACGGCATGCGCCAAAGCAGCTTTGACTTGCTGCTGATGTACGGCATCGGTTTGTTGGGCGTGATGATGCGCCGCTACGACTTCCCCGTCGCCCCTGTGATCGTGGGCATGATTTTGGGCCCCTTGGCCGAGGCGCAAATGCGCAATGCGTTGTCGATTGGCGAGGGCCACTGGACCATCTTCATGGACCGCCCCATGTCAGCGGTGTTGCTGGCGGTGGCGGTGGCGTGTTTGGTGGTGCCGCGTTTGTGGGCGTTCTTTAGTAAACAGCCCAAGCAGCAGAAGGTTTGAGTTTCAACCTGTCATCCAACACCTAGTCCGACAGCAGGCGCGTTGCGGCTGACTGCGATTTTTCTTACAACCGCCCGTTTGATACGCGGCTTTGAAATGCTGACTTCAGGATCCATGCCAGCTGTTGAAGCCATGTCCATGAGCATGTCCAACGAAAAAAGATGGATCTTCCCGCGGGTCAGGTCAGAGATGCGTGGTTGCGTGACTCCAAATAGATCAGCTGCGTCTTTTTGACGCAACTTGCGACTGTGGATGATCTCACTTAATTCCATCATGAGTTTTGAGCGAGCCTTCATACTTGCTGTTTCTTGCGGCGTGTCAGTGATGGCATCCCAGACGCTTGTGTAGTGCGTATTTTTCATAACTTCAGTCCTTGTCGTAGCTCCCAAACGCCTTTACCTATGGTGGGCATTGGTTTGAAGTCATCTGGCATGAGCCCATGTTGTACTTTGTCGAGTTGATAGCCTGCTTCATTTCTAGCTGAAGGTGCAAACTCCCTCAAGTCATCCAGTGAGCTGCCTTGAAAGGCAATTTTTTTCATAGCGAAATTATACAAAAAATAGATAATTCGGCATGTTTTATTCAAGTGTTTCAACAGATAATTTCTGCGTGAATGCATCAAACTTCTTGAACTATTTTTCCCAACGTCGTTCCACTCGCGCTTATTTGCCAACACCAGTGGCTGACGCCTTGTTGCACGAGGTGTTGGTGCAAGCCCGCTTAGCGCCCAGCGGTGCCAATTTGCAACCCGGGGCATTTGTGCAGGTGCGCGGTGCGGTGCGTGAGGCGCTCAGCGCTGATTTGGTGGCGGCTTGGCAACACGGCCGCACCGAGCCTGAAGACTACAGCTACTTTCCCCAACCCTTGCCCCACTCGCTGCGCCGTCGCCAAGTGGCTGCGGCGCAAGCCATGTACGGCGCCTTGGGTGTGGCGCGCGACGATCGCGCAGGCCGCGACGCGCAGTTTGCCCGTAATTTCAGATTCTTTGATGCCCCCGTGGCGCTGATCGTGACCATCGCCCACGACATGGGCAGCGGCTGCTACATGGACCTGGGCATGACCTTGTACGGCCTGATGTTGGCAGCCCAAGCCAAGGGCCTGTCGACCTGCGCCATTGGCGCCTTGGCGTCTTACCCCCATTTGATTCGCGGCCATTTGGGCTTAGATGCCTCATCACACATTGTCTGCGGCATGGCTTTGGGCTATGCCGATCCCGAGGCCCCCGTCAACCAAACGCAAACCACGCGTTGCGCGCTGGATGACTACTTCAAGGTAATCGGCTGACCACAGCCGCACTTCCCACCCCACCAGCCCCTGCCACAGCCACCAACCCATGATTTTGGGTGGCAGTGCCAAGCGACAAACCAGCCAGCACACGCACCAAGGCGATGGCGCCCGATGCGCCAATGGGGTGGCCTCTGGCCAAGCCGCCTCCCTGCAAGTTGATTTGCGTGGGTGCAAGGCCCAAGCCTTTGGCAAAGCTCAAACCCTGCACCGCAAATGCGTCGTGCAATTCGACGTGTTGGATCCGCTCCACATCGTTAATGCCTGCACTTGCCAGGGCTTGGCGCGCCGCCAACTCAGCGCACAACATGGGCCACTCTGGCGCGCCGCCCACCGACGCACTGGCCACCCATGTGGCTTTGGGCTGGCGCTTGAGGCGCGCTGCCGCTGCGTGGCTGATCAGCAGCACCAAAGCCGCGCCATCGGCCTGTGCCGAAATGGTGAGTGCACTGAGGGCAAAGGCATCGGCCTCCTGCCTTTGCAACGCGTCGGTGCGGGCCACCACGGGCATGCGCTGGGCGCGCGCAGCGTCCAACGCACGCGGGTGGGCATCATGCGTCACACCAGCCACTGCCACGATTTCTGCCGTCATGTGGTGTTGGTGCGCCACTGCTTTGTCATGGCTGTGCAGGGCATAGGCTTCTTGCTCGGCCCTGGTGTAGCCGTGCGCTGCTGCATACCGTGCGGCAGACAGCAGCATGTCGGGGTCTTGCGCTGGCGTTGGCGCAAAGGCGGGGCGCTCATAGGCCACGGGCGAATCGTTTGCATGCAAAGGCCGATGCATGCGAAGGGGCGATGTGCTCCACGCCTCCACCCCGCCTGCCACCACCACGTGGGCTTGGCCCGACGCAATCAAGGCAGCGCCCATGGCCACGGCGTCTAAGCCCGAACAACACTGCGTGTCTAGCGTGTAAGCAGCGCAATGCAAGGGCAAGCCTGCATGCAAGGCCAGCATGCGTGCGGGGTTGCCGCCTGCGCCAAGTGCATTGCCCAGCACCACCGCATCTACCGCTGCGCCATCCACGCCAGCTTGGGCAAGCAAGCCATGCAGCACAGGCGCGGCCAAGTCGTGCGGCTGCAAGGCTTTGAATGCGCCGCCACGCGGCACCACCGCACTGCGCGCCCAAGCGGCGATCAAAGGAGTGGGCGTAGGCATGAAAGGGCTTTCTCGTCGTGCAAATGCGCTTGCAGTTGTTGGGCCAAGGCGGGATGGTCGGTTTTGCCGCTGACTGTCCAAGGCCAATCGCTGCAGACAAAAAACCGCCTGGGTACTTTGTAGCTTTCTAGCTGTGCGCGGCACAGGTCTGACAAAGCGTGTGCAGACACCTCAGCGCCTTCATGGGCGGCGCACACAATGGCCACCACCTGTTGCCCCCGAAGGGCGTCGGGTACGCCCAACACCGAGGCTTGTGCCACCTCAGTGCAAGACAACAACACAGACTCCACCTCTTCTGGAAACAAGTTTTTACCTTGGGTGACCACCATGCGGTTTTCACGCCCCACCAAGCACAAATAGCCTTGTGCATCCAAGTAGCCCATGTCTCGCACCGACAGCCAATCGCCATCGCGCACGGCGGCGGTGTGGTCGCTGGCTGCGCCCACGTAGTCGGTGAACAGCATGGGGCTGCGCACAAAAATTTGTCCTGTGCCCAAAGGCGGCTGCGGCTGGCGAATGTCGATGTCGACATTGGAGAAAGGTTTGCCCACGGCGTGCGCTGGGGCAGAGGCGTCGGCATCCATCCACGCCATGAAACTGGTTTCGGAGGCGCCATAAAACTCAACCACGCGGGCGTTTGGAAACAAGGCTTGCAACGCGGGTGTGCGCTCGCGCATCCAGCGTGCGCCGCTGATCAAAATCAACCGCACGCCGTTGATGGGGGCGAGTTGGCGACGCGCTGCCATCTCGAGCACCAGCAGCAATTGGCTGGGCACGGCCACCACACACGGGGTGCGGCCTGCGCGCAAGGTGTCCATCATGCGCGGCACAGAAAACCGCTCTTGCACCACCACACCCGCGCCACTCCAAAGCCCCAGCACCATGCCAAACAAAAACAGCGAATGCGACAAGCGGCCAGGCGCCATCACACAACTGGCTGCATCAGGGCCAAAGGTGTCTAGGCACACACGCAGGCTCTCGGTCCACGAGGCATGGTGGCGGCGAAAGCCCTTGGGCAGGCCCGTGCTGCCCGAGGTAAAGCCAATGTAGAACGGGCTCGTGGGTGTGGGCGCTTGCGTGATGCTGGGTGCGGTCAAGGCGGTGCCGAGTGCGCGCTGCACGCTGTCACGCACGGTGCTGGGCCAATCGGGGTCGCTCACCGCGGCGCATCGACCCGAGTGGATGATGCCCATGAACGCCACCATTTGTTGAATGATGCTGAGCTGGTCGTCCACAAACACCGTGGCAGGTGCGTCTTGGCGGGTCAGAGCGTCTGCATGCTGCAACACGCCCGCGTGCAGCTGGGCAAAGCTCAGCTGGGTGTCACCATCCTCCATGGCCAGCGCTTGCGCACGGGTCTGGGCCCAGTGCGCGAGCGGTGCATGCACCCAGGTGTTAGCCACCCAAGCGCCAGTCAGGCAAGCCACGGGCCACCGTGTGAACCACGGTGGCGCACAAGACGCACTTGATCAAGTCGCCCGGCACAAACACCAAGGTGCCCATGACGGCTTGTTCCCACGACAGGTTGGCCATATGGACCAAACCCACCACGCCAAACACATGCACCACCAACAAACCGCCCACAGCAGACGCGATGAACGCGCTGATGGCCGCACCACGAGGTGTGGCGCGAGGCAACAAATGCATGACCATGCCCGTGACCAAGGCCCCCACAGGCCAGCCGATGAGGTAGCCACTGGCTGGCGAAAAGAACACACCCACCCCGCCGCGACCACCCGAGAGCAAAGGCAGGCCAATGGCCACAGCAGCCAAAAACAGCAACAAGGCTTGCAGCGCACGCTTGGGGCCCAACAAGCAGCCTGCCAACATGACGCCCAAGGTTTGCAAGGTGATGGGCACGCCCAAGGGCAAGTCAATTTTGGGGATCAAACCAAACACAGCAATGAGGGCTGCAAACAAAGCAACCAAAGCCATCGAGAAAGAAGAAGTGTTCATGCGAAAAAAATAAAAGCCATTTCAGCGGCGATAGCGCACATGCAATGTGTCGGCCACGCGGCGCGCAGCAATGAGCATGTGAAGGGTCAGAGGAGCCAATATTTTAAAACCACCCGCCTTGCCTGTGCGCAGGCGATGCGCATCGTCCAAGCGACGCCACACCACAAAGAAGTGTTCGGTGAAGCGCAGCATCAGGGCTACATGCATGGACAAGCGTTCGGGCTGAACGCCTACCAAGCGCAATGGCGCGAGCAGCCACTCCAACACACCCAGCAAGTCGGTGTAGCGCGTGGTGAGGGTAAGCGCCACCCCCATCAATGCGGTGCACAACAAGCGCAGCACGCTGACCGCACCCACCATGGGTTGTTGCATGTAGAGGTGAAACAGCCCTATCAACACACTGGCCCATGCCAAGCCCACCAGCAGGGGTTTGGCGCGCAGTGTGGCTCGGCCCAGTGAAGCAAACATCAGCACGCAGCAAGCGGTGCTGGCCAGCAGCACAGAGAGCGCATGGGTGACAAACACACCCGTGCCCAGCAACGCCAAAAACGCCAGCTTGACGCCAGCGGGCACGCCGTGCAGCCAAGTGGGATGGTCGCTGTACAGGCTGCCCATGGCTCAGGTCTTGTTGATGGCGTGTGCCGCGCGTGTGGCCACATCTGCCTCGTACTGGGCGCACACCTGCGCGCCTGGGCCATCGGCGCGCACGTGGCCGCGGTCTAGCCAAATGACACGTTCAAAGTGGCGCACATGGTCGAGCACATGGGTGGAAACAATGATTTGTTGCGGCGCTGCTGCCATTTCTTGGCGCAGCAAGGCCTGCCCAGGTAGGTCCAGGCTAGCAAACGGCTCATCCAGCAACAGGGTGTGATGGGCGCCAATCAGCAAGGCCAGCCAACACACATGCTGGCGCTGCCCTTGGCTGAGGCTGCCAATGGCTCGCGGCGCCCAGTCGGCCAAACCGCGTGTGGCCAACCAGGTGCGCACATGGGTTTGCGCCTCGGCGCGCGACAAACGCAGGTGGCGCAGACTCAAGGCGAGCTCTTCTTCGACGGTGGGGAAAATGATTTGCTCGTCCGAGTTTTGAAACATCATGCCCACCCAAGGCGCAGCATCCTCAGACGCAGCCGGGGGCAGATAGACATGCCCAGATTGCGGCTGGTCGAGCCCGCAAATCAAACGAAACAAACTGCTTTTGCCCGCACCGTTGTCGCCAATCAAACCGATGCGGTGCTCTGCGAATTGCAAGCTCAATGACTCAAACACCCAGGTGTTGCCGCGTTGCAAGTTGACTGCTTCGAGCGCAATGTGCGCAACCAAGCCAGGCGTGAGCGGTGTCGTGAAAAGAGTGGGCATGCGCACAAACGAGATAAATCCCGATTATAAGCGTAGCCAACCCATGCAAAAACCCCCACCACGCTCAAGCGCGATGGGGGTTCAGCGATATGCCATTAAAACCGATAGCCTACGCGCAGCACATAGTCTGTGGTGTTGAGCTTCACATCGCCCGTGCTGGTGACTGCCACACCCATACCTGGGCCCACAAAGGTGGCAGTGGTTTTGATTGGCAGATAGGCCACTGAACCAATCACGCTCCACCTGTCATCGATGTTGTAGACAACACCTGCGTTAAAGACAGGCGCCCAAGATGACTTGAAAGACGCCGACGTGGCAGCCAAGGCCTGCACCGTCGCGTCTGCAGTATTGGTTTTGATATCCGTAAACGTCACATGCGTCAGGCCCAAACCCAGATAGGGACGCCATTGATCTTTGGCTTCACCAAAGAAGTATTTGGCAATCACGGCAGGCGTCAAAATCTTTAACTTTGCAGCGGCAGGATGCGTTTTGACTGTGCCATTGGGCGTATTCAAATCCTGAGTGAACTCTGAAGGAATACCCAGCGACAGCTCGGCGCCCATGTTGTCGCTGTACATGTGCAACCAGCTGAAGGGCACCGTTGATTTGCCTGCCACACTCACAGAAGCGTCTTTCAATTGCGCGGTAAACGCTGCCGCTGAGGGGGCACTGGCACTGGTTGAAGTCACTGTGCCAAGTTGGGCATCGGGGTTGATCGAAGCCAATCCAAGGCTCACGATGTTGTCACCCGCTTTTTGCGCCAACGCACCTGAGGCAGCAACAGCCAAGGCGCAGGCAAAAGAAATCTTTGAAATTGTTTTCATTGTCGTCTCCCATTTTTAAAAATAAAAAACCCCACTGCGTTTCCACAGCGGGGTTTTAGACTTTTAAATCCTTAACTGGCTAAGCCAGCGCGGGGATTAGAAGGACTTGCTGACACCGATAGCTGTACGCTTGATCTCAGAACCAGCAGTAGCAGTAGCAGCGCCATCAGCGTACTTCAGGTTGTCATAACGCACATATGCACGTGCTGTCTTGCTGAGGTTGTAGTTCAAGCCCAAGCCAGTCATCTTACGGTCGCCAGTGACAGTAGCAGTTGCGGCGTTCTTGCCGTCAACAGTTGCCATTTGAGCCATGATGTCGATCTGACCCATGGTGTACACAACGCCGTACTGCGTGAACTTAGAGTTGGCGATGCTGGCAACAGAAGCCTTAGAACCACCAGTGGCAGCGCTGATCTTCAAGGTTGGCATCACTGCATAAGAGGCAGCCAAAACAGTGTGTGTGTTAGTGCTGTTGGCAGTCAAGCCAGCAGTTTGATCAGTCAACTTACCACCGTTAAATGTGGTGTCAGAGCCAACTTTGTATTTCAAAGAAGCGTACATCACGTCCACTGGACCAGCTGCGTAGCGGATAGACATGTCGGTCACGCCAACAGTTGAAACCGCAGAAGCTGCGCCGCTGTCGTTGCTCAAGGCTTGGCCCAAAGACACTGTGACGTTCATGATTTTTGGAGAAACGTACTTGACAGTATTGATTTGACGGATGCCGCGAACGCCACCGTTGGTAGCAGATGCTGCAGCGTTGATCACTTGGTTGTTGCGACCCGAAGTACCTGAGCCGTAACCGTCATGCACAGAAAATGCTGAGCTGTAGGCAGAACCCACACCAGTTGAGAATGCAGCGCCAATGCCTGTGGTGGCAGTCAACACTTCATTGTTGACGTTACCCAAACGCAGTGTGCCCAACTTGGCATCTTCAACGAACAAGAAGGATTGCGCGTTACCAAAAGAACCGTTGGCTGTTGGGATGTTGCCAACAGCAGTGTTTGCAGCAGCAGCGCCGTCTTGAGTCAAGCCACCAGCTTCAGCCCAGTCAGTTGCGATGCTCGCACCAACCTTCAGGCCGCCGCCGAGGTCTTCAGTAGCAACGAATAGGACACCAGTGGTACCAGCTGAAGAAGAAATGCCTTTGACATCCTTCTGATTGTCAGAGCTGTTTGTTTTTGTGTAAGCACGGTCCATGTAACCAGTGATGGAAACTGATGATTGTGCGAATGCTGACACTGCGGTCAATGCTGCGATAGCAACGAGGGTTTACGATTTTGCATTAGAAGGTACTCCTTTAAGGTGCTTAAAAGGTTCTTAATTGATTGCATCGTAGTCTTTTTTACAAAAGTTGTATGGTCTGCGGCATACAACTTTGTGGCGGTTTTCACAACATTTTGCAAACTGTTTTTCGCACTGGCACGATTGGCAAGACGATGGTGGCTGCACGGATTTCAAGCGCCAGCAAATCGCTTGGGAACAGCGTGAAATCTTTGCCCTATACGGCATACAACTTTACGCTGCGAGCATGTTCACTCAGCTTGCCAATTACAGCTCTATCGCTGCAAATGACGATAGAAACTCACGCGATCGCACCGTTCCAATACCAAGCACCATTGCAGCTGTCGCTGGTTATCCCAGCAAGCTAGTGGTTTACAAAATCTCTGCCAGTCAATATTGGCAAGTGCGCTGCTGGGTTGATGGTCGTTTTCATAGACGATCAGCAAAAACCACTTCGTTCAAATTGGCAGAGCGATTTGCACGTTGGTTTTATGAAAGCCTGCTCGCCAAGCGACATGTCTCGCAGCTTGAGCCAAGTGCTGCACTTGCCACCCAACCTGCCCGCAAGACAAATGATCCTCAAGCGCTGAGGTTTGGTGCGATTGCTTCACAGGTTTATGCCAATGAACATGCACGAATGGAGCGTGGTGAATTTGGGGCTGGCAGTTTACGAATGTTTCGCAACAGGCTAGATGCATATGTTCTCCCGCACTTTGGTGCAATGCTTCCAAGTGCGATCACGTACCAAATGCTGCAGGAGTTTGCACAAACGTTAAGCATCAAGCACACAACCACCACAGTTAGTAACTATCTAATCTGTGTTCGCAAGGTGCTTGTTCATGCTGTGCGTATTGGTGCAATAGAGCTAGCGCCTGATATCCCAAAGATAAAGGTCAAGTCTGCGTCCCGTGGTGCATTTACACCCACTGAATATTGGCAGCTACTTAGAGCTGCACGTGCGCTGCGTGGTGTGCAACATCCAGCTGGTAGGAAAGAGATGCGTAAGCGCATCAAGCAGGCATACAACGACCATCGCATGCCACCAGATATGGCTTGGGCAATTAGCATGATGGTCAATTGCTTTTTGCGACCAGGCGACTTAACCAAGCTCAAGCATCGCCATGTTGAAGTGATACGGGGCAAGAACACCTATTTGCGACTGACCCTGCCAGAAACCAAGCTGCACAGTGCGCCCATCGTCACTCTGCGACCTGCGGTTCGCATTTATGAGCAAATCCGCCAGTACAGACCTGAAGCAAAGTCCAACGATTACCTATTACTGCCAGACCTTAAAAATCGCACCCACGCACTAGCGGTACTCAGCACCATGTTTAATTGGGTGCTTGACCATACAGGGCTAAAACTTAACCCACACGGCAATCCGCGTAGCCTTTACAGCTTGCGACACAGCGCCATCACGTTTCGTCTGCTGTATGGGCAAGGCATAGACCTGATCACACTGGCACGAAATGCACGAACCAGCGTTGAGGTGATCAACAACCACTACGCAAGCACAGTTACGGGCGAACAAAATATTGCCATGCTGCAAAGTCGTCGCCCGCGAAAGTGATTACTTCTTGAACCCATCTCGCAGCTTGACACTGGCAGCTTCAATCAGCACATCAAGCTCTGCGTTTTGTGTTGCAGTAATCACTGTATCCAACACTGACACCAATTGCTTATAGTCCGTGATTTCAATTGCTGTCTTACCTTTTGCAAGTTCTAGGTTTCTACTTCCATAAAAAATGCTCAGCAGCGTTTCGTTCTTTTCACCAGTCCACCACCATGCTTTGATACGCACTGGCACTTCACGCACTGTGCGCTCTCCTGTAGCTTTATCCCGCACAGTTCGCAGACGTTTTGGTGTGTAGTTGCGACCTTCAAGCTGCGCCATGGCGAGTTCACGCTGTTCGCTCAGCTTGTTCAGTAATTTGTTGCGACGCTTGATCACGTCTGGCAACGCACGGGGTTTGCGAGCTGTGGTCAATTTAAGAGTGGCGAGTGCAGAAGTGGACATGTGCTTTTCCTTTCAGTTGTTTGATAAAGCACAGGTAATTTTGTGATCATGCTGGCGCTTGGGCGACCAGCAACCCGTCATTTAGGCGGGGCATTGAGATGTAGTGACGTGTTAAACGACAGTTCGTGAACGTCTAGCTACTGGACGTTGGGCTTCACTTGTCTTGCTGCTGTAAGTGACTTTTGGGCTTTAGCGACCTGCTGGCGCTGGCGCTCAGCACTCAATGCGTCATTGGCGCGATCTTTCGTAGCCTTCAAGCTATCAATACGTTGCTGCTCTGGAGTTTTGGGTTTGATTGTTTCCCCAAGCACGGGGCTGGCAACGATGCTGTCCCAGCCATATTGGTATTGCAGCAGCAGACGTGCATGTGTCGTGCTTTCTGCATGAACAACGGTTTTGACGATGTTGCCCTTGATGCGAACTGTGGCGTTGTAGTCTTTCATGAATTATTTAGCCAAATATCTCCATGAAAAATGCACGGTTCTTTTTGGCAGGACTAAATATATTGACGATCAAAGAAGAGGAAAACTTTGATCATCACAATCACTACTGAAACGAGCAGTGCCCTCAGTCGTTAGGCACCCTATACCTGGTCATTGTTGGTCACAGGGACGGAAATTCTGAGCAGTAGCAGAGACTTGTTGTCACTACCCGTATGGATGATGTTGAGCGTTGCGGCTCAATTGGCACAAGAATACATAAAGCACAAAAGTGATAGGTTAAACCTATGCACTACGAGCAAGTAAAGACGCTGATATCTTGCGAACGCTGAAACGGTTGGCACTTGGGCTGTTTCGTGCGTTGCGTTTCATTGCAGTTCATAAAGGGAGATAGCGAAACCGCCCCTACCTGTTAAAAGGTTGAACTCAAGTGCTGTGGTAACGAACTCATCGAAAGTCCGTGTCCATTTCTGAGCCTTATTGCTTAAGGCTCAGTGTGGGTTGAATCTATCGAATGCCCTCAATTCAATACTTGTTTCAACTTTAAGACTTTCCAAACCGAAAACTTAAAAGCAGGTGATGAGCAGATGCTGAGCGAGAGCGACAGCACAAGCGAGCTGCGCTCGCTTTATCAATGTGACATTGGGGATATTGCGTCCGCACTTGCAACCTCTCAAATCAACCCTACAAGCAACGATTTATCCCTACCTGCAGCTCTGGTAGCTGGAACGAACAAAAGACGCTGCAGCGTTGTTTTAAGCAATTGCAGGGCAAATGTCGTCTTTGTCCCACAGATTGCACGGGTAAAGGCATAAATACCTGCACCAAATAAAAGTGCGCTTTTATTTGGTGATGACGGAAGTCATTGAAATCATTGAAGATTTTTACCCTGCCATCTTCTCAGGGCAAAGGTCGCCCAAAAACACAAAAGAAAACACACTTAAAGGAACGAAATCATTAAATGCAAACAACACAAATCATGAGCCAAGCAAAAACACTCACCTCCACTGAACTTGAGCAGGTATTGAATTACATCGCAGCTCAAAGTTACTCCCAACGCAATCGCGTGATGCTGCTGACAGGACTATGGTCAGGCATGCGAGTTGGAGAAATCAGCAGTTTGACCATTAGTGATGTGATGAACCCAGATCGCTCTGTCAAAGCAGAAGTGCGATTGACAGCTGAGCAAACCAAGGGTCGCCAACCACGCACAGTGTTCCTGCCGCAGAAGCTGCGGGACGAACTCGCTGCATACATGGCGCTGCGAACAGATGCCAAGCCAGAACACCCACTTTTCGTCACAGCAGGTCGCAAACGCTTTAGTGCCAATGTGATGGCACAGCATTTTCACTACTTGTTCAAGAAGGCTGGTATTGCGGGTGCAAGTAGCCACTCCATGCGTCGCAGCTTCATCACCAACTTGGCAGCCAAGGGCATAGGCGTTCGTGTGCTAGCCAGTCTCGCAGGACATCGCTCAATCGCCGTGACCCAACGCTACATTGACGTGAATGACGAGATGAAGCGCAACGCTGTGGAGTTGATTTAGGCATAAAAAAGCCCTGCAGCAACTACAGGGCTAATCGTCCAGCAACGAGACGATGATCAGACGATTGTTAGCGAAGGTGCTGTGGCTTTCCATTTAGGAAATGTTTGCCCATTGTTAAAAAGAAATAACAACTCGTCTGCTTTCTTGAAGTATTTTCGTAAATCCATAAAGTGTTCTTCTTGCTTTAAGTAATAAAGAACCTGAGCATCTGGCAAGTTCAGCCCCTCTGCTTTAAGCACATACTGGATGCGAGGCAGAGCTGCCATGGCACTTATGCCCCCAAATTCAATCATGTCAAAGCGAGAGCGCAAAGCACGATCAATATTCATGGGATGGTTTGTGGTGATGATCGCCATCACTTCATCCTCACACGCATCCAAGGCAGCCCAGAATTTGTTAACGTTGCGCTTTGCATTGTCAAACTCGTTGAATACCAAAAAATACTTGCTACTGGTTGTCATCCGTGCCAATGCACAAGCATTGCGAAAATGATCATGCAGCTTTGGCTTTGCTAGCAGCTCATCAAAGTCTTCGCTTTCCACTAGAGCATCAGCGCCACCAATTACGTTGACCAGCAAGTGGGCCATAGTTGTCTTACCTGTTCCGTTGGGGCCGTGCAGCATTACATGGCCCTCCATCTGGGCAGCAGCGTAGGCGTTAATGCGTCGTTCTACTGCTGCGCTGGGATAAATGACCTCGCGGAGGGCGGTTGGGGCGTATTTAATTGCGGTTTTCATCTGCTTTCCTTTCTATTTAGATGACAGACAGGAGTCTGTCCCCTGTCTAACTCTTTAGCCGTTGACCACTTTGCTCGTTTGCTCATCGTTTGCAGCCGCGAGCAAATCGTTGCTTTCGCGCTGAGTCTGATCGCCCATCTCTTTATCTGCCATGGCTGTCGCTACCTGTGCTTTCGCCATACGCACCACCAATGCATTTACCAATGCTTCATTGATGTTGCTGAGTGACCCCACGACATCAGCACCTCCATTGACACATGGCTTGACCAAAAGCACTGCATAAGTGCCTGTCAACCCTTCAAGCGAGACATGAGCCAAAGGCTGCAAAGCCTTGTTCTCCAAATCACCTTTGACCACTGCAGTCGCTGCCTTTACAGCTTCTTGCTTCGCTACTGCCTCTGCTTTCTTGACCATCTTGCGCTTGATCTCCTCAATACCTCCTTGCTTCACTACCCAAGCTGCGAAGCCTTTCGCATTGATTTCGTGCGATACAGCAGCAGCTAACACATAGCCGTAGCCTTGGGCACGCTTACGATCAGCGTTGAACACATAGCGTGTCAGCATGGTCAGCGTTGTAGAGGTCTTCACCACACGAACCTTGGCCGCTGTCAAACGCTCAATCAACTGGCGACGTAGTGCTTTTTTATCATCCTCGCTGCCCTTAACAAAGCGGACATTAAACACCTCCAAACAATCAGCCAACAAGGCATACAAACCTTCATTTGCCTTTTTGTAGTCCGTTGCTTCCCATTGCTCGCGACGAGCAGACAGAACGTCCAGTTGCTGGACGATGGAGTCAGCGAATACCAAGTTTTCTGCGGTCAGGGTTTTTACTTTCTTGCTCATGGGGTTCTCCTTTAAGTGAGCTATCAACCTAGCTTTCAGGCACTTTGCTTTGTGTTTGCTTTGTCGATAACGAATAGTCTCATCGTTATCAGTTATCATGCCTTTAAGCACATTTATGTGATAACACTAAAAATATCCATATGAATCAACAAGATGAAGAGCTGCGCTTCAAAGGCATGCGGCGGTTTCGCTACAAAAACCGCGATGACTTGCTTAAAGATGCGAAACGTGGACCGCACTTTTGGTGGTGGTCTTATTTGCGTATCAGCAAGGATTACTGGTGGGCGTGCCAACGCAAAGGCTTGGTGGATGACCCCCGTTTACGCTCTATGCATAGAGACTTTGGCGATGTGTATTCCATGACGTTTGACCAGTGGTGGAACAAGCGTGGCATTGGGCTGTTTTATGAGCAAATGGCAATGGCTGAAGTACGAGCGCTAGATAAACACAAGCTGGAGTTAACTCGTGGCAGCAAAGAGCATCTGCTACTGGAAATTCCGCTGCATCTCACTGAAAAAACTATCATTAGCCAAGTTCGCAAACACCTGCGTCAGCATCCAGAGCGACTGGTAGAGCGCATCAGTCATGCTGAGCGCAAGTTAGCAAAATTGATTGGTATCAGGCAGGATGTGATTGAAGTGGCCTATCAAGTTTGGCAGCTGCACTTTGAGCATCACGACTCCAGTAAGACTTATGCGATTGGCGAAACTCAAGGAAGCAAAAGTCTGTATCAAATAGGCAAGGAGTTGCGCCTTGTCAAATCCTGCATGCCCGCAGCCACTGACGATGCGAAGAAAGCGGCAATGCGTGTGAACGGAATGAAAGTGGCTGTGTCGCGAATGTTGGCGAGAGCAAATAATCTTGCGGTGAATGCAGCAGTGGGTGTGTTTCCTTCAGTTCAAGCGCCAGCAGAACCAATTTCATGGAAACGTATTCCTCAACAACGCATGGATGAAGCCATTGCTAAAGGCCTATGGCGACCGTTATTTAATGAGAACGAAGTGCTGAACGTCCAGCAACTGGACGATGACCTGCTGATTTAAAACGCCCACAAAAAACCCCGCTGCGTTTCCACAGCGGGGTTTTAGACTTTTAAATCCTTAACTGGCTAAGCCAGCGGGGGGATTAGAAAGAACGGCTGACACCGATAGCAGTACGCTTGATGCTGTCGCCATTAACAGCAGTTGCTGCGCCGTCGTTCAACTTCAGGTTGTCGTAACGCACATAAGCGCGAGTTGTCTTGCTCAAGTTGTAGTTCACGCCCAAGCCAGTCATCTTACGGTCGTAAGCTGTGGTGTTCTTGTCATCAACTTTGGCAGTCTGAGCCATGATGTCGAATGCACCCATGGTGTATGTAACGCCAAACTGTGTGCTGGAAGAGTTAGCGATTGCAGTGTCAGAGGCTTTGGACTTGCCAGAACCAGCATGCAACTTCAAAGTTGGCAACACTGCGTAAGAAGCACCAAGCATGGTGTGGGTGTTGTTAGAGCCAACAACCAAAGAACCTTGAGCAGGAGCAGTGGCGAAGGTACCAACTTCGTACTTGATAGAAGCGTACATCACGTCCACTGGACCTGCTTGGTAGCGGATAGACATTTCAGTTACACCAGCTGTGTCGCCAGTACCAGTAGAGTTCTTAGGTGCAAAGCCGTAAGCAACCGTTACATCCATGACTTTTGGCGAGATGTACTTGATGGTGTTGGCTTGGCGGATACCACGTGAACCAGCTTTGGTTGCACCCAAACCATCTTCGAACACCAAGCCACCGTTGCCAGATTTACCTGTGCCGTAGCCGTTATGCACAGACCATGAAGAGCTGTAAGCAGAACCAATGCCAGTTGAGAAAGCAGGAGATGCAACACCAGTTGTAGCAGTCAAGATTTCATTGTTAATCGAGCCCATGCGCAATGTACCGATTTTTGCATTGATCACTTCAATGAAGCTTTGGCTGTTAGCAAAAGTACCGGCTTGTGCTGCAGTAACTGCAGAGCCGTCTTGGGTCATACCACCTAGGTCAGACCAGTCGGTGTTCACAGAGAAACCAACTTTCAAGCCGCCACCGAGGTCTTCAACGCCTTTGATACCAACTGTTGTAGTGCCAGCTGAAGAAGCCAGACCTTTGGTCTTGCCAATTGCTGGGTCAGAGTTTTTTACCGTTGTGTAGCCACGGTCAAAATAGCCATCCAGAGTCACAGAAGATTGTGCGAAAGCTGACACGGCAGTCAATGCTGCGATAGCAACGAGGGTTTTCTGACTTTAAAGCCGCATGAATCCGCTAAGTGGTTGATATAAATGAATATTATTTTGTCAAGGACGTCATGGAATAACCCTATACACTTATGCACTATGCACACAAGGTGTCTGGAATTTCGGTGTGTTCCAAAAGGTGTTCTGAACTAATTAAATAGTATTGGTCCTCATAACTTCATCCAACTTAGTCATGGGGCATGGATATTGGCAATTCGCAGACTTCCTTTCACTGATCAATCATCAAACGACCCTTCCTTTCATCTCCCCCGTGTCCGTAATGCGCCTATCAAGGCAAGCATGACATCGGTAGAGGGCCTGCCCGATAAGCTCAAAATTTATCGAATTTCTGGCAGCAAATATTGGCAGATGCGTTTGTACAACTTAGGCCGCTACACCATTCAGAGTTTGAAGACGACTGATTTGGAAGAGGCCAAGGGTTTGGCTGTCGAAATTTTCAATGACTTGGTCGCGTCGGGTGCTTATGTGTCTCAAGCGCAAGTCAAGTTGATGTCAGAGGCTTGCAACCATCGGCTGCTGCATGACGCCATACAGGAGGTGCTGACGGCTGAGCTGGACAAGGTCAGCCGTGACGAAATCAAGCAGGCCTCTTATGTGATGACCAAGATCCGCTTGGAAGGTTTGATTTTTGATTTCTTTAAAACGCACGCCTTAAACAAAATCAATGCCGATGTGTTCGCTGAATTCATTCGTTTTTTGACACACAAAAAATTGTCTGCTTCAACCATCCAAGGCTATGTCGCGCAAACGCGCAAGTTGCTCACGCTGCTTTGCCGCAAAAAAATCATCCCTGTCGTGCCGACGTTTCCGCCCTTGAAGTCGCAGCCGCATCCCCGAGGTGCCTTCACCCTCACAGAATACAAAGCCATTTTGCGCAAATCCAAGCAGTTGCGCGCAGTCACATTCACCGACTGGGGCCCGCGCAACAAAGCCTGGATCAGGCGTGAATACCACCAAATGCCTCAAGAGATGAACTGGCTCATTCGCTTCATGGTCTATACCTTTGTGCGGCCTGGCGATATTCGGCAGATTAAGAACAAGCACATTGAAGTGATTCGAGGTGCCTACCATTACCTCAGGTTGAATTTGCCTGAAGTCAAACGCCATAGCGCAGCCACCGTCAGTCTGTCACCCGCGGTGTTTGTGTATGAAAAATTGCTGGCTTACCAAACAGCGCGTGGCTATGGGGCGCCCGATGACTATGTGTTTTTCCCCGAAGAGCGCAACCGCCGTTTGGTGTTGGACATCACGGGTTGGGCCTTCAATTGGATTTTGAAGGACCTGGGCATCAAAGTGGGGCCGCATGGCGCAGACCGCAGCTTGTATAGCTTGCGGCACACCAGCATCACCTTCAGGTTGATTTATGGCGGCAGCATTGATTTGCTGACGTTGGCTAGAAACGCCAGAACCTCGGTGGAGATGATTGATAAGTTTTATGCCAGCACCTTGTCGGCTGAGATGAACATTGCCTTGCTGCTGGGCAAAAGGGCTAAGTGATTTCCCGATAGAAACATTCTCTAGAATGCAAATTTTGTTTTCCATCACAACTTCATTGGAGCAACTCATGAAAAAGCAGTTCATCACCTTGGCTGTTGCCACCCTGTTGGCGGGCACCGCCTTTGCGCAAGCCAACGACACCATCGCCAAAGTCAGAGCTTCTGGCAGCGTCACCATGGGTGTGCGCGATTCTTCAGGCGCTTTGTCCTACACCTTGGGGGACGGCAAGTATGTGGGCTACCACGTTGAGATTTGCCAACGCATCATTGACAACTTGGAAAAAGCGGCTGGCAAAAAGCTGGAAGTCAAATACACCTCGGTCACTTCACAAAACCGCATTCCTTTGACAGAAAACGGCACCGTGGACATTGAGTGCGGCTCCACCACCAACAACGAAGCACGCCAAAAGCAAGTCGCTTTTGCGTTCACCACCTATGTGGAAGAAGTGCGTATTGCGGTGCGTGCCAACTCGGGCATCACCAACATCGCGCAGCTCAACGGCAAGAACGTGGCTACCACCACGGGCACCACGTCGGTGCAACTGTTGCGCAAGAACGAACGCGCCACGGGCGTTGACTTCAAGGAAGTGTTTGGCAAAGACCACGCAGACAGCTTTTTGTTGCTTGAGTCTGGCCGCGCTGATGCGTTTGTGATGGACGGCCAAATCTTGGCGGGCAACATTGCCAACTCCAAGGCGCCAGGCGATTTCAAAATTGTGGGCGAGGTGTTGAACGTCGAGCCCATCGCCATCATGTTCCGCAAGGACGACCCTGCTTTCAAGAAGCTGGCTGACGACACCATTGCGGCTTTGGCCAAGTCAGGTGAACTCGCCAAGTTGTACGACAAGTGGTTTGTGCAAGCCATTCCTCCTAAAAACATCAAGTTGGGCCTGGTGGCCAGCGATGCCACCAAGGGCGCTTGGGCAAACTTGAACGACAGGCCGGTTGAAGCCTACGCCAAGAAGTAATTTCAAAAGCGCACGGACATGGCACTCGAGTGGCAGGTTTTTCTTGAAGACGATGGCGGTGGAAGAACCTACCTCGAGTGGATGTTTGAAGCCTGGGGCTGGACGCTCTCTGTAGCGGGCAGTGCCTGGGTGGTGGCTGTTGTGTCGGGCTGCCTGATGGGGGTTTTGCGCACCTTGCCGCCAGACACGCGTTTGAATGTTGGCTTGGCCCGATTGGCCACAGCGTGGGTGGAGTTGTTTCGCAACATCCCGTTGCTGGTTCAAATTTTTCTTTGGTACTTTGTGTTGCCCAAGGTCTTTCCGGCCATGCAACAAGTGCCGGGGTTTGTGTTGGTGGTGTTGGGCTTGGGCTTTTTCACTTCCTCACGGATTGCCGAAATGCTGCGTGCGGGTATTCAAGCCATGCCCCGGGGCCAGCGTTATGCGGCCATGGCCATGGGCTTTACCACTTGGCAGACGTATCGCTACGTGCTGCTGCCCATTGCGTTTCGCACCATTTGGCCGCCGCTGACCAGCGAGTCGATGAACTTGCTCAAAAACTCGTCGGTGGCGTTTGCCGTGTCGATTGCCGAACTCACCATGTACGCCATGCAAGTGCAAGAGGAAACCTCGCGCGGCATTGAGGTCTATTTGGTGGTGACGGCGCTCTACACCCTGTCCGCCTTTGCGGTCAACCGTGTGATGGCATTTGCCGAGCGCCGCTTGCAAATCCCCGGCATGGTGGTGGCTGGCAACGTGGGTGGGGGGCACTGAGCATGAGCGCACTCGACTTTTCGTTTGTCGACTGGGACATCTTCAGCAAATTTGTGTTGAAGGGCATGCTGTTCAGCATTGAGCTGACCCTCGTGGCCACCATCGGTGGCTTGGTGTTTGGCACCATCTTGGCGCTGATGCGCTTGTCGGGGCACAAATTGTTAGAACTGCCCGCGGTGATTTATGTCAACGGCATGCGCTCCATTCCTTTGGTGATGGTGATTTTGTGGTTCTTCTTGTTGATTCCGTTTTTGATTGGCCGCTCCATCGGTGCTGAGCTCTCCGCCACCATCACTTTTGTGGCTTTTGAAGCGGCGTATTTCAGTGAAATCATGCGGGCGGGCATTCAGTCCGTTTCGCGGGGCCAGGTGATGGCGGGGCAAGCCTTGGGGCTGACGTATGCACAGAACATGCGCCTCATTGTGTTGCCCCAAGCTTTTCGCAACATGTTGCCCGTGTTGCTCACGCAAACCATTATTTTGTTTCAAGACACCTCGCTTGTCTATGCCATTGGCGCCTATGACTTGCTCAAGGGCTTTGTGACGGCAGGCAAAATTTACGGCCGCGTAGAAGAGGTGTACATCTTGGCTGCTTTGGTTTATTTTGTGATTTGTTTTGGCCTCTCGGCCTTGGTGCGTCGCTTGCAAGCGCGCATTGCCATCATTCGCTAAGCATGTACTTGCGCTGGAGTTCACTGTGATTGAATTAAAAAATGTGTCCAAGTGGTACGGCTCTGTGCAGGTGCTCAACAACTGCTCCACCGTCATCCAAAAAGGCGAGGTGGTGGTGGTCTGCGGCCCCTCGGGTTCGGGCAAGTCCACCCTCATCAAAACCATCAATGCCTTGGAGCCTTTTCAAGAGGGTGAAATTTTTGTGGAAGGCATGCCCGTGCACAGCAAAGACACCGACCTGCCCAAGTTGCGCAGCCGTGTGGGCATGGTGTTTCAAAGCTTCGAGCTGTTCCCGCATTTGTCTGTCACCCAAAACTTAACGATGGCCCAGCAAAAAGTGTTGGGCCGTAGCGAAGAACAAGCCCACGCGTATGGCTTGAAGTACTTGGAGCGTGTGGGTCTGATGGCACACAAAGACAAGTTCCCAGGCCAGCTCTCTGGCGGGCAGCAACAACGCGTGGCCATTGCCCGTGCACTGAGCATGGACCCCATCGTGATGTTGTTTGACGAACCCACCTCAGCGCTTGACCCTGAGATGGTGGGCGAGGTGTTGGATGTGATGGTGGACTTGGCCCATGAGGGCATGACGATGATGTGTGTGACCCACGAAATGGGATTTGCCCGCAAAGTGGGCAGCCGTGTGATCTTCATGGACATAGGCGGCAAGATTTTGGAAGACTGCTCTAAGGATGAGTTTTTCAACCACCCCGAAAACCGTCAGCCGCGCACCAAAGAGTTCTTGAACAAGATCTTGGCGCATTGATTTCTGTTTTCGCGCCGGAGAGGGTTGCGCGGCTTGGGTATGGCGGCTTCCTCATGCTGGGGTACCAGAAATCGTCAGCCGCCACACCCAAGCCGCGCAACTGTGGGTAACCAACTGTCATCATCCAGCTTTTGTAAGCCGCAGTCTGTGGGTAGAGGGTATGGGCAGGTGACGATTTCTGGTACCCCAGCATGAGGAACCTGCCCATACCCGCTGCCCACAGCGAGCCCAGAAACAAAAAAGCGACAATCAAAGCATGACGCAACAACTCACCATCACCAAACCCGACGACTGGCATCTGCACGTGCGCGATGGCGCTGCACTCCACACCGTGGTGCCCCACACCGCCGCCGAGTTTGGTCGCGCCATCATCATGCCCAACCTCAGGCCCCCCCTCACCACAGCGGCGCAAGCCTTGGCGTACAAAGAGCGCATTTTGGCGGCAGTACCTCAAGGTGTGCGCTTTGAGCCCTTGATGACGCTCTACCTCACCGACAACTTGCCAGCCGACGAAATCGCCCGCGCCAAAGACGCAGGTGTGGTTGCCTGCAAGCTCTACCCAGCTGGCGCCACGACCAACAGCGATGCGGGTGTGACGGATCTGCGCAAAACCTACAAAACCCTGGAAGCCATGCAAAAGGCAGGCATGTTGTTGTTGGTACATGGTGAAGTGACCAACAGCGACATTGACCTGTTTGACCGCGAAGCCGTGTTCATCGACACCCAGCTGATTCCGCTGCGCCGTGACTTTCCCGAGCTCAACATTGTGTTCGAGCACATCACCACCGCCGAAGCCGCGCAATACGTGGCTGAGAGTGCGCAGCACACCGCCGCCACCATCACTGCGCACCACTTGCTGTTCAACCGCAACGCCATCTTCACTGGCGGTATTCGCCCGCATTACTACTGCTTGCCCGTGCTCAAGCGAGAGACGCATCGCCAAGCCTTGGTGAAGGCGGCCACCAGTGGCTCGCCCAAGTTCTTCTTGGGCACCGACAGCGCGCCTCACCCCGCGCAGCTCAAAGAACACGCCACAGGTTGTGCGGGTTGCTACACCGCGCATGCGGCTATGTCCATGTACGCTGAAGCGTTTGACAACGCAGGCGCACTCGACAAGCTCGAAGGCTTTGCGAGCTTTTACGGGGCAGACTTTTATGGCTTGCCTCGCAACACCGGCACGCTCACCTTGCGCAAAGAAAGCTGGACACCACCCGAGAGCTTTGCGTTTGGCCAAGCCGATTTGAAGCCTCTGCGCTCTGGCGAGACCTTGCCTTGGCGCGTGGTTTAACTGTCTTAGCCGAGATTGATTGGGCGCAGCCATGGTTTGAGCCGTGGCGCGAACTGGGGGAGCCAACGGCCCACAGTGCGCTGCAACTTCAAAGCGTTGCGGATGCGCTTGGCAACGCCAAGGACGTGAGGTTTGTCCCCCAATCCGCCTTGCCCGACAACCAAGCGTACGAAGACTTCGTTTTCAAAACCGCCCAAGTCCCAACACGCGACGGCTTGCACGACTTTTTCAACGGCTTGTGTTGGCAACGCTTTCCACAGGCCAAACGCCGCTTGAATCAACTCCAAGCCGCACAGATCGAGGCCCAAGGCATTTGCCACACACGTGGTCCCGTGCGCGACGCGCTCACGCTGTTTGACGAAAACGTGGTGCTCATGCACGCACCTCACGCGGTGTGGGCTGCACTGCAAGCACGCGATTGGCTCAGGTTGTTTGTGGATTTGCGCGAGCAATGGCAGCAGGTGCACCTGGTGTTGTTTGGTCATGCCTTGCTTGAAAAACTGGTCACCCCCTACAAGTCCATCACGGCGCATGTGTACCGCGTGGACAGCCATGTTGATCCACACGACGAAGCCGCGCTCGACGCTTGGCTGGTGCAAGACCTGCAGCCCGCCAAACTCGCTACCAAACCCTTCGAGCCGCTGCCCGTCTTAGGCGTGCCAGGCTGGTGGGCGGCCAATGTGGAGCGGGTGTTTTACGAGGACGCGCAGGTGTTTCGGCCCAAGCGAGTCGTTGAGCACAAGTAATCCTTAAGGTTTGTGGCGGTTTGCCCATTGCCTATTGAAAAGCGACAAAACGCCCCTAACATTCGTCTGCTGCGGCGTCCTGTGATCACCGCTGAAAAGGAAAACCATGAAACGCATTCTTCTGTTCGTCCTCACCAACCTCGCTGTCATGGTGGTGCTGGGGGTCGTCGCCAGTTTGCTGGGCGTCAACCGCTTTCTTACTTCCAACGGTCTAGACCTCTCGGCCCTGTTGGGCTTTTCGCTCATCATGGGTTTTGGCGGTGCATTTATTTCGCTCTTGATGAGTAAGCCTCTGGCCAAGTGGAGCACGGGCGCGCGCGTCATCAATCAGCCAGCCAACCAAGACGAGGCATGGTTGGTCAGCGTGGTGCAGCGTTTGTCTGAGCGCGCGGGCATTGCCATGCCTGAAGTGGCGATTTACGACGGCGAACCCAATGCGTTTGCCACGGGTGCATTTAAAAACTCAGCGTTGGTGGCGGTGTCTACCGGTTTGCTGCAAGGCATGACGCGCGAAGAAATTGAAGCGGTGTTGGGCCATGAAGTTGCCCACGTGGCCAATGGCGACATGGTCACCCTCACGCTCATCCAAGGCGTGCTCAACACCTTTGTGGTGTTCTTGAGCCGTGTGGTGGGCTATTTTGTCGACAGCATGTTGCGCAGCAAAGATGATGAATCCACTGGCCCTGGCATGGGCTACTACATCACCAGCTTTGTGCTTGACATCTTGTTTGGTCTGGTGGCCAGCATGATCGTGGCGTGGTTCAGCCGCCAGCGTGAGTTCCGCGCCGACGAGGGCGCAGCACAACTGATGGGCAGCAAGCAACCCATGATCAATGCCCTGGCCCGACTCAACAGCATGCAAGCAGGCGAGTTGCCCACCAGCGTGGCGGCCATGGGCATCACCGGTGGTTTGGGCAAGTGGTTTGCCTCGCACCCGCCTTTGGAAGAGCGCATTGCAGCTTTGCAAAATGCAAGAGGCTGAGTGTTTGTGATGACGTTTTTTCTTTGAGCCATTCAAGCTCTCCTTGGACGGTCGCCCCTGTGCAAGCAGTGGCGACCGTTGCCATTCAGCCAGCTGCAGCGTTAACGCCTGTACAAAAGCGGTTCAACACCTTGTTGGCGCGTGTGTCGCAACTGTCGGATGCCATCGCCACGCTAGAGGCCTTGTCTACCCAGCACCGCAGCAGCCATCTGAGTGCCATGCGCGCTTTGCAGAGCCAAGAAGACGATGTGCGTAAAAACTTGTTGTTGTTTTTAGATGGTCGCTTGCATCAAGCCGAGCTCACGGCCTCGCACCGCCGCAGCGCCACGCAAATCATCCTGGGTCTGTGCGAAGCCCTTGCACACAAGAATGACGGCCAAGTGCAAGCCGTGTTCAACCAGCACCATAGCGAAGAAGACGCACAAGCGCTGGCCGAAGAAGCCCGTGCAGGTGCCGAGCACGCCAAGGCTGTGTTTGAAGATTTGTTTGGCAAGCCCTTGCACGGCGCGGACGATTTGCACACGGCAGAGGCGGTGTTTGAAGCAGGCCTGCGCCAATACCGCGAACAACAGCAGCGCCAAGAAGACAAACGCCAAGCCAAGAAGGCGAAGAAAAAACCAGCTCTCCGTCAGCTCAAAGACGCGCAGCAAACGATGGATGCCAACACCGCGCTGCGCACCGTCTATCGCCAACTCGCCAGCGCTTTGCACCCCGACCGCGAGCCCGATGAAGCCGAGCGCTTGCGCAAGACCGCGTTGATGAGCGAAGTCAACGCAGCGTATGACCGCAAAAATTTGTCTGAGCTGTTGAAGCTGCAATTGCAATTGGCGCAAATCGACAGCGCGTCTTTGAGCCGCATCACCGATGACAAACTCAACGCCATGTGCTTGCTGCTCAAAGAGCAAGTGCAAGCGCTGCAAGAGGACGAAGCGCAAGCGCAGTTTGAAATCCGTCACTACCTCGGTGTGAATGATCTCGACCACATCAGCGCTGAGAGTTTGGCGCGCGCTTTGGCCATTCAACTGCGCGACAAAGCGCAAGACGTGGACACACTAGAGCGCGATCTGCGTCGCATTCAAAACGAAGCAGAGCTGAAACGTTGGCTCAAAGAACAAGCGCAACTCGCCAAAGAAATGCGGGCTGAGCTGACGGATTTGGATCGCTTGCTTTACCGATAAAGCAGTTTGCCCATCAGGCACCGCGCGACTGCCTCGCCAACTTTGATGCCGTCCACCCCCGCCGACAAAATGCCGCCTGCATAGCCCGCGCCTTCACCTGCGGGATACAGGCCAAAGAGGGTGGGGCTTTGTAAGGTGTCGTTGTCACGTTCAATGCGCAGGGGCGATGAGGTGCGAGTTTCTACGCCCGTCATGACCGCGTCGTGCATGTCAAAGCCTTTGATTTTTTGGCCAAAGATCGGCAGCGCTTCTCGCATGGCGGTGATGGCGTAGGAGGGCAGGGCGCTGTCAAGGCTCACCATCTTGACGCCAGGTTGGTAGGAGGGCTCTACGCTGCCCAATTCAGTAGAAGCACGGTTGGCTACAAAGTCGCCCACCCGTTGCGCAGGCGCTTCGTAGCTGCTGCCGCCCAAGGTGTAGGCGTGGGCTTCGAGTTGGCGTTGCAGCACCAAGCCTGCCAGCGGGTGATAGCCCCCCGGCGCATCATGTGTGGTGTGGCGCACGGCGTTGCCCAGCGTTTGGCCCAGCTCAGCTTCAAACGCCGCTGGATCGGTGGGGTAGTCACTCGGGTCAATGCCCACCACGATGCCTGCATTGGCATTGCGCTCGGCGCGTGAGTATTGGCTCATGCCGTTGGTCACCACGCGGCCTGCTTCGCTGGTGGCGGCCACCACCGTGCCGCCAGGGCACATGCAAAAGCTGTACACGGTGCGGCCGTTGTCGGCGTGGTGCACCAGCTTGTAGTCTGCCGCACCCAGCAGCGGGTGGCCCGCGTGTTGGCCCCAACGTGCGCGGTCAATCACGCCTTGTGGATGCTCAATGCGCACACCCACCGAAAACGGTTTGGCTTCCATCGCCACCGCATGGCGATGCAGCATGGTGAAGGTGTCGCGGGCGCTGTGGCCCAGCGCCATCACCACATGGTGGGCGGGTAGGTTGTAGGTCTCGTCGGTGGCGTGGTTGTGAATCCGCAGGGCTTTGATGGCTCTGGATGATGGGCTAAGGGGCGCTGTGCTGGTGATGTCTTCGTAGTCAATATCCACCACGCGTTGCTCAAAGCGCACTTCGCCGCCTAAGCGAATGATTTCTTCGCGCAGCCCTTCCACCACTTTCACCAGTTTGAACGTGCCGATGTGCGGGTGCGCGGCAAACAAAATTTCTTCGGGTGCGCCAAAGCGCACAAATTCGTTCATCACCTTGCGGCCTAAGTGGCGTGGGTCTTTGATTTGACTGTAGAGCTTGCCGTCTGAGAACGTGCCTGCGCCACCTTCGCCAAACTGCACATTGCTCTGCACATTCAAAATCTTTTTGCGCCACAAACCCCAAGTGTCTTTGGTGCGTTGACGCATGGAGGTGCCGCGCTCAATCACGATGGGCTTGAACCCCATTTGCGCCAACACCAGAGCCGCAAAAATGCCGCACGGCCCAAATCCCACCACCACGGGGCGCTCGCCCGCGCCCGTAGACGATGAAGAGCCCCAGTCCCCAGGCGCGTGTGCAGGCGCGTGCCACACCATATCGGGCGTGGGTTGGATGTGCGAGTTTTTGTCGAACTTGGCCAGCAAATTCGCTTCTTGCGTTGCGTCTGCCAAGGTGATGTCCACGATGTAGACCACCAGCAAGTTTTGTTTGCGCGCATCAAAGCTGCGTTTGAACACCGCCAGCGTGGTGATGGCGTCAGGCGACAGCCCCAAGACTTCAGCGGCGAGAGCGCGCAGTGCGTCAATCGGGTGAGGGGGGAGTTGTCGGTCTGCCTCGGTTTCAGCAGGCGCATCGGCTGCGCGACGTGCTTCTACGGCAAGGGCAGACAGCGGGAGTTTGAGTTCTGAGAGTCGAATCACAAGCGAGTGGCCCGTGGTGATCGGGCAAGTTATGTCGAGGGCTTTGATTATCCGTCGATAATCCTGCTGTGAAGTTCGCTAGGCCGTCGCTGGTGCAATCTGGGAAACTAGGCACTGGAGGAACGTCCGGACTGCGAAGGACAGCGTAAGAGGTAACACCTCTCCACCGTGAGGTGAGGATCAGAGCAACAGAGACGAGCCGCTTCAGTGCGGGTGAAACGGGCAATCTCTACGCGCAGCAATACCAAGTAGGCCAACACGGAGCGGCGCGGTTCGCCGCGACTTCTCCAACTTGCGGTTCGCAGGTTGTTGGCGGGTAGGTAGCACCGAGCCGAGTGGGCAACCCTCGGCCCAGATTAATGACGGTCACGCGTGGGGCAACCCGCGTGCACAGAATCCGGCGTATCGGCGAGCTTCACACTTTTATTTTTTTGAGCTTGTTCGCTTGGCTTTGTCTGGCGCACGTCTCATTTTGAAAGATCGCGTTGTCACCTACCACGTCAGACGAGCGTTTCGAAAAACCCGTCGTGCAAGAAACGACCTTAGCCAAGTCGATGGTGTTTTCAGACATCGACATCCAAAGCCGCATGAGCGTGGCACGGCCCGACGAGCTGCAGTTTGAATACACGCGTTTGATGATGGGTGTGTTGTTGTTTGTGCCGCAGCCTAAACGCATTTTGATGGTGGGCTTGGGTGGCGGATCACTTGCGAAGTTTTGTTACAAGCATTTGCCCGACGCACACATCACGGTGGTGGAGATCAACCCACATGTCATTGCATTGCGTCAAAGTTTTTTTATTCCTGCAGACGATGCGCGGTTTCATGTGCTGCAGATGGATGCGGCTCACTTCATGGCGCAGACGGAGCAAATGTTTGACGTGGTGTTGGTGGATGGCTTTGACCCGCACGGCATGCCTGAGCAACTGTGCTCGCCGCAGTTTTACGCAGACTGCCGACGCGTGTTGACTAACGGTGGCGTGATGGTTGCCAATCTGCACCGCTTCAACGCTTACCGCGATGTGTATGTGGATCGCATTGATGCCGCGTTTCAAGGTGCGCTGTGGGTGGTCAATGCGCCTGGCAGCACCAATTGCGTGGTGTTTGCCATGCATGGGTTTTCAAAACACACCAAGCTCAGCTTTAGCAAACACAAGCCTGCACAACTGAGCGATGAGGCATGGGTACAAATTTCATCCAGCGTGGCGCGGGTGTTTTTAGCCACACAAGAAAAGCTGCAGGCTTAAATCGCCACCAGGTCGATGACGCGGCGCGGATGCGTCACATGGGTGCCGACAAAACCTTGGTCTGAAAAGTAGGCTTGCATGGCCTCTGTGAATTCATCAGGGCCTACCGTGCGCAGGTTGAATTCACCGTTAAAGCCTTGTGCATCTTTTTTAAACTCCACCACTGCCAATTGACGCGATGTGAGATGGGCCAAGCTGCAAAGCCAATGAAACGTTCGCGCTGGCATTCGCTCGCCTGTTGCGACTGCGACGATGACATCTTCACCTTGCCACTGCAGTTGGTCGGTCATGACGATGGCACCTGACAGATCGGGGCGCATGGGTGTTGGCAGCAAAGAGCCTTCTTGTCGCCATGCGCAATGAAAACTTTGACAAGGATTCAGTGGACGGTAGCTGTAAATGCTGCAACCCTTGGGTTCGCAATGCACACAAGGTTTGCCTAAGTGGGCTTGGGCAATCGGGTGCTTGATGTCAAGCCACCCCTCGCAGCAAGCCGTGCAGGGCTGGCAATTTCTGGTGTTGATCGTTGGCATGAACCAACGTTAATCCTTGCGCTACGGGGTGAGGATGACGTTGCCATCATTTGGCAGTTGCATGATGCAGATGTCATCCATCGCAACGGGTTCGAATGCGCTCGACATGCGCTAGCAGTGAGCGCATGGCCACAGGCCACAACCGAGGAGGCACATCGTCATAGGCTTGTTTGACCCAGTCGTCCATGCTGCCTTGTGGGAGTTGTTGCATGACATTCAATATCTTGGCTTCGCGTTTGAGGCGGTGCGCTTTGAGGTGGCTGATGCATGCACGCGCATCGTGCGGCTCATCCCAGAGGTTGCCCAGCACATAGCCGTGCGCGGGCAGGATGAAAGAGACGCGGTCTTGTTCGCAGGCGGCCAGCAAGGTGTCGAGCGAGTTCAAGTAGTCGTTCATGTTGCCATCGGGCGGGTCGATCACGGTGGTGCTGCCGTTGAGCACATGGTCGCCGCTGAACAACAAACCGTCTTCTTCCAACACCAAGCACAGGTGGTTGGCCGCGTGGCCAGGTGTGTGCACCACACGCAAGGTGTGCACGACCTCGCTTGTGTGGCCGTGGCCTTGCAGCACCAGCCTTTCACCATGGCTGAGTTCGCGATCGGGTATGAACGCACTGTGCGCTCGCGCCGTGGCTTGCGAAGCCAAGCCAAGAATTGGGGGCTTGTGCCCGTGTTGTTCGCATAGGGCTTGCAGCGGTGCAGCGCCTGGCGAGTGGTCAGGATGCGAATGGGTGCAAATGATGAGGCGAATATTGCCGCCAGCGGCTCGCCACAAACGGTCAAGGTGTTCGGTGTCTGCAGGTCCAGGGTCGATGGCAGCGTAACCCGTGTCGGGGTCACCCACCAAGTAGCTGTTGGTGCCAGGACCCGTCATCACGCCGGGGTTGGGAGCGGTGAGGCGCATCACGTTTTTGAGCAACTGCACAGCTTGGTCAGTCATCCAATCGAGGTGGTGCAACATCTGGCCATCGGGGCAGGTGAGGGCGAGTTCACCAAAAGGCGCTTCGTGTGCCAAAAAGCGCGCCTCTTTGCCAGCCATCCAGCCTGCGCGCTCTGACAGGTTCGAGGCAGTCTGGTTGGGGGAATGTAAGAGTTGGGAAGTGCGGGCCATGTTGCTATTATGAAGAGGCTAGGCGAGCCTAGTGTTTACCCTTGCGTAAAAGCCGCATGGTTTTTTCGCAGGCTTGGAATCACAATTTGGTCAAGATAAATTCACGGGAGAGACCTGTATGCAACGACGCACATTCAAAACGGCACTTGGTTTGGCATTGACTTTGGCTGCCCTGAGCGTGCCACAAATTGCCACCGCTCAAGCATGGCCGACCAGACAGCCTATCAAGTTAGTGGCTGTGTTCCCACCAGGTGGTTCGGTAGACCAAGTGGCCCGCATCATCGCCCAGCCTTTGTCGCAGCAGTTGGGACAAAGTGTGGTTGTGGAAAACCGTGGTGGTGCATCGGGTGCGATTGGCACCGCTTCAGTGGTGCAGTCTGCACCTGATGGCTACACCTTTGCTGTGGTGTTTGACACGCACGGCGTCAACCCTGCCCTCAACCCCAACTTGCCATACGACACCCAAAAAGACCTGACCCCTTTGGTCTTGGTAGGCACATCGCCCATGGTGCTGGCCACGCATGTCAACTCTGAATACAAAACTTTCAAAGACGTGGTGGATGCCGCCAAGGCGAAGAAAAATGTGAGCTTTGGCACCATTGGTAACGGCAGTTTGGGTCACTTGGCCATGGCCTTGATGGGCAAAGATGCCAACTTGGATTGGACGCACGTGCCTTACAAAGGTGGCGGCCCATTGATGAGCGATGCGATTTCGGGCCATGTGCCTTTGTCGATTGCGTCAGTCTTTGTGACCAAGCCCCACATTGACAGCGGTCGCATGCGCCCACTCGCCGTGACCACCAGCAAACGTGCGGCTGATTTGCCCAACGTGCCCACGGTTTCAGAAAACGGCTACCCCGGCTTTGAAGCGCCGGCTTGGTGGGCTGTGTTGGCACCTGCCAAAACACCACCTGAGATTGTCAAACGCATGAACGAAGAACTCAACAAAGTGTTGAAGAACCCTGAAATTGCCAAGAAGTTGGATGCACAAGGCATTGACATCATGGGCGGTTCGCCCGCGCAAGCAGGAACTTTCATTGACAAGCAGATGACCATTTGGGCCAAGGTGGTGAAAGACAACGGCATCAAGGCAGATTGATGCGCTTGAAGCTTTTGTGAATCTTGATTTATTTTTTGACTCGGCCTATTTGCCCTACGCCGCCCTAGGCGCACTGCTGGTAGGTCTGTCAAAAGGGGGTTTGCCGTCGACGGGAACGTTGGCGGTACCTATCCTCTCACTGGTCATGTCGCCCATCAAGGCAGCGACTTTGTTGCTACCCATTTATGTGATTTCTGATGCAGTGGGTGTTTGGTTGTACCGAAGAAATTTCAGCCTTTGGAATTTGAAGGTGTTGATACCAGCAGGCGTCTTTGGCGTGTTCGTGGGCTGGCTGACGGCGTCGATGATTCCCGAGCAAATGGTGACGCTGCTGATTGGTGTCATTGGCGTGGCGTTTTGTCTCAACACCTGGCTGCGCAAAAAACCAGCCGGTGTGCCCAAACCTCCCACCTTGGTGCTGGGTTTGTTTTGGGGCACCTTGTCGGGATTCACCAGTTTTATTTCTCACGCAGGTGCGCCGCCTTATCAGGTGTATGTGTTGCCCCAGCAATTGTCAAAGACGGTGTTTGCTGGCACTTCCACCTTGGTGTTTGCTGCCATCAATTTTGCCAAGATCTTGCCTTACCAAAATTTAAGGCCCTATGACATGGCTGGCATGTTGGATGCCTTGGTATTGATTCCATTCGCCATTGGCGGCACTTTTTTAGGTGCAGTGTTGACCAAAAGAATTCCGGATGTCTTGTTTTTTCGTTTGATCCAGATCGGTCTTTTTGCAATTTCACTCAAGCTCATTTGGACTGCGCGTGATGTGATTTATTTTTGAGGATATGCATCCATGCTGAGTCAGCAAGATCAATGTCAAGCCTTCATGCCCTACCCACCCAGCCCAGTTGCATATGCGGCACAGGGCGCTTTAAAGGGTTTGACTTTTGGTGTTAAGGACCTGTTTGATGTGGCGGGCTATCCCACCAGCGCTGGTCAGCCGCACATGTTGGCCTTGTCTGGTGTCAAGTCAACTACTGCGCCGTTTGTGCAGCGCTTTTTAGATGCAGGTGCGCAATTTGTCGGAAAAACGGTGACGGATGAGTTGGCTTTTTCACTCAATGGCCAAAACGCTCACTTTGGTGCCCCACTCAATGGCGCCGATCCTCTGCGTTTGAGTGGGGGCTCATCGTCGGGGTCGGCCTCTGCGGTGGCCAATGCCTTGTGCGATTTTGCAGTGGGCTCTGACACGGGGGGTTCCATTCGTGCGCCTGCCAGTCATAACGGTTTGTTTGGCTTGCGCCCCACCCATGGCCGTTTCGATATGTCTGGAAGTCATGCATTAGCGCCCAGCCTCGATGCGCCAGGATGGTTTGCGCGTGATGTGGATGTGTTTGCCCGTGTTTCTGAGCTGGTGTTGTCTGAACCCTGCAACACCGCATCTGTGCGCTTGATTTTGGGCCAAGAATTTTGGTCGCTGTTGACCCCCGACGTACAAGCTGCCCTCAAGCCTGCATTGGATGCACTGGAACATGCATTAGGAAAGATAGAGATCACCAAGGTTTTGAACACATCTTTTGATGAACTGACCTTGGCTTTTCGACATACCCAAGGCTGGGAAGCTTGGCAGGTGAATGGGGAGTTCATTCGTCGCTATCGACCCATGCTCGGGCCTGGTGTGGCGCAACGGTTTGAGTGGTCGAGTCAAGTCACGCAGCAGCAATATGACCAAGCACAAGTGATGCGAGACAAGATCAGGCAACACACAACACAGTCACTGGGACTGAATGGTATTTTGGTGTTGCCCACCATGCCAGATTGCGCACCGCTGGTGCATCAGCCTGAATTGGATTTAGAAAATTACCGAGCTGCAAGTTTGAAGTTGCTCAGTTTGGCAGGCGTGTGTGGCTTTCCTCAAATCAGCCTGCCGCTGGCGCATCACCATGGCGCACCGCTTGGCATTTCATTGCTTGGCTTGCCGCACAGCGATGCTCATTTGGTGGGCTTAGCCCAGCGAGTCGCACAAGCGGCAGGTAGGGCTTCACAGGCTCGATAGTATTCAGTCATCTCATTTAGGAGTCATGCATGAAGCCTTTGATCAGCGCACGCGCCCCTTATTCGGCCATTGTGGACCGCCCCAAGTTGCAGCTGCCTCACAACGGTCGCATGTGGGTTTGGTTGATTGTGAATGTGGAGCACTGGAGTATTGAGCGCGCCATGCCTCGCACGGTGTTGAGCCCTCCGATGGGCCAGCCCTTGCTGCCAGATCTACCGAATTGGGCTTGGCATGAATACGGCATGCGTGTGGGTTTTTGGCGCCTCTATGACGCCCTCAATCAACGTGGCATTGTGCCCACGATGGCAACCAACGGCATTGTGTGCGAGTCCTATCCTCGCATTGTGGAATCCGCTATGAAGAAAGATTGGGAAATCATGGGCCATGGTTTTGTGCAAGGCCCTATGCACAAGCTGGAAAACCAACAAGAGGCGATACAAAAAACGGTTGACACCATCCAACGCTTTTCAGGAAAAGCACCTGTCGGTTGGGAGAGTCCTGGCCTCACGGAAGACGACCACACCCTTGACTGCCTGTCGCAGTCCGGCATTGAGTATGTGGCGGATTGGGTGCTGGATGACCAACCCGTCTGGTTGGATGCGCAACCTAAGCCGGTGTTGTCTGTGCCCTACACCGTTGAGCTCAATGACATTCCAATGATGTTGTTGCAGCAAAACCGATCGGAGGAAATGCTGTTGCGCGGCATTGACCAGTTTGAACGCCTATGGCAAGAGAGCGAAACCATTCCACGCGTGATGGCCATCAGCGTGCACCCGTATGTGACGGGCGTGGCCCACCGCATTGGCTATTTTGAAAAGCTGCTCGACCACATCCAGTCACGCGCTGGTGTGGTGATTCAAACAGGCGAAGAAATTTCAAATTGGTATCGCAAGCAAGTGCCCTATTGACGTTTTTTCATGCGACGACGCTCTTAGGGAATCAGCACGCTCGAACCACTGGTGCGACCAGACTCAAGATCAGCATGCGCTTTGGCCACATCGTCCAGCGCGTAGCGTTGGTTGATGTTGATCTTCAAAACACCTTTGGCAAACATGTCAAACACGGCAGCCGCTGAGTTGCGCAGATCTTCTGTGGAGGCGGTGTAGGTCACCAGGGTGGGGCGGGTGAAATACAAGGAACCCATTTTTTGCAGCGAGCTAGCCGCCACAGGTGGAGGTGCACCCGTGGTGGTGCCAAAGGACACAAAGTAGCCGCGGGGTGCCAAGCTGTTGAGCGACTGCTCAAAGGAGTTCTTACCCACTGAGTCATACACCACAGGCACGCCAACACCGCCCGTGATTTCTTTGACGCGGGCAGGAATGTCATCTGTCAAACGGTCCAAGCAATATTCGTAGCCGTTGGCTAAGGCAAGTTTGACTTTTTCAGGACCTGCGGCCACACCAATCATGTGGGCGCCCAAATGTTGGCCCCATTGCCCCGCCATCAAGCCCACACCACCCGCTGCAGCGTGCATCAACACAAACTGCCCTTTTTGGACGGGGTAGCAGCGTTGCATCAAATACTCGACCGTCATGCCCTTGAGCAATGCAGCAGCGATTTGTTCATCTTGCATGTGCGCAGGTGAATGCAGCAAGCGTGCGGCAGGGTAGTTGCGATGCGTGGCACAGGCAGCCAGCACGGGGCCGCTGGCATAGCAAACGCGGTCACCCACTTTGAAGTCCGTCACGCCTGGGCCAACACCCTCCACCACGCCCACCGCTTCTGTGCCCAAGCCTGTTGGCATGGGGGCGGGGTATTGACCAGAGCGTGCATAAATGTCTTGAAAATTCAAACCAATCGCGGTGTGACGAATACGCACTTCGCCTGCTGCTGGATCGGGTAGCTCGAGGTTTTCAATTTTTAAAACTTCGGGACCACCTGCGCTGTAAATGCGGACTGCTTTCATGGGAAATCTTTTCTCTTTAGTTGAAGGTAGAAACTTTGACGGGTACGTCTTTGGCGACCATCACGTCGTCAACAGCCTTGGTGTTGGCGCCGCCATCCGTCCATTCAGGAACACGGCCCATGCGCACCGCCTCATGCCAGGCAAAGTTGAGTTCAACTTTGATGCCGTTGATGGGTTCACGCATGAAGAGTTGGTACAAATTGGAGTTGTGGGCCTTGCGTTCACTGAACTCCACCCCGTTTTTGGTCAATCGTTCGACAAACTCTTCCATGCCATCGCAGTTGAGGCAGAGGTGGTCAATACGGCCCGAGCCTGGTGCGCCTGCGGCAGAGTAATCCATGCCTGCAACGTCGGACGGGGTTTTGAGGTAGGTGTCTTGATGGGTAGAGTGGCGCGCTTTGCCAATGTGGATCACATCCTGATCACCGATGTACAGCCAGTGAACGGGAAAGCCGAACTCTGGGTGATAGCCGTTTTTAAAACCCAAGTTTTCGCAAAACCAGTCGCGTGTGCCGTCTGGGTCATGTGTGAGGATGAGTACATGTTCTAGAAAACGAAGTCCCATGGTGTGCTCCTTGGTTTCAGGTTTATTTGTTGTGTTCGGCCGTGATGGGGCGGGTCTCACCCGAGTCGGTCAGGGTGCGTGTGGCGTTGACTGAGGCGTAGGTCCACAAAATTTTCATAGGCTCTGTGTCCGAGCGGTTGCGAAAACGGTGTGACACGTTGGGCGGGATGAAGGTGGTGTCATAGGGCTTGAGTTCATGCACTTCACCATCGATGTCCAAAAATGCATGGCCAGTGAGCAGCATCACGCTCTCTTCACAGTTGTGGCTATGAAATGGAATGGCGGTGCTAGGCGCAAACTCGGTGATGCCATTGATGAAGGTACTTGCCCCCATGGACGGCAACACCAAAGGCGTGGTGCGAGCGCCACCGCCGCGGTCGTGGCTTTTGATTTGATCGGGTCTTAGAACAGCGTGTTTCATCATTTTTCCTTTCAAGTACGGGCAGGCCCGCGCCAAACTGTTTTGATATTGGTGAATTCGTGCATGCCCAACATGCCTAACTCACGGCCGTAGCCTGAGGCTTTGGTGCCGCCAAATGGCAGACGCGGGTCAGAGGCCACCATGCCGTTGATGAACACAGCGCCGGCCTGAATTTGGCGGGCCAAGCGATGGCCCAAATCAATGTCCTGTGTCCACACCGCGGCGCCCAAACCAAAAGGACTGTCATTGGCAATGCGAATGGCTTCGTGCACATTGCTGACGCGCAAAATGGCGGCAGCAGGACCAAAAGTCTCCTCACGCGCCACCGTCATGGCAGGCAATACATGGTCAAAGACCGTAGGCTCGTAGAAAGCGCCCGAACCAGCAATGGGGTTTCCACCCATAAGGAGCCGCGCACCCTCTTTGACCGAGGCTTGCACTTGGGCATGGAGTTCGTCTCGCAAGTTCAAACGCGCCATGGAGCCTTGTGTGGAGCTGCCCGACAAGGGATCGCCCACCACCAATTGGCGTGTGATGGCGCAAAAGGCATCCACAAACTCGTCTGCTACGGCTGCTTCAACAATGAAACGCTTGGCCGCAATGCAGCTTTGACCGGTGTTTTGAAATCGTGCTTTGACCGCTACAGTCGCCGCTGCTTGCACATCGGCATCTGCCAAGACGATGAAGGGGTCAGAGCCGCCTAGCTCTAACACTTGCTTTTTCAGCGCTTGTGCGGCGGTGCTGGCGATTTGTCTGCCAGCGGGTGTTGATCCGGTGAAGGTGACGGCCGAAATGCGTGGGTCATTGATCAGGGCGGGTACTTTGGCTGCTCCCACCAACAGGGTGCTGAACAGACCCGAAGGCAGGCCGGCTTCTTTGAACACATCCTCCAGCGCCAATGCGCATTGCGGCACATTGCTGGCATGTTTCAAAACCAAGGCGTTGCCACTCACGAGCACGGGTGCTGCTGCACGCATGACTTGCCAAAACGGGTAATTCCAAGGCATGACCGCCAAGATCAAGCCCAAGGGGTCGTACACCACGCGGCTGTCAGTGGCGCCACTGGGTATGACGAGGTCATCTAAATAGTCTGGCGCACTTTCTGCGTAGTACTCAAAGTTCCAAGCGCATTTTTCGACTTCACCCAGGGCTTCGTTCAATGGTTTGCCCATCTCAAGGGTGATGGTGCGAGCCAGCGACTCTTTGTTGCGGCGAAGGGTTTTGGCAACATTGAGCAAGAAAGGCAGACGCTCAGACAGCGACAAAGCCGCCCATTTTTTCTGCGCCCTGTCAGCTTGCGCCAAAGTTTGCTCAATGTGCCCATCTTCATGCGGGTTGAAGGTGGCTAAGGTTTCGCCTGTGGCGGGGTTAAAGGAGGTAATCATGTGTTCATCTTTATGCATGCGTGAGCGGGGCGATGCCCAACTCGTTTGCCAAGACGTTGAGCTCGGCGATCAAGGTGGGGGCGACAGGAATGCCTTGGTGGGTGTAGCGTTCCCGCTTTTCATGGCTTTGTTCGCCCGGTAACCAAATGCGTTCAACCCCTGGTAGACGTTCGCTGTTGCGAATGTCACGCACCAAACGATCCACTTGGTGTTTGAAGTCTTCAGGGTCGCCAAAGGCGGCTAGGTCGATCACCAAAATGGCTTGACCGGTGTTGGTCACGCTCACGTGGTCGGCATTGAAGTCAATCACATCGCGCCCCATCGCCGCCCCACCCAAGGTGCCAGCCAACAAGCCCACGATGAGGGCCAAGCCATAGCCCTTGTGTTCGCCAATCGGTAACAAAAAGCCTTCATTGGCTTTGTGAGGGTCCAGCAAGGGTTGGCCTTGGCGGTCAATCATCCAGCCAGGCGGCATCATTTCGCCGCGTTTGGCTTTGGCCTTGACCTTGCCGTACGCTGCCACAGTGGTGGCCATGTCAAGAACAACCGGCGGCTCTTGCGAAGTCGGAATGCCCGCTGAAATGGGATTGGTTGACAGCAGCATGTCCATGCCGCCCCAAGGTGGCAAGTGGTTGGCGTTGCCAACGGCAAAGTACAAACCAAGCATGTTGTGCTGGAGTGGTAGGCGTGAGTAAAGCGAGGCAGGGCCAGCATGGTTGCTAAAGCGGGTGCTGACCCAAGCCACACCTGCTTCACTAGCTTTTTCAATTGCTAAATCAACCGCGTGTGACACCACCAAATGGCCCATGCCGTTGTCGCCATCCACGACAGCCATGGCCGATCGCTCGTGCACCACGCGGATTTTGGGGTGCTTGTTGATGCCGCCCGCTTGGATGCGTTTGATGTATTGCGGCAATCGAATAATGCCGTGTCCGTCTGAGCCTTGCAAGTCGGCTTCTGCCATGAGTTGCGACACCTTGTGGGCATCGTCTTGCGGCAGGCCTTGGCTGGCGAGTGCGTTTTGAATGAATAGCTGAAGTTCACCGAAGCTGTAGGTTGTGTGTGAAGTCATTGGGTTCAACAGCTTAGTCAGCGCGAATGCCTTTGTCTTGAATCAGTTTGCGATACAGCTCATATTGGTTGCGCGTGGCTGTGCCGAACTCTGCGGGTGTTGTTCCTCTTGGTGTGACACCAATGGCTTGCAGCTTTTCACGCGTGCTCGGGTCGTTGAGTGCTTTGCGAACTTCATCGCTGAGTTTGTCGATGATGGGCTTGGGTGTTCCTGCCGGAGCGACCATGGCAAACCATGAGTTGAAGGTAAAGTCTTTCATGCCCGCTTCTGTGAAGGTGGGGACAGCTGGGTATTGAGGCAATCTTGCGGGGGTGGAGACAGCGAGTAAACGTAATTTGCCAGCTTGTATCAGTGCAGTGACTGTGCCCAGACCTTGCATGGCTGCATCGACCTCGCCCGCAGCAACTGCGACGGCCGCAGGTGTGGCGCCCTTGTAAGGCACGTGGCTGATGTCAAGGCCGGCTCGGTTTGTCACCAATGCCATGCCAATGTGCTGCGGGCTGCCGTTGCCACCAGAGCCGTAGTTGAGCTTGCCAGGGTTGGCCTTGGCTGCATTGATGAAGTCGGCCAAGGTTTTGTAGGGGCCATCCGCTTTGACAACGATGCCCCACTCAATGGTTCCCACCAAGGAAATAGGTTCGAAGTCAGTCAAGGCATTCCAAGGCATTTTGGCCATCATGTGCGGGACCATGGTCAACACGCTGTCGTTGTAGCCACCGATGGTGTAGCCGTCAGGTGCGGCACGTGCCACCCGCTCAGCACCAATCAGGCCAGATGAGCCTGCAATGTTTTCGATCACAAACGCTTGCCCCATGTTCTCAGCCATTTTGATGGTGATGACGCGCGCTGCATTGTCAACCGCACTGCCAGCTGCCAAGGGAATGATCATCTTGATGGGCTTTTGCGGATAGGCGGTTTGTGCTGAAGACAATGCCGCGACGCAAAACATGGCCATTGCAAGAATGGGGCGAACGAGCTGAAGGTGCAAAGGTTGTTTGAGTGTCATGGTGAGCGTTATGAGTTGGTGGTAGAGATGGTTTTTGGGGATCGTCGATCAATTCAGCATAAAACCATATGTAGGCTATGTCCAATGCTTGATTTTGACTCTGCCATATCATTGTGTGATTGATCAAACGAGTAGCACGCATGAATTTACGAACTTTGCGCTATTTCATTGCCATTGCGGATGCTGGCAGTTTGACGGCTGCAGCGGTGGCCATTCCCATTGCGCAATCCGCTTTGACACGCCAGATGCGTGAGCTTGAATCCGAGATGGGTGTTGCATTGCTTCAGCGCATGCCGCGCGGTGTGCGTTTGACGCAGGCAGGCGTGACTTTTTATGAGTCTGCGCAGCGCATCCTCGCTGAATCGGTTCGACTGCGTCAGCGCTTGTCGCATGGACAGTCTCCAGGCCAATCCAAAGTGACATTAGGTGCTTCACCAACCTTAGCGCGCGTGTTGTTACCAGGTTTGCTGGAGAAATGCTTCAACACCCTCGAAACCATTGAGTTGAGCGCCCGAGAAGCGTTTACACCCGCCTTGATGGATTGGCTTGAAAAGGGGGTAATCGATATGGCCATCGTGACCAACCCTGGGACGGGTCGGGCGCTGTCTTTGCAGCCTTTGCTGGGTGAGCCATTTGCGTTGGTGTCGCATGTGACGATGCGGGTAGGGCCTGTGGTGTCGGTGAATCAACTGACGCGCATTCCGCTGCTGATGACCAGCTTGCATCGGGGCATCATTGATCGTCAAATGTTGGCATTGGGCAAGCAGTTGAATGTGCAAGCTGAAATCGATTCCGTCGATTCGATTCGGGAATTGCTCATGCGCGGGCGCTGGGCTACGATCATGCCTGTGTCTGTATTTAAGGACATCGATTTGCATCCAGAAATCATCATGTCTGAGATTTCTGGCGTGCAACTCAATCGCTTGTTGGTCTTAGCGACGCGTTTGGAGTCAAGCCCCAATCTGGCGCTGACCTTGGTGCGGGAGTTGGTAGAGGCTGAGTTTTCCCGTTTGATGCGCCAAGGTGTGTTTAGTTTTGGTTCCGTGCTGGAGCAAGCTGCCGACTAGGCAAGAACGAGATCGCAGGCTTAGTCAAAAAGCCATCTTGTTTGATACGCGCCATGCGTGTGTGTTTTTAAAAAATGAAGATGCACGACTTATCGGCTGTATTTTGATCATTGAGTCCTCATGCCCTTAAGTAAGAATAAGTAAGTGAGTGACGGGATAACTGAAAGTATGTCAATGCGCCGATTTTTTATTTCTCTGTCAGTGCGGATGTTTCAATGCCGTTGACCTCACGCCCAAAGCTCGCTGCAGGCGGGGCTGATTCTCGGATCTACGGCGCCGCTTTTTTCGCATTGCTTGCTGCACTGGCGCCTTTTGGGGTCAATATCGCCGTGGGCTTGTCACCCGTTTTCGGTGATGGCTTGTTCATGGATGCCGAAGCACGAGCTGCAACCGTCGCCTTGTACGCATTGGGCTTGGGTCTTGGTCAGCCGTTCATGGGAGGGGCTGCAGACCATTGGGGACGCCGACCCGCCATGATGGGTGGTTTGCTGTTGGGCTTGTTGGGTGCGTTTGCAGCTGCATTTGCCGCCAGCGATGCGCAGCTTCTTTGGGCTCGGTTTATATCGGGTTTTGGGCTATCAACTTGTTTGGTGGTGCCGCGCGTTTGTCTTCGTGACTTGCATCAAGGGACGATCCTTCAACGCAATATGGCAACCTTGTCAAATGTCTTTGCTGCCATGCCCGTGGTCACCCAACCCCTCGCGTGGGCCCTTGGCTATTGGTTCACTTGGCGTGTGCCCATGCTGACCTTGGTTGTTTGTGTCGTCGCTGTTCTTTGTATTTCTTGGCGTTGGCAACCCGAGACAAGGGCTGAAGGAACCATGGCACCTGAATGGCGTGTGTGGTTCGAAGTGATGAAGGATGCCGTTATTTTGCGGACGTCTCTGACATTTGCTTGCGCATGTGCCCCTTTTTTTGTGGTGGCCGCCATTGGGCCCTCAGCAATCAAGCGCTCTACCGGAGGCAGTGAGGGTGTGATTGCCGCAATTTTGGGCATAACTTACCTGGGCTTTGCATTCGGTAACTTCTGGGTCAGAAAGAATGCATCTTGGTCCAGCGCCTTGTTGATCAATCAAGGTTTATGGGTGGTTGGTCTTAGCATGTTGATGTTTCTGTGCACGCTTTGGTGGCCATCCTTGTGGCTGTGGTCTTTGGCGCTAGCGGTTTACGCTGTGGGGCAGGGCATTGTGTTTCCAGCAGGTTTTTCACTTGTGCTGGAGGGCAGAGCCTTGCAAGCAGGTGTCGCATCGGCAACGATAGGAGCCATCCACATGACCACAGGCGGCTTAGTTGCTTGGATTGCTGGCGCGTTGTCATTGCCACAAGACATCTCCTTGGTGCTTGTCAGCTCAACCGTGACCCTTGCCGCTGTGGTCATATGGACAGGGATGAAGCCCATCACGGTTGCCCGTTCATCATGATGACTTGTTCTTTATTACCCAAAAAAGCTGAGAGGACTCAGGTTTTAAAGGGTCGAGCTACTCGGTGCTTTCCCTAGTTTTTCTGTTTCAAGCTCGCGTCTTTGATTCTGCAAATTGACATGCTCTTTCCTCATTTCAGAGTCAATTTCAAAACGGAGTTTCTCTCTGAAAATTCATCCGAATGGCAGAGCGTGAAGCGAAATTTTTCATTTCAATTTCATGTGATTGGTGTCCCCAGTTTATGAGGTCAAACCCTGATACGGGTTGTTTCTTTTCATCTCTTTTGTCAAATAAATGTTTGACGGTGATCGTTTGATGAATTAAATTGCACAAACTTTCAACCATGAGGAGACATGAATGATGAAAAAACTAAAACCAGCGCTTTTAGTAGGCTTGCTTGGACTGCTTGGTGCATCAACCGCCAGTGCTGAAAATATCAGACTGCGTATTGCATCAGGCCATCCTTCCGTCAACACCTACGTCAACTTGATGCAGAACTTTTTTGTGCCTGAAGTCAGCAAGCGTGTGGCCGAACGGACTCAGCACAAGGTTGAATTTGTCGAGGGGTACGGTGGCTCTATGGTGAAGGTGGCCGACACGCTCGAAGGCGTGCAGTCAGGCTTGATCGACATTGGCGGCTACTGTTTTTGTTTTGAGGCATCGAATCTTCCACTGAATGCTTTTCAAGTGATGCTGCCTTTTGGAACCATGAACTCTGAGATCAGCGTCAAGTTGGCGCGCACTGTTTACGACAAAGTTCCAGCCTTGTCTAAAGTGTTTGAAGACAAATACAACCAACAGTTGATCGCGTTGATTTCTGACAACGGCTACAACCTCGGTACAACTTTTGAATGGAACAACATCAGCGAACTCAAAGGCAAGAAGATTGCCGGTGCAGGTCTGAACCTCAAGTGGTTGGAGTACGCAGGCGTCACGCCGGTGCAATCGACCTTGCCAGAAGGTTACACGTCCTTTCAAACTGGCGTTTACAACGGCTGGGTGATGTTTCCGTCGGCTTGGGTCAACTTTAAATTCTACGAAGTTGCCAAAAATTACACAGAAATCGGTTTTGGTGCCATCACCTGGCACGGTCTGACGATCAACAAAAATCGCATGGCCAAACTTCCTAAAGATGTTCAAGCCATCATCATCGAAGTTGCCAAGGAGTTTGAAGCCAAAACAGGCACGGTCAACCAAGAAAACTACCCCAAGCAAATTGCACAACTCAAAACTTTGGGTGTGAATGTGAAGTCGGTGCCTGATTCTGTAAAACTGGATTGGGCCAATTCACTGAAAGACTGGCCGCAAGCCATGGCGAATGATTTGGATGCGCGAGGCATGCCAGGTTCATTGGTGTTGAAAACCACACTTGAAGAGGCCGAAAAGATGGGCCACAAGTGGCCTGTTCGTTATGTGATCAAGTAAGGAAGCTCCCCAATGACATCTCTCATCGATTGGGTCTCTAAGGCCTTGATGGTTATTGCAGCCGTACTGGCTTTTTTATTATGTTTCCTGGTGGTTGGTGATGTCAGTGGGCGAGTTTTCTTCGGTAGTCCCATCAAGGGGACTACCGAGTTGATCTCCTTGTCGATCGTGACTGTCTGTTTTCTTCAGGCAGGGTATGCCATTCGTTCGGGCGGCATGCTGAATGTGGACACCGTGGTTGTTAAGTTTTCACCTCGTGTGCAAAGCATATTTGCTGTTTTTGGCGCCTTTGCTGGTGCCTTCTTTTTTGCGTTTATTTGTTATGGCACCGTCGACGGGGCAGCGCATGCATGGACCTCTAACGAGTTCGAAGGGGAGGGGGCTATGCGTGTGCCTGTTTGGCCGACAAGATTTGTGATTGTGTTGGGCACGGGTTTGGCGGCAATGTGCTATGTGATCCTGATGGTTGAAAACCTTCAGCGTGTCATCAAGGGTCTTCCCCCTGTTTTGTCCTCGTCTCAACACTGATCGGGGCATAAGAATGTTTGATTCAATCCAAATGGTCACCTTGGTCAGCGTCTTGTTGATCATGGTTTTCAGTGGCGTTCACATCGCTGTTTCACTGGGCATTACCAGCATGCTCGGCATCTACCTTATGACCGATCAGGTTGACACCGTTTTGAGCTTTGCCTCAAACACGGCTTATGAGGCTTTGCGCGATTACATTTTTGCTGTCATTCCCTTGTTCATGCTGATGGGTGAATTTTTGGCCAAATCGGGTGCCGCTACCGACTTGTTTGCACTCATCAACAGACTGCTCAAGCGCATTCCTGGCCGTTTAGGTGTGGCCACAGTGCTGGCGAACGCCGTTTTTGCGTTCATCACGGGTGTGTCAATTGCTGCTGCTGCTGCATTCTCCAGAATCGCTTACCCAGAAATGCGTCGACATGGCTACGAGAGAAAATTTTCATTGGGCTGCATCGCAGGCAGCGCGTGTCTTGGCATGCTCATCCCGCCTTCGGTCCTGATGATTGTTTGGGGCGTGATCACAGAGATGTCGATTGGCAGTTTGTTCATTGCCGGCATCGTTCCTGGATTTCTCGTTGTTGGCCTTTTCATTGCGTACATCTTGTGGGTGGCTATTCGGCATCCTGAACGTGTAGGTGAGGGCATGGTGTTGCCGACATCCCAGCAGGCTGCTAGGGATGCCAATGACCTGATTGCAGAAAAGGACATGAAAACCATTTTGCGCAGCACCTTGGGCTTGCTGTTTTTGATTGTGTTGGTCCTTGGTGGAATCTGGCTTGGGTTTTTCACGCCCACAGAGGGCGCTGGTGTTGGGGCGACCTTGGCCTTGATTTTGGCAATCATGCGTGGCATGAAACTGCCTGAAATGATGTCGGCCATTTTGTCTGTCGGCCGGACATCGGCGCCTTTGTTGTTGTTGCTGGTCGCGGCTCAGTTGTATTCACGTGTTTTGGCAATGACAGGCGTCACGGGTGCAACCAAGGAATTTTTTCTGTCCTCAGGCTTGTCGCCCTATGTGATTCTGGCCTTGATGGTGCTGGTGTGGTTTATCTTGGGATGCATCATCGATTCGATATCCATCATTTTGTTGACAGTTCCCGTCTTCGCTCCATTGGCGATGGCGCTCGGTTTTGATCCTTTGGCTTTTGCCATCATCGGCATCATCGCCATTGAAACAGGGCTGTTGACCCCACCGTTTGGCATATTGGTCTTCACTGTGAAAGCGGCGGTGACCGACGAAAAAGATTTGACGCCTGGCGAAATTTTTAGAGGTTCAGTGCCTTTTTGGATCGTCTTGTTGATCGCCGTTGTGTTGATCGTTATCTTCCCTCAAATTGCGAGTTGGTTACCTAATGTGGGTAACGAGTTTGCGCGTTGACGCCAATTTTGAAAGATCACTATGGCAGCTTACTGGTTAGCCCGTTCTCGCATCACCGATCCTATCGAGTACAAAAAATACACCGATTTGGTGCCAGGCATCATGGCGCGACACGGCGGTAAGGTATTGGCTCGTGGTGGCAAGTACCAAATCATGGAAGGTCCTGAGGACTTCCATCGTTTTGTTGTGATCGAGTTCCCTACTCACGCTCAAGCGGTGGCTTGTTTTGAGTCCGCTGAATATGAGGCTGCCGCCGCCTTTCGAAGGGCAGGAGCGGGCGTGGTTGAAAACGTCATTGTCGAGGGCGGCGAGTTTACGGTTTAAAAATAGCGCACGGATGAAGTGCGCTATTGACGCACATCACTCTTTTTGAGTGAGCTTGTGCCGATTCAGTTTGTGCTTGATTGGTGCGGGACGTATTTCACCGCCGCACAAAGACCGTGATTTTTTTATGTCGCTGTGCTCAATGTGGCAAGAATTTCAAAACCGAATCGGTAAATTCCTGCGCCTGTTCAATGTTTGAAATATGCGCTGCATTTTTCAAAATTACAAAGTTTGAAGCGGGCCAGTGCTGGTGGATTTGCTCGGACAAGGCTGGGGGCGTGCCAGTGTCTTGCTCCCCGACTATGACCAGGCAAGGTGTATGCAAATGACGCAACTTTTCAAGCGTATCTAAATCCGCAATCGCCGCACAGCAGCCTGCGTAGCCCACGGCAGGTGTGTTGGCGATCATCTGACCTATTTGAGTCATGATGTCGGGATTTTTTTCGCGGAAGTCTTGAGTGAACCAGCGCTCCAATGTGGGCTCAACCAGCGGCGCCATGCCTTGACTGAGGGCCAGTTTGGCCCGCTCGCCCCACATGCTTGCTGCAGTGGGGGTAACCTTGCCTGAACTGTCAGCAATGACTGCATGAGCCACCATCTCTGGGTGCTGAATGGCGAATGTTTGGCCAATCATGCCCCCAAGTGACAAACCCATCCAATGGGTGGATTGGATGTCCAAGTGAGCCAGCAGCGCATGCGCGTCATCACTCAATTGGGTCAGGGTGTAGGGGCCTGGCGTGCACTGGGTTTGCCCATGGCCCCGTATGTCGTAACGCAAAACTGTGAAATGCTGATTGAGCTTGTCCATTTGAGGGTCCCACATCCCACAGTTTGAAGCCAGTGAGTGGGAGAGCGTCAGCCAAGGCCCGCTGCCAGAAACTTCGTAATGCATTTCAATGCCGGCAATCTGTGCTTTCATGGAAAAACTTTCTGTTAATCAAATTTGATTGGGTTCATCTGTCTGATTCATGGCAAGAATCAGGTTGTCAGGGCTCAGTGGCAAGTGCCGTGCTCGAACACCAAGCGCATGCGCCACTGCATTGCCAAGAGCACCAGCGCATGGCCCGGTTGCGACTTCACCACTTCCCAAATAGGGGTTGCTGGGGTCTTCAACTAATTGGATGTCTAGTTGTGGCACGTCCAAAAATGACAAGATGGGGTAGTTTTCCCAATCATGGCTGCTGACACCTTGCTCATTCCAACGGACCGATTCATGCAAACTCCAGCTGATGGCTTGCAATATTCCGCCTTCTATTTGATTGCGTAAACCATCTGGATGAACGACCTGGCCTGCGTCAACACAGGCCCATATCTTTCGTACTTTGACACGTTCACTGACATCGACTTGAGCCACCAGTGCAAAGTACCCAGCCTTGTTTTTGTAGCGTGCGTATGCCATTCCATAACCCGTGCCAGATCCAGCTTCCCCACGTTCATGCCAATTGGACATGTCAGCAACTTTTTGGATCACCTGTCGTGCCCGAGGGTCTGAAAGGTGTTTGAGTCTGAAGGTCAAAGGGTCTTGGCCGCTGATGTCGCTCAACTCATCCATCAAGGACTCGATGGCAAATACATTGGCATGCGCTCCCAATGAACGCAAAGCGGACACTCTGACTGGCGAACTGATCAGAAAATGGTGCTCTACGGTCAATTCGCCTACATCGTACGCGGGTACTGCATTACGCAAGCCTCCGCCTGTGGGCAGGGGCACGTCTTGCGGTTTGGGGGGGTATACATCGGGCAAGGCTGACCAAGCGCCAAGCAATTGAATGCCTTCACCCCAGCCAGGCCGATTCAAATGGGTGGGTGACCAGACCTGAACATGCCAACGCTGAATATGACCTTCAGTATCTAGGCTGGCTTCTATGTCTACTAAGCTGGCAGCCCCCATGGGAGAGACCGTCAACTCATCTTCTCGGCTCCATTGCACACGAACATGGATACCCCAAGTTTGTGCAATGAACGCGGCGTCAAATGCAACGTCATCTGCGCCGTTGTGACCGTAACACCCAGCCCCTGGTGCATGCATGACCACTACCTGATGAGCTGACAGCTTCAGGGCCTGTGCGATTTGGTCACGCAGTTTGAACACACCTTGTGAATGGGACCAAACGTGAATACCGCCTCCCTCGACAGGGGACGCGAGAGCACATGCTGGGCCAATCGACGCATGCGCGATGAAGGGACGAGAGTACTGGCGTCGAAGGCGATGTGATTTGATGCGGGTTTGATGACCCTCGTTATCTTTGCCAGCTTGGTGTACAGCAATGCTGGAATGCCTTTCCATTTTGGGCAACAGCACATCAGTTGGCTGTTGTTGGGGCAATGTTGGGACGTTCCACGCAATCATTTGTCTTGCTCGTGCATGGGCACTGATCAAGGCACCTTCATCGCGTCCGATCAGGGCTACAAATTCATGCTTTACAAGTACACGCTCCACACCCTTGAGTTTTTCAAGTTGTTCAAGAGGCCAATGTGTAGCGCTGCTTTGAGGGTGGGGTCCACGCAAAATGCGAGCGTGCCACATGTCGGGTAGAAGGCGGTCATGGATAAAGCCATCGCCTGTGAATTTGAGCCACAAATCACTCCGCGAAACTTGTACCAACTCTGTAGGGATGGATACAAGCACTGGGTTTTCCGTATCCACACGCAAAGCCTCCCATGCCACTGAGAGTTCCTGGGCGAGTTGATGGTAAGTGGATTGACGACCAAAAGTCCCATGGAATGTGCCTGCGCGAAGTTCCAAATCGCCAATTTGGCAGCCCATGGCTTGAGTCGCTGCGGCTGCAAAGTGACTTCTCACAATGTCTCCAACCCTTTGCCACGCTTGCCCCCCCACTTCAATCGACTGGCTGCCAGCTGTAAAACCTTCATCTGGTGAATAACGGGTATCGCCAGCCACCCAGGTTATTTGGTTGGCGTTAATGCCTAAGGCATTGCAGGCAATTTGAGTTAGCGCTGCAGTGATGCCCTGACCTAGCTCAACTTTGCCCGACTGTAATTCGAACATGCCCTCGGGCGTGAAGCGTAGCCAATTTTTGGCAAGCGGCGCTGTGGTTAAGCTAGGGGAGGGTAATGGCATGGTGAATATTCTTTTGCGCCAAATACACCGCCCGCAATATCCGCGCGTGCGCCCCACAGCGGCAAAGGTGCCGAGACAAAGTTTCCTTGATTTGAGTCTCGGTAGCATCAGGAAACTGTTTCAGCAAGCCTGTGATTCGCATCAAGATGCCACTGATGCAATAGCCACATTGTGCCGCTTGCTCTTCGATGAAGGCGGCCAGCACAACTCGACCGACCTCGTCATCAGTCAAGCCTTGTGCCGTCTGAATGTGTTTTCCGTCGCCAGCCCAGATGGGCGTTGTGCAAGCATTTTGTGCTTGCCCATCGACCAAAACGGTGCAGGCGCCACAGTGACCACTGCCGCAACCAAATCGAACGGTTGCATCGGCGCATGTCCCACGCAAAAAATGCAGTAGATCCCCTTGGGGGTCTGTGGACGTGGTCCGATCAATCTGGTTGTGCCGAATTTTTATCATGATCGCTCAGTCAACTTAAACCAGCGCGTGGCCACAGTTTGGGTCAAGCCTTGATCTTGAATAACTTCATCGCATTGCCACCTTCGATGAGGCGGCGGTCTGCGGCGCTGAGTCGGTTGACGCCGGCGATCAAGCCACGTGGATCGTCTTCGCCCATGTCATAGGGGTAGTCGGTGCCGAGCATCACATGGTCTGCACCATAGCGGTCAATCAATTGCTTGAGCATGCGCGGGTCGAAGGTGATGGAGTCAAAGTAAAACTTCTCTAAGTAGCTGGATGGTTTTTTCTTGATCACGGTGCGTGTGTCTGGACGAGCCCGCCACGCATGATCCATTCGCGCCCAATAGTGAGCCAAGAAACCACCGCCATGTGCGGCTAAGAATTTGATTTTCGGATAACGCGCCACCACCCCGTCAAAAATCAAATGACTGACAGCCACCGTGGTTTCCAAGGGATTGCCAATGACGTTGTTGAAGTAGTGGTTGCGCAGCCGATCACCTTGGGTGTAGCCCAGGGGGTGCATGAACACCACGATGCCCAATTCATTGGCCTTGGCAAAGAACTTTTCTAATCCCAAGCTGGGATCGGTCAAATTCAAGCCATTCACGTTGGTGTTGATTTCAACACCGCGCAGCCCTAGCTTTTTCACACAGTACTCCAGCTCTTGCACAGCAAGCTCGGCATTTTGCAAAGGCACAGAGCCCATGCCTACAAAGCGATCAGGATGCTGTGCGACCACGTTGGCAATGCCCTCGTTGACCTCGCGCGCAAGTTCGGCTCCATACGCGGGTTCGGTGAAATAAAAGTAGTGATAGGGCGCAGGCGCCACCGCTTGAATGTCAACGCCCATGCGGTCCATGTCTTTCAAGCGCACGTCAATGCCCATCAACTTGGGCGCACGGTCTTTCATCTGTTTGACGTTGGTTTCATTCGTCAAGTCGTTTGCAAAGATCACGGTTGGGTCATATTGCGCTGCATTCAGATGTGCTGTTTTTTGATTCACCACAGGATTCAAATAATGGCAATGCACGTCCACAACTTTGAGTTTGCCTTTGCTGTTGCGAACCGTCTTTTGCGTGCTCGATTTGGCTGCAACTTGAACTCGACTTTTGGTGGGCGCTTTCGTGGCAGCTTGGCTGGTTGCAGCGCTTGTGCGAGACATGCGTTCGGCTGCAGTGTGGTGGTGTGTCGGGTCGACGCAAGCGGGTGAACAGGTGAAAAACATGAGAACCTCTGTCGGTAAAGTTTTTAATTGAATCGAATCAGTGAATTATTTGCCAATGGCTGCATTCACACGCGGCATGACTTCGGTCGCGAACAACTCCATGGAGCGCTTGCCCAATGCGGGATCCATCCAATCATGGCAGGCATAGACCAAGTTGCCAAAGTCACCCACGTGGTCACGAAATGCCAAAATTTGATCCACCACAGAATTGACGGTGCCAGCCAGCACCAGGCGATTGGTGACATAGTCGGGCGTCAATTCACTGTCGGGCATGTTGGGATCGGTTTTAAACAAATTGCTGCGGCCACCTCCAGTGACCAGTTTGCGCACCAATTGTTTGAAATAGAAATGATAGGGGCCGCCTGCTTGCAATGCATAGCGCTTCGCTGTGGCTTCGTCGTCCGCCACAAAGATGCTTTTGGCCACGCGCCACTCTGAAGGATGCGCAACGGCACCCACAGCTTCGCGGCCTTCAACGTATTTGGGCCAATGCGTTTTGACCCATTCAGGCATCAAGAAGTTGGCCGAGATAGGGCCCCATCCGCGCTTGGCCATTTCCGTGACACCTTGAGAGAAAGGCGCCACTGCTGTGCCAACAATAGGTGGGTAAGGCTTTTGGTAAGGCTTCATGATGAAGCCCTGGCCGATGTCAGGAATCATGGTTTTTTCAACCGAAATGTTCCAGAACTGTCCCTCAATGTTGTATGGCGGCTCAGAGTCCCAAATCTTCAAGACTGTGTTGATGCTCTCCACAAACATCGCATTACGGTCTTTTCCAAGGTTGCCATGCACTTCCACGTCAGACATCAATCCACCAGGACTGATGCCCATGATGAAGCGTCCCTTCAGCATGTGGTCCAACATGGCGGCTTGAGCTGCGACCGCCGCAGGGTGCGCGTTGGGCAAGTTGATGGTGCCTGTGCCCAGTTTGATGTTTTTGGTTTCGTAAGCCAGTGAGGCTAAAAACATCATGCAAGAGGTCACGGTCTCCGCAGCGTCCGTGATGTGCTCTCCCACATAGGCTTCGCTGAAGCCCAAGCGATCAGCCAACAAAACGGCTTCGCGGTCTTCTTGCAAAGATTCCGTCACGTTGCGACCCGGTGGATGCAAGGGCATCATGAAGGTGGAGTATTTCATCGTCATACGAATTCCAATTTAAACTAAAAATCTCAATCTATTAAGCTGAATGCAATTCAGTACTCGCGCTTTGCGCATAGCGACCTTGTACATAGAGCAAAGCAGTTTGGTCTTGGTGTTGGTAGGCCTCTACTTGGCCGAGATACAGAATATGGTCGCCCACATCCAAGCGTTGAATCGTGCGACATTCAAATGTGGCGGCGCAACCTGCCAGCACAGGCAGGCCTTCGATGCCCAAACTATGGTCAACCCCCTCAAATTTGTTGGGTATGGGACTGGCAAAACGCTTGGAATGTTCGATTTGTGAAAGCGATAAGACGTTGATCACAAAGCGGCCGCAGTCGTCGTAAGCAGGCAAATTAGGCGATGTCTTTTGCAAACTCCACAGCACAATGGCTGGCTCCAGCGAGACAGAGCTAAAGGAATTAGCCGTGACGCCAACCAAACGGTTATCAAATGCCTTTGTGGTGACTATCGTGACGCCTGTACCAAAAGATCCAAAGGCTTTTCGAAGATCTAAACGGTCAAATGGATGCTTGGTGTTCATGTGATCACTTTATTGTGATCGCATGATTTTGGGCAATTAGCGTTTTCCCTTGGTTGCGGGACGTGCGCGACCTTTGGTGGCTGCATTGATTCCCAATAAACCAGGCAGCACCACCCGTGCCCCAGCCATGAAATGTTCAATGGTCATCTGGATGAGGTCATCAAGATCATCTTCAACGGGAACGTCAAAAATCCATTGGCGTTGACCAAAATAAAACACCCGTGCATTGATGCTCCAAACCAACTCAATCTCGTTGCTTTTGAGGGGAATCTCTTCAACGCTTGGCAGTCCAAATTCATGGCGAAGCTCGATGGCGATAGGCACCAAAATACGCTCGCGCAATATATCGAGATATCTGCGGTTGATGTCCTCACCGCGCAGTCCTGAAAACATGAAGATGCGCACCCAATCACGCGTCAATGCGGCTTTTGCATACTCGATGTAGTGCCGCGTCAGGCGTTCCTGCAAGGGGATGCTTCGGTCGCGAACAACACTCTCCCAAAAAGGGTTCCACCTGCCCAGATAGACTTCTTCAAAGACGCGATTGATGAGTGCTTCTTTGCTGGGAAAGTATTTGTAGAGCAGCGATTGCGTCACACCCAAGCGCTTGGCTAGTTCGCGGGTATCGCCACCAAAACCGACCTCTGCAAAAAAACGAACAGCTTCTTGTGCAATGTGTTTTTCACGCTCTGCACCGCTGAATCTGGTGTGAACAGGTGCTGCTGATTTTTGGCTGGGTATTTTCTTCGTGACCATTCAATTTACAACTGTGGAGCAGCTACTTTGACCAAGCCGCGTGTTTGAACAGATGTCATGATGGCCTCAAGCGCTGCCACATTTGCCAACATTTCTTTTGTTGTCACGGGGTATGGCGCGACATGACGAATGGCTTTGGCAAAAGCTTCCAAATTGGCCAGCACGGTGGGGTGCGGCGAAGCAAATCGGGTGACTGGCTCTTGGCCACGCAGCACGGTTGTGATGTCCCAACCCGTTGGGTTTTCGGGGTGAGTGCGATCTCTAACCTCAATCCAACCTTTGGAGCCATAAACCGCAAAGCGTCCTTCAAATGGCGTGGCTAACACCGCGCTGATCATGGCATTTGCACCATTGGGAAAACCCATCATGATGCCTAAGGTGTCGCCATTTTCAAAGTCAGACCCCAGTGTGGCCAAGCGAGCCCAAAGCGATTCGCAGGGACCCAGCAAGGCGATGCTCAGATCTACCAAATGAATGCCTGTGGCGGTCAATGGTCCGACAGGGGCGTATTTGTTGGAGAGGCGCCAGTTGTCTTTGGGGAGCGCGAAAAACTTGTCTTGGCTGAAGTTGGCTTCAATTTGCAGGATTTCGCCCAAGGTGCCCTCTGCGATGAGTTGGCGCATGGCCATGATTTCAGGCTCAAAACGACGTTCATGCCCAATGCCCAAGACCAAGTGCTTGTCTTGACACTGCGCCACGGCCCGTTGCGCATCGGCGAGCGTGAGACACAAAGGTTTTTCACAAAAAATGTGCAAGCCAGCATGGGCCGCCGACATCATTTGATCTGCGTGCAACTGGTGAGGGGTGCACAAAACAACTGCTTCCAAGCCAGCTTTCGCCATCAGTTGTTCGGGCGAATCAAAGATCTCAACGCCAGCAAGAACGGGATCAGAAGACATGGTGGATCGCACATGGGCATCAACTTCTGCCACGGCTGATAGTTCAAGCCAAGAAGAGTTGGCGAGTTGGCGGGCTATGGTTTTCCCCCACCATCCGTAACCGACAAGGCCGACTTTGACGGCTGTATGTGTAGAGCTATCTTTGATTGTCACAGTCGTGTCTCCATGAAGTTCTAGTTGTCATAAACTAGTTTAGCGTAATAAAACTAAACTGGAGATCAAATGAGTACCAACAAATTAGTCAAGCCATCCAAAACCAAGTTATCCGTTGCGGCTTCACCGGCGTTTGAACGAGTTGGGTTCCTAGGTTTGGGAATCATGGGGTCGGCAATGGCCGGTAATTTGATGAAAGCTGGATTTGAAGTTCATGGCTTTGATCCCACTACCAAAGCGCGACAACGATTCAAATCTGCGGGTGGGCATGTCAGCAAAGATGCTGCTGAGTTGGTGCGCTCTGTGGATGTCATCATCACATCGCTGCCAAGTCCGGACGCGTTAATAGAAACAGCTAACGTATTGGCCCGCGCAGGGCGCAAAGGTTTGTTGGTGATTGAAACCAGCACCTTGGACATCAAAGACAAGGACGCAGCGCGTGATGTGATGGCCAAGAAAGGCGTGACTCTGCTGGACTGCCCTTTGTCAGGTACCGGCGCTCAGGCGGCACGCAAAGACCTCACGGTGTATGCCAGCGGGCCTGCTGCTGACATTCGTCGACTGGTCCCCGTGTTTGAAGGCTTCTCTAAGGCGCACTTTGACCTAGGCCCATTTGGCAACGGCATGAAAATGAAGTTGATGGCTAATTTGTTAGTCGCTATTCACAATGTGTCCACTGCCGAAGCATTGCTGCTGGGTCAGCGATGGGGCATCAAGCCCAGCACGGCTGTCAAGGTGTTGAGCGATGGCGCTGGAGGCTCGCGCATGTTGCAGGTGCGCGGCCCGATGATGGAAAACGAGGGTTGGAAAGAGGTCACCATGAAAATTTCTGTGTGGCAAAAAGACATGAAGCTGATTGCGCAAGCTTTGGCAGACGCGCAAGTGCCAGCTCCGTTGTTTGCTGCAACTATCCCGCTTTACAACGCTGCCATGGGTATGGGGCATGAAAGCAATGACACGGCTGCTGTGTTTGATGTGTTGGAGAAAATGTCTTCAATTTCCAATAAAGTGGCGGGAAAGAAAACCGCCTTGCGCAAAAGGTAAAACAATGACGTTGTCTTTGAATCATTTTTCAATTCGTACACTTGATTTGCCTGCAACCAAAGACTTTTATGTCTCGGTACTGGGTTTACATGAGGGTCCAAGGCCTGACTTTCCATTTCCAGGGTACTGGCTTTATCAAGGGCCATTGACTGACTATGCCAATGCAGCAGTTCACATTATTGGGATTGATCCCAATGACAGCGCTGGCTTGACTGGCTACTTGGGCGATCGTGATGCGCATCAATTGCAGGGCAGCGGCGCATTGGATCATGTAGCGTTTTTCGCGACGGGTTTGTCGGACATGCTCAAGCGTTTGCAATTGAAGGCTGTTGAGCCGCGGCGCCGTGACGTGCCAGGCCTGGGTTTGCATCAGCTGTTTTTAGAAGATCCCAATGGCATCGTCGTCGAGCTAAATTATCCCTTTGCTGAAAAGCAAGCACTTACGGCTTAAGGCGTTTTTCTGATGGCACGTATTCTGGTGATTGGGGGCTCATTAGGAGGCTTGTTCGTTGCGAATATGTTGCATCAAGATGGTCACGATGTTGAGGTTTTAGAAAAAGTAAATGGCTCCATGAACGGGCGCGGTGCTGGCATTGTTTCGCACGACGTGTTGGTCAATTCGCTTGAGCGCGCCGGACTAGATGTGCAAGCCACTCTCGGAGTCGAAGTGCCAGGGCGTGTCTTGTTGGATCAATCAGGCAAAAGCTTGATTGCATTCAATATGCCCCAAGTACTGACCTCGTGGAGTCGCTTGTATCAAATTTTGAAAAGTGCTTTTCCTGCAGATCGTTACCACCAAGGTGTCACTGTGACGCGCATTGAGGAGCGAGATAACAGCGTGCACGCGCTTGCCACCACCGATGGCAAAGAAACCACTTGGCAAGCCGATGTGTTGATCGCGAGTGATGGCATTCGCTCCAATGTCAGGCAGCAGTTGTTTCCGCAAGTCCAACCTCAATACGCGGGCTACGTAGGTTGGCGCGGTGTGTGTGATGAGTCTCTGTTGTCGAGTCTCACGCGGACTACCTTGTTTGATTACTTTGGCTTTTGCGTGCCGCCCGAAGAACAAATCATTGGCTATCCAGTTGCAGGATCGGACAATGACACGACCCGCGGACATCGCGCTTACAACTTTGTTTGGTATCGCCCGGCGGCGCAGGGCGAAGAGTTACAAGCTTTGCTCACAGATGCGGACGGCGTGCATTATCCATTGGGCATACCTCCACACAAAGTAGATTGGCGACAGTTGGCAAAAGTGCGCGAAGAGGCTCGGCGTGTGTTGTCACCGCAGTTTGCAGAGATTCTTGAAAAAACCCCACAGCCTTTTCTCCAGCCCATCTTTGATGTGGCATCAGACACGGTGAATGTTGGACGCGTGGCATTGATGGGAGATGCGTCATTTGTGGCGCGCCCGCATATTGGCATGGGCGTTGCAAAAGCGTCGCAAGACGCAGTGGCACTTGCCGACGCTATTCGCACCCGCGGAGCCAATGCAACTGCACTTGCAGCGTATGCCAAAGTCCGCTTGCCTGCGGGACAATCAGCCGTTCACCGCGCGCGTTGGTTGGGTAGCTATATCAAGTCACCGGATGGGCAACCCCAACCGATGAACCAGCGCCAACATCAAGCCATTCATGAAACGGCGATTGATTTGGGCCGCTATGGGCATCAATCAGTATTTAAAGAAAATTCAACATGACCCCAGATCGTTTACCTCTCATCCCTCAGGCTCAATGGAATCCAGCGCAACGCGAGTGTGCAGATGAAATCATCCGTGGCCCGCGTGGAGGCTTGATAGAGCCCTTCATTCCACTGCTTCGCAGTCCCGAGTTGTGCACCCATGCGCAGCGCATGGGTGAGTACTTGCGCTACCGCAGCGCCATCGGCATGCGCTTGTCAGAGCTCGCCATATTGGTCACCGCACGCCATTGGTCGCAAGAGGTGGAATGGGCCATTCATGCGCCTATAGCCATTCGTGAAGGCATCAGCGAATCGATTGTTCAGGCGATTGGATTGAATCAACCGCCACCATTCATCCAAACGGATGAGCAACTGGTGTTTGACTTCACGGTGCAGTCGCTGGTGGACAAAAGAATCAAAGACGCTACGTGGGCCCAGGCCATTGCGCTTTTTGGGGAGCATGGTGCCGTTGACTTGCTGGGCATCGTGGGCTACTACACCATGCTGTCCGTGCTCATGAATGGCGCGTGCACCCCAGCACCTGCTGGTGCCAAGATGCCGCTGCCTGCGCTCTAGGTCTCTTTATCGAACGTGAACTCTGAGGGTGGCAAGTCCTGCGACTGAGCCCTCCATCACGTCGCCTGACTTCACGGCATTCACACCCTCTGGGGTGCCCGTGAAGATCAAATCGCCTGGTTCGAGTTGCCAGGCGGCAGACAAATGTTCAATGGTTTCGTTGATGTTCCAAATCAATTTTTCAATGCTGCTTTTTTGGCGTACATCGCCATTGACAGTGAGTTGAATAGCTGCATGCTCAATTGCGCCGGCATGTGCTTTGGGCGTGATGGGCCCCATGGGTGCACTGAAGTCGAAGGCTTTGCCAATGCACCAAGGGCGACCTTGTTTCTTCATGTCGTTTTGCAAATCGCGACGCGTCATGTCTAAGCCCACGGCATAGCCATACACATGCTCCATGGCGTTGGCCGCCTTGATGTTTTTGCCTGCTTTGCCGATGGCCACCACCAGTTCGATCTCGTGATGCAAATTGGCCGTCAACGAGGGGTAAGGCATGTCACCTGTTGTGCCTTCTGGCACCACCACCAGCGCATCTGCGGGCTTCATGAAAAAGAAGGGAGGCTCGCGTCCTGTGAAGCCCATCTCTTTGGCGTGATCTTCGTAGTTGCGGCCCACGCAATAGATGCGGTGGATAGGCATCTGCGCAGCTTCGCCCAGAATGGGTACCGTGACTGTGGGGCTGGCTGGGAAAAGTAATGTCATGTGAATTCCTTGTTGATTAATCAGTGCGCAAGCCTGCTGCATGAACGCCAGCCGTGCAAATGATTTCATCCTCATCGCCGGTTCCGCCGCTCGCGCCCACAGCACCCAGAATGTGTCCGTGGCTGTCTTTGATCAAGACTGCGCCAGGTTGAGGCAAGAATTTACCCTCGGCAGTGGCCGCCAAGGTGATGAAGAAATTGGGGTTGTCTTTGGCGCGTTCTGCCAAAACGCGGCTGGATGCACCCATGCCCACAGCGCCCCATGCTTTGCCGCGCGCGATGTCAAATCTGAACATGCTCGCACCGTCTTCACGGCCAAATGCGACCAATTGCCCTGATGCGTCGAGCACGGCCACGCCCATGGGTTTGTAGTTGGCGGCCCGCGCGGCTTTGCATGCCTCTTGGATGATGAGGTTGGCTTGGTTGAGTGAAAGATGTGTCATGTTGTTCTCCTAAAAAAAAGTCTGGGATTGTTTGGCGAATGAGCGCCGCCTTCCATGCTGATGGGTCTCACGTACTGGGGAAGTCATGGTTGGCTGGTGTTGGAGATGGCCCCAACCGCTTGGAATAAGTTCCGAATCATATCGGCCTCTATGTGGCGAACAATGAACACCAGCCTTGAGTCTCTATCCTCACTGGGCCATCTGTCCATCTTCACGGGGGTGTGAAAAATGTGTTGCACGCCTTGCACCACCACGGGCTCGCCTTCCACATTCACAATGCCCTTCATGCGCAGCAAGTCGGGTCCGCGCAAGGTGGTCAACAACTCAAGAGCCGCTGTGAAAGAAGCCCACGCAAAGGGTTGGTCGAATCGCAATGACAAGGTTCGCACAGATGCGTCGTGAGAGGCAGACCTTTGCCCCAAATAGCGCCCACCTTCTTGCGGTGCGTGTGTGGCATTCAAGGACTCGCCTAAAAAGCGCAGAGTGTTGTCGCTGGCGCGGGCACTGGACAGCCCTAAATTGATCAATTCGCAGGGGGCAAGCTCCCCGTTGTGGATGAAAGCGATGGGTGCCTGCGCATTCAGATCACGGATCAACCCAGACAGTATTTCTATGTCGCCCTCATTCGCCAAGTCGGATTTGGTGATGAAGATTTTGTCAGCCATCGCGATTTGTTTGATGGCTTCAGTTTGTTGCTGGATCTGACCTGCACCATGTAGTGCGTCGACCAGCGTGATCAAACCATCCAAGCGGTAATGTGCTTCTAGCAGGGTATCGCTAGCCAGTGTTTGCACCACCGGCGCGGGGTCGGCCAAGCCTGTGGTTTCCACAATCACGCGGTCAAAATCAAACACCTCACCCACGCGACGTTGGGCAAACAAATCGCGCAAAGTTTCTTGCAAATCGGTTCGCACCGAACAGCAAATGCAGCCATTCGCCAGCAAGGTGATGTTTTCTGACGACATGGTGACCAAGTCATGGTCAATGCCTATTTCGCCCACCTCATTGATCACCACGGCGACACGCCGCATGTCCGGATGCAACAACAGTTTGGAGATGAGGGTGGTTTTTCCGCTACCTAGAAATCCAGTGACCAAGGTCACTGGGATTTTTCCGGCCAATGCGTCACGCGACCAAGTCACAGCGCTCCCGCTCAAATGTTCATTTCAAGAATGTACAAACCGCCCGTGAAACGGTCCACGGTGTAGACGATGCGCCTGTCGTCGACGTAGACATCATTGAGTTGAATCGCACCAGCGGGCGACAGCTTGGGCGCGCCGGGTACAAAGTAAGCAATCTCTTGCACTTGGTAAGGGTTGCTGGTGTCGTACACACGCACACCCGCATTGAAAAACGAGCCAACGATGATGGTGTCTGAGCGAAATGAGGTGGGGCCGGGCAAGTTTTCATGCAAATTGTGCGCACCAAACCGTCCTCCGCGCTTGGCGAACGCTTCATAAGAGGGCGCTGGAAAAGTGCCAATCGGCACTGGGTTGCCTTCGTTGCGCGCGTCCACGACCCACACCAGCTTGGGCCAATCAGCCCCGTTGTCTTGCACGCATTCGTCACTGACAATCCACAGCCCACGATCGAACAGGGGAAGCACGGTGTGCGTAAATCCATTGAAGGGTGGGGAATGGTTCCACTGGGACACCACCTGGATGTTGCTCATGTCTGAGATGTCTAGCACCACCGCGCCGCCGTCGATGTAGCCCACAAACGCGCGGTCTGGACGCTCGGGAAACACATTGGTGTTGTGCGTGCGAAAGCCCGTGTCGAATTGTTTGGGCAATCTGGGTGGAGGCGGCGCCTCATCGCCCTCTCGTGTGCCGGGATACCACCAGCGGCCCACTTCAACAGGCTTGGTGGGGTCAGAGATGTCGAGGATGCGGTAGAACTGATCATCCAAAGGGTTGCGCGGCTGAAAGTCTGCGGCACCCGAAGACATGTGCACGTATTTGCCATCCACAAACCACACGGCATGGACGCCGCGTGAATGTGGGCCCGAGCAATCGAAATGAGACAGCAGACGCGGCGTTTCTGGTGTGCTCACATCAAAAATATCAACACCTGCAGGCTTGATGCCCACCGTACTGGCTTGGTAAGCCACCACCATGATGTCGCCCACCACGTCAAGCGAGTTGGAGCGCAGTTTCATGTGCGGCAACTCGGTTTGCACAATCAGCTTGGGGTTTGCGGGGTCTGTCACATCGACGCCCGAGAAGTTTTTCGGTGCTGACTCATGCGCGAGCCACAAGATGCGACGCCCGTCGGCGGTCATTTGCATCGACATCCCCTCTCCCAAGCCCCCAAAGCCTGCCAGCTCATGGTGGGCTAGCAATTTCATGTTGTGTGACAAAGTTTGGTCAGCACGCGAAGCAGGTTGTGGGGCATGAAGCATGGGTAAATACTCATTAAAAATGGTTTGGATTCTGTAATATAGCAACTTGGAGATCAATTGATCTAACAATATTCCCTAACTATGAAACCAAGGAGACACCTGATGAGTTTAATTTTGTCAATGCGTTTGAAGAAGAGTCTTTATGCTGGCCTTGCGGTGGTGGTGAGTTGTTTGTGCTTGCCATCGTTTGCCCAAAACTTTCCCAATAAACCTGTGAAGTTGGTGGTGACTTATCCCGCAGGCGGAAGCTCAGATTTGATGGCCCGCATCATGGGACAAAAGCTCAGTGAGCACTGGGGTCAGCCCGTCATCATCGAAAGCAAGCCTGGTGCTGCTGGTTCTATCGGCATGGAATTCACGGCACGTCAACCGGCGGATGGCTACACCTTTGTGGTGGGTAACTTAGGCCCTGCCGCCGTGAACCCACTGATCTCCAAAGTGCCTTACAACATGGACAAAGACTTCATCCCTGTGGCACTGACAGCGACGGGGCCCAATATTTTGGCTGTACCCACAGCATCACCTTTCAAAAACTTGAACGAGCTCATCACAGCGGCCCGTAACAAGCCCGACAGTTTGAATTTTGGAACCAGTGGCCCCGGCAGCATGGCCCATTTGGGTGGTGAGCTGATCATGCGACAAGCCAACATCAAAATGACTGGCGTGCCCTACAAGGGCGGTGGCTTGGCTGTCAACGATTTGTTGGCTGGTCAGATTGACATGATGTTGTCCGATGCATTGCCAGTCAGTCAGCACATCAAGTCAGGTCGTCTTCGTGCACTGGCCATCACCAGCGCCAAGCGCTCACCCATGATGCCCGACATCCCCACCTTTGCCGAAGCAGGTTTGCCAGGTTTGGTGGCGGTCAATTGGTGGGGTGTGTTCTTGCCAGCTGGCACACCCAAACCCGTTGTGGATGCTTACAACGCGGCCTTGGTCAAAATCATGGCCAACCCTGACCTCAAAGAACGATTTGCCGGCTTGGGCGTGGAAGCCCTCGCAACGTCACAAGATGAGTTCAAGGCTTTCTTGGCGTCAGAGAGTGCCAAGTATTCAAAGCTCATTGCCGACAACAACATCAAAGCAGAGTGATCGCTTTTATTTCTAGCGACCAAGCTCAGCCGCATCTGTGGCGGTGAGCTCGGTCAAGCTAGGAAATGGGCTGAGCAATCTTTGACCCTCTAGGTGATTGACGAAGAGGGCACAAGTTGACAGTCGCAGTGCCCGATAATCAGCGCATGCAAATTCGCTTCACCAAAATGCAGGGCGCTGGCAACGACTTCGTGGTCTTGGACGAGACCATCCAGCGTTTGAATCTCACGCCCGCCCACTACCGTTTTCTGGCTAACCGCCATTTTGGCGTCGGTGCAGATCAAATTCTCAGCGTGCGTCCTGCGCCGCAGCCTGATGTCGACTTTGAATACGTCATCCACAATGCCGATGGTGGTGAGGTGGAGCAGTGCGGCAACGGTTCGCGGTGCTTTGTGCGCTTTGTGCGCGAGCAAGGCTTGACTGACAAAACCACGGTGCGCGTCAAAGTGCATGGCGGCGTCATCACCCTGCAAGAAATGCCAGACGGCCAAGTGACGGTGGACATGGGCGCACCTGTGCTTGACCTGCCTCAAGTGCCGTTTGCACCTCCATACGCTAGAGCGCTCAACGACACCCAATGGCAGCTGCAACTGAGCAATGGCGATTCGGTCAAGGTGGGCGTGGTATCCATGGGCAACCCACATGCGGTGCAAGTGGTGGCCGACGTTGAGACCGCTCCTGTGCTGGTGCAAGGACCCCTCATCGAAAACCACGCAGCATTTCCCAAGCGCGTGAATGCAGGCTTTATGCAAGTGCTCAGCCGCAGCGTCGTGCGCTTGCGTGTGTTTGAACGCGGTTCTGGCGAAACACTCGCCTGCGGCACAGGCGCTTGCGCAGCGGTGGTGACTGGCATTCGCTGGGGCTTGCTTGACCCCCGCGTGACCGTGCACACGCACGGCGGCATCCTCACCATTGAGTGGCAGGGTGGCGACACACCCGTGCACATGACCGGTCCAGCCACCACAGTTTTCAGCGGCGAAATTACCTTACCTAGCACCCTATGACCCACCCTGCCATGAACCCCATCACCGAAGACGACATTGCCAATTTTTTGGTGAACACGCCTGACTTTTTCGAGCGTCATGCCGAGCTGTTGTCTGCTGTCAAGCTCAACAGCCCGCACAGCCACCGCGCCATCAGCTTGCAAGAGCGCCAAGCCGAAATGATGCGAGAAAAAATTCGCGCCCTCGAGCTGCGCATGATGGACATGATGCG
>NZ_DAIRSK010000014.1:0-89180 GCF_036804465.1 Limnohabitans sp.
GCCGCTGGGCTGGTTGGGCCCACTTGGGCCATCACGCCAGAGTTGGAGCCAATGCGGTTGATGTTGCCGTCATTCAAGGCGGGCTGGCCCACCCACACCATGCCTTGTTGCATGGCCAAGGTGATGAAGTATTGAATGGTCGACAGCTTGTCACCACTGGGGCTGGCTGAAATGGTGAAGCCGCCTGCGACTTTGTCTTTCCATGCGCTGCCAAACCACTGCTTGGATGTGGCATCTGCAAATTTCTTGAACTGCCAAGAGACCATGCCCATGTAGGTGGGCGAGCCGAAGACGATGGCATCAGCCGCATTGAGGGTTTCCCACTCAGCATCGGTGATGTTGCCGTCAGCATCGATGGCGATGATGGCAGCATTCGCGCCTTCGGCCACGAATTGGGCCACGCGTTGGGTGTGGCCGTAGCCAGAGTGGTAAACGACGACGGTTTGTGTCATGGTGTGTGTTCCTAAATGCGGTGAATGAAAAAGTTGAAAAATGGGACTATTTATGGAGCTTCTTTTTTAGCGTCGAGGCTCCAAGCGCCAGCGCCCGAAGACACCAACAGCAACAAGCCACCCATCACGCCGACGTTCTTGAAGAACAAGAGTTGCTGCATGAAGGCCTGCTCAGGCGCAGCGGCCCAAAACGCGTGAAAGAAGACCGAAGCAACGAGTGTGAACACCGCCAACACCGCCGCAGCAATGCGGGTTTGAAAGCCCACGATCAAAGCAACCGAGCCCAGAATTTCCACAGCAACCGCAGCAGCAGCTGCCACTGAGGCAAACGGCAAACCCACAGAACCGATGTAAGCCACGGTGCCTTCAAAGCCAGACAGTTTTGACAAGCCTGCTGGCAAGAAGAGTGCAGCCAGCAAGAGGCGGCCCATGAGGTTGAGTGCGTTGTTCATTCAGTTGTCCTTGAGTTGGAGGGAAGAGTAAAAAATTAAGCAGCCAAGTCAAACACCAACACCTCGGCATCTTGGCCGTGGGTCAATGCAACCGTGGTTTCGTTGTCTAGCAGTGCGGCGTCGCCCGTGGTCAATGCCTGGCCATTGACTTGCAATGCACCACGAATGAGGTGCACATAGGCTTTGCGACCTTTGGCAATTGTCAATGTCGCGGCCTCTTCGCCGTCAAACAGGCCCGCATACAAGGCAGCGTCGGCGTGCAATGTGACAACACCGTCTGCGGGGGCAGCAATGCGGCTCAGTGCGCCGCGTTTGGACACTGGCGGCACTGTTTTTTGTTCATAGCTGGCAGGAATACCGCGCACATTGGGTTCAATCCAAATTTGCAAGAAGTGCGTCGTCTCATCAGGCGCGTGGTTGAACTCGCTGTGCTGCACGCCATTGCCTGCGCTCATGCGCTGCACGTCGCCAGGTGGAATGCCCTCCACGTTGCCCATGTTGTCTTTGTGGGCCAAGTTACCGCTCAACACATAGCTGATGATTTCCATGTCGCGGTGGCCGTGGGTGCCAAAGCCTGTGCCCGGCGCAATGCGGTCTTCGTTGATGACGCGCAAATTGCCCCACCCCATGAATTCGGGATCGTGGTAGCTGGCAAACGAAAAGCTATGAAACGACTTGAGCCAGCCGTGATCGGCATAGCCTCGGTCTTGGGATTTGCGAATGGTCAACATGGTGTGCGCTCCTGTTTTGTCTTGAGCTGAACTTTAGGCCCTCACCCGGCTTTTGCCATGCACCGCATTTGATGGCATCATTCAAATTATTTGAACGATCAAAGCCCCATTGCATGACATCTCCCCGTGACGTCCTCACCCCAGATTCGCTGTCCATGCTGCACGCGATTGAAAAAGCAGGCAGCTTTGCAGCCGCTGCGCGCGCACTTGGACTGGTGCCCAGCGCCCTGACCTACCGCGTGCGACAGATGGAAGATGCGCTGGATGTGCTGCTGTTTGACCGCAGCGCCAGGCAAGCCCAGCTCACCGCGGCAGGGCACGAACTGCTGCGCGAAGGCGATCGCTTGCTGGCCGACATGGACGCCATCGCCAACCGCGTCAAACGTGTAGCCACGGGCTGGGAGAGTCAGTTCACCCTTGCTGTAGACGGCATCATCGACCGCGCAACCGTCATGGAATTGTGCGAAGCCTTCTTGGCCTTGAACGCGCCCACACGCCTCAAGCTGAGAGACGAAACCCTCACGGGCACGCTCGAAGCGCTCACCAGCGGCCAAGCCGATTTGGCGCTCGGCATTGCGGGCAGCATCAGCGACAGCGGCTCAACATCGGGCATCCATAGCCAGGTGCTGGGTGCCATGCACTTTGTGTTTGCAGTTGCACCGCATCACCCGTTGGCCCACGCCCCAGAGCCCTTGACCGATGCGCGCATTGGTCTGCACCGGGCCGTGGCTGTGGCCGACTCGGTACAACGTGGCGCGGGGATGAGCGTGGGATTGCTACCGGGCCAAGACGTCTTCACAGTGTCCACCATGCAAAGCAAAATTGATGCGCAAGTGCGTGGTCTGGGCGTGGGTTTTGTGCCAGAAAAAATGGTGCGATCGTTGATTGACCAAGGTGTTTTGGTGGCGCGGGCTGTCGAACGTCACCCGCGTGTGACTCAACTCAGTTACGCTTGGCGAATTCCCTATGGCAGTGAGGGCGAGCGCGGCGGACGCGCTTTGCAGTGGTGGCTCAAACAACTCAAGAGCTCGGCCACCCGCTCTGCGCTATTGGTGAACCCCCGACCCAATTAGCCCGCAGGAAGGTGTAGAGTGCAACCATGACCCTGAACATCGCCATCATCGGAGCCGGCATCGCTGGCATCACCGCCGCCCGCACTTTGGTCAAAGCTGGCCACCATGTGCATGTGTTTGAAAAAAGCCCGGGCGCGGGTGGACGCATGTCCACGCGCGACACCAACTTCGGCACCTTTGACCACGGCGCCCAATACTTCACAGTCCGCGACCCACGCTTTTCCTTGGCCATCCAAGCCGTGCCCGGCACCACCGAGATTTGCCGCCCTTGGAGCGCCAACGCCGTGCGTGTACTTGACCCACTGGGCCATGTGTTTGAAGCCGCTCGCTCCACCAAAGACGCTCACTTTGTAGCCAAACCTGGCATGAACGCATTGGTGCGCCATTGGGCAGCGCCGCTAGGCAAAGCCATCACGTACAACACCTTGGTCAACCGCTTGGCGCGCGGCACCAAAGGTTTGTGGACAGTGCACACTGAACATCGAGAAGTCACAGGCTTTGACCATGTCTTGCTCGCCATTCCTTGCATACAGGCCGAAAACTTGCTCAAAGCCTCAGGCAAAGAAGCAGCCAATCACCAGTGGCTCAAAGCCATGGACGCTGTGGATGTAGCCCCCTGCTGGACCATGATGCTGGCCTTTCCCAAGGCCACGCAGCCCAATTTGCACATCGGTCCGCAGTGGAATGCAGCACGCAGCATTCATCACCGAATTGCATGGTTGACACGCGAATCATCCAAACCAGGCCGCGGCAAAGTCGAGCGCTGGACCGTGCAAGCCAACTCAGCATGGTCGGCTGAACACATCTCAGACACCGAGGCCCGCGTCAAGGCCAAACTGTTGCGAGCCTTTGCCGAACTCACGGGTATCCGTGCCGAGCCCGCCTTTGCCGAGATGCACTGCTGGCTCTATGCCAAAACCACCAAGCCCCTCGGTGTGTCACACCAATACAACCCAGCCAACGGCTTGGGTACCTGCGGCGACTGGCACTTGGGCCACCGCGTGGAAGACGCCTTTGTCTCTGGCCTTGAACTCGCATTGAGTGTTTGCCAATCTGCCAATCGCTTATAAAACGGTTCACGCACAGGCAACGTGCGTGAAATTCTTGTGCGCTACATCGGTCGATTCGCCCCCTCCCCCACGGGCCCGCTGCATGCGGGCTCGCTCGTTGCAGCCCTCGCCAGTTGGCTAGACGCGCGCGCGCACGGCGGCCAATGGTTGGTGCGCATCGAAGACGTGGACACACCGCGTTGCATCGTTGGCGCTGACCCACTCATCTTGCAACAACTCGCCATCTGCGGCTTGGCCTCTGACGCACCTGTGATGCGGCAATCGCAACGCGGCGATGCCTACCAAGCGGCGCTCGACACCTTGATCGCCAAAGGCTGGGCCTACCCCTGCGGCTGTTCACGCAAAGAAATTGAAGACGCACAAGTTTTGATGGGCCACACCCGCGAACGCCACACCGCCGCGGTCTACCCAGGCACTTGCCGAGATGGACTGCATGGCAAAGCCACACGCGCGTGGCGGCTGAATGTGCAACGCGTGATCGACGATTTGAAACTGCCCACGCCATTGACTTGGCAAGACCGCTTGCTTGGTAGCCAACAACAAGATGTAGCCCAAGAAGTGGGTGACTTTGTACTGCGCCGCGCCGACGGCCTGTGGGCCTACCAACTCGCGGTGGTGGTGGACGATGCCGCGCAAGGCATCACCCACATCGTGCGGGGTGCAGACCTGAGCGACAACACCGCACGACAAATCGTGCTGCAACACGCATTGGGTTTGGCTACACCCCGCTACATGCACACACCGCTGGTGTTGGGTGACAACGGGGAGAAGCTGAGTAAGCAAAATGGGGCTGAGGCTTTGGACTTGAGGGAGCCACTGATTGCGCTAAAAATAGCCGCGCAAACCTTGGGGCTGTCAGTGCCAAACAAGGGCGCATCGATTGATCAAACCCTCGCCAAATGGGCAAAAGCATGGCCATCTGTCCCACGATAATGGGCAAATATCTCTAGATTCTTCAGCCATGATCACCGCCGACACGCCCACCAACCCTGACGCCACAAAAACCGACACGCTATTCATGCGCGTCATCAAAACCTATGTGCTGCGTGCTGGCCGCATGGGTCCGGGTCAAACGCGTGCGTTTGAGCAGTTCGGTCCCCAGTTTTTGGTGCCTTACGCACCTGAGCGTTTGGATGTGGCTGCTGCGTTTGGCCGCACTGCGCCACTGATTTTGGAAATCGGTTTTGGCATGGGCGACGCCACGGCCAAGATTGCGCACACGCGCCCTGACGACAACTTTTTGTGCTGTGAGGTTCACGCGCCTGGCGTGGGTGCGCTGCTCAAGCGCTGCGGTGAAGAGCGCATTGGCAACATCCGCATCGTGCAGCACGACGCGGTGGAGGTGATGGACCACATGCTGGGCCCAAAGAGCCTGGACGGCGTGCACATCTTCTTCCCAGACCCATGGCACAAAAGCCGTCACCACAAGCGGCGCTTGATTCAAAGCGCGTTTGTCAAGCGCTTGGCCCAACACATCAAGCCCGGCGGCTACCTGCACTTGGCGACCGATTGGGCGCCCTATGCCGAGCAAATGATGCAAGTGGTGTCTGCTGAGCCCATGCTGTACAACACCGCCACCGACCCCAGCGGCTTTGCCGAAAAGCCCGCCTACCGCCCGCTCACCAAGTTTGAAAACCGTGGCTTGAAGCTTGGCCATGGGGTGTGGGATTTGGTGTTCACCAGGGTCTAAGTCGTCTGGAACCTACCCCCATGCGAATCCCGACGCGCCACGGCGTAGGCGCCAGCCGCGTGTCGCTACCCGTGGGGCCTTGGCCCACGGTGCTTGATTTTTTGGTGGCGCGCATGCCCGACATCTCGCGCGACGAGTGGCTGCAGCGCTTCAACGACCAACTCGTGCTCAACGAGGAGGCTCAGCCCGTGGCAGCCACACAGGCCTACACGCCCCACACCAAGCTCTACTACTACCGCCACATCGCCAACGAGCCGGTGCTGCCCGAGAAGGCCAGCATCGTCTTTGAAGACGCGCACTTGATCGTGGCGGACAAACCGCACTTCATGCCTGTCACGCCTGCGGGCCGCTACGTGCAGCAAAGTTTGTTGGTGCAGCTCAAGCACCTCACTGGCAACGACGCGCTCGTGCCCCTGCACCGCATCGACCGCGAAACCGCAGGCCTCGTGATGTTTGGCAAACGTTTGCAAGACCGCGACGCCTACCACGCGCTGTTTCGAGACAAAGAAATGCACAAAGTGTATGAAGCGGTGGCCGCCTTCAACCCCGCGCTAGAGCTGCCGCGCACGCACATCAGCCGTCTGCAACCAGACCCGCTTTTTTTCAAAACACAAGAAGTCGTTGGCGAGCCCAACAGCGAAACACGCATCAGCTTGCTCAAAGTCGAAGAGTCGCGGGCGCTCTACCAGCTAGAACCTATCAGCGGCAAACGCCACCAATTGCGCGTGCACATGATGGCGCTGGGCTTGCCGCTGGAGGGCGATCAGTTTTATCCCACCGTGTTGCGCGGGCCAGATGCACAAGAGGACTTCAACAACCCCTTGCAATTACTTGCAAAAAGCGTGGCCTTCACCGACCCCGTCACGGGCGAAGCGCGGGAATTTCACAGCGCTTTGCGTCTGAAAATTCACGCATAAAAAAAAGCGCTAGCGTCTAAAACGCCAGCGCTTACATGCGAACAAAGAATTTAAACCCGCTCGGTCACCCAAGCTTGCACGCTGGCCAAGGCCTTGGGCAAAGCAGCGGCGTCGGTGCCACCGGCCATCGCCATGTCGGGCTTGCCGCCCCCCTTGCCGCCGACTTGTTGGGCCACAAAGTTGGCCAACTCGCCCGCCTTGACCTTGCCCACGTGGTCAGCGGTCACGCCTGCGGCGATGTTGACTTTCTCACCGTCCACAGCGGCCAGCACGACCACAGCTGACTTCATTTTGTCTTTGAGCTTGTCTAGGGTGTCGCGCAAGGTTTTGGCATCTGCACCGTCGAGTTGAGCCACCAACAACTTGATGCCCTTGACATCGAGTGCTTGCGTCATCAACTCGTCGCCTTGGGCCGAAGCCACTTTGCCTTTGAGGGCCGAGACTTCTTTCTCAAGCGCTTTGACCTGGTCCAACACTTGAGCCAAACGAGCATTGAGCTCGGTGGGTGGTGCTTTGAGCGCGCCAGCGGCTTGCGTCACCGAGTCTTCCAGCGATTGCAAATAAGCCAAAGCATTCGCGCCTGTGATGGCCTCGATGCGGCGCACGCCAGCGGCCACGCCGCCTTCGGCCACCACTTTGAACAAGCCAATGTCGCCCGTGGCTTTGACGTGGGTGCCACCGCACAACTCGCGGCTAGATCCAATGTCGAGCACGCGCACGGTCTCGCCGTACTTCTCGCCAAACAACATCATGGCGCCTGTTTGTTGCGCGGACTCGATGTCCATCACGCGCGCTTGCGCCGACGCATTGGCCAAAATTTCGGCGTTCACTTGGGCTTCTATGTCGCGAATTTGCGCATCCGTCACAGGCGCGTTGTGGGCAAAGTCAAAACGTGTGCGTTCAGCATTCACCAAGCTGCCTTTTTGTTGCACATGGTCACCCAACACGTCGCGCAAGGCTTTGTGCATCAGGTGGGTGGCTGAGTGGTTGCGCACGGTGGCAGCGCGCACTTGCACGTCCACTTGGGCGTCCACATGGTCGCCCACCGCCAAGGTGCCTTGGGTCAAGGTGCCGTGGTGGCCATACACATCGGCTTTGATCTTCAAGGTGTCTTCCACCGCAAAGCTGGCAGAGCCGCTCACCAGCACGCCAGCGTCACCCACTTGGCCGCCGCTTTCGGCGTAGAAGGGCGTGGTGTCCAACACCACCACGCCCGTTTGGCCATGCTTGAGTTCGGCCACCGAGTTGCCGTCTAAGTACACCGCCACCACTTTGGAGGTGGCTTTGAGGTCGTCATAGCCCACAAAGGTGTTGCCAGCGCCCGAGTAGTCCAAGGCCTTGTCCATCTTGAACTTGCCTGCGGCGCGGGCTTGGGATTTTTGTTTTTCCATGGCGGCGGCAAAGCCGGCTTCGTCCACGCTCAGGCCACGCTCGCGGCACACGTCGGCCGACAAGTCGAGCGGAAAGCCATAGGTGTCGTGCAGCTTAAAGGCGACTTCGCCCGGCAACACTTGCGCGCCGCCTTGCAAAGCGGCATCCAAAATTGACATGCCCACTTCGAGGGTTTCAAAGAAGCGCTCTTCTTCGGCTTTCAAGACCGATGCAATGCGCTCTGCTTGGCTGGCCATGTTGGGATAAGCAGCGCCCATGAGCTTGACCAAGTCAGGCACCAGTTTGTGGAAGAACGGTTTTTTCTGACCTAACAAATAGCCGTGGCGAATGGCGCGACGAATGATGCGGCGCTGCACATAGCCACGGCCTTCGTTGCTGGGCACCACGCCGTCGCTCACCAAGAACGAGGTGGCGCGGATGTGGTCGGCAATCACGCGCAGGCTCTTGTGTCCCAAATCAGTGCAACCCGTTTCGCGTGACGCAGCTTTGATGAGGGCATCAAAGATGTCGATTTCGTAGTTGCTGTGCACGTGCTGCAAGATGGCCGCCAAGCGCTCTAGGCCCATGCCCGTGTCCACACAAGGCGCGGGCAAGCGGGTGACAGCGCCAGTTTCGTCCATGTTGAATTGCATGAACACGTTGTTCCAAATTTCAATGAAACGGTCGCCGTCTTCGTCGGGGCTGCCAGGAGGTCCGCCGGGAATGTGGTCGCCGTGGTCATAAAAGATTTCAGAACAAGGGCCGCAAGGGCCAGTGTCAGCCATCATCCAGAAGTTGTCGCTCTTGTAGCGGCCGCCTTTGTTGTCGCCAATGCGAATCACGCGCTCGGGTGGCAGGCCAATTTCTTTGGTCCAAATGTCATAGGCCTCATCGTCTTCTTGATAGACCGTGGCCAGCAGACGCTCGGGGGGCAGTTTGTAGACCTGGGTCAACAACTCCCATGCCCAATGGAGTGACTCTCGTTTGAAGTAGTCGCCAAACGACCAGTTGCCCAGCATTTCAAAGAAGGTGTGGTGGCGGGCGGTGTAGCCCACGTTTTCCAAGTCGTTGTGCTTGCCACCCGCGCGCAAGCAGGCTTGAACCGAGGCAGCGCGCACGTAGGAGCGCTTGTCATCGCCCAAGAAAACGTCTTTGAACTGGACCATGCCTGAGTTGGTGAACATCAATGTGGGGTCGTTACCAGGCACCAAGGGGCTGGAAGCCACGACGGTGTGGCCTTTGGACTCAAAGAAGTCAAGAAATGATTTGCGAATGTCAGCGACGGTGAATGTGGGTGTAGTCATCCGCAAATTATAGGTTTCGGTGTTCCCCCAAAGTCCCAACGGCCACTGGGGCGGCGTTATGCTTGACGGATTAAATACGGAGACTCCCATGGACATGAAAACCGCAGGTTTCGCTCAAACAGCACCACTTTCTTTGCTCAACGACCCCAGCCTGCTCAAGACCGATGCCTTGATCAATGGCCATTGGGTCGCAGGCGCCAGCCGCTTTGATGTGCATGACCCAGCCACCGGACACAAGCTAGCCGATGTGGCCAACCTCTCAACCACAGATGCCCATGCCGCCCTGGATGCCGCCAACAACGCATGGCCAGCCTGGCGCAACAAAACCAGCAAAGAGCGCAGCATCATCTTGCGCAATTGGTTTGACTTACTGATGGCCAACCAAGAAGACTTGGCACGCATCATGACTGCCGAGCAAGGCAAGCCCTTTGCAGAAGCCAAAGGCGAAGTGGCCTACGCGGCGAGCTTTGTGGAGTGGTTTGCCGAAGAAGCCAAGCGCGTCAATGGCGAGACCTTGCCCCAGTTTGACAACAACCGTCGCCTGATGGTGCTCAAGCAACCCATCGGCGTGTGCGCTGCCATCACGCCTTGGAACTTTCCGCTGGCCATGATCACCCGCAAAGTAGCCCCTGCACTGGCTGCTGGCTGCCCTGTGGTGATCAAGCCCGCCGAACTCACCCCCCTCACCGCTTTGGCCGCTGCAGAACTGGCCATTCGCGCTGGCATTCCTGCGGGCGTGTTGAACATCCTGAGTGCCGACAACGACAACAGCATTGCGATTGGCAAAGTGTTTTGCAGCAGCGACATCGTGCGACACATCAGCTTCACGGGTTCCACCGAAGTGGGCCGCATCTTGATGGCGCAGTCGGCCCCAACCATCAAGAAGCTCGCCTTAGAGTTGGGCGGCAACGCCCCTTTCATCGTGTTTGACGATGCTGACATTGACAGTGCCGTGGATGGCGCCATGGCCAGCAAATACCGCAACGCAGGACAAACCTGCGTGTGCGCCAACCGCATTTATGTGCAAGACGCCGTGTACGACGAGTTTGTGCAAAAGTTCTCGGCCAAAGTCAGGGCCATCAAAGTGGGCAACGGCTTTGATGAAGGCGTGGTCCAAGGCCCCTTGATTGAAGTCGCCGCCGTTGAAAAGGTAGAGCGCCACTTGCAAGATGCAGTGGCCAAGGGTGGCAAGGTCATGGCGGGCGGCCACAAATTAGAAGGCCAGTTTTATGCACCCACCGTCATCTCCGAAGCCAGCGCCGACATGCTGTGCGCCCGAGAAGAAACCTTTGGCCCGTTTGCCCCGGTCTTTCGCTTTCACCACGAACAAGAAGTCATAGACGCCGCTAACAACACCGAGTTTGGCTTGGCCAGCTACTTTTACAGCCGCGATGTTGGCCGTATTTACCGCGTCAGCGAAGCGCTGGAATACGGCATGGTGGGCATCAACGCTGGGGTGATTGCCACCGAGCATGTGCCGTTTGGTGGCATCAAGCAATCGGGTTTGGGTCGCGAAGGCTCTAGCCACGGCATGGAGGAGTACCTTGAGATGAAATACCTTTGTGTAGGCGACATCCTCAAATAATGACAATACCTTTAGAAACAAAGGAATAAGTGGTTTTACTTGGTTTATGACAGTTTTGTTATTTACAATGAAATTCTTTTTGCACAATGTAATCAACAACATATCCCATGGAATCCAAACAAATCTACCTGCGCTTTCTGAATCTCATTCACGCCTTAGATGGTCAAGCGAATGCGCCTGTGATGGACTTGGATGCCAAAAAGCTTCTCGAAGTGATTGCAGTTCGTCATGCCTCTGAAAAGCCTTTGACAGTCACTGACGCAATGGGTCTGAATGCCATTGCCTCGCCTGCCACCATTCACCGCAAGCTCGACCAGCTGCGAGAGCTGGGCATGATTGACACGGTGTTTGAAGGCAAAAACCGTCGCACCAAATACCTCGTGCCTACCAAAATGGCGCATGACTACTTCAGCCAAGTTGGTCAAGTCATGCAACAAGCACTGGCTAACACCTAAGACTTTGCCACGCGCAACCTAAAACAGCATCCCTCAAGGATGCTGTTTTGCTTTGTCAACGCATACTGTTCTCACATCTTTTCTTGATTTTCTCGGTGGCAATGCGGCGGCAATACTTCATGTCTTTTTCGATTTTGCCCATGCAAAGGTTGAGTAAATCGTTGTTGCCAATTTTTTGGCAATGCGACTTGTCGTTGCTGATGGTGGCTCGGCAGTCATGGGCCTTGTCTTTGTCCTTGATGTCGTTGCAGCTTTGCGCACTCGCAGCAAAACACACCCAAAGCGTTGCCAACAGAATAATTTTTTTCATGGCTTACCCCAACTACCGCACGTGTCACGTGATTCAGTTTAGGGCAAGCACCCCTACAATGCCAGCACTACCTGCGGGTGTCGTTCAATGGTAGGACTCTTGCTTCCCAAGCAAATAACGTGGGTTCGATTCCCATCACCCGCTCCACAGACAAAAAAGCCGCTCAAGTTGAACCGAGCGGCTTTTTCAATGGATGGCGCAGCATCCAACAGGGTGATTACTTCACCAAGAGCACAGGCTTCTTGCAAGTGCTCAAGACGCGTTGCGCCACGGAACCTACCAACATATCAATCAGGCCACTGCGGCCTTTGGTGCCCATGACCACCATGTCAAACTTTTTATTGGCGACATCGGAGATGACTTGCGCCACATGACCTGTGTGAATGATGCTGTCGTGCTTGACGCCAGCCTTCACCAACACAGCCAAAGCTGATTTGAGCTCTTTCTCACTCAGTTCGCGCAAGTAATCGGCAATGCCTTCTTTGCCCACAAACTGTTGCGCATGGCGCAAGCCTTGGTCATCGTGCACATTGATCAAAGTGATGCGATCTTGCGTGCGAAAGTTGGAAGCCAACTTCACAGCGCACTTGACTGCGTTCAGTGAAGATTTAGAACCGTCGACAGCAACCAAAATTTTCATGGTGTTTCCTCTTGTTGTGAACAGGCAAGTTTAGCCCCACATCACAACAAGGTCACACCTGTTTTGCTTTGCAAGAACTCACGGCTCACGCCGGGCGCCAGTTCAATCACTTGGAGGCCTTCAGGCACCACATCCATCACCGCGAGGTCGGTGATGATGCGGTCAACCACACCCACGCCTGTCAAAGGCAAGGTGCAGTGCGGCAAAATTTTCAAATCTTCGGTGCCGTCTTTTTTCTTGGCCACGTGCTCCATCAAGACGATGACGCGCTTGACGCCTGCCACCAAGTCCATCGCGCCGCCCATGCCTTTGATCATCTTGCCGGGAATCATCCAATTGGCCAAGTCGCCCTGCTCGCTGACTTGCATCGCGCCCAAGATGGAGAGGTTGATCTTGCCGCCACGGATCATGGCAAACGATTGGTCGCTGCCAAAAATGGCTGAACCTTTGATGGTGGTGACAGTTTGCTTGCCCGCGTTGATGAGGTCCGCGTCGACCTCGTCTTCGTATGGAAACGCGCCAATGCCCAGCATGCCGTTCTCGCTTTGCAGCCAGACCTCCACATGGTCAGGCACGTGGTTGGCCACCAAGGTGGGAATGCCAATGCCAAGGTTCACATAAAAACCGTCTTGCAGTTCGCTTGCCGCACGTGCGGCCATTTCGTCTTGAGTCCAAGCCATGTCTATTCCTTATTTGCGGTCACGTGTGGTGCGTTTTTCGATGCGCTTTTCGGGCTTAGCGTTGAGCACGATGCGGTGCACATAAATGCCGGGCAGGTGAATGTCGTCAGGGGCCAACTCGCCCGTCTCCACAATACGCTCCACTTCCACCACGCAAATCTTGCCAGCAGTGGCGGCTGCGGGGTTGAAGTTGCGCGCAGTCATGTTGAAACGCAAATTGCCTGAGCGGTCGGCCACGTCGGCTTTGATCAGCGAGATTTGAGGCACCAGTGAGCGCTCCATCACATAGGTGTCGCCGTCGAACTCGCGCAGCTCTTTGCCCTCGGCCACCAAGGTACCCACACCGGTTTTGGTGAAGAAGGCGGGAATACCAGCACCGCCGGCACGCAGCTTTTCAGCCAGCGTGCCTTGCGGGGTGAATTCAAGTTCGAGTTCACCCGCCAAATATTGACGCTCGAACTCTTTGTTCTCGCCCACATAGCTGGAAATCATTTTTTTGATTTGATGGGTTTCAAGCAACTTGCCCAACCCGAAGCCGTCCACGCCAGCATTGTTGGAGATGACGGTTAAGTCCTTCACGCCACTGTCGCGCAAAGCGTCAATCAAGGCTTCAGGAATACCACACAAGCCAAAACCACCCACAGCCATCAACTGGCCGTCGGCCACGATGTCTTGGAGTGCCTCAGCAGCGGAAGGGAAAACTTTGTTCAAGGCAGGCTCCAGTCAAAGTAGTTCATAAAATCACAACGATACTACGTAATACACTACGTAGTTTTTCGTAAGCACAGACCCCTGAATGCCATCACGATGATTGATTATCGTCAAGCCTTTGACCTCGCCCCTGTGGGCTTGGTGCTGTCACGCAACCGCACCATGGTGGACTGCAACCAACACCTGTGCGACATGTTTGGCACCTCGCGCGAGCAACTCATGGGCCAATCGTTTCAGGTGCTCTACCCCAGCGCAGATGAGTATGAGCGCACGGGCGCACGCATCAAATTGAGCCTGAACGCCAAGGGTTTGTATGCCGACGACCGCTTGATGAAACGCATCGACGGCCGCTTCAAGGGCGAGCCTTTTTGGTGCCACGTGACGGGCCGCGCCTTGAACCTTGACTCCCCCCACGAAGCGGGCATTTGGAGTTTTGAAGACCTCAGCGCCAGCCGTCCTGTTCGTGCCGAGCTAACAGCCCGCGAGCGAGAAGTAGCTGCCTTGCTGATGGAGGGCATGACGTCCAAAGAAATTGGCAAAGTGCTCGGCATCAGCCACCGCACGGTAGAGATCTACCGCGCCAAACTCATGCGCAAATACAAAGCATCGACCACGGCAGACTTGGTGCACAAGTTGGTGGTGGGCTAAGTTATGTTGAAGCGACAAGTGGGCCCGACAGAGTTAAGCCTGAAATGGACCCGAGGATAATGAGCCAAGCCATCTAAGGAACGGGATACACCCCATGAACCACTACCCTCACCCAGAACTCAAAGACTTGCCCGAAGACATTCGCGCCAAGATTTTGGAGGTCCAAGAGAAAGCGGGCTTTGTGCCCAACGTGTTTTTGGCCCTCGCCCGCCGCCCTGCAGAATGGCGAGCCTTCTTCGCTTACCACGATGCGTTGATGGTGCCCGAATCCGTGGGGCGCGGCAGCAACCTGACCAAGGGCGATCGCGAAATGATCGTCACCACCACCAGCGCGGCCAACCATTGCCTGTATTGTGTGATCGCGCATGGCGCGATCCTGCGTATTTATGAAAAAAAACCCTTGGTCGCCGACCAAGTCGCGGTCAACTACCGCAAGGCCGACATCACGCCACGCCAACGCGCCATGCTCGACTTTGCCATGAAGGTTTGCCAACACAGCGACCAAGTGGAAGACGCGGACTTCACGTCCTTGCACGCCCATGGTTTTGACGACGAAGACATTTGGGACATCGCCGCCATCACGGCCTTCTTTGGCTTGAGCAACCGCATGGCTAGCTTCAGCGGCATGGTGCCCAACCCTGAGTTTTATCTGATGGGCCGCGTGCCCAAGCAACAGTAAATGCAATGCCGCAGCGGGTGCGGCGCTTGCTGCATCGCGCCCTCCATCACCAGCCCCTTGCCCGGCATGCCTGAGGGCAAACCCGCTGGAGTACCTTGTGTGCAATTGCTGCCCGATATGCGCTGCGCGGTGTTTGGCCAACCCGAGCGGCCTGCGTTTTGTGGCGGTTTACAACCTGCGGCTGACATGTGCGGCGACCACCGCGACGCGGCGCTGTTGTGGCTCACTCAGCTCGATGCGTCCACCGCACCCATGCAGCGCTGAAGCCGCTTAAGGTGTGACCATCTCGCGCACCCAATCGGGCAAGTCCACCGCTTTTTGCTTGGGAAAGTCCACCCAAATGGTGGTGGCACCGCCTGCCGCATAAATCTCACCAGGGCTGGTGACCAGCTCCATGGTGGCCCAGGTTTCAAACGTGGTGCGGCCGGGGTCGCTGGCGTACATCTTGATCCGCAGATCACACGGGTATGCCAGTTGTTTGTAGAAGTTGCAAAACGCGTTCACGATGACGGGGCCTTCGCCCTCGGGCTTGGGCTCGGAGTTGAATTGGCGCAACCAGTCGACACGCGCAATTTCGAGGTATCGAAAATAAATCGTGTTGTTCACATGGCCCATTGCATCCATGTCGCCCCAGCGCACAGGAATGATGGTTTCATAGACCAGTTTTTTGTGTTCAGGAATGGTGTATCTCATAGCGAGAACCCATCGTCTGCCGAAATGATGGCGCCATTGATGAATGCACTTTCTGCGCTGGCCAGCAAGACCAACAAGGCGTCCAAATCCTGCGGATCACCCACGCGCTTGCGGGGCAACATGTTGACCAGCTTTTGACCTGCCTCTGTGCTCCAAATGTGTTGATTCATTTCGGTGCTGATGTAGCCAGGACAAATCGCGTTGACGTTGATGCCAAAACGCCCCCACTCCAAAGCCATGGCCTTGGTCATCTGAATCACGGCAGCCTTGCTCATGGCATAGGGCGCGATCTGGGGCAAAACTTTCAAGCCCACCACCGACGCAATGTTGATGATGCGCCCGCCCGTGTAGCTGCCTGGCGCAGCGCCCTTGGCGCGAGCCAGCATGCGCTTGCCCACTTCTTGCGCCACAAAGAACGAGCCCCGCACATTGGTGTTGAAGGTGAAGTCAAAGTCTTCTTCCGTCACATCTTGCACGCGCTGGGTGGTACTCACGCCCGAGTTGTTGACCAAAATATCAATGCTGCCCACCTCAGTTTCGGCATGGGCCACGGCCGATTGGATGCTACCCAAGGTCGTCACATCCAAGCTCACCACATGGGCATCGCCGCCCTCGGATTGAATTTCGGCGCGCAGCTCTTTGAGCTTTTCCACACGCCGACTGGCCAACACCACGGCGGCACCCGCACGAGACAAGGTACGGGCAAATTGCGCCCCCAATCCACTGGAAGCACCCGTGACCAAAGCCACGCGGCCTGACAAATCCATGCTGTACGCCATGCTGAACTCCAATTTGTTACGTTTTTTCATTATGACAAGTGCACATGTCCTAGGCCCTAAAATGTGTCTCAACTCTGACAAATGAACGAGACAAGCGACATGACACACGATGAAATCCTCGCCCAGTTCGGCCCCCGCGAAGCAATGGCTTACGACGTGGCCGTGATTGGCGGCGGCCCTGGTGGACTGGCCACTGCCATTCGCATCAAACAACTGGCCGCTGAAAAAGGCCATGAGGTGTCTGTGGTGGTGCTGGAAAAAGGCTCAGAGCCTGGCGCACACATCTTGTCAGGCGCTGTGATGGACCCCAAGGCCATCAATGAGCTCATCCCCAACTGGAAAGAGCTCGGCTGCCCCATCCACCAAGAGGTCACGGGCGATGATTTGCTGACCCTCACCGAAACCGGCGTTAGCCGTGTCCCCAACTGGTTGATGCCCCGCAACTTTCACAACGACGGCTGCTATGTGGTGTCGCTCAGCAATGTGGTGAAGTGGATGGCGGCCCATGCTGAATCGATGGGCGTAGAAATCTTCCCAGGCTTCACAGCGGCTGAAGTTTTGTATGACGAACATGGCGCTGTCAAAGGTGTGGCCACTGGCAACCTTGGCATTGGCAAAGACGGCGAACCCACTGACAACTTCCAACTCGGCATGGAACTGCATGCCAAATACACCATCTTTGCCGAAGGCGCGCGTGGTCATTTGGGCAAACAAGTGATTGCCAAATACAACTTGGCCAAAGGCCGCGACCCACAAAGCTATGCCATCGGCATCAAAGAATTGTGGGAAGTCGACCCTTCCAAAGCCAAGCCCGGCTTGGTGGTCCACACCTCTGGCTGGCCCATGCAAGACGACACCTTTGGCGGCGGCTTTTTGTACCACCTAGAGGACAACAAAGTCACCCTCGGCTTTGTGCTGGGCCTCGACTACAAAAACCCATGGCTCAGCCCCTTTGAGGAAATGCAACGCTGGAAAACACACCCAGCCATTGCCGCCCACCTCGAAGGTGCCAAACGCATTGGCTACGGTGCACGCGCCATCAACAACGGCACACCACAAGCTTTACCCAAAACCGTGTTCCCAGGGGGTGCGCTGATTGGTTGTGACGCGGGCTACTTGAACGCAGCCCGCATCAAAGGCAGCCATGCCGCCATCAAGAGCGGCATGCTGGCTGCCGATGCGGCTTTTGAAGCCGTGTCTGCAGGCCGCGCCAATGACGAGCTGAGCGCCTACCCCGCCGCCTTTGACAAGAGCTGGCTGCACACCGAACTGCACCAATACCGCAACTTCAAACTGTGGTTCAAAAAAGGCATGTGGGTAGGCACCGTGATGACTGGCATCGAGCAATGGTTCATGCCCAAGCTCGGCATAGCCTCCCCCCCTTGGACGCTTCACGGCGACAAGCCCGACCATCTCAGCTTAGAGCCTGCAAACCAGCACGCCGCCATCAACTACCCCAAGCCCGACGGCAAGCTCACGTTTGACCGCTTGAGCAGCGTGTTCATCAGCAACACCAACCACGAAGAAAATCAACCTGCGCACTTGACACTCAAAGACGCGTCTGTCCCTGTGCACATCAACCTCGCGACCTATGCAGGTCCCGAGAGCCGCTATTGCCCGGCTGGTGTGTATGAATACGTGAAGAACGAAGACAACACCGATCGTTTGCAAATCAATGCGCAAAACTGCGTGCACTGCAAAACTTGTGACATCAAAGACCCCACCCAAAACATCAACTGGGTCACGCCTGAAGGCGGTGGCGGCCCTAACTACAGCGGCATGTAAACACTATGAACCAATATCACGCAGAACACACTTGGATTCGCATCGAGGGCGACACAGCTTTGGTGGGCATCACCCAGCACGCTCAAGACACGCTGGGCGACATTGTGTTTGTGGACTTTGCAGACGTCGGCAAAACCTTTGCACAAGGCAGCGTCGCGGGTGTGGTCGAATCAGTCAAAGCCGCGGCCGACGTCCACATGCCCGCGAGTGTGGAAATCCTTGAACAAAACGAAGCCCTGCGCGCAGACCCTTCATTGGCCAACAGCGATCCCGAAGGCGCGGGATGGTTCTACAAGGTCAAGCCCAGCAACACGGCTGAGTTAGCTGGGCTGATGGACGCAGCGGCTTATCAGGCACTGACGCGCTAAGCACATCCCCTGCTGCCAGCCGTCTCTCAGTGGGTTGGGCGATCAGTCATGGCTCGCCGCGCAGATAGCCTACGGCCTCGCGACCCTCGCGCCAGCGCAGCAACAACCACGCAAGCACACCGGTGGCGATCAGCCAACCTGAAACATGGATGGCTTTTTGGCTGATGGCGTAGCTGATGCTGGAGTAGGTGAGCCACGCGCAGGCCGCACAAAACACCAGCGGCAGCAAGGGGTACAGCGGCACCTTGAAAGGTCGGGGGGCGAGCGGGTCGGTCTGACGCAGCCACATCAGGCCCACGCCCACCAAAAACAAAAAGCCCCAGAACACGGGAGCGGTGAACTCGACCATGGCAGAAAAGCCGTCGCCCTCTTGCATGCCCAAGAGCACCAGCGCAATCGAGATGGCCGCCTGCGCCCACAGGGCTTTGCGCGGCGCGCCGGCTTGGGTTTGCCACTGGCCCAAGGCCTGCAAGCTGGCCCAGTCTCGGCCCAGCGCAAAGTTGGTGCGCGCGCCCACGATCATGGTGGCGTTGATGCTGGTGAGCGCGGCGATCGCCACCGACAAACCGAGCGCTTTTTCAGCCCAGGGGCCAAAGGCCATGCCCACCATGCTGGACGCGGCCGTCTTGCTGCCCGACAGACCGGCCTGCCCCAGGCCCCACAAGAGCGCGAGATTGACCAGCAGGTAAATGGCCGTCAGCGCCAGCATGCTGAGCACAATGACCCGCACCATGGCGCGCGGACCGCCCTTGAGCTCGGCCGAGACATAGGCCGCCTCGTTCCAGCCACCAAAGGTCAGCAAAACAAACACCAGCGCCAAGCCCCATGCGCCCGCAGGCGGGACTTTTTCAAACCAGCTCAGGCTGGCGGGGGCAGACGCATCGCCATACCACAAACCTGCCACCACCACGGCCAGCAGGCCTGCGACCTCCAAGGTGATGAGCACCATCTGCATGCGCGACGAAGCATGGATGCCAGCGATGTTCACCAGGGTGAGCGCCACCACAATGACCAAAGCCCAAATGGCGCTTGAATGCGCGCCCAGCGGCACCAAGGTGCTGAAGTAGTCGCCAAACACAAACGCCAGCAAGGCAATGGAGCCGGTGTTGATGATGGTGGCGCGCGCCCAGGCGTACAAAAAGGCCAAGTCGCGCCCAAACGCACGGCGCAAGAAGTGGTAGTCCCCGCCCGCATGCGGGTAGGCTGTGCACAGCTCGGCATAGCACAGGGCGCCGGCCATGGAGATCAGCGCACCGGCCACCCAAATGGTCAAGGCCCAACCGGCATCGCCGCTGATGCCCGCCACCAAGGCCGGGGTTTTGAAAATGCCAGCACCAATGACGATGCCCACAATCAAGGCCACGGCGGCCGAGGCGCTCAAGAGCCGCGCGGGTTGCGCGCTTGGATTTGTCGTGTCGCTCATGTTCAACTCAATTCAATGCGCTTGAACTCAGGTACAGCGTGGCCTAAAGGCGGCTGCCATCCAAGGTCTGAACCAAGTAGTCTGTTGTGAGCGTGCCGCTCAAACGGTTGCCAGTGACTTTGCCGCGAAAGCTGCTCACCGCCGGACCATCAGCACGGAACTGAAAGCTCAAGTCTTCGCCCCGCAAACGGGTACCCAAAAGCTGATAGCTGCGGCCATCCAAAGAGATGGAGCCGCCCACGTTTTGGAAGGTTTGCTCTAAGCTGATCCGCGCGGTTTTACCGGCATCAAAGCTCACGCTCCAGCTGCCCTGCACAGGCGCGGGCACGATCCACATATAGGCATAGGCGCCAGCGGCCATCGCGATCTCATCGGCCTGCCAATCGCCCATCTCAAAGGCATGGGCCACCACACGCGTGCCTGGCTTCATTTTCAAAATCGTGGGCCGCAGGCGCAGGTTGAGGTCGGGCAAGAGGTACATGGTGACCACGTCGGCCGAGCTGAAGTCTTCTTTGAAAATATCGCCCGTGATGATGCGCACCTTGTCCTGCACGCCAGCCTCGGCCACCTTGCGTCTGGCAAATTCGGCCATGTTCGGGTTGAATTCAATGCCCACCGCATTGGCCTTGAATTTTTGCGCAGCAGCAATGGGAATAATGCCGTCGCCCGAGCCCAGGTCAAACACCCGATCTTGCGGCGTGACTTTGGCCATGGTCAGCATTTTTTCAACCAGCTCGGGCGGTGTGGGAATCCAAATCACGTCTTTGCCACTCTGCCCCCGCGACGGCTTGTAATTGGGGTCGGTGGCTGAGGGGTTAGCAAAGCCCACCGCCATCAAGGAAGACAACAGGACAAAAGCAAGACAGCGAGACAAGGGCAGCATGACAAGACTCCTAAAAATAAGTGAACTGAGGTGGTGAGTGGAAAAAAACATCAAACGATGACGGCTTGACCCAGTCGGGCAATGCCCTCGTTGATCTTGGCCACATCCGCAGTGGCAAAGCTCAAACGAATCGCTGATGCATCAGGGTTGCTGGCAAAAAACGGTGCACCGGGCACAAAGGCCACGCCTTGTTCAATGGCGCGTTTAGCCAGCTCAGCACCGTCTTTGACTTTGCCGCCAGCGCCCGTGAGCTGGGCCCAAAAAAACAAACCGCCTTGCGGTTGGGTGAAGGTCAGGGCATCGCCCAGCTCGCGCGTCAAAGCTTCTCCCATGGCTTGGGCGCGCTCGGCATACACACTGCGCACGTGCGCTAGGGTGGCGGGCATACGGCCCGCTTTGAGGTAGTGCGCTGCGGTGGCTTGTGTGAAGGTGGAGGTGTGCGCATCGCTGAATTGCTTGCACATGGTGGCGCGGGCCAACAGTTCGGGCGGTGCAACCATCCAGCCCAAGCGCAGCCCTGGCGACAACACCTTGCTGAGTGAACCGCAGTAAACCAACCAGTCGCGACTGCCAGGCACTTGGTCGCTCAATGCCAACAAGGAGGGAGGCGGTGGCTCGCCAAAATAAAGATCGCCGTACGGGTCGTCTTCCACCACCACGGTTTTGTATTTGACAGCCAGCTCCAGCACCCGCATGCGGCGCTCTAGGCTCAGCGTGGCTCCGCTCGGGTTGCCAAAGGTGGGGATCAGATACACCAGTTTGGGGCGGTGTTGAACCATCATTTCTTCAAGCTTGTCCACTTGCACACCGTGCGCGTCAATGGGAACGCCCAACACTTGTGGGCCGTATAGACGGAAGCACTGAATGGTGGCCAAGAACGTGGGGCCTTCGACCAAAGCCACATCGTTGGGGTTGAGCAAGGTTTTGGCAACCAAGTCCAATCCCTGTTGACTGCCCGTGGTGATGATCAAGCCGTTGGCGTCTAAAGCAGTCACGCCTTTGCTGGCCATGAAAGCGGCGAGTTGCTCGCGCAGTGGGTTGTAGCCTTCGGTCGCGCCGTATTGCAGGGCGGCACCGGGTTCTTCGGTCAAGGCTCGGTTGCTGGCTTCGCGAATGCCTTGCACATCAAACATGGCGCTGTCTGGAAAGCCACCCGCAAAACTAATGATGCCGGGCTTGCCCAGGAGTTTGAACAGTTCACGAATGGCTGAGGTTTCAACAAGGTCAAGGCGGTCAGCAAATTGCATGGTGAGGAATAATGGTCGTATGAAAACACAGCACATTGAGCCTTTTTTTGCGACGCTGAAAGCAGCCAATCCGCAGCCCAATACCGAGTTGGAATATACCAGCGTGTTCGAGTTGCTCAGCGCGGTTTTGTTAAGCGCTCAAGCCACTGACGTGGGCGTGAACAAAGCCACGCGCAAGCTGTTTGCAGTGGCCAACACACCGCAGCAAATTTTGGATTTGGGCCTCAATGGCCTGGAGAACTACGTCAAGACCATTGGCCTGTACCGCAGCAAAGCCAAGCACTTGATGGAGACTTGCCGCATCTTGGTCGAGCAGCACCACAGCGCGGTCCCCCGCACACGCGAAGCCCTAGAAGCCTTGCCGGGTGTAGGCCGCAAAACCGCCAACGTGGTGCTCAATGTCGCATTTGGCGAGCCCGCGATGGCGGTGGACACCCACATCTTTCGCGTGGGCAACCGCACGGGCTTGGCCCCAGGCAAAACCCCGTTGGCCGTAGAAATGAAACTGATGAAGCGTATTCCTGCCGCCTACTTGGTGGACGCGCACCACTGGCTCATCTTGCATGGCCGCTATGTGTGCCAAGCCCGCAAGCCTATGTGCTGGCAATGTGGGGTGTCTGAGTTTTGCAGCTTCAAGCCAAAAATACCAAAGCCTTGACTGACGCCCAATAAAAAAGGCCACGTCACGCGTGGCCTTGGTGGCAATCGCCAAAGATCAATCCGCTGAGACGCCAGCCTTACGGATAATCGGGCCCCATTTGTTGATCTCTAACTTCAGGTGCTCTTTCAAACCATCGGCCGTCATCTTGTCAGCCGTTGGAATGTCTGAGCTAAGTTCAGTCAAACGTTGCTTGATCGTGGGGTCAGCCATGGCAAAACGCAGGGCCGTGTTGATTTTCTTCAACACCGGCGCAGGCGTGCCTTTGGGTGCATACATGCCGTGCCAGACTTTGACTTCAAAGCCCTTCAATCCTTGCTCGTCCAAGGTGGGCACATTGGGAAGCGCAGCCAAACGCTTCAAGGTCGTGACACCAAAAACCTTGACGCGCCCATCTTTGATCATGGGCACCGTCTGTGTGGTTTGGTCGCACAAGATATCGACTTGCCCTCCCAGCAAATCATTCATGGCGGGGCCTGTGCCCTTGTAGGGAATGGTGTTGATGTTCACCCCAATCGCGCTTTTGAACATCAATCCGCACAAATTAGACACCGCCCCCAGGCCCGCATCGGCCAACGACACTTTGCTTTCGTTGGCTTTGATGTAGGCAATAAGTTCTTGTAAGTTGTTGGCAGGAATGTCTTTGCGCGCCACCAAAGTCATGGGCACATCCAGCACTTGGCCGATGTACTCAAAATCAGTCAAGGGGTCAAAGTTGAGCTTGTTGTACAAGGCCGGCGCAGTCGACATGCCCATGTGGTGCAAGAAAATGGTGTAGCCATTGGGGGCTGCACGCGCCACCTTGGTTGCCCCAATCGTGCCGCCCGCCCCGTTGACGTTTTCCACCACCACTGGCTGGCCCAAAGACTGCCCCATGGGAATTGACATCATGCGGGCCACCACGTCGGTAGGGCCACCGGCCGCAAACGGGACAACCAACGTGATGGATTTGTCTGGATACTTTTGCGCATGCGCAAAGCCACAAGCCAAGGCGCAAGCGGCCAATAGGGTTTTGATGGTTGTCATGGTTTTCATGCTCGTTTCCTCCTTAAAACATTGGAAGGAATGATCAAGGCATGTGCCAGCTCGGCGCAAGGTCGTAAACCCTTGCTCAACGCTGCAGCAGTCTGGGTCTTGTCATGCAGGTGACAAGATGGATTTGACCCTTGGCCAGTCCATCACAAGCCATAGCTGCGCCACGGCATGGGCCATCTCATCTGGCGTTGCGCCACCGCTGTGTGCCGCCAAGCGCAAGGCTTTGGCGGTGATTTCGTCACGGCTGAGGGTGTTGCCGGGGTCCCCCTTGGGTTCGTCCACACGGCCGAACAAGACGCGACCGTCGGTGGTGTACACCGAGACCTTGCCGATCCAACGCTGGGGATAGGCGCTGTCCACCTCTGGGTCCAACACCATCTCTACCTTGCTGCACAAGGTTTGGGTGATGTCGTCTTTGAAATGCTGGTCAAACTCGCTCAAACCCGCATGCTCATACTGGGCCACCAAGGCCAACACCGTGCCCATGCTGAACTTGCTTTGGTGCACCGTGCTGGGCTGGGTGACCGGACCCAACACATCGATCGCACCTTGGTGCACATGGGTGATGACGCGCGCCAAGTCAGCGACATGCAGTTGGTTGTCTTGCATGACCTTGAGCAAGGCATCGGCCGCTGGATGGGTATGGCGGCAGCATGCGTGGTACTTGAACGAGGTTTCTGCGGTGGCCCAGCGCGTGCCCAAACCATCGGTGAGTTTGCCCACATCGGCATCGCTGGACATGCCCGCAGCCATGCCCTGTGGGCCTTCAAGAATTTGCGCTGCACCTGTGAAGTTGTCTTTGGCCAAATAGGCCGCCATCAGACCCGCGCCTGCCGCATGGGCGGTATGCAACTGCTTGGAGTCAGCGGCTGTGCGCAAAAACTCCCACAAGCCTGCCGACTGCGTGCCAGCTGAGCCAAAGGCATGCTGCATTTGCTGGGCATTGAGCCCGAGCAAATGCCCCACCGCAGCCGCAGCCGCCAACGTGCCCGCGGTGCCCGTGGTGTGAAACACGCGGTAATGTGAACGGCCTAAAAACTCGCCCACGCGAATCCCCACCTCATAGCCCACCACGGCGGCAGTGATGAGCTGCGCCCCAGAGGCCCCTAAGGCTTGCGCCACGGCCAGGGCCGGTGGAAACACCACGGTGGCGGGATGAAACACCGAGCCGTTGTGCACATCGTCTTGTTCGGCCACATGCGATGCCGCGGCATTGGCCATGGCCGCCCAATAGGGGCTGGTGGTGCTGCGGTTGGTCAACACCTCGCAGGGGCCTGACGCGGGACCCATGCTCAAGGCAAATTGAGTCAAGGTCTCTACAGGCCGCGCGCCATGACCCGCGACGGCAGAACCAAACCAATCGACCCAGAGGTCTTCGGCTTTGCGCAAGACGTGTTCAGGAATGTCAGCGGTCTTCAGGCTGGCGGCATAACTGGCAAGCGAGGCTGAGGCACTCAGAGGCAAAGCATTCATCGTTGGATCCCCAGCTCTTTCAATATGGCTTCGGTGTGTTCACCCACTTTGGGAATGGCACCCATTCGGTAGTCAAATGCGCTTTGCTTGCCAGGCGGCAGCAAGGCCGGTAGAGCGCCAGCTGGCGAGCCCACTGTGGCCCATCGCGCACGCGCTTGCAACTGGGGATGCGCCCACAAATCAGCCATGGTGTTCATTCGGGCATTGGCAATTTGCGCCACATCCAAACGCTCAATGACTTGGGCGGCCGTCAAAGCGGCAAAGGTGTCGAGGATGATTTTTTCCAAGTCAACTCGGTGGGCGTTGCGTCGGGCATTGTTGTCAAACCGCACATCGCTGGAGAGCGCGGGTTGGTGCAAGACGTGTTGGCAAAACTGCACCCACTCGCGCTCGTTTTGCAAACCCAACATCACCGTGCCCCCATCACCCGCCGCAAAAGGACCATAGGGATAAATGGTGGCGTGCGCTGCTGCGCTGCGCGGTGGGGACGAAGCGTTGTCCATCGCGTAGTACATGGGAAAGCCCATCCACTCGCCCAGGGCTTCGAGCATGGACACATCGATGTGCGAGCCCTCGCCTGTTTTATCGCGCTGAATCAGTGCCGACAAAATATTGGTGTAGGCATACATGCCAGCGGCAATGTCTGCAATGGAGTTGCCGCTTTTGCTTGGATGGTCGGGTGTGCCTGTGACGCTCAAAAAGCCCGCCTCGCTTTGGATCAGTAAGTCATAGGCTTTTTTGTCGCGATAGGGGCCGTCGTTGCCGTAGCCTGAGATGTCACACACAATGAGGCGCGGGTTTTCAGCACGCAAGGTGCTTGCATCCAAGCCCATGCGTCCAGTGGCTCCCGGGGCCAGGTTTTGCACCAACACATCGGCCTTGGCAATGAGTTGTTTGAGGATCGCTAAATCTTGTGGGTCTTTGAGGTCCAGCGCCATGCTTTCTTTGGAGCGATTGACCCACACAAAGTGGGACGACTCGCCCCGAGCGCGCTGGTCGTAGGCACGCGCAAAGTCACCCACACCTGGGCGCTCGATTTTGATGACGCGCGCGCCAAGATCAGCCAATTGGCGGGTGCAAAACGGCGCAGCAATGGCGTGCTCCAAAGACACGACCGTGATGTGGTCGAGGGGACGAACTGGTGTGGTGGTCATTGCGACGCTCTCAAAACGAACGCGGCAAGCCAAGGATGTGCTCGGCCACGTAGCTGAAGATCATGTTGGTGGAAATCGGCGCCACCTGGTACAGACGCGTTTCGCGGAACTTGCGCTCGATGTCGTATTCGCACGCAAAGCCAAAGCCGCCGTGGGTTTGCAAACACACATTGGCTGCTTCCCAGCTCGCCTTGGCAGCGAGGTACTTGGCCATGTTGGATTCGGCACCAGCGTTTTGCATGGCATCGATTTTTTCGCAGGCCTTCCAGCGCATCAGGTTGGCCGCCTCGAGTTCAATGAAAGCGTCGGCAATCGGAAACTGCACGCCTTGGTTTTGGCCAATGGGACGGCCAAACACCACGCGCTCGTTGGCGTATTGGGTCGCTCGGTCAATGAACCAGTAGCCGTCACCAATGCACTCGGCAGCGATCAAGGTGCGCTCGGCGTTCAGGCCGTCGAGCAGCGTCTTGAAGCCCTTGCCCTCTTCGCCCAACAACGCGTCTTCGGGAATTTCAAGGTTGTCAAAAAACAGCTCGTTGGTTTCGTGGTTGACCATGTTCAGAATCGGGCGCACCGTCAAGCCGTTGCCAATCGCTGTTTTGAGATCGATCAAAAAGCAAGACAAGCCCTCAGACTTTTTCTTCACTTGGTCGGCTGGTGTGGTGCGCGCCAACAAAATCATCAGGTCGCTGTGTTGGATGCGCGAGATCCACACCTTTTGGCCATTGATGACCCACCGACCGTCCTTTTTAGTCGCGGATGTCTTGAGCTTGGTGGTGTCACTGCCCGTGGTGGGCTCGGTCACGCCCATGGACTGGATGCGTAACTCACCCGTGGCAATCTTGGGCAGCAGCATGTCTTTTTGTTGTTGCGAACCGCTGCGCACAATGGAATTCATCACGTACATCTGGCCGTGGCAGGCGCCCGAGTTACCGCCCGAGCGGTTGATCTCTTCCATGATGACCGAGGCCTCGGCCATGCTCAGCCCGGAGCCACCGTAGGCTTGCGGAATCAGTGCAGCCATCCAGCCCGCCTTGGTGAGTGCATCCACAAACGCTTCGGGGTAGCCGCGTTGCTCATCCACTTTGCGGTGGTACTCGGCAGGAAACTGGGCACAGAGGTCGCGCACGGCGTCGCGAATGTCTTGGTACTGATCGGGTTGGGTCAACATGTTTGTCTACAAAGTGGATCAAAAGGGTTTGCCAAGCTCGGCGGTGGCTTGCATGGTGAGCCAGCCTTCGTGGTCTTGCGCCCACAGCCGTATGGTTGAACCCTGGGCATCAGGCTCCCCGCACACGCGCAAGATGCGCTGATCGGCACACTCAAAGGTGGGTCGCAGCGCCTTGAATTCAAAACTACGAACGGGCAGATCGGTATGACGGCGCACCAAGTCCAGCAACAAAGTGGCAATCAGAGGCCCGTGCACGATGAGGCCAGGATAGCCCTCGACATCCGTGACGTATTTGCGGTCGTAATGAATGCGATGGCCATTGAAGGTGAGTGCGGAGTAACGAAACAACAGCACGTCGTCGGGCGTGATGTCGCGTTGCCACGTGGCGTGTTTTTCAGCTGCAACGGGTGCGGGCACAGGATCACTGGGTTGAGCCGCAGGGCGGTACACGATGTCATGTTCTTCCGTCAGGCACAGGCCATGGGCGTTGTGTAGCTGATGCTTGACCAGCACAAACACCAAGTCCCCCGTGCGGCCAGCCTTGTGTGTGACCGATTCAATGGTGGACACGCGATTGACGGTGTCTCCTACTTTCAAGGGCGCATGCCACTGCAAACGCCCACCTGCCCACATGCGGCGGGGCAGCGGCACGGGCGGTAAAAAACCACCGCGCTTGGCATGGCCATCTGGCCCAATGTCACTTTGGCGATGGTGCGGCAAAAAGAACAACCAGTGCCACAAAGGCGGCAGCTCTGTGCCTGCCACAGGCAGCGCGTCCTCACGGTCGAGTGTGGCGCTCAGCGCCCGCAGGGGTGCGGGCGTGAGAAGGTCCTCCCATGTTTCGCTGCGACCTTGCCAAGTTTGCAAGTGAGCAAGCAATTCAGCATCGAGGTGAGTGCTCATACATCCAATCAGTCATCTAAGCAAACCAAGTTTTAACCATGAGCGCCCATCGCGCCATGTCGTTGTTCTATCCGTTGAATGATCAATGCTTTGCCTCCAGCATGCGACACCCTTGTGTCGCACCCGAGACAAGATCTAAAGCTTGGGCACAGCCACCCACTGACCGTCCAGCGCATGAATGGCGATGCGGTTGTCAAACACCCTTTCTACCGCAAGGTGCGTGGCGGCATCGGCACACGCGCCATAGTGCACCACATGCCCCGCTTGCATGACCACCATGTCGTGCGCATGCAGCGCCATCCCCACCTCATGCAACACGCTAATCACCGTGGTGTTTTGCGACGTGAGGCAACGCACTTGCTCTAGCCAGTCCACTTGGTGAGGTGGGTCAAGGTTGGCAAGTGGTTCGTCCATCAGCATCACTTGCGCTTGCACAGCCATGGCGCGGGCCAGCAACACGCGCTGGCGTTCGCCGCCCGAGAGTTGGCCTAATGAACGCTCGCGCCAGTCCCACGCTTGCGTGGCTTTCAATGCGGTCTCGACTGCCGCATGGTCGTGCGCGCTCGGCGCGGCAAGCCAGCTTTGGTGCGGCATGCGTCCCAACATGGCCACATCCCACACCCGCAAGTCGTCAGACGCTGTTTCGTTTTGACCCAACCACGACAGTTGCTGGGCACGTTGCTTGGGGTCTATGGCCTGCAACGCTTGGTCAAATAAAAAAACGCGGCCCTGTGTGGATATCAAACCCGCCAACACCTTGAGCAAGGTCGACTTGCCTGCGCCGTTGGGCCCCACGATGCTGGTCCATCGTCCCACTGCAAACGACAAGTCAATGCCATGCAGCACCTCTTGCCCATCCAAAGACACGCGCACATCAGACACACGCATCGCCATACGCAAGGCAGTCATCGTGCGCCCCTCATGTGCTGGCTGCGGTACATCAGCCACAACAAATAACCGCCACCCAACACTGCAGTCAGCACACCCACGGGCATTTCTTGCGGGGCGATCACCATGCGTGCCAACAGGTCGGCAGTCAACAGCAGCGCGCCTCCCATCAACGCTGACAGCAACAACACCCCGTTGTGCTTGGCCTTGACCATTGAGCGCACCAAGTGCGGTGCCGCCAAACCCACAAATGCGATCAAACCCGTTTGCGCCACTGCCGTGCCCGTGGCCAAAGCCAGCACGCACACCAGCACCACACGCACAGGCGCGAGGGGCAAGCCCAAACTCAAGGCGGTGGATTCACCCAAAGTCAGCGCGTCCAACACGCGACTCAGCGCCAATGCCAAAGCAAGGCAAATAACCAAGACACCCCACATCAAGGCACATGATGCCCAGCTGATGAAACTGGTCGAGCCCAACAAAAACCCTTGCATCGCCTGCAAGACATCAGGGCGCATGAGGCTGATGAGCGAGGCCAATGCGCCCAACACCACGCCCACAATCACCCCCGCTAGCAGCAAACGCAGGGTGTGTTGCACACCACGCGACAACAACAGCGTGAGCAACACCGCCAACACCGCGCCCGCAAAAGCCGCGCCCGTCACGCCCAAACGCAACAAAAATTCAGCAGCAAATGGACTGCCACCCAAGAGCGCCAAAGCCACCGCCACACCAAGCGAGGCACCCGATGCACTGCCCAACAAATACGGGTCTGCCAAGGGGTTGCGAAACAAGCCTTGCGCCACTGCCCCCGCCAAACCCAGCAAGGCTCCTGCAGTCCAAGCGCCCAGCGTGCGCGGCAAACGGATGTCCCACACAATCTGCCAAGCCACGCTGTCTTGCCATGCATTGAGCCAGCTCTGCACACCCGTGCTGCCCACGGCGCTGCCAAGTGCAATGCCCAGAGTACATAAGAGAAGCAGTGTGAGCGCCAAGCCCAGGGGTGACCATCGAACGCCTGAGTGCATCATGGCTGTGCCCTTGTGTTTGCTGCCCCTTTGTCTGTCAAACACCGCGCCATCAAGCGCGCAGACTCGGCCATGCGCGGGCCCGGGCGCACCAGCACATCAGACTCGGCTGACTTGAAAATGCACACACGTTGCGAACGCAGGGCTTGCAAGTTGTGCCAGCCCGGGCGCGTGGCCATGTCAGCAAAATTGCTCTCGCTCACCATGATGAGGTCGGGCTGCGCACGCACCACAAACTCGGGGTTAATTTTGGGAAAGGACCCCAGCGACCCAGGCAAGATGTTGTGCGCACCCAATCGCTGCAAGGTCTCACCGATGAACGACGACTCGCTGGCCCCATGAGGCACAGGGCTGACTTCAAAGTACACACGCTGGCCTTTGGCCTGCACAGGAATCGACTGCGCAGCAGCATTCACAGCAGCATCCATGAGTTGCCACACACGGTCGCTTTCTACCAGCGGGACATCCAAGGCCTGCGCCACGATGCGCATGACGCGCTGCACATCGGCATGCGAGCGCGGCTCAAGCGCCAGTACCGTCAAGCCCAAAGCGGTGAAGCGCTCAGCACCTCGGGCTGACGTGGCCATCAACACCAAGTCGGGCTTGGCAGCCACCACGCTTTCAATAGTCGGGTCTAAGCCGCCACCCATGCGGGGCAACTTGTCAACGCGCTCGGGCCAATTGGAATAACGGTCCACACCCACCAGCTTTTGGCATTGGCCTAAAGCGCACACCGTCTCGGTGAGCGAAGGCAGCAGGCTGACGATGCGCTGCGGCGGCTTGGTGATGCTGACGTCCACTTGTCGGTCGTCGCGCAGCACCACGGCTTTGGCGAAGACGCTGAAACCCATCAATACGACGAGCGTTAGCCCGCGAATGGATGTGATGCGTTCAAGCATGCGCGGCTTCCCACTGCTGAAAGATGCGGTGCAACTGCGCCACGCCATCGGTCAAGGCCGCTGGGCCTGGCTGCAAGATGTCGGCAGATTTGATTTCAAAAATTTGATGGGTACGCACCGCAGGCACGTCTTGCCAGCCTTCGCGTGCAGCAGCTTTGTCAGGGCGAAACTTTTTGCCGCACAGCGAGCCGATGATGATGTCGGGTGCACGGTCGATGATGGTTTGACCATGGGCAATGATGCGGTCTTTGCCCATCGCCATTTGCGCCAACTCAGGAAAACAATCGTCGCCACCTGCAATGCCAATCAGCTCGGACACCCATCGGATACAACTGATGTGCGGCTCGTCCCACTCTTCAAAATACACCTTAGGCCGACGCTTGAACGTGGCCGCTGTGTGTTGAATCGCATCCAGCTGCGCACGCATTTGCTGCAAACGCTGCAAGCCTTGCTCGGCTTGGCCCACCGTCGCAGCCACTTGGTAGAGCATAGAAAAAATCTCGTCCACGCTGCGCTGGTTAAACACCGTGACCTGCACACCCGCACGAATCAGCAAGGCCGCAATGTCGGCCTGCAAATCAGAAAAACCAAACACGCAGTCGGGCTTGAGCGCCAAGATCTTGTCAATCTTGGCGCTCAAGAAAGCGCTGACTTTGGGCTTCTCGTCGCGCGCTCGACGCGGTCGCACGGTGTAACCCGAGATGCCCACAATGCGGGCCTCTTCCCCGAGCAGGTACAGCCACTCTGTCGTTTCCTCGGTGAGGCAGACGATGCGTTGGGGAAGTGTAGTTAGCAACATGCGCTTAGAAGCTGATTTTCAAATTAGCGTAAACGCCTCGTCCGTCTGCAGGATAGAGACCGTTATAGGTTGCATAGTCGTAATAAGACTTATTGAACGCGTTGCGTATCCAAAATGATCCAGTCAGCGTCTGAGAAAATTGAGTTCTGAGGCCTAAATCAACAACCGTACGAGATGGCATTTTAGGATTTGATGCACTCTGATCACTCGCCTGCATCATTGCACTGCGATGATGCAATGAAGACATAGCCACATAGCTGCCTATTTTTTGTTCGTAAGTGACTCGGACGACTTGCTTAGGCGTCAAAGGAACACGTTGGCCTGCATTAAAGCCATTAGAAATCGTTGCATCAACAAAATCAACATGCGCTTTCAGCATTGATACAGAGCTGACTCGCCAATCGGAGCTGAGTGAAAATATTGAACGTTTCGTATCGTAAAGATTACTGTTACATGAGGCTGCAACACTTCCAACGACACCGCAGTCGTATTGATAGGCGATCTCATCAGTGGCAACTATTTGACGGTAGTGTGCGGCCCATTTACCTGTGTAATAGCGTTGCTCAAACTGCAGGAAATACTCTTGCGTTGACATCGGCTTGACTGATGGATTAATTTGCAAAAGGGCATACGTCGTTCTGTTGAATGTGTACAACTCATCTGCATTGGGAAATCTAAAACCAGTCAATGCTCCCGCACGCAATGTCGAAGTGTCGGTCAGTTGGGTTAATGCGCCAATCGAACCACCATTTTTTTGAGCGCTTGCAGAAGTTGATGCGGCGCCACTCGACGTTTGAAAAAGACTCTCCGCACGTTGAATTCGCAGCCCCGCATCTAAAGTAGTTCTCAGCGTTATAGGTCGAAACACCTGCACAAATAAAGATTGCGATTGTTGTTGAACTTGTTTTTTTGTGTCGGTATTTGCTTGCGCGTCTGCAAATTCACCACCAAGAATTAGTTGATTACTCAGCCACTTAGTTTTGTACTCTGGCGTAATTGAAGTTCTCGTATTTTTGATGGAATCGTAAGTTTTTGCTTTTAACTCTTGGTAAAAAGTATCAATCGAAAAGAGATCGTCCCCTTCCAAAGCTCGCAGATATTTCAAACCAGTAGCTGCACCTGAGCGCTCTGTCGCGATGGGATAAGCGCCAATACTTCTTGGATTTGCAGCAAATTGTGCTGGAGTCAAATAACTTGGTAAGTTTGCACTCTCCTCAAATCCACGAACAAAAAATGACAGTTGTCCTAAATCTGAAGTGTTGGTTAATCTGACTTGCGCACTACGCTGATCGGATTCGCTAAATTGACGGTAACCGTCGACTTCCGCATTCATGAAAGAAACACTGCCGCGGGTTTGATCAGATTGAAATCCTAAATAAACGTCTTGTTTTTGATAACCGAAACTACCCAAGCTCAAATCTACGCTTTTAACCGTTTCCGTGCGTGTAATGATGTTGATAACACCACCTTGCGCTCTATCGCCAAACAACACGCCACCATTCGCTTTACGAATTTCAATTTGCTCGATAGCACTCATAGGCAACTGCGCAAAATTGTTACCGGACGAATCCGCGCCAGTAACTCTTTGTCCATCAATCAAGATCAATACATTTTGAGAGCCTGCCTCCCCTAGGTAGCCGATATCAACTGAAGCGTCTATGCCAGCGCGGCCATACAAACGATTGACACTCATACCCCCAACAGAGTCCAAGAATTCAGTCACGTTAGACGCACCAGATTGCTCAATTTGCTGACGAGAAATAACATCTACAACTACAGAGGCCTCGGACAAAGGTTGTTTGATGCGCGAAGCAGAAATCACTACCGGATTTATTTCAATACCCTGAGCCTGCACAGACACAGCAACAGCCAAAGACAAAACAGAAAGTGCAGGCACGAACGAACGCGCACGCAGACAGATAGATTTCTTCATGATTGAAAGACCAACTTTGTATGCCCTCACCGCCATCCCCGACAGTGCTTGAGCGAATTGGCCGCACGTTTTTTGGACGCGCCGCCACCTTGTTGGCCGGTATCCGGGCTGGCGGAGACTACCTCTGTCGCCTTCCCATGCGCTTGTTCAAGGCGCTCAGTGGCTTGTGTGACAGAAGCGGAGCCCAAAGGCTCGTCCGCTTGACCGTTGCGGGGGCAGCGCAGGTGAGGTGTTGTCGAGCGGCTCGATGCCACCCTCCTGCTTCCCGTTGAACTGAGGCGTGTGAACCACACCTCGAGCACCAACAGCCATAATTCTAACGATTCAGCTTGCAGCCACCTTAAAATCCAAAGGCTATGCCACAAACACCTCTGATCGATCAAATTGCCCAGCGCATTGAACATTTGCTGTTGCGTCACGAAGAACTGCAGCGCACCAATGCCCTGCTGGCGGCCCAAGTACAAGACCTCACCCATGAACGTGACTTGCTCAAGTCACGTCTTGGCGCAGCTCGCCACCGCATCGACGCCTTGATTGATCGCCTGCCTCAAGGCACAGAGCCCCAGACCAAGGACAACGCATGAAGCAAATTGAAGTTCAAATCATGGGCCAAGGCTATGTGCTGGGCTGCCCCGAGGGTGGCGAAACACGCCTGGGCCTAGCGGTGGGAAAAGTCGACGAAGCCATGTGCAAAATTCGCGATGCGGGCAAGATCAAAGCGCGAGACCGAATTGCCGTGCTGGCTGCGCTCAATTTGGCTTTTGACTTAACCGACCGCCCAGCGGCTTCCACCGCCAGCGGCGACATCAGTGCTTCTGGCACCGACCTGCACAACTTGCTGCAGCGCATGGATGCGGTGCTCGCACGCGACAACCAGCTCATTTAAGCAGGCCTACAATCAAGTGGTCTGCAAGTCCTTAAGGCTTTATATTTCCTTGAACCAATGCTCATAGAGCTCGGGCTTGGAACATCGGTTGATGAGCGTGATCGTCTCGCGTCAGATGAACCCAACGTTGACCTGACCTCGCCCACCTGAACCCCGGTTCAGGATGACGGTCTCGGGGATCCTTGCAGACACCTTTTTTTGATTAAGGCCTGCACCTCATGGATTTCCAACCCCAACTGATTGTCGAACTGGCCGCACTTGGCATTTGCACAGGGTTTTTAGCAGGCTTGCTTGGCATTGGCGGCGGGATGGTGATGGTGCCTTTCATCACCTTCATGTTGTCGCACCGGGGTGTGGACGCGGACCTCGCCGTCAAGATGGCCATTGCCACATCCATGGCCACCATCATCTTCACCTCCGTCTCGAGTGTGCGTGCGCATCACAAACGCGGTGCGGTACGTTGGGATTTGGTCAAGGGTTTGGCGCCAGGCATCGTGTTGGGCAGTTTGATCAGCAGCTTGGGGGTCTTTGCCTTGCTCAAGGGCTCTTACTTGGCCATCTTCTTTGGCTTGTTCGTGGGCTTTTCTGCCACCCAAATGTTCTTGGACAAAAAACCTTCACCCTCACGCCAAGTGCCAGCCACTGCAGGCCTGATGGGCGCGGGTGGTGTGATTGGTTTTCTGTCCGGCTTGGTGGGTGCGGGTGGTGGTTTTATCAGCGTGCCGTTCATGGCCTGGTGCAATGTAGCCATTCACAACGCCGTGGCCACCAGCGCTGCCTTGGGTTTTCCGATTGCGGTGGCCAACGTGGCGGGCTACATCATCAGTGGCATGTCGGTGCAAGATTTGCCAGATGATGCATTTGGTTTTATTTGGGTGCCTGCCTTGGTCATCATTGCAGCGTGCAGCGTGTTCACAGCACCTTTGGGTGCCAAAGCGGCCCACATGCTGCCGGTGAAAAAACTCAAACGCATTTTTGCCAGCGTTTTGTATTTGCTGGCGGCCTATATGTTTTACAAAGGCCTGTCGAGCTAAGCCACAAGCCTTTGCGCACCTACTTAGGCGTCCACTTGCACCTTGGCGTCTTTGATGACCTTGGCCCATTTCTGGGTTTCGCTGCGGATAAATTCAGCAAAACGCTCAGGCGAACCACCGCCATCTTCAGCGCCGTATTGGTCAAATTTTTCGATCACATCGGGCATGGCCATGACGCGGTTCATGTCTTCGTTGATGCGCTTGACAAAGGCTGGGTTCATCTTGGCAGGTCCCACCAAACCATACCAAGTGGTGGCATCAAAACCTGCAAAACCTTGCTCGTCCATGGTCGACACATTGGGATGACCTTTGGCACGTTTGGGTCGGGTTTGCGCCAGCGCAATCGCCTTGCCGCCTTTGACGTGCGGCGTGGCCGAGGTCATGGTTTCAAAACAGTATTGCACCTGACCACCGATCAAATCTGTCAACGCGGGACCTGAACCTTTGTAGGGCACGTGCAGCGCATCGATGCCAGCACGCAGCTTGAACATCTCGAGCGCCAAGTGTTGCGCCGAGCCGCCACCCGCTGAAGCAAAGCTGATCTTGCCTGGGTTTTGTTTGCACAAGGCCACCAAATCCTTCACTGTTTTGGCCGGCTGGTTTTCATTGCAAATCAACAAATTGGGCGTGACGCCCACCAAGCCAATGGGTGTGAAGTCGCGTTCCACGTTGTAGGCCAACTTGGGCTGCAAACTGGGTGCCAGCGCATGGCTGTTGATGTGCGCCATCAGCAAGATGTTTCCATCGGGGGCTTGCTTAGACACAAAGTCAGCCGCAATCACACCGGCAGCACCTGCTTTGTTGTCAATCACGATGTTGACGCCCCACATGGCTTGGAGCTTTTGCGCCAGCACGCGAGCCAGGGCGTCGGTTCCACCGCCCGGTGGAAAACCCACCACGATACGGATGGGGCCGACAGGCAAGGTTTGCGCCTCCATCATGGGCGCCGCGAATGTCACGGCCGTGGCGGCACTGGCTTGAAGTAGCGTTCTGCGTTTCATGCTGTCTCCTGTGTGATTATTAAGACCTGACCAACGGTGGCACAGGGTGTGCCGAGAAAAAATTCATCGCGGCTTGCACGCCCGAATCTGCCAACTTGACGCCGCTCAACTGGAGGCCCATTTCGCAGGCAGACAGCGCGGCAATCAAGGTCAAATCGTTGCAATCGCCCAAATGGCCAATGCGAAACATGCGGCCTTTGACCTTGCCCAAACCAGTACCCAATGAGCAATCGAAGCGCTCATAAATCACCTTGCGAACCGCGTCGGCGTCAATGCCCTGCGGCGTCATCACACCTGTCAAGATGGGTGAATACAAATTGGCATCGGCACATTGAATGGGCAAGCCCCACGCGTTGACAGCACTGCGCACGCCCTCGCCCCAACGCAGGTGGCGTTTGAACACCACGTCTAAGCCTTGGCCCAAAATCATGTCGCAGGCCTCGCTCAAACCATACATCAAGTTGGTGTTGGGCGTGGATGGGTAATAACCCGTTTTGTTGATCTCCAGCATCTCGTCCCACGCCCAAAACGATTTAGGGAGCGTGGCATGTTTGCTGGCTTCAATGGCTTTGGGTGACAAGGCGTTAAAGCCGATGCCAGGCGGCAGCATCAAACCTTTTTGCGAACCGCTGATTGTCACGTCCACGCCCCATTCGTCGTGGCGGTAGTCAGCCGAGGCCAAGCCCGAAATGGTGTCGACCAACAGCAAGGCTGGGTGCTTGGCATTGTCGATGGCGCGGCGTACCGCGGCGATGTCGCTGGTCACGCCCGTCGAGGTTTCGTTGTGCACCACGCACACAGCTTTGATGCTGTGAGCGGTATCGGCCTTGAGGCGCTGCTCAATCATGTCGGCGTTCACCCCATAGCGCCAGCCCTCCACCCCATCCAGCCCAAGCACCTCGCTCTTGATACCCAAGCGAGTTGCCAACTTGTTCCACAAAAATGCGAAGTGCCCAGTTTCATACATCAGCACATGGTCGCCCGCGCTCAAGGTGTTGACCAAAGCCGCCTCCCAAGCGCCGGTGCCCGACGAGGGATAAATCATGACGGGATGCTGGGTTTTAAAAATCTTTTGCATATCGGCCATCAACTTCAAGCCCAACACCGCAAACTCGGGTCCGCGGTGGTCAATGGTGGGCAAACTCATGGCGCGCAAGATGCGGTCTGGCACGGGCGAAGGCCCTGGAATTTGCAAAAAGTGGCGCCCTGTGGGATGAAAGTCTAAATTGAGCATGGTTATTTTTTTATTGAAGGAATCTTATTTTTTGCATACAAAATTGTTTTGACTACTATCGAATACCCTAAATATCTTTTAAATTCATCGATTGACCACCTCAAATTTTGAATACAAAATAAAAACATGACTGCAGAAATCTTGTCCATCCCCCGCGCCGCCTTGCACAAGCAAGTCACTCACCGATTGCGACAAATGCTGGTGGAGAACCAAATTGCCCCCGGCGCCAAGCTCAACGAACGCACCTTGTGCGAAGCCTTGAATATTTCACGCACCCCTTTGCGCGAAGCCATCAAAGCTTTGGCCGCTGAGGGCTTGGTGGAGTTGCTCCCCAACCGTGGCGCAGTTGCTGTGGCCCTGACCGAGGCTGATGTGCGCAACACCTTTGAAGTGATGGCGGGCTTAGAGAGCCAGTCGGGCATGCTGGCCGCGCAGCGCATCACCGACTCAGAACTGAATGAAATCAGGGCGCTGCATTTGGAGATGATGGCTGCACATGTGCGTCGCGATCTCTCGACGTATTACAGACTCAACGCTGTCATTCACCGCGCCATCAATGCAGCGGCCAAAAACCCAGTGCTGTCAGCCACTTATGAGCAAGTCAATGCCCGCTTGCAAGCCTTGCGATTTCGCTCCAACCAAGACGAAGACAAGTGGAACAAGGCCATGGACGAACACACCGACATGATTGAAGCGCTGCAAGCGCGTGATGCGCCAGCACTCAGCCATGTGTTGCTGAAACACCTAGAAAACAAACGCGACGTGGTGATTGCCCAGCTGCAGGCTCAACAAATCAGCGTTTCCATGACGCCCTCTCACACACGCAAAGTCTGACCATGAACGCGCCCCTTCCTCGCCACCTCACCGACACCCCCGCCAACACCTTCGAACGCGTCGCCCACGCCAGCAATGAGGTCGCTGGCAAGCTGGCCGCGCGCTTGCGGGCTGAAACCCAAGGTGAGGTGCTGTTTTCGGCCGCCGATCGCGGCCGCTACGCCACCGATGCGTCGATTTACCAGGTCACGCCCGTGGGCGTATTTGTGCCACGTCACGCACACGAGGTGCCCATCGCGCTCGAGATCTGCCGAGAGTTGAACGTGCCCATCGTGCCGCGCGGCGGCGGCACCAGCCAATGTGGACAAACCACAGGCGCGGGTTTGGTGATTGACCACAGCAAACACATCCGCCACCTCATCCAACTCGACTTGACAGCACGCACCGTCGAGGTCGAACCCGGCATGGTGTTGGACCATTTGAATGCCCAACTCAAAGCCCACGGTGTGTGGTTTCCAGTCGATGTGTCCACCAGCGCCCAAGCCACCTTAGGGGGCATGGCGGGCAACAACTCGTGCGGCAGTCGATCCATCGCCTACGGCAACATGGTGCACAACGTGGTGGGGGTCAATGCATGGCTGAGCCATGGCGAGTTGCTGCAATTCGCAAGCTACGGTGCGAGCAGCGCAGGCGCGCAACAGGTGGGTGATTTCGTCAAGCACTTGGCACAAGACCTAGCGCCCGAGCTAGAGGCCCATTGGCCCAAAGTGTTGCGCCGCGTGGCGGGCTACAACCTCGATATTTTCAACAACCAAAACGAGCGCCCTTACACCCAAGACGGCTCGGTCAACTTGGCGCACCTGCTGATTGGCAGTGAAGGCACGCTGGGCTTGACGCAAACACTCACCTTGAAGCTGAGCGACTTGCCGCGCGCCAAAGTGTTGGGCGTGGTGAACTTTGACAGCTTCTACAAAGCCATGGATGCAGCCCAGCACATTGTCAAGCTAGGCGATGGCACCCTGACTGCGGTCGAGTTGGTGGACCGCACCATGATTGACCTGTCGCTGCAAAACCCAGCCTTCGCGCCCACCATTCGCACCGCCTTGATTGGCGAGCCTGAGGCTGTTTTGCTGGTGGAGTTTGCAGGCGCTGACAAAGACATGCTCAAGCCCAAAATGCGCCAACTGGTCGAGCTGATGGGTGACCTTGGCCTTCCTGGCTGCGTGGTCGAGATGATCGACGATGTACCGCAAAAAAACCTATGGGAGGTGCGCAAAGCGGGCCTCAACATCATGATGAGCCTCAAGGGCGACGGCAAACCCGTGAGCTTCATCGAAGACTGCGCGGTGCCGCTGGCCAACTTGGCCGAGTACACCGACGAGCTGACACAAGTGTTCAAACGGCACGGTACCAAAGGCACGTGGTACGCCCATGCATCGGTGGGAACACTGCATGTACGCCCCATCTTGGACATGCGCCGTCACGGCGCCATCAAGATGCGCGACATAGCCGAAGAAGCTAGCGCCTTGGTGCGCAAATACAAAGGCGCCTACAGCGGCGAGCATGGCGACGGTCTGTGCCGTGGCGAGTGGATTGAGTGGCAATTCGGCCCCAAAATCAACCAAGCTTTCGCCCAAATCAAACAGCACTTAGACCCCTTGAATTTGCTGTCACCGCAGCGCATCGTCAACCCACCCAAGATGGACGATACCTCGCTGATGCGCTTTGGCAACGACTACAAAGTCATCCCCATTCAAACAGCTTTGGACTGGCGCGCATGGGATGTGCAAAACGACCCTGCCACCGAACAAACCACCGCGCCAGGCACAGGTGGCGACGCCGCCCAAGGATTTGCCAAAGCGGTGGAGATGTGCAACAACAATGGCACCTGCCGCAAATTTGACGCGGGCACCATGTGCCCCAGCTACCGCGTCACCCGCGACGAAAAACACCTGACACGAGGACGCGCCAACACCTTACGCTTGGCGCTGAGCGGGCAACTTGGCACAGAAGGACTTAGCAACCCAGCGCTGCGCGAAGCCATGGATTTGTGTGTGGGCTGTAAAGGCTGCAAACGTGATTGCCCCACCGGTGTGGACATGGCGCGTATGAAAGTGGAAACCCTGCATCACTTCAAAGCCAAGCACGGCTTCACCCTCAGAGATCGGCTGATTGCCTACCTGCCTCGCTATGCACCACACGCCGCTCGTTGGGCAGGCCTGCTGAATTTACGCAACAAACTTCCGCTGCTGGCTCAGCTCGCCGAACACTTCACAGGCTTGTCTGCGCAACGCAGCTGGCCCACCTGGCAAGGCCAACATTTCTTTAACCAAGGCACACAAGGTGTTTCAAAAGAGGCTGTGTTGAGCGCTAGCAAACCCGTGGTGCTGTTTGTCGACACCTTCAATGGCTTCTTTGAGTCAAACAATGCCCACGCTGCCCTGCGTGTGTTGCAAGCAGCGGGCTACAGCGTGCATGTGGCCTCTAAAAATGAACGGGGTCACGGTAATGACCAAGGGCACTTGTGTTGCGGTCGCACCTTCTTGGCCAACGGCATGGTGGACAAAGCGCGTGAACATGCCCGTGAGCTGATTGACACCTTGTTGCCCTTTGCCGAGCGCAACATTGCCATCGTGGGCTTGGAGCCCTCTTGCTTGCTAACGCTGCGTGATGAAGCGCTGGTGTTGGGCTTGGGCGACTGCGCGCATCGCGTGAGCGAACAAGCACTGCTGCTAGAAGAGTTTTTGGCACGCGAAGCCAAAGCAGGCGCATTGAATGAACTCAAGGCTCAACTCAAGCCTGCCGACAGAGCCATCTTGCTGCATGGCCACTGCCATCAAAAAGCGTTTGGCTTGATGCCGCCTGTGCTGGAGGTGATCCGCCTCATCCCCAACGCTGCGCCCGAGTTGATCGAAAGCAGCTGCTGCGGCATGGCGGGTAGTTTTGGCTACGAGGCCTCGCACCTAGAGGTGTCAATGCAAATGGCTGAGCTGAGTTTGTTGCCTGCGGTGCGCGCCAATCCTGATGCGATTGTGGTGGCCGATGGCACCAGCTGCCGCCATCAAATTGAAGACGGCACGGCTCGCCAAGCCATCCATGTGGCTCAGCTGTTAAGCGACCACCTCAAGCACACAGCGCGTTAGCAAGACGTTTATTGAGGCACCAGGCACCAAGGTGCTTGGTATTCAACCAAGCCCATCCACAAGGCCCAGCCAGAGCTGACAGCCAAAGCGAGCCCCGCCAAACGCACACCCCAAGCGCCACTGCCAGTGGCCATCATTTGCCCACCGCGCAAACGCAACCACACCCACGGGCCAATGGTGAGCACCACGGCGCTACCAAGCGCAAACAAAGCCATCACTGCTGCACCTTGCAAAGAACTGTTGCTCAGTGCAGCCACCAAGAGTGCGCCATACAAAAGGCCACACGGCATCAAGGCCCACAAAACACCCAGCACCACGGCACCCCCATTGCGGAGCTTGAGATGCGCGGTCATGCACTGCACACGACGCCAGATACCGCGTCCAAAGTGTTCCAGCCAAATTGGTTGCTCGCCACGCCAAAGCAGCAAGCCGCCCACCATGAAAGCCACGATATGCAACAAGGTCCACACAGGTCGAAACACCGTTGACTGCGTGCTGAGCCAACCCACGCCCTGCATGGTGCTAGCAGCCAACGCGCCCAGCGCGCTGTAGCCGATGATGCGACCCAGCTGAAACAACAACATGGCCGACATGCCCTGCCCGCCTGATTGTTTTTGAGCTGCACGACCGATACCCGCGCAAGCCGCTCCACACATGGCCAAACAATGAGGCCCACCCGCAAGCCCCATGAGGAGTGCGGTGAGGGCCAGCGTGGTGTTCATCAGAGGATTTTAGAGAACCTGGCGCGGTTTTGGTCGGCTTGCAAGTATTTGTCAAACACCATGGCGATGCCGCGCACAAAAAACCAACCCAGCGCCGTCACATGGAGGCCTGAATCATCCAGGGTCAACAGTCCTTGGTCCTGCATCAAAGCCAATGCAGTAAGTTCAGCTGCGAAGTAGTGCCTGAAGTCCACCAAGAAAGACAACTCCACTGACTCAAACAGCACGCTGCCCTGACACATCAGCGCCATGATGACGCTGCGACGCACCAAATCGTCTCGCGAGAGCGCCAAGCCACGCACCACTGGCAAACGGCCTTGGTTGAGCAAGTCGTAGTAATCGTCCAAGGTTTTGACGTTTTGGCTGAAAGTTGGGCCCAAACAGCTGATGGACGACACACCCAAAGCGATCAAGTCGCCATCGGGCTGCGTGCTGTAGCCCTGAAAATTTCGGTGCAATCGGCCTTGGCGCTTGGCCACAGCCAAGGCATCGGTGGGCAAGGCAAAGTGGTCCATGCCCACATAAACATAGCCAGCGGCCATCAACACACGCATGGCGCTAGACAGCATGACCAGCTTAGACGCTGCAGGGGGCAGGTCTTGCGTGTGGATGCGGCGCTGAGGCTTGAAGCGCTCGGGCAAATGCGCATAGGCATACAAAGCGATGCGGTCTGGACGCAACTGGGTCACGAGCGCCAAGGTACGCTCAAAGGTCTCGGGCGTTTGCAGGGGTAAGCCGTAAATCAAATCCACATTGACTGACTCAAAGCCAAGCTCTCGCGAAGCCGCCACCAAATCAAACACCTGCTCTGCGGGCTGGATGCGGTGCACTGCTTTTTGCACGGCCGCTTCAAAGTCTTGCAGACCAAAACTCAGACGGTTAAAGCCGAGCTCGGCCAAATGTGCCAAACGTGTGCGCGAGACGGTGCGTGGGTCAATCTCCACTGAATATTCACCAGCCGAGACAAACTGAAAGTTGCGTCGCAACATGGCCATGAGTTGTGTCAACTCTTCGTCACTCAGAAATGTGGGACTGCCTCCCCCCAAGTGCAACTGCGACACAACTTGGCCGTGACCTAAGTGCGCGATGTTGAGGTCGACCTCGCGCTCCAGGTAGCGCAAATACTCAGCGCCTCGCGCGTGGTGTTTGGTTATGATCTTGTTGCAAGCACAGTAATAGCAAAGCGACTCACAAAATGGGATGTGCACATAGAGCGACAAAGGGGAGGCCTTCGCAGCCCAACCGTCGCGTCGCTGCTGAAGCACTTGCACGTAATCCGCCTCAGCAAAAGCCTCCACAAAACGATCAGCCGTGGGGTAAGAGGTGTACCGCGGCCCCGCCACATCGTAGCGTTGCAAGAGTTCTGTATTTATCACAAGCGAATGCATAAGTTCACACCTAAAGATGCGCTCCATAATAGTTTCTTAGCGCATCCAATCAATTGACCTGTATCAACACCAACTGAGGTATGCACCCATGAATCCCATCAGCATCAAAGTCGCTTGTTCTAGCTGCAATCTGCGAGAGCTCTGCATGCCATTGGGTTTGAGCGAGAGTGAAATGGAGCGTGTGGATGAGGTGGTCGCCACGCGGCGCAAAGTAGCGCGAGGCGAGCATTTGTTTAGAAACGGCGACAAATTCAATGCCTTGTTTGCCATTCGTACCGGGTTTTTCAAAACTCGTCTCAGCGCTGAAGATGGCCGCGACCAAGTCACAGGGTTTCAAATGGCTGGCGAGATCATGGGCTTAGACGGTATCGTGAGTGACTTCCACACCTGCGACGCTGTGGCACTAGAAGACGCCGAAGTGTGTGTCATGCCGTTTGACCGCATCGAAGAACTGTCGCGCGAAATTACCTCACTGCAGCGACATGTGCACAAAATCATGAGCCGTGAAATCGTGCGCGAAAACGGTGTGATGCTGCTGCTGGGAAGCATGCGCGCAGAAGAACGATTGGCTGCCTTCTTGCTGAACTTGGTGCAACGCTTACACGCCCGAGGCTTTTCGCAGACTGAGTTGGTGTTGCGCATGACGCGCGAAGAGATTGGCAGCTATCTGGGCCTCAAACTCGAAACGGTCAGCCGCACGTTTTCAAAGTTTGTGGATGACGGTTTGGTAGACGTCAAACAACGCCATGTGCGCATCTTGGATGCCGATGGGCTCAAGCGCATTGTGAACGCTCAAAACTGCCATAGTAGTTAAGAAGAAATCGATCGGCATCTCAACGGTGCATGTCAACTGTTGATGTCAACGGCTGACTTCGACAGCAACACAGTCAATGCACTGCTGGCACAGGTCAGGGCCCAAAAGACAAAAAACGACAACGTGTAGACGCCTTGTCTTGACAACTCAATCGATTGCCCCATCCACTGTAAGTCTTGTGGATCCACAAAAGCAAACACCAGTATTTCTAAAACGCTGGCCACTAAAAAGCCAGGCCACACCACCCACATCATTCGTTGAGCCCACATTTGAATTCTCCGCAAATGAAATTAATTAGTTCTGGTGCAAATGATGTCGCCCAATCACTGAGGCTTGGGCGGCGGCTCGGGCTGAGATGATTCAGACTTTGGCGTCACCACATGGTTACGCGACTGCATGGCCGGCGCAAATTGCATGTCTTTTTCAGCAGCCAAGGTCTTGTTGATATTCAAGCCACGTCGGTAATAGTCTTCAGCCAACAACGGGTCTGGCATGCGGATGGCGATCACCAACGTGATGAACCCAGCCACGATGACCGCTGCTGGCCCAGCAATGATGAGCCACACGTGGCCATAGTGCCACCAAGGTTGGGTATCGCATGTTGGATGTTGCATGATGATCTACCTAGGAACAATGAACACAGATTTTTCGACCACATAGGCATCCGTGCCTGAGGCTTGAATTTCAAACATGATCTTGTGAGAACCACCCTCGACCGAGCCGTAAGGCAGATCGGCGCGCAACACCACCCAACGCGCTTGCGCAGGGTCGACCACCACCTCAGTCTCAGACGTGATTTGCAAATTTGGCAGACCCTTCACAGACAAGTGGAAAGTTTGTTGGGTTTCGGCCGCATTCATGATTTGCAAGCGATACACATTCTCCAATGTGCCTTGCTCGGTGATGCGTGACAAGGTCGATCGGTCTCGCACCACATCGACCTTGAATGGCGTGCGCAAACTCAGCGAAACCAACAAGCCGATCGTCACGGCCGCCAAAATCATGGTGTAAACCTGAACCCGCGGGCGCATCAAACGCTGCCACATCTCCTTGGGCGACCACTTGTTGTCCATCGCGTTTTGAGTGGTGTAGCGCACCAACCCCTTGGCATAACCAAGCTTGTCCATCACGGTGTCGCACACATCGGCACAGGCACCGCAACCGATGCACTCGTATTGCAAACCATCTCGTATGTCTATACCCGTGGGACAGACTTGCACACACAAGCTGCAGTCCACGCAAGCGCCTAAGTTCAACATGCTGACATCCGCGCTCTTGGCGCGCGAGCCCCGAGGTTCGCCGCGTTGTGCGTCGTAGGTCACGATGAGGGTGTCGTTGTCGAACATGGCACTTTGAAAGCGCGCATAGGGGCACATGTATTTGCACACCTGTTCGCGCATGAAACCAGCATTGCCATAGGTAGCCAAGGCGTAGAACAACACCCAAAACAACTCCCACGAACTCATTTGGGTGAGGAAAAATTCCATTCCCAACTCGCGAATAGGCGTGAAATAGCCCACGAAAGTAAACCCAGTCCAAATGGATAAAAAGATCCAAATCAGGTGCTTGAACCATTTTTTGACCAGCTTCTCCATCGTGAAGTTGGCGTTGTCCAAGCGCATGCGGGCCGAGCGATCGCCCTCCACCTTGCGCTCTATCCACAAGAAAATTTCGCTGTACACCGTTTGCGGGCAAGCATAGCCGCACCACAAACGTCCAGCCACGGCGGTGAACAAGAACAGCGCCAAGGCCGAGATGACCAACAAGCCGGTGAGGTAGATGAAGTCTTGCGGGTACAAGACCAAGCCAAAAATATAAAAACGACGCGAGCCCAAGTCGAACAACACAGCTTGCCGAGTGCCCCACTCCACCCAAGGCAAGCCGTAAAACACCAGCTGCGTCACAACCACACACATCCAGCGCCAATAGGCAAAGACGCCCCGAACAGAGCGGGGATATATTTTTTTGGATGCGGCATAAAGCGAAACCATCACCTCATCCGCAGGGCTGGAAGGCTCTGCAATGATGGGAATGGTCTTGCGCTGTTTGGCGTCGTCAGCAGCGTTCACAGCTTATTTACTTCGTGACGGAATGTTTGTTTGACAGGCCCCATACATAAGCAGTCAAAACGTGGATTTGAGATGCTGTCAAACGGCCTTCTTGTGCGGGCATTTGGTTGACTTTTCCTTTGTTGATCATGGCTGCGATGGCTTCTTCGCCCCAGCCATGCAGCCAAACTTTGTCAGTCAAGTTGGCAGCGCCCATGGCTTGTATGCCAGCACCGTCAGGGCCGTGGCAAGCAGCACAGGCCGCAAACTTAGACTTGCCCAAAGCAGCCCGTACCGAGTCGTGCGGACTGTTCGACAAGCTCAACACATAGTGCGACACATTGCGGACGTCGTCAGGTGTCCCCACCGCTGCGGCCATAGGCGGCATTTGACCGATACGACCTAGGGTCAAGGTCTCTTTGATTTTGTCGGTGCTGCCCCCATGCAACCAGTCCTTATCGCTTAGATTTGGGAAGCCCTTAGAGCCACGCGCGTCTGAGCCGTGACATTGGGAACAGTTGTTCATGAACAAGCGCTCGCCCACCGCCATCGCTTGGGGATCTTGCGACAACTGCTCGGCGGTTTGCGCGTTGAATGCGCCATACAGGGGCTCGAGGTCTTTGTTGGCTTTGGCCACTTCAGCTTCGTACTGGCCTGCTGAAGTCCAACCCAACACACCCCCAAAGCTGCCCAAGCCTGGATAAGCCACGCCATACATCACAGCAAACACCATGGTGATGATGAACAGCCACAACCACCATCGTGGCAGCGGGTTGTTCATTTCGCGCAGGTCGTCGTCCCACACGTGGCCCGTGGTGCCGTCCTGGACCTGAGCCGACACTTTCACTTTGGACGAAAACCACAGCAAAAGTGCGCAGTACACGACGCCCAAAATTGAAATGGCAGACACGAAGATCGACCAAAAATTACTTGTGAAATCACTCATGATTCGATTCCTTTACAAAGGCGCTAGGCCTTAGTCTTGATCGAGGGGCAGCTTGGATGCGGCCTCAAAATCTTCTTTGTTACGTCCACAATAGACCCAAGCCACGATGCCAATGAACACCGCAAAAGCGATCAATGTGGTGGCCATTCGCAAATCATTGACATCCATGGCTTGTCTCCTTATTTGAGGGCTAGGCCCAACACTTGAAGGTAGGCGATCGACGCCTCCATCTCGGTCTTCCCTTTGACGTTCTCTAGGGCTTGGGCGATTTCTTCGTCGCTATACGGCACGCCGACTTTGCGCAGCGCCGACATGTTGGCAGACACTTGTGCTGCATCCACCAAGTTTTTGGTCAACCATGGGTATTCGGGCATGTTGGATTCAGGCACCACATCGCGTGGGTTGTTCAAGTGAACACGATGCCACTCGTCGCTGTATTTGCCACCCACACGCGCCAAGTCAGGACCGGTGCGCTTGCTGCCCCATTGAAAAGGGTGGTCATAGACCGATTCGCCAGCCACCGAATAGTGGCCGTAGCGCAGTGTTTCAGCGCGAAAAGGTCGAATCATTTGAGAGTGACAGTTGTAGCAACCCTCTCGGATGTACACATCACGCCCCGCCAACTGCAGCGCGGTGTAGGGCTTGACACCCGTCACGGCTTCGGTGGTGGACTTTTGAAAGAACAAGGGCACGATCTCGACCAAGCCACCGAAAGCGACGGCGATCAAGATCAACACGATCATCAAAAAGTTATTCGTCTCCACACTCGCATGGGAGAAGCCTTTGGAATTGTTATCAGACATGTGTTTCTCCTCAAGCGTGAGCAGGTGCTGGAATGGTCACGAGAACGCTGTTGCCGCTGGTGGCCGTCTTGATAACGTTCCACAGCATGATGAGCATGCCGCTCAAGTACAACACCCCACCTAACACCCGAATCACATAAAACGGATAGGTGGCTTTGACTGACTCGACAAAGGTGTATGTCAAGGTGCCGTCGGTGTTGATGGCGCGCCACATCAAACCTTGCATCACACCGGCAATCCACATCGCTGCGATGTACAACACAATGCCGATGGTGGCCAACCAGAAATGCACCTCGATGGCCTTGACGCTGAACATTTCCTTGCGGCCAAACAACTTAGGAATCAAGAAATAGATGGAGCCCATGGACACCAAGCCCACCCAACCCAAAGCGCCCGAGTGCACGTGGCCAACCGTCCAGTCGGTGTAATGGCTTAATGCGTTGACCGTTTTGATTGCCATCATCGGGCCCTCAAAAGTAGACATGCCGTAGAAGGACAAAGACACGATCAAGAAACGCAGAATCGGGTCATCGCGCAGTTTGTGCCATGCGCCCGACAAAGTCATGATGCCGTTGATCATGCCGCCCCAGCTAGGCGCCAACAAGACCAAGGAGAACACCATGCCCAACGACTGTGTCCAGTCGGGCAAGGCGGTGTAGTGCAGGTGATGAGGCCCCGCCCACATGTAGGTGAAGATCAAAGCCCAAAAGTGAACGATTGACAAGCGATACGAGTACACCGGGCGCCCCGCTTGCTTGGGAATGAAGTAATACATCATGCCCAAGAAGCCTGCTGTCAAAAAGAATCCCACCGCATTGTGGCCATACCACCACTGCACCATCGCATCTTGTGCGCCCGCGTAGGCAGAGTAAGACTTCATCCAACCCGATGGAATGGCAGCGCTGTTGACGATGTGCAACAAAGCCACCGCAATGATGAACGCTGCAAAAAACCAGTTGGCCACATAGATGTGTTTGACCTTGCGCGTGCCAACCGTGCCAAAAAACACCACGGCGTAAGACACCCACACCACCGCAATCAAGATGTCGATGGGCCACTCCAGTTCCGCGTATTCCTTGCCTTGGGTAAAGCCCAAAGGCAAGCTCACCGCCGCAGCCAAGATGACCAGCTGCCAGCCCCAAAAGGTGAAGGCTGCCAATCGCGGCATGAACAAAACAGTGTGGCAAGTTCGCTGCACCACGAAGTAGCTGGTGGCGAACAGTGCACAACCGCCAAATGCAAAAATCACCGCATTGGTATGCAAAGGACGCAGGCGGCCATAGCTCAACCAAGGAATGCCAAAGTTCAGTTCTGGCCAAGCCAATTGGCAAGCGATGATCACGCCCACCAACATTCCCACCACACCCCAAACCACCGCCATGATGGAAAACTGCCTGACAACGGTGTCGCTGTAGACGGCTTGTTCTGAAGAGTTCATAGGTCGCCTTTCATAATTCGACCCAGTGTCCTCAAATACGGAGGATGCGTTATTGATCCAAATCAATCGTCCCGCAGAATTCGCTCGCCTTCTTGCTCCAAACCATCAAATTGACCCTTGTGAATGGCCCACCAAAGGCCCGCCAAGATAAATAAGACCAACAACACCGACAGAGGGATTAACAAATACAAGATGTCCATCAGAAACCTTTGTTGAGTCGCAACGAATTCAATACCACCCACAGCGAGCTGAGCGCCATGCCCAAGCCCGCCAACCAAGCTGGCAACCAACCCACGACGGCGAGCGGCACACACACCGCGTTGTAGGCGGCGGCCCAAGCCAGGTTTTGTTTGACCACCCGCAGGGTGCGTCTGGCCAACTGGATGCTTTGCGCCACCACCCGTAAATTGCCACCCATCAAGACCAAGTCCGATGTGGACTGCGCCAAGGGCACTGCATGGCCAAATGCCATCGACACATGGGCGCCCGCGAGAACAGGCCCGTCGTTCAGACCGTCTCCCACCATTGCCACCCGCGCACCACGCGCTTGCGCGACTTGCAAGCGCGAGAGCTTGTCTTGCGGCGTGCAAGCTCCAAACGCTTGAGAAATGCCTACCTCTTGCGCCACATGTTGCGCCGACTCAGCTCGGTCACCCGAGAGCAGCCACACCTCGATGTTGAGTTTTTGCAAAGCTTGCACGGTTTGCACCGCATCAGCACGCACGTCTTCTGTCAGTCGCCAACTGGCTAACCACGCGTCTGGCGTGCACAAGTGGACTTGGCAATCCATGGCAGCGTCGGGAATGGTCTTGACTTGGGGCTTGCAAAAAGACGCGCTTCCCAAACGCCAGCCCACATCTGCGTGGCTTTCTAAACCTTGGCCTATCGTCTCGGTGACCTCTTGCATCTCAAAGCTGAGGCCTTGTTCTGAAGTTTCGTTCGCTTTCACCAAGGCACGCGACAGCGGGTGAAACGAATGTTTGGCCAACGCCGCGGCCACACCCAAGGCATAGGCAGGCGTCACGCCCTCAGCCGTCATCACCTGCGTGATGCGTTGGCCGTCTTGGGTCAGCGTGCCGGTCTTGTCAAAAATCAAGGTGTCTATCTCAGCCAAAGACTCCAAGGCTTGCAGATTGCGCACCAACACGCCGTGACGCGCCAAGTTGCCCGCCGCAGCCAACATGGCGGCGGGTGTGGCCAACGACAAAGCACATGGACAAGTCACCACCAACACAGCGACGGCCACCATCAACGCGTGCCCAGGGTTGCTGGGCCACCAATACACAGCAGACAAAGCTGCTAGCACCAACACCCCCATCAAAAACGGCTTGGCTATTCGGTCCGCCAACTGCGCCAAGCGCGGTTTTTGCAGCGAGGCGTTTTCCATCAAAGCCACGATCTGCGAGAACTGCGTGCCCTCGCCCACTTGCACCACGCGCACCGTGACGATGCCACTCAGGTTGTGACTGCCCGCCACCACCAAGTCGCCTAAGCTGCGGACCTGCGGCCGCGACTCACCGCTCAGCAAAGCCTCATCCGCCAAGGCCTGACCTTGCAAAATCACACCATCGACTGGAAAGCTCTCTGAGGGAGAGACACGAATCACATCACCCACCATCACGCGACGCACAGCCACGCGTTCAAACTCGCCGCTTGGCAACTGTCGCTCGACACTGTCAGGCAAACGGTTCATCAAGGCTTCGAGTGCACCCGCGGTGCGATCGCGCACACGCAGCTCCAGCCAACGGCCTGTGAGCAAGAAGAACACAAACATGGTGAGCGAGTCGTAATACACCTCAGCACCCCACATCCCCTGCGGCTCGAAGGTGGCGATGGCGCTGAGCGAAAAAGTAATCAACATGCCCAAGGCCACAGGCAAATCCATGCTCACGCGGTGTGCGCGGATGTCACGCAAGGCATTGCTGAAAAACGGCCCGCACGAAAACAGTACCACGGGCAAGGTCAACACCCACGAAGCCCAACGCAACAAAAACACCAGATCGGGCGTGATGTCGCCCGCATCGGCCACATAGGCGGGATAGGCGTACATCATCACTTGCATCATGCAAAAGCCTGCCACCAGCCAGCGCCACAAGGCGCGTCTTGATTCTTCATGGCGGGCTTGGCGCAAGCTGCTATCGGCGGCTGGCAAAGCGCCATAGCCTGCTTTGGCGATGGCTGCGATCCACTGAGAAGGTTTGACCTCAGCAGCCGACCACACCACTTTGGCACGGTGCGTGGCTGCATTGACATCGGCCGAGTGGACGCCAGGCACAGCCAGCAGGGCCTCTTCTACGGCGAAGGCGCAAGCAGCGCAGTGCATGCCTTGAATCACCATGTGCGAATCCCAGCATTCATCACCGCTTTGGCCTGTTTCGGCTTGGTGCAGCTGGCTGAATCGCAACCACTCTTGGCGGTCATCCAGCAGCGCGAAGCTTGAGTCATCTGAATCCATAAGTGCCCTAGCCTAACGGTTTGACCTGAGCAAAACTTGACATGGATCAAGGTATGTTGCGTTCATGGGAGTAAGCTGAAAGTCAAATCAACACAAGGAGCAATTGATGTACAAACGAATATTAGTAGCCACTGACGGCTCTGCGTTGTCTAAAAAAGCCATCACCAGCGCCATCGAATTGGCTGCGCTCAGTGGTGCTGAATTGATCGCTGTCAAAGTGACGCCTCGCTACCCACAAAGCTACTTTGAGGGCTCGTTGCCCTTGAGCGCTGCAGAGGTTTCAAAGATTGAAGCGGGTTGGACAGACGGTGCCCAAAAAGTATTGGATGCTGTGCTCAAAGCAGCGAAAGCCAAAGGCGTGAGCGCCAAAGCGGTGGTGGTGAAATCTGACATCGTGTCTGACGCGCTGATCTCAGCGGCCAAGAAACACAAAGCCGACCTGATCGTGATGGCCTCCCACGGCCGCCGTGGCATCAAGCGATTGCTGCTGGGCAGTGAGACACAACAGGTGCTGACACATGCCAACTTGCCGGTGTTGGTGCTGCGCTGATTCAGTAATACTTGCGTAGTCATAAGCCTAGCTGGACGCTGGGCTTTTTTGTTTGCAGGGGGAATGACGCCTTTTCGCGAAAAAGTTCTTGGTATGCTCAGCAGATGGGATTGTTATCACGACTGTTTCGAAGTTTGAATAAGGCTGCGCAGGCGGTTGGCTTATGTTTGGTTTTTGTCGGCCACACCGCATGGGCGGATGAACTGATCACCCTACAGAAAATCTCCCCTGTAGAGGCGCAAGCGCTGCGCGCACTCCTTCAACAGCCCCAGCCTGAAGGGTTGACGATCCAATCGCTTAACCAGTGGTACCAAGCTCAAGATGCCGCAGCATTTAAATTGGGTGACCCCAACGAAAGGGAGCGCGTCCTGCGGGCGTGGTTTGCGGCCTCCCCTAAGGACGCGAAGTGGTCTCTGGGCTCTTATCTGATGTCCAACTCCAGCGACACCGCAGAAGGCTTCAAGCACTTAGAAGATATCTTGCGCGAGCAAAAGCATCCTGTTCACATGGTTCGCATCAGGTCGCGTTTGGCTCAAGGCTATCTTGACGAACATCGAATCAAAAAGGCGGATCAGTTGCTTGAGGAAGCTGGCGCGATCATTCCTAAGGACTTCAGCCGTTTCAGAACCAATGTGATTGGTTATTGGTCTGTTCGTGCAGAAATGGAGTATCACAAAACCAAAGCACGTCTACTGTTGCGCCAAGGCAAGTTTGAAGCATCCGTCGCTGAAGCAAAGTTGGCCAAAGACAAAGGCTTGGAGCTCACCAAATGGGAAATGTATGTCCCAGCAAGAGAGGTTCAGTTTGGCAGATCTGGCCATGCAGCCTCTGCAGTAGAGCTCGCTGTTTCGCAAATTGACAGTGGTCGAATTTTCGAAGCACAGGACTCTCTGAGTGAGGCCTTATCCATACTGAAAAAATACCAATTTACCGAAGATCAAATGGGCTACTTCTATCGCAGAGTGGCAGATCTTTATTTTGCGCAGGGCCGCTATGCGGACTCATTAAGAATCTCGCAACAGCTGCGCAGTCTTGAGCTGGACAAAGGGCTTTCAGAATCGAGCGCTCAATCCATCTTCAGTCGACAACGCATCAACAAAAGTCTTGTTGCACAAAAACGTTGGCAAGAAGCGCTCCATGAATTCGACAAACTTGACAAGGCGGTTGGCGACAATGATCGACTCAAGCCAATTGCAAGGATGGTTGATTTACGGGGACTCACCCTGTTGAACAACGGACGCACCCAAGAGGCGATCAATTTGTTCCAAGTCGCGTTGACCAACACCATCAATGACTTCGGTGCTGAGCATTACTTCACCGCGTTTAGACGGGGTCTTTATGGCATGGCGCTGGCCAAAGACCCTGCACGTCAAGCCTCCGCCTTGAGCGAACTGGCGCTCGCCACACGCAATTTGAGCGCCCCTGACAGCTTATCCAATCAATTTGAAGAGTCCCCATTTCGCTTGGCCCTACGCCAAGACATTTACAAAACGTACATACGCTTGTTGGCACACAACCAAGCGGCTGAACCAAACTCTGCCGCCCTTGCCTTTGCGGCATCCAACCACCTCATGGTCTCTTCTGTGCAGCAAGCCATTTCAGATGCAGCAGCGCGCGCGGCCATCAAAAAGCCAGGTTTAGGACAAGTTGCGCGTCAAGACCAGGATGCTAAAACTGAACTCAACACCCTGTTTGCTTACATCACGGCCCAAGCGGGTGAGTCACAGCAACAAAGAATAAACCCCGAAGTGGTCAAGGCCATGCGCGAACGTGTGTCAGAGATTGAAGCCCAGCGTCGTGGCTATAAGACCCAGATACAAAAAGAGTACCCCGAGTATTTCCAGCTCTTGCAACCCAAAGCGCCTTCACCAGCGGACATCGCCAAACTGCTGAGCAGTCAAGAGGTCTTGGTCAGCATTGTCCCCATGGAGGAGGAAACCTATGTTTTCGCCATCGACAAGGCGGGACAAACACGCTTGCACCGCAGCGCGATCAATCAAAAACAAATTGCTGAAGCTGTCAAAGTACTTCGCAGCACCCTCGATGTGGCAGACCGAGGCAGCAAAGCACCTCGCTTCAATTTTGAAAAATCTCACCTGCTCTACCAACAACTGCTCAGCCCAATAGAAGGCATGCTGTCTGGCAAAGAGCACTTGATCGTCGCGACCTCAGGGGCACTGGGACAACTGCCCTTTGCCGTGCTGGTCAAACAAGCCTGGGCCAAAAATGATCATGCACAAGCCCCCTGGCTGATTCGGGACTTCGGCATCAGCCACGTGTCGTCACCCAGCGCATGGGTGGCACTCAAGGCGCTAGCCAAAGCACCGTCTGGCAACAAACCGATGATGGCTTGGGGCGACCCAAGTTTTACAGTCAATGCCAACTCGAGCAGTGGCAAATCTAATGTCAGGGCTATGCTCAATCAGCATGCCGCTTATGCAGACATCGAAAAAAACGCTGTCAACCAACTGCAATATGCGTCCCTACCCCCGCTTCCTGAGACACGTGATGAAGTGTTGTCTCTGGCCAAACTGCTGAATGCGGACCTCAAAACAGACGTGTTTCTAGGTGAACAAGCCACGCGGGAATCGGTGATCAAAGCCAGCGACGATGCCAAGCTCTATGACCAGCAAATTGTGGTCTTTGCGACGCATGGCTTGCTCCCCGGGGACCTTCCAAGGCTGGAGCAACCTGCCCTGGCCATGTCGGCTGTAACCGACCCAAACAGCTCTCCTTTGCTCACGCTAGAAGATGTGATGGGCCTGCGCCTCAATGCCGACTGGGTCGTTCTGTCGGCTTGCAACACTGCGGGTGCGGACGGCAAGGTAGAAGAGGCTTTGTCTGGTTTGGCAAGGGGCTTCTTTTATGCAGGCAGCCGCAGCCTGTTGGTGACGCATTGGTCGGTCGAGAGTGAAAGCGCCATGCGACTGACCACACGCACGTTTGAGCTTTACAAGAAACAACCTCAGATCAGCCGCGCGCAAGCACTGCGTCAATCCATGCTGGATCTGATGCAAACCTCGGCTTACTCACATCCCACCTTTTGGGCGCCCTATGCCTTGGTGGGCGAAGGCGCAAGATAAGCGCAACTTCGAAGTACGATTTTGCAGGCCCTTCAACTTTATCTGGCGCGTCAAAACCATTTGGTGGTTCGATGGGTGATTGTTGTTTTGATTGCAACACTGTCTGTGTTTCGGGTGATTCAACTCAACAGTGGCATTGGTTTTGATCCGCAAAGTTATGACCAGCTCATCAAACGACGCATTTGGGGACCAGAGGTAGATCCTCAAATCGTCATTGTCGACATTGATGAACGCTCTTTGGACAAGATGCGCACAGAGTTCGGCCGCTGGCCATGGCCCAGAGAAACTTTGGCTGGTGCGCTTGAGTGGCTGAATCAAAAGGGCGCGAAGGTGGTGGTGTTTGACATTTTATTTGCTGACCCCGACACCTTGAATCCGGCTTCAGACTTGGCTTTTGTTGAAGCCATCCAAAAGAGTTCCAACAGTTATTTTCCAATTCTGCGGCTTAACCCCAGCAATGACAAATTGAGCCAAGTCACTGCGGATCAGTTGCTGGGGTTTACCAGCCTCACCGATCCGTCCAAGGCGCATGCACCGCCCACCCTAGCGGTTGTCGCTCCAGCCTTTGAGGCACTGGTTCAAACACAACGACTAGGCTATCACAACATCTATGCTGACCCTGACGGCGTCAACCGCAGCTACCGTCTGTGGGAAGAAAAAGAGGGATGGCGACTGTGGTCCTTGCCTGCACGTTTGGCCAGCGATATGGGATGGGTGCTTCCCGATCAACCACGACAACTGATTCATTTCACAAACGAAAAAGCGGCCTACACACAGATCTCTTTTTCAGAGGTGTGGGCACTGAGCCAAAGCATGAAAGGGCAAGAAAAAGACCCTCGCTTTGACAATGCGATCGTCATCATCGGCTCTACTGCGACCAGCCTTTTCGACGTCAAGGTCACGCCTATCGACACCACCCACCCTGGCGTGATGATTTTGGCCAACGTGATTGACAACCTAAAAAATCAAAGCTTCTTAAAAACAGCTTCATCCTGGCTTCAACTGCTCGTGGCGTGGATCGGTCTGGCCATTGTGGTGTGGGCAAGCACCCAAATCAGAGAAGACCAAATGAAGTGGGCAGCACCTGTTGCACCTACCGTGTTTTTGGGGATTGGCTTTGCAAGCTTGCACAGCGGCAGCAATGTGTATTGGGATTTGGCACAGTCTGCCTCCAACGCTTTGCTTTTTTTCACCTTTTGGGCTGTTTACTTGAACTGGCGTACACGGTTTTTTGCCCAAAGCACCTTGGATGAAGCGTCAACCCAGTGGGATTGCTCTGCGGTTGTGCAAGTGGACTTCACACACACGCACATGCAATCTGTGATTGATACGCTCAGTCGGGGCACAGACGCGCTCTCAGTCTCACGCATTGGCGTGGTCAATCAGCTGCCCCACAAAGGTGTAGGCCTGATTCATATTGCAATGCGTGGCGACAACCAAGCGCTGCGAACGCTGATAACCAACATGCAGGGTGCTGCGCCCCATGCCTTCGTCAACGCTTGTCACTTTGCCCCCTTAAACTGCGATCAATTTTGGGATCGCATTTGGTCCGATATTCAAATGGCTCAACAACACGGGAGATCAACTCATGAAAACCAATCTATGGCGTCAACACAGCATCTTGGCTAGTGCACTGATTGCACTTCAATTCTGTTTCGTGCTTCCAGCAACTGCGAACGAATCAGAGACCAAACGCATCATCGAGGCACTCAAACCAGAAGAGGGCACAAAAGTCAAAACTCGCGGTTTGCGTAATTTGCAAGTTGAGCAAACTGGCCAAGACTCAGCCGCGACACAAAAATTTGTCTCCTTGACCATTGGATTCAAATTCAACTCTGCAGACATTTCCCCTGAAAGTGCAGAAACGCTAGCCTCACTCGCCAAAGCACTCAAGTCAGATCAGCTGGCCACACTTGAATTCATGATTGAAGGCCACACGGATGGCAAAGGCACACCAGACTACAACATGAAGCTCTCCAACCAGCGCGCAGCAAGCGTGAAGACTTACCTAGAAAAGCAAGGTGTTGCCGCTAAACGCATCCGCTCCCAAGGCAAAGGCGACACCGAGCTTGCCAATGTGGATGATCGATTTGCAGCAGAGAACCGTCGCGTCAAAATCATCACACTGAACCCTTAATTGCTTCGCAGCTGAGATTTTTTATATGCACCCCTACTTCGCTCAATTCAAATCACCTCGATTGGTTCAATGCCTGGCCATCACTGCATTGGCCTTTGCCAGTGTCCAAGCAGTGGCTCAAACCATGACGGTTCTGCGTGCCACTGAGCTCAAGGCTGATCGTTTCATTGACGCTGCCAGCTTGGGTCAACTGAGTGCAGGCCAATCCGTGGAGAGCATCAAGATCGAGGCAGGATGGATACAAATTAAGTCGGGTGATAAAACAGGTTGGGTCAGGTCTTTGGCGCTCAAAGGAAGCAACACGGCTCAAATTGCATCGGCATCCAGCCTTGACTCTGGGCGTTCAGGCAATAACAACAGCATGTCGACCACCGGCATCCGCTCTGTCCCTAAGGCTTCTCGCCATGCGCTCATCATTGGCATTGGCGAATACAGCGTGAGTGGTGTTTCGCCACTCAAGGGTGTGACGCATGACATGCAAAGCGCCAAAGTTATTTCTCAAGCCATGTCTATCCCAGAAGAGAACATCACCTACCTCAGAGATGGCAAAGCCACTGCGTCTGAAATTCGACGAAGCATTCAAGACCTAGAAGCTCGGGTGCGTCCAGGTGATCGCGTGTTTGTTTACTACTCTGGACATGGCACACGCTGGCTGGATACCTCCAAGCCCAACAGCGGACAATGCATGGAGGGTTTACTTGCCAGCGATGGTAACGCGGTGACGAACACAGAGATGAGTGACTTGTTATCGCCAATTGCCAAGAAAACAGACAAACTGATGGTGTTTTATGACTCCTGTCACTCGGGCGGCATTGCCAATCAACCCCTTCGGACAAGATCGCTCAATTTATATGGCACAACACTGACGCCAAAGTTCAGTAACCTCAGCCTAGAAGCGTGCGCAAAACCGTCAAATATGCGCACACGCGCCATCAGTGCCGAGCTGGGCAGCAAGGGGATTTTTCCGGAAAATATTGTTTCTATTGCGGCCTCTCGCCCAGACGAGGTGTCGTTTGACAACCCATTGACCGGTGGTATGGCCACAGTGGCTTGGCGTGATTGCATGCTCGGTAAGGCCAAAGATTTGGATCAAAGTGGAAGCCTGAGCGTTGAAGAGATCACCAGCTGCGCCCAAGCCAACTTGAATCAATCCCTCGCCAATCAGCAAGATATTTTGGGTCAGCACATGACGATTGGTGGGAACAAAGCATTTATCCCCTCCTTCCAAGTGGCATCCATCGCACCGGAGCCAGTCGCACCCACGCAAACAACGCCAGTCCCTCTGGCGACTGCTGCACCCACCAACAACGCAACGCCCTCGGTCCTCACCTCCACAACGCCAAGCTTGCCGCAACCCTCTTTACAAGCCGTTAAACCCAATCAATTGTTGGCACAGATTCATGCCCAACGCGATGCATCACGCAAACTCAGTGCTTTGGCCAACCCTCAGCGGATGCGCATCTTGCAAGACCCATTGCGATTGAAGATTCAGTCTGAACGTGCTGGCTACGTCTATGTGGCGCTGGCTGGTTCTGATCAGAAGAGCCTGTATTTACTCTTTCCAAACAGCTTGGATGGCAACAACCGCATCGAGGCCAACCAATCCATCGAGTTGCCCAAATCAGGCTGGAGAGTCACGGCTGCAGGCCCCAAGGGTGTCAACACGGTGCTGGTCTTGGTTTCAGACTCGCCTCGGGACTTGTCGCAATTGGATGGGGAGAATGCAGGTCCATTTTTGAAAACGCTGCTCAATGCAGAAGGTAAAAGTAAATTGCAATGGTTACTTGCCAACTCGGAAAATCAAGACCAAAACGTCTGCCAAACAGGCGGTGCCAAACGAAATTTGGCAGTGAGCCAAGATTGCTCTGATGGGTTTGCCTCAGCTCTTGTTGAAATTGAAGAGGTAGAGGCTAAATAAGCGTCAAGGCTTGGTCGTATTCGTATTGTTTGGGATCAACCATTTGTAGACCGGTGCAGACTTGATATCTTGAAGCGATCCGTCCACATTCTCGATCAAACGGTTGGCACCGCCCAAAGTCTGCTGCGTCTGCACCAATGCTTTTTCAAGCTCAACCATGGTGTCACGCGTCTGACCCAGCACGGCAGGCAAGCCCATTTTTTCATCCCCCAACTGTTGCATGGTGCGGTTTGTATGCTCCAGCGTTAGAAGTGTTTGACCAAGAACAGCTGGCAAACCTTTTTTGTCATCCCCTAACTGTTGCATGGTCCGACTGGTCACCTCCAGTGTGCGAACTGTTTGATGCATGACAGCTTTCGACTCAACGAGGCTCGCCTGAATGCCATGGGCAGGATCCGACAACTGCGTCAATAGCAGCTGAACTTTTTGAAGCAAGGGGTCAAGCCTTTTCGTGATGTCGGCCGTCACATCATCTTTGATGATGGAGATCGGATCCATGGCGCGCAAAGTGGCTTGGTTTGTCTCATCCCTGATCAACACCAATTCAGTGGTGACAATTTTTTCTTTGGATATCTTCAAGACAGAGCCCTGGGTCATAAATCCGGCATGCTGGTGATGAATTTGCAAGGTGCTGTTGACCTTGCCTGTTGGTAAAAGCTCTAGCTGTGTCAGCCTTCCAAGCTCAAAGCCTTTGTAAGTCACTTTCATGCCTTCAAAGAGGCCTGAAGCGGACTCAACGTCAGCACGCAAAATTAATTTTGAATCAAACGTACCTTTTAAATGCATCAAATACCCAACGACCAGGCCCATGCAGACGAAGGTCAGCGCAATTCGCCAGCGAAAACTATTTGTCATTTTTAAACTCCATACACACCAGCCCTGCCTACAGCAACATATCTGTCAGTTCAACAGCGACGATGGCAGCAAAACCTAAGGTCACAAAACGTGACATCAACAGAGAAAGTTCATCTGGGCGGTTTTTCAGCAGATTGGTTTCGATGTACGTCATCGCACTCAAGACAATCGCCAACACAGCCATTCTGAGCGCAGCATGCAACAAGTTGAACCACTCAAAATCCATCCAAAATGCGTCCCAAACTGGGTGTGCGAAGCCACTGAGCGCTTGCATCAGGCCTAGCCAAAATCCAAACATCACAGCGACAAAAAACCAAGCCCAAGCCATCAAACACACCAAGGCGCAGGCTATAGTAAAAGAAACCGCCTGTTGTCCTCGCGTCCATTGGGCTCTCAATTCGGCATCTGTTGAGAGTTGAAAGCCGACCCTCAACAAAATAAAAAGGGACACAGAAAAAGTCGGGATATGCCCAAATAAAGATTGGGTCATGAGGTGATGCACAAAGGTTTGATCAAGGGCTGTGCTTTGCTGGGACAAAAGCCCAAAGACATAGCCAACGCCTGTACCCACAAACAATGCGAACCAACCGCAACCTCGCGTCAACGTCTCAGCGGCGTGGGGCATTGAACGCATGCGATTGAGCCCCAAGATCGCGTTAGCTCACTTTTTTCTTGAAGGTGAGTTTGCTCACCACGACCTCACCACGCGCGTTGCGCTCTAGGCTAATGATGGCATCGCGGCCTTTGACGGCACGGGTCATTTCAGCATCACGAAAATCGCTGACCGCTTTGATCGCGTCCCAAAGGCTACCCACCAAGCCAATCAATAACAAAGGATTCTTGGGCACCAACTCATTGGGCGGTGATTCGATCTCAACTTTGCCCCCATTCTTCTCAACAGCATTGAGCCATTTTTGTAGGCGATCTGGCGTGCTGTTGGGGCTCACCTTTTCATACATCACAACAGTCACCTCGGGTTCTGATGTGTGCAGTGCACGGTAGAGATCTTGATCAAATTTTTGGATATCAACAAACATGACCTCATGTTTGGCTGGATCGAGAGACTTGCTTGCTGGTGTAACCAAAGGTGGCATGGTCTGTGTTTGGCATGCCGACAAATGAACCAACAAAAATAAAATACTCACCGTGGCGAATCGTGGGTAATTCATACAAAGCCTCTTCATGGGTAGATGGTTGCCAAATCTAACATCAATGTGTGAAATAAGATTTGGATGGACGCATGCTCATGCAATGGCACGCCTTGCGGCGTCGTACTCACGCTTGAGCCTTAGCACCAACTCAGCCGCAGGCACCACGGCTTTCACCGCGCCAATGCCTTGGCCACACCCCCAAATGTCTTTCCACGCTTTTTGTGCGCCCCCACCAAAGTTCATTTGGCTAGGGTCGCTCTCGGGCAAGTTCTCTGGGTCCAAGCCAGCGTTGCGGATGGACGGAGCCAAATAATTGCCATGCACGCCCGTGAACAAATTGCTCAGCACAATGTCGTCCGATGTGCTGTCGACCACGGCTTGTTTGTAGTCGTCTGCCGCACGCGCCTCGTCGGTGGCAATGAAGGCTGAGCCAATGTAGGCAAAGTCGGCGCCCATCGCTTGGGCCGCCAACACCGCGCCGCCGGTGGCGATTGAGCCGCTCAAGGCCACAGGGCCATCAAACCACTCACGAATTTCTTGAATCAAGGCAAATGGGCTTTTGACACCCGCGTGGCCCCCCGCGCCAGCTGCCACGGCGATGAGGCCGTCAGCGCCCTTTTCAATGGCCTTCTTGGCGAATTTGTTGTTGATGACGTCGTGCAGCACGATGCCCCCATAGCTGTGAGCCGCCGCATTCACATCTTCACGGGCCCCCAACGAGGTGATGATGATGGGCACCTTGTACTTCACACACAAGGCCATGTCGTGCGCTAAGCGGTCATTGCTTTTGTGAACGATTTGGTTGATAGCAAAAGGTGCTGCTGGCTGATCTGGATGTTCACGGTTGTGTGCGGCCAGCGCCTCGGTGATTTCTATCAGCCATTCTTCCAATTGCTCTGCAGGTCTCGCATTGAGCGCAGGCATAGAGCCCACCACGCCGGCTTTGCACTGAGCAATCAACAGCTTGGGGTTGCTGATGATGAACAGCGGGGATGCGATGACGGGGAACTTGAGCGATTGCAAGACGGCAGGTAAGCGCGACATGACAGACCTTTTTAAAACGCGTCGAGTGCCAACTCAGTCACGCTGTCCGCGCCGTCCACGATGCTGTCGCGCATGCCAGGCACTTGGGTCAAGATGTGGTCCGCATAGAAACGCGCGGTGGTGATTTTGGATTGCATGAACACCACCTCATGGCCCTTGGCCAACTCAGCCTCAGCTGCCAACAAAGCGCGGCCCATTTGCCAGCCTGCCACCAAGTTACCAGTGAGCATGAGGTAAGGCACGCTACCCGCAAACACGGCATTGGGGCTGGCTTTGGCACCTGACACCACGAAGTCAATCACTTCCAAAAAGGCTTGACGCGCTGCGCTCAGGCGCGCAGCCACCGCCACCGCGTTGGCGCTGCCGCTTTTGCGCAAATCGTCTTCGGTATGCGCAATTTGTGCTGCAATGCTTTTGGCAGTTTGGCCACGGTCGCGCCCTGTCTTGCGGCCAATCAAGTCGTTGGCTTGAATGGCGGTCGTGCCTTCGTAGATCGTCAAAATTTTGGCATCACGGTAGTACTGCGCAGCACCGGTTTCTTCGATAAAGCCCATGCCGCCATGCACTTGCACGCCAAGGCTGGTGACTTCCAAACTCATCTCGGTGCTGAAGCCTTTGACCAGTGGCACCAAGAATTCATAGAAAGCCAAGTTATCTTTGCGCGTGTCGGCATCTGGGTGGTGGTGCGATGCGTCATAAGCAGCAGCAGCCACTGTGGCCATCGCGCGGCACCCTTCGGTGTAGGCGCGCATGGTCATCAACATGCGACGCACGTCGGGGTGATGAATGATGGGGGCACTGGTTTTCATGCTGCCGTCGACAGGGCGACTTTGCACACGGTCGCGCGAGAAGGTCACGGCCTTTTGATAAGCACGCTCGGCAATGGCAACCCCCTGCACGCCCACGGCGTAACGCGCGGCGTTCATCATGATGAACATGTACTCAAGACCACGGTTTTCTTGGCCGACAAGAAAGCCCACAGCACCGGGTCCGGTGCTGTCTGCAATGCTGCCCGCCATGCCGTCGCCATACTGCAACACCGCTGTGGGGCTGGCTTTGATGCCCATTTTGTGCTCGATGCTCACGCAATGCACATCGTTGCGAGCGCCCAAGGAACCGTCTTTGTTCACCATGAACTTGGGCACCACAAAGAGGCTGATGCCCTTCACACCCTCGGGTGCGCCTTGCACGCGTGCCAACACCAAATGGATGATGTTCTCGGCCATGTCGTGTTCACCGTAGGTGATGTAGATCTTGGTGCCAAACACTTTGTAGGTGCCATCCGCTTGAGGCTCGGCACGGGTGCGCACGGCAGCCAAGTCAGAGCCCGCTTGTGGTTCGGTCAGGTTCATCGTGCCGGTCCACTCACCAGAGATCAGCTTCTCGAGGTACGTGGCTTTCAGCTCATCAGAACCCGCAGTGAGCAAGGCTTCAATCGCACCATCGGTCAACATGGGGCACAAGGCAAAGCTCATGTTGGCCGAGTTGAGCATTTCACCGCAGGCAGCGCCAATGGTTTTGGGCAAGCCTTGTCCGCCGAAGTCAGCGGGGTGTTGCAAGCTTTGCCATCCGCCTTCGCAATACTGCTGATAAGCCTCTTTAAAGCCAGGCGTGGTGGTGACGTGGCCATCTTTGAAGAACGAGGGGTTCTTGTCGCCTTCCCAGTTCAAAGGCACGAGCACAGACTCATTCAACTTTGCACATTCTTCGAGCACGGCTTGGGCAGTTTGCACACCCATGTCTTCAAACGCAGGAATTTGGGCCACATGTTCTAAGCCAGCCAAGTGTTCCATGTTGAACACCATGTCTTTGATGGGGGCGATGTAGCTCATGTTTGATATCTCCAAAATTCAATACAAAAAGGCACCACGATGCGCGCTTTATCAGGCCAGGTTTAGAGCGCCGCCACCAACTCTGGCACGGCCACAAACAAATCCGCCTCCAAGCCGAAATCGGCCACGCTGAAGATGGGAGCCTCAGCGTCTTTGTTGATGGCCACGATGACCTTGCTGTCTTTCATGCCGGCCAAGTGCTGAATCGCACCGCTGATGCCGCAAGCGACATACAACTGCGGCGCCACAATCTTGCCAGTTTGACCCACTTGCAAATCGTTGGCAGCGTAGCCTGCATCGACCGCCGCGCGGCTAGCACCAATGGCAGCGCCGAGCTTGTCGGCCAGCGGAATCATGACTTCGTCAAACTTCTCTGAGCTGCCCAAAGCGCGGCCACCTGAGACGATGATCTTGGCTGCAGTGAGTTCTGGTCGGTCATTCTTGGTGACTTCGCGACCCACGAAGCTGCTCTTGCCAGAATCTGTGGCAGCGGCTGATGTTTGCACAGCAGCCGCGCCACCTGTTGCAGCAGCCGCGTCAAAACCGGTGGTGCGCACAGTGATGACTTTGACGGCATCGCTCGATTGCACGGTCGCAACGGCGTTGCCTGCATAGATGGGGCGCTCAAACGTGTCTGGGCTGTCCACCTTGGTGATGTCGCTGATTTGGCCCACGTCTAACTTGGCGGCCACGCGAGGCGCCACGTTTTTGCCGTTGGCAGTTGCGGGAAACAAAATGTGGGTGTAGTCGGCGGCGATGGCGAGCACTTGTGCGGCCATGTTTTCTGCCAAACCAGCTTCGAGGGTTGCGCCATCAGCGTGGATGACTTTGCTCACGCCAACAATTTGCGCAGCAGCAGCAGCGGCTGCGCCTGCGTTGTGGCCCGCGACCAGCACATGCACCTCAGCGCCAATGGCAGCTGCGGCGGTGACGGTGTTCAAAGTAGCGCCCTTGATCGTGGCGTTGTCGTGTTCTGCAATCACGAGGGATGTCATGTTGGTATTTCCTTAGATAACTTTTGCCACGTTTTTGAGCTTGTCCACCAAGGTGGCAACGTCTGGCACTTTGATGCCCGCGCTGCGCTTGGCAGGCTCGACCACTTTGAGGGTCTTGATGCGGGGGGTCACATCCACACCGAGGTCTTCAGGCTTGAACACATCGAGCTGCTTTTTCTTGGCCTTCATGATGTTGGGCAAGGTCACGTAGCGAGGTTCGTTCAACCGCAAGTCGGTGGTGATGACCGCGGGTAGGCTGACAGAAATTGTTTCTAAACCGCCGTCTACTTCGCGGGTGACACTCGCTTTGTCGGCGCTCAGCTCAACCTTGGATGCAAATGTGGCTTGGGGCATGTCAGCCAAAGCCGCGAGCATTTGACCCGTTTGGTTGCAGTCATCATCAATCGCTTGTTTGCCCAGAATCACAAGACCCGGCTGCTCTTTGTCCACCAAGGCCTTGAGGAGCTTGGCCACAGCCAGAGGCTGCAACTCTTCAGCAGTCTCGACCAAGATGGCGCGATCTGCGCCGATGGCCATCGCGGTACGCAGCGTTTCTTGACATTGAGCCACGCCACAAGACACCACGATGACCTCGGTGACCAAGCCCTTTTCTTTGAGACGCACCGCCTCTTCGACCGCAATTTCGTCAAACGGGTTCATGCTCATCTTGACGTTCGCAATGTCAACACCCGAGTGGTCCGACTTGACACGGACCTTGACGTTGTAGTCCACCACGCGTTTGACAGCGACCAAAACTTTCATGGCAACAGCTCCAATTTTGAAAATGAAATAGATTGACGTTTACGTAAACGTAAACGTCACATTGTAGGGGCACAGCAATTTATTTTATCGAACGACCGTGCTTTTCCAAGAAAGTCCCTAGATACAGCTCAAGTGGACGGGCGCGGCACCAACTCTTGCGGCGCATGCACCAACTCCACACCCGCATCTAGCAAGGCCCTCAACACGGCAATGTTGACGCTCGAACGCGTCAAAGACTGACCATTGATGGGGTCTTCCATCCAAAAGTTCAGGCTAAATCGCAAACCTTGGGGCGCCACCTCGGCCAGCAAAGCTTGGGGCTCTGGCGAGGGCAACACCCACTTGGCGCTCAACGCGGCCTGCACCAACAAGGCTTGAACACGTTCGACATCGCTTTGCAGCACCACCCAAAAAGAGCAGGTCTGCAAGAGGTGACGGCTCTGCAGCGACAAGTTCTCCACACGTTGCGTCAGCAACAACTCATTGGGCACCACCGATTCACTGCCATTGCCAGCACGCACCAAGGTGTAACGTGTTTTGATGTCGGTGACATGCCCTTCAAAACCGTCTACCCGCACAAAGTCACCAATGCGCAAAGAGCGCTCGAGCAAGATAACAAAGCCGCTCACATAGTTGGCCGCCAGTTTTTGCAAACCAAAACCAATGCCCACGCCCAAAGCGCCGCCAATCACAGACAGTGCGGTGAGGTCAAAACCCAATGACGACAACGCAAACAACGTACCAATCACCAGCAGCAGCACACGCATGGCGTTCGCCGCCACTTTGCGCATGGACAAATCTTCAAACGCGCGACTGAGCACACGCTGCTCGAGCGTGGTGGACAACCACAGCGCCAGCACCAGCACAAACCCAGAGGTCAGCACCACCTCCAACACATGCGATACGCTGACACGGGTTTTGCCCAGCATGAATTGCAAGCTGTCGAGCTCGACCATCATGGGCGTCCACAGCCCTGTGATCCACAACACCGCCAAACCCCAAGCTCCCCAAGAGACCCCTTGCTCTAACAGTCTTGCGCCTCGCGACACTGGAAAAACAGCGGCCAACACCCTAGCGATCAAGCGGATCAGCAGCAGCGACACCAGCACAGGCAACACCACCTTGAGCACAGGCACCGAGATGTGCTGAACTTTTGTCAGCAACAGCTTGACACCAAAGGTCAAACTCAAAGCCACTGCAGGAAACAGCACGCCGTCAATCAGCCTGCGGCCAAACAAAATCGAATCGGTGGATGTGGACCTGCGCCCCAAAGCCCAGCTGATGAACCAAGCCGCCATCAAACACAGCGCCAAACCCGCCAGCTCTAAGGCAATCGCCGGACTATGCAAGTCCAGCCAGAGTTCTTGTAATTCGTTCATGGTTTAAAGATCTGCCAACACGCGCACATGCGCTTCCACGCTGCGACTCAGCGCGCTCAAATCGTAGCCCCCCTCGAGGCACGACACGATGCGGCCCTGCGCATGGCGTGCGGCGATGTCACGCAATCGGTGGGTGATCCATGCGTAGTCTTGCTCGGTCAAGCCCATTTGACCCATGTCATCTTCACGGTGCGCATCAAAACCTGCGCTGATGAAAATCATCTCGGGCTTGAACGCCTCTAAGCGAGGCACCCAATGCGTTTCAATCAACTCACGCACCTGCGCGCCCTTGGTGTAGGCAGGCACGGGAATGTTGACCATGTTGGCGGCTGGATGCTCGGTGCCGCTGTGCGGGTAGAACGGATGCTGAAAAAAACTGACCATCAACACACGGTCGTCACCCCTCAAAATGTCTTCTGTGCCGTTGCCATGGTGGACATCAAAGTCCACGACTGCTACGCGCTTCAAGCCATGACGCTCGAGGGCGTACTTGGCCGCAATGGCCACATTGTTGAAGAAACAAAAACCACTCGCTCTGTCGCGCGAGGCATGGTGCCCAGGCGGGCGAATCGCACAAAACGCGTTGGTCAACTCGCCCCCAATCACCGCATCGGTGGCAGCCACCGCAGCACCCGCAGAGGCCAGTGCGGCTTTCCAGGTGAAGCTGTTGATGAGGGTGTCAGCGTCCAAGTGACCGTAATGCGGACCGCCTGCGGCCATGTCTTCTGCCAACTGATCCGACAAACCCCGCAAAGACGCGATGTACATGCGGTCGTGCGCCAGCTCGATATCGGCCAGCGGCGCCTCGGGCGCTTGCATGGCGGTGAGGCCCAAATCGACACCGCTGATCAGCAAGCGGTCTTGAATAGCGCTGAGCCTCTCAGGGCACTCTGGGTGCCCCTCGCCCATCTCGTGCTGCATGCACAGGGGGTGCGTGTAATAGCCGGTTTTACTCATCGTGATTACCTTGGGTCTTCTACAAGTCAGCTTACCATGGGGGTCTTGATTTTTTCTGTTGCAAACACTGCGTGACCTCTCATCCCTTTCCGCTCTTTATGGCTTGGCCTTGGCGTCTTGACTGCATGCGCATGACCGCCACCTTGTTATTGTTGATGGTATTTGCTGGCGGCGCATCGGCCAAATCGCATGCCAAATCACACAAAACTGCTGCGCACAAAGCGGCCGCACACAAAGCATCCACCCAAGGCTTGGCATACGGAAAAACCACAGCAGCCACCGCCTTGGCCGACGAGCTGGCCCAGCAATACAACCTGCCCAAAGCGTGGGTGCGCGAGCAAATCAGCAAAGCACAGTTTCTCAAAGGCGTGCCCAAAATGGTGCTGCCGCCCAGCGTGCCCACCGCCAAAAACTGGCGCGCTTACCGCGAACGCTTCATTGAGAGCCGCCGCATCGACGCTGGCACCCAGTTTTGGCAAACCCATCAAGCCGCCCTCGCCCGTGCTGAGCACACCTATGGCGTACCCGCCGAAATGATTGTGGGTGTCATTGGTGTAGAAACCTTCTATGGCCAAAACATGGGCAACTACCGTGTGCTTGATGCCTTGACCACGCTCACCCTCAACTTTCCGTCGGCCCACCCACGCGCAGTCGAGCGCCAAGCATTTTTCAAATCAGAGTTGGGCCACTTCTTGGCGCAAGCCCACAGCCAAGGCGATGTCAGTGCCAAAGGCAGCTTTGCGGGCGCCATGGGCTGGCCGCAATTCATGCCGTCGAGCACCGCCAAATTTGCGGTGGACTTTGATGGTGATGGCCGCATTGACCTGCGCCACAACCCTGTGGACGCGATTGGCTCGGTGGCCAATTATTTCAAAGCCTTTGGCTGGCAAACCGGCATGCCCACCCACTACCCCGTGGGCTTTGACGAAACCCGCTTAGACAAACCCACGCTCTTGGCGCCCGACATCTTGCCGTCGTTCAGCGTGAGCAACTTCACCGCCAAAGGCGCGGTGTTGGACGAGCAAGCCCAACAACACAATGGGCTACTGGCTTTGGTGGAGTTGTTCAACGGCAACGACGCGCCCAGCTATGTGGCGGGCACAGACAACTTTTATGTGGTCACGCGCTACAACTGGAGCAGCTACTATGCGCTGGCGGTGATTGAGCTGGGCCAGGCTGTCAAAGCGAATCGGGCTTCGAATTCTGTTGTATCGAACGCGCGCTGATCTGCTGGGTGCGCCTAGGCTGTGTGAACCAAGCGCAAGATCAGTCTTTTGCAGGAGGCCGCTTGTCGTGGATTTCACGCACCACCGCGTCCTCAATCACATCGGACTTGGCGCTTGAACGCGGTGCGTGCCCTCTCTCCTCTGGCCAAGTCCCTTCGCTTGGGCGAGAGCCACCAGACCAGCGGGCGCCCTGACCCGGCTGCATGCTTTTGCGAAAAACTTGTATTTGCTGCCACATCTCCACCACTTGGGGCTTTTGGCCCGTCGCCAGCCAACGCACAGAGGCAAACACCACATACAAAACCAACCAACACAACACGCCCAAAGTGAACAGCATGGCGACAGCCAAGCCGAGCAAAATAAAAAGCAAACGCGTGAAAAAAGCCATGCCTCGATGTTACTGCGCCAACGCCCATTGCACATGCTCACGCACCACCTCGCTGGGGTGCGTGAGGTGCGCTTGCAGCGCTGCACGCAAAGCCGCCTCGTCTGTCTGACGCAGCGCATTGCCCGCGGCCACCGCCAAGTTACGCAACCAGCGCGCATGGCCAATGCGCCGAATGGGGCTGCCCTCGGTGTAGCGCAAAAATTCTGCTTCGCTCCAAGCCATCAAACGGGCTATGTCCTGGCCTACCAGACCCGCTCGCACATCAAAGTCGGACAAGCTTGAGGTTTGAGCAAACTTGTTCCAAGGGCAAATCAGCTGACAGTCATCGCAGCCATAGATGTGGTTGTCCATCAAGGGACGCAACGCCTCATCAATCGAGCCGTCGTGCTCAATCGTCAGATACGAGATACAGCGGCGGGCATCCACCAAGCCAGGCGCGATGATGGCCTGCGTGGGGCACACCTCGATGCACGCGGTGCATTCGCCGCAGTGAGCGCTTGTCGGCTCCGACACGGGCAAGGCCACATTCAAAAAAATCTCGCCTAAGAAAAACATCGAACCCGCTTCGCGGTTCAGCACCAGGCTGTGTTTGCCGCGCCAGCCTTGGCCGCTGCGGGTGGCCAGCTCGGCCTCAAGCACGGGGGCTGAATCGGTGAAGGCGCGGTAGTCAAAGCCGTTGGGCTTGAGGGTGTCGACCAGCAAGGCGTCAATCTGTTGGGCCAGTGTGTCCAGCCTGTTGCGCAGCACCTTGTGGTAGTCGCGTCCGCGGGCGTAGAGCGACACCACCGCCTCGGCAGGGTTGCGTAAGCGCTGCCATTCGGCGTCTTGCCAACCCTGCGCCGTGTCGCGCGGCAGGTAGTTCATGCGGGCGGTCAGCACGCTCAAGGTACCAGGCACCAGCTCGGTGGGGCGCGCGCGCTTCATGCCGTGGCGGGCCATATAGTCCATGCTGCCGTGAAAGTTTTGCGCCAGCCAATGCTGCAAATGCGGCTCGGCCGTAGACAAGTCCAAAGGGGCTACCGCAATTTGCGAAAATCCCAATGTTTGCCCTAAAGCCTGAATTTGCGTGAGCAACAATTGGTAATTGATAGACAACGGACACCTTTGATTAATCCGCCCATTGTAAAAACTCTTGTATGGCCCGATGAAGCCGCCACCGCCGCGTTTGCCTCGCAGCTGGCCGCCGCATTGACACGCGCCAACTTGAACGCTTGCATCGCCTTGCACGGCGAGTTGGGCGCGGGCAAAACCACCTTCGTGCGCCACCTGCTGCAGGCCTTGGGTGTAGAGGGCCGCGTCAAAAGCCCCACCTATGCGGTGGTTGAACCCTATACCTTGCGTGCAGGCGAAGTGTGGCACTTTGACTTCTACCGTTTCAACGACCCACGCGAATGGGAAGACGCCGGCTTTCGTGACATCTTTGCCAGCGCAGGCTTAAAGCTGTGCGAATGGCCGCAAAACGCCGCAGGCGTGATGCCCACACCCGACCTTGAACTCACCATCGACGTGGATACGTCAGAACAACGCCACGTCACCATCCACGCACGCACCCCATGCGGGCAGGAACTGCTGGCATGACGCAGCACCACAACGATCCGAGTTCTCACGGCATCAAGCGGCGCAGCTTGTTGCAAGGCGGCACGCTGGCGTTGCTGCTTGGCCGTGCCGATATCGCGTGGGGCGCCAGCATCGTGGCGGTGCGGGTGTGGCCCGCAGCAGCCTACACACGCGTGACGATTGAGAGCGACACAGCGCTGAAGACCGTGCCTATTTTTGTAGCCAACCCGCCACGCTTGGCGGTGGACATAGAGGGCATCGAGCTCAACCCTGCCCTCAAAGAGCTGGTGGGCAAGGTGCGTTCGGACGACCCTTACATCACAGGCGTGCGCGTGGGCCAATTTGCCAACAAAACCGTGCGCTTGGTGCTGGATTTGCGACGCATGGTCAAGCCACAGGTGTTCAACCTGATGCCTGTGAGAACAGGCAACACCCAGTACCAACACCGATTGGTACTCGACCTCTACCCCTCTGAGGTGGCTGACCCGCTTGAAGCCTTGATCACTGACAAACTGAAAGGCGGCACCGCCTACAACGCGCCGTCGATGACGGCCACTCCCACGCCACCGCCCGCTTCCAAGCTGGGCACCCACGCCGACCCTGTGGGCGATTTGATGGCCAAACCCAATGCGCTGCCCGAACCACCCGTGGCAGCGGCATCTGCGGTGTCTGCGGCATCTGCACCAACCACCACCGTCGCCTCCGTGAATCAAAGCACTGACGGCGAGCGCTTCATCATCGTGGCCTTGGACCCCGGCCACGGCGGCGAAGACCCAGGCGCCATTGGCCCCAGCGGCACTCGCGAAAAAGAGGTGGTGTTGAAAATCGCGCATCGCTTGCGCGACCGCATCAACAACACCGTGATCAAAACCAAGCAAGGTAACTTGCCGATGCGCGCCTACCTGACCCGTGAAGGCGACTACTTTGTGCCACTGCAACAACGCGTAGAAAAAGCCAGACGCGTGCAGGCTGATTTGTTCATCAGCATCCATGCCGACGCCTTCCAAACCCCCCAAGCCAAAGGTGCCAGCGTGTTTGCACTGAGCGATGGTGCGGCGACGAGTGCCGCTGCCAGGTGGATGGCCAAGCAAGAAAACCGTGCCGACCTGATTGGCGGCTTGAACATCAAAAGCCAAGATGCCTCTGTGCAACGCGCCCTGCTCGACATGAGCACCACCGCGCAAATCAAAGACAGCCTGAAGCTTGGCGGCGCCATGCTGGGGCAAATCAAGCAGATTGGCAAATTGCACAAAGACCGTGTGGAGCAAGCGGGCTTTGCAGTGCTCAAAGCCCCCGATATTCCCAGCGTGCTGGTAGAAACTGCCTTCATCAGCAATCCCGAAGAGGAAAAACGCTTGGTCAGCCCCCAATACCAAAACGACTTGGCCGATGCCCTGATGAAAGGCATTGAACGCTATTTCTCGCGCAACCCACCGCTGGCCAAAACACGCAACACCTGACGCCATGACCGACACGCCCGCTCAGCCACGCAACCCCTTGCATGGCAAAACCTTAGAAGCTGTTGTGACCGAGCTGGCTGATTTTTATGGTTGGCAAGGCTTGGGCGAGCGCATCAACATCCGCTGCTTCACGCACGACCCGAGCGTTGGATCAAGCCTGAAATTTTTGCGCAAAACGCCGTGGGCACGCGACAAGGTAGAGAGCTTGTATTTGTTCATGCTGCGCGACATGCGCCGCGAAGTGCGCCACGAAGAGCGCGGGTTTTAACGCGCATCACCCCCACGCGCCTCATCAGCGTTCTTTGGATCAGTCTTGTCTTGCGCTGAACGGGAAGCCTTCCAAGACCCATACAAAGCCAAGGCGCCCGGGATAAAAATCATGGCCCAAATAATTTTGTCCAAATTGGCTTTCACCCATGGAAAGTTACCAAAAAAGTAACCCACCGTGATGATGCCGCCCACCCACAAGGCGCCGCCCGTGATGTCGTAGAAGGTAAATTTACGATGCGTCATTTGCGCCACGCCCGCCACAAACGGCGCAAAGGTACGCACAAAGGGCATGAAGCGCGCAGCAACCAATGTCACGCCACCATAGCGCTCATAAAACGCATGGGCTTGGTCAAAGGCACGGCGGTTGAAAAATTTGGAATCCTCCCACCCAAACACTTTGGGGCCAAAGTAGCGGCCAATGGTGTAGTTGGTTTGGTTGCCTGCCACTGCCGCAATAAAAAGTAGCGACACCGAAAGGCTGTAATCCATCAAACCTACGCCACACATGGCTCCCACCACAAACAGCAGCGAGTCGCCAGGCAAAAAGGGCATCACCACCAAACCCGTCTCCACAAAGATGATGAGAAACAGCAAGGCATAGACCCATGTGCCATTGGCTTGCACAAAGGCTTCCAAATAGCGGTCTACGTGAAGGATGAAGTCAATCAAGAAGCTAATTATTTCCATGGTTTGTATTATCCCCTGCCTCTAAAATGAGGTTGTGCACCCTGCTACCCAACCCCCACGCGACATCCGCGAACTCCCTGACGAACTCATCAGCCAAATCGCTGCGGGCGAGGTGGTCGAACGTCCCGCCTCAGTCGTGCGAGAGTTGGTGGACAACGCCCTAGATGCAGGCGCCACACAAATCACACTGCGGTTGCTGGCTGGTGGTGTGCGCCTGATCAGTGTGGAAGACAACGGTATGGGCATTGCGTCTGCGCAACTGCCTGTGGCTTTGAAGCGCCACGCGACCAGCAAGATCACCAGCCTGAGCGAGCTCGAATCCGTGGGCACCATGGGATTTCGAGGCGAGGCCTTGGCTGCCATTCAATCGGTGTCCGAGTTGTCCGTGCTGTCGCGCACAGCGAGCCAAGACAGAGCCATGCTGCTGGATGGCCGCACTGGCGAGCTGCAACCCGCCGCCCGCGCCCAAGGCACCACGGTGGAAGTGAAAGAGCTGTTTTACAGCACACCCGCACGCCGCAAATTTTTAAAGACCGACAACACCGAACTGGCCCATTGTGTAGAAGCCGTTCGCCGCCATGCCCTCACGCGCCCCGAGGTGGGCTTTGCCGTGTGGCACGAAGGCAAGTTGGTCGAGCAATGGCGGGCGCAAACCATTGACCCCGCATCGGGCGAAGACTTGAACATGCAACGCACCAAAGCCCTCGACCGCCGTTTGGCCGATGTGTTGGGTGACGAGTTTTTAAACAACTCGGTCGCGGTGCACTACCAATCAGGCCATGTCACGGTGGTGGGTCGCGCGGGTCTTCCAGACGCGGCACGCGCACGTGCCGACCAGCAGTTTTCCTACGTCAATGGCCGCTATGTGCGTGACAAAGTCATCACCCACGCGGCACGCAGTGCCTATGAAGATGTGCTGCACGGTCACCGCCAACCCATCTATGCCTTGTATGTCGAGATTGAGCCCACGCGTGTAGACGTGAACGTGCATCCCACCAAGATTGAAGTGCGTTTCCGTGATGGGCGTGAGGTACACCAAGCTGTGCGCCACGCGGTAGAAAACGCTTTGGCTGTGCCGCGTGCCCATCTGTTGATGGCCCATGCATTGCAACACCATGAGTTGCCGATGGCGGGTACTGCGGTCGGCGCTTCTGCATTTAACTGGCAGCAAACCGCCATGCCTTTGTCTGGCACGCGGGTGGCGGATGTGGGCGCGCTGTGGCAGTCCACACCTCGCACGGGCTTAACAGCCAAAGAACAACCCACGCAAAGTTTTGTAACTGACGCGGCATTGAACACCCACAGCGCAATGACCACCGCCTCGCCTTCACTGCAAGACGCAACGCCCGACATCTGGCCGCTTGGCAAAGCCGTCGCGCAGCTGCACGGTGTCTACATCTTGGCAGAGAACGCACAAGGCTTGGTGCTCGTCGACATGCACGCCGCCCACGAGCGCATCGTGTACGAACAACTCAAAACACAAATTGACGCGCAACGCATCAGCAGCCAACCGCTGTTGATTCCCGCCACCTTTCCTGCCACCGCGCAAGAAGTGACCACCGCAGAGGCCTGCACCGATGCCTTGCAAGAGCTGGGATTGGAAATTTCCGCGTTGTCAAGCAAAACCTTGGCCGTTCGCGCCGTGCCCAGCACCTTGGCACTTGGCGATGCCGTGGCATTGGCCCGCAGCGTCTTAGCCGAATTGAGCCAGCACGATGCCAGCACCGTGGTTCAACGCGCCCGCAACGAACTGCTGGCCACCATGGCTTGCCATGGCGCGGTGCGCGCCAACCGCAAGCTCACCCTAGACGAGATGAACGGCTTGTTGCGCCAAATGGAAGTCACTGAACGCTCAGACCAATGCAACCATGGTCGCCCCACGTGGCGACAGTTGTCTATGCGCGAGCTCGACGCGTTGTTTTTGCGCGGTCGTTGATGTCACCCACGCTCATCATTGTGCTGTTGTCGATGCTGCTGGGCATTCAACCCGTGGCCACCGATTTGTATTTGCCTGCACTGCCTGCCATCAAGACGGAGTTTGGTGCTGCGTTGTCTCAGGTTCAGCTCACGCTCAGCGCTTTGTTGTTGGCATTTGGCACCTCGCAACTGGTTTGGGGCCCGCTGTCAGACCGCTTTGGTCGCCGCCCTATTTTGTTGTGCGGTTTGGCTACGTTCACCTTGGCGGGTTTGGGTAGTGTGTTGGCCAGCAATATGCACGAGCTCATTGTCTGGCGTACCCTGCAAGGTGCAGCCATGGGCGCGGTGGTGATGTGCGCACGCGCCATCGTGCGCGACCTCTACACCCCTGAGACAGGCGCAGGCGTGATGTCCAAAGCCCTCACCGGCTTGGGCATATTGGCCTGTGTCAGCGCCCCATTGGGCGGCTTGCTCACGGACCTGTTGAGCTGGCATGCCGCGCTTAGTTTGGTGGTGGGCTTTGGCGCCATTGCTTTTGCGTTGGTCGCGGTGAAGTTCAAAGAAACCTTGCAGCGCAAAAATCCGCATGCGCTCACCGTGCAGGTGCTGGCGAAAACGTGGTGGCAGATCCTGCGTCACCCGACATTTGTGGCATTTTCGTGTGTGGCGATTGGCTCTTATGGCGGCCTGTTCACTTTTTTAGCATCGTCCTCATTTGTGTTCATTGACGTGCTGGGCTTGGCGCGTTGGCAATATGGCATGTTGCTTTTTTCTATGGCTTTTATGTATTTGCTAGGCACCGTGTTGTGTCGGCGTTTGCTGGTTCGTTTGGGTGTCGCGCGGACTGTGGCCATCGGGGGCGCCTTCAGCTTGACAGGTGGCGGCTTGATGGTTTTGCATGCGTGGCTGGGCTGGCAAAGCGTGGCGGGTTTGATGGGGCCGTTTTATGTGTTCATTTTGGGGCACGGCATTCATCAGCCTTGCGGCCAAAGCGGCGCGGTGGGACCATTTCCGCAAGCCGCAGGTGCCGCCTCTGCGTTGGGGGGCTTTTTGATGATGGCGGCTGCTTTTGCCACAGGCTTGTGGCTGGGCGCAGCCAATGACGGCTCTGCCATGCCGATGGCAACAAGCATTGCATGTTGGTCCGTGTTGACGGCCTTATCGGCTTGGGTTTTGGTACTGCGCCGAGGCAGCCCGCGTGTCTAAGCCATGGCGCCCTGAATCAGGCTATGCCAACGGCTGGTCGGTACAGGCCATCGCCTTGGTTGGCCCCACCGCCAGCGGCAAAACAGCGGCCGCATTGGCCTTAGCCCAACAGTGGCCCATTGAAATCATCAGCCTCGACTCCGCTTTGGTCTATCGGGGCATGGACATTGGGACAGCCAAACCCACTGCCCAAGAGTTAGCGCAAGTACCGCATCACCTCATCAACATCCGCGACCCACTTCAGGCCTACAGCGCCGCGGAGTTTGCACGCGATGCCACCCAACTGATGGCCGACATCCGCGCGCGCGGCAAACTGCCCTTGTTGGTGGGGGGCACCATGCTCTACCTCAAAGCTTTGCGTGACGGCATAGACGACCTGCCCACCGCGCAGCCAGACTTACGTGCTGAGATTGAACGCCAGGCAAGCGCCTTGGGCTGGCCAGCCATGCACGCCGAACTGGCAAAGGTAGATGCCATCACCGCAGCCCGACTAGCCCCTCACGATGCGCAACGCATCTCACGCGCACTCGAGGTGTGGCGCGTGAGCGGCAAAGCGCTGTCGCAATGGTTTGCTGAAGGCGAACACACACGCGCCGCCCAAGCTGCACTGACGATGCCCCTGCTCTCACTAGAGCCTCACAACCGTGCATGGCTGCACGGGCGAATTGCGCAACGATTTGAAGCCATGCTGGTGAGTGGCTTTTTAAGCGAGATACAAGCGCTGCGTGCGCGTGGTGACTTGCACCTCGATTTACCCAGCATGCGTTGCGTGGGTTATCGCCAAGCGTGGGAGTTGCTCGACTCGGCACAGGCATCAGGACTCCCCCCCGACAGCATCTTGGCGCAATTGCAGGCGCTGGGCGTGGTCGCCACGCGTCAGCTGGCCAAACGCCAACTCACTTGGCTGCGGGGCATGGAGGAGCGCATCGTTATTGCCTGTGACGCGCCAGATGCATTGGCGCAAACTCAGTCCGCTGTGGCGCGGTTTACTGCAACGGCTCTTTGAGCACGTCTGGCAACGGCATGGGCATGACGGCAATGCCCTCGTCGATCAACGCTTCGGTTTCTTGCGCAGTGGCATGCCCGCGAATGTTGCGCTGCTCGGCTTCACCGTAATGCATCTTGCGCGCTTCTTCGGGAAAGCGATTGCCCACGTCTTCGGTATTGGCCACGACGTGGCGCATCATTTTGAGTAAAGCGGCTTGCAGTTGTGCGGGCTCTAAATTGGCCACTTCTTGCAAGCGAGGCGGGGTGGATGCATCAGACGAGGCTGCACAAGCAAGTTCAGGATCACGGGTGGTTGTCTCGGCGGTCCCTGCGAGGGGAGAGACTGCGCTGTCAGCTGAATTGTCAGCGGACCTGACCGCTGAGTCGCGCTCACCGCGCGTGGTGTTCAAGTTCAAACGCGGCGCACTGAGCATTTTGCTCACACGGGCATCGCCACACATGGGGCATGTGACAAGGCCGCGCGTCAACTGGCTTTGAAAGTCGTCTTCCGAGCCAAACCATCCTTCAAACACATGATGTTGGCCGCATTGCAGGTCTAGAACTTTCACACGCGCTTCCATTCCAACGGCCACGCGCCACTGCGATGGTTTTGCAGCCACAGCAAGCCCGTCAAGGTTTTGGCATCGGTCAGTTGGCCGTCGCGCGACCACGCCAAGAGCTCTTCCATGCTGGCGTCAAACACATCGAGAAACTCACCCACGTCCAACTGCTGTGCTCCTGCTGTGAGACCGCGTGCAAACCAAATGTCAATGAATTCAGTCGAGTAGCTGATGACGGGATGCAAAACACCCGCATGCGCCCACTCAGCCGCGCGATAACCTGTTTCTTCGAGCAACTCGCGCTGAGCGCAGACCCAATGATCTTCGTTGGGGTCAAGCTTGCCAGCTGGAAACTCAATCATCACTTGCCGCACAGGGTAGCGGTATTGGCGCTCCATCACCAAGCGGCCATCGTCGCGCATGGCAATGATCATCACAGCACCGGGATGAATCACATACTCACGAGAAGCGGTGTCGCCGCTGGGCAAACGCACGGTGTCGCGAAAGGCATGCAGAAAGTGGCCTTTGAGCAACTCCACATGGTCAACTGTGTGCTCGATGAGATGGTCGTGCGAGGCAGGCTTCATGGTTGTGATGAAAAAAGCCAGCTCGTAAGCTGGCCTAAGTGGGGCCACATGTGCTTAGGTACCCAGTGTCGTCACAATCGCTTTGGCACACAAGGCCATCAAGCCACCCGGCAAGATACCCAAGATCAAAATCAGCGCGCCATTGATGGTCAACACCACGCGCACATCGGCGCTCGCCGACACGGTGGAGGCTGTGATGGGTGCATCGAAATACATGACCTTGATGATGCGCAAATAATAGAAGGCGCCAATCAGCGACATCATGACCGCGAAAATAGCCAAAGCAATCGCGCCTGTTTGCCCAGAAGCAATCAACGCTTGCAACACCGACAATTTGGCGTAGAAACCAACCAGCGGAGGCACGCCGGCCAACGAAAACATACAAGCAGCCATCACGCCCGCGTACAAGGGACTGCGTTGGTTCAAGCCAGCAAGGTCAGAAATCTCATCGCTCTCAAAGCCTTCACGAGCCAACAACAAGATGATGCCAAAGGTGGCCAATGTGGTCAGCACATAGGTGATGACGTAGAACATGGCAGAGCTATAAGCATTGGCAGCCGCAGCCGTGTTGCCGTTGACCACGCCGGAGAGCAAGCCGATCAACACAAAGCCCATTTGGGCAATGGTGGAGAAGGCCAACATGCGTTTGAGGTTGGTTTGTGCCACCGCTGCCAAGTTACCAATCAGCAATGACGAGATCGCCAAAACCATCAGCATTTGCTGCCAGTCCACGGCCAAGGGCAACAGGCCTTCCACCAACAATCGGATGGTCATCGCGAAGGCGGCCAACTTGGGTGCGCCGCCAATCATCAAGGTGATGGCTGTGGGTGCACCGTGGTACACATCAGGAATCCACATGTGGAAAGGCACCACACCAAATTTGAATGCCAAGCCGCACACCACAAACACCAAGCCCAAGACCAGTACTTGGTGCTTGATTTGACCCGAGGCCACCGCCTTGAACACGGTGGTGATGTCGAGTGAGCCTGTGGCACCGTACAACATGGACAAGCCATACAGCAAAAAGCCGCTGGCCATGGCACCCAACACAAAGTATTTCATCGCTGCCTCGCTGGCCACTGCGCTGTCGCGACGCAAGGCCACGAGGGCGTAGCTCGACAAGGTCAGCAACTCCAAGCCCAGGTAGAGCACAAGGAAGTTGTTGCCCGAGATCATGATGAAGATGCCCAGCAACGCAAATAGACCTAAGGTGAACAACTCGCCACCGCGCAACATGTCACGCTCAGCAGCGTAAGGACGACCATAGACCAAGGTCACCATCACAGCCAACGCTGCAAAGCACTTGAGCCAGCTGCCCATGGGATCAGACACCACCATGTTGCCAAAGCTGTAAACCGTTTGGCCTTGCGTAGCCGCCAAGGCTTCCAAGTAAGCCACCACGCCCATGGTGAGGAGCGACAAAACATAGGTGGTGGTGCGACGTGGGGACTTGACGGACAAGTCCACCAGCGCAATCACAATGGCCATCACAGCCAACAAGATATCGGGATAAACCGCAGCGATGCTCAGTTTTTCAAACATTTTTCAATCCCTCTTTATTGCGGCAATTTGGAAAGCGCCACGTGCTTGAGTAACTCAGCCACGGACACATCCATCACGTCGGTGAATGGCTTGGGAAAGATGCCCATGGCCAGCACTGCGATTGCCAACAGGGCCAACATCACAAACTCACGGCTGTTGATGTCGGTCAATTCTTTGACGTGCTCATTGGCAACTGGGCCCAGATACACACGCTTGATCATCCACAAGGTGTAGGCCGCACCAAAGATCAAGGCAGAAGCGGCAGCAAAGCCCACCCAGAAGTTGTATTTGATGGCACCCAAGATGACCATCCACTCACCCACGAAACCCGCCGTGCCGGGCAAGCCGCAGTTGGCCATGCCAAACAACAAGGCAAATGCAGCAAATTTGGGCATGGTGTTGACCACACCGCCGTAGCTGGCGATGTCACGCGAATGCATGCGGTCATACAAGACGCCAATGGACAAGAACATGGCAGCCGACACAAAGCCATGCGCAATCATTTGCACCAAAGCACCCGACACACCGATGTCGTTGAAGATGAAAAAGCCCAAGGTCACAAAGCCCATGTGCGCCACGGATGAGTAAGCCACCAGCTTTTTCATATCTTCTTGCACCATGGCCACCAAGCCTACGTAGACCACCGCCACCAGTGACAACGCAATCATGAGCCATGCGTATTCGTTTGCAGCATCAGGTGCGATGGGCATTGAAAAACGCAAGAAACCATAAGCACCCAGTTTCAACATGATGGCGGCCAACACGGCTGAGCCCCCAGTAGGTGCTTCCACGTGAACATCAGGCAACCAAGTGTGCACAGGCCACATCGGCACTTTCACCGCAAATGCAGCAAAGAAAGCAAAGAAAAGCAAGGTTTGTGCAGACATGGGCAATGGCAGTTTGTGCCAAGCAGCCAAATCAAAGCTGCCGCCCGATTGGGTGTAGAGGTAGATCAAGGCGATCAGCATCAACAAAGAGCCCAACAAGGTGTACAAGAAAAACTTGAACGCTGCATAGATTTTGTTGGGCCCACCCCACACACCAATGATCAAGTACATCGGGATCAAGGTGGCTTCAAAGAAAACATAAAAAAGCATGCCGTCCGCGGCACAAAACACGCCAATCATCAAACCGCTCAAGATCAGGAACGCGCCCATGTATTGGTTGACACGCTCTGTGATCACTTCCCAACCGGCGATCACAACGATCACATTGATGAATGCGGTCAACAAAACGAACCACAGAGACAAGCCGTCTAAACCGATGTGATAGAAAACATTGAAACGCTCAATCCACATTGATTTTTCAACAAACTGCAAAGCCGCCGTGCTGTTGTCGAATGCACTCAAAAGGGGCAAAGTGACCGCCAGACTGATCACCGAACCGATCAACGCGAACCAGCGCACGGCCCTGGCATACTCGTCACGCCCAAAGGCGAGCAAGATGACGCCAAACAGAATCGGCGTCCAAATGACAAGGCTCAATAAACCCATTTTTTATTCTCCTTATTTGAGCCAGACGAACCAAGTCATCAGCAAGAACACGCCCAAGATCATCACCAAGGCATAGTGGTAGAGGTAGCCAGTTTGCAACTGACGTGTCCACGTGGACACCCAACCCACCAACTTCCAAGAAGCGTTCACCACGCCACCTTCGATGATGGCTTGGTCGCCGCCCTTCCACAAACCCGTGCCCAAGGCGCGCGCGCCACGGGCCAGCACGTTCTCATTGAACCAATCCAAGTAGTACTTGTTTTCGAACAAGACATAGACGGGATGGAACACGCGCTTGATTGCCGCAGGCACTGCTGGGTTGATCATGTACATGTAGTAAGCAGATGCCACACCCGCCACAGCCAACCAGAACGGTGCGGTGCTCAAAGCATGCAAGGCCATGGCAACAGCGCCGTGGTAGTGCTGTGCCAACACAGCCATGGCTGGATGCTTGTCGGTGTTGACGACAATCGCATCTTGAAAGAATTCACCGAACACCAGCGGATCAATGGTGTAGAAGCCAATCAGCACAGACGGAATGGCCAGCAAGACCAAAGGCACAGTCACCACCCATGGGGACTCGTGAGGGGCGTGGGGCTCACCGTGGCCGTGGTGTGCCGCATGGTCATCATGCGCGTGGTGCGCGTCAGGGTTTTGGTCATAACGCTCGTTGCCATGGAACACCAAGAAGTACATGCGGAATGAATAGAACGCTGTCACAAAGACACCCGCCAACACGGCGAAGTGAGCCAAGCCAGCAGCGGGCAAGGTGCTGAGAGCCACCGCTTCGATGATGCTGTCTTTGGAATAAAAGCCTGAAAAAAATGGGGTACCAATCAAGGCCAACGAACCCAACAAGGAAGTGATCCAAGTGATCGGCATGTACTTGCGCACACCGCCCATCCAACGGATGTCTTGGTTGTGGTGTAGCCCCATGATGACGGAGCCCGCCCCCAAGAACAACAAAGCCTTGAAGAACGCATGCGTCATCAAATGAAACACGGCCACTGAGTAAGCCGATGCACCCAAGGCCACCGTCATGTAACCCAGCTGCGACAAGGTGGAATAAGCCACCACGCGTTTGATGTCGTTTTGAATCAAGCCCAAAAAGCCCATGAACAGGGCTGTGATGGCACCAATCACCAAGATGAAGTTCAGCGCCGTGTCTGACAACTCAAAGAAGGGCGACATGCGGGCCACCATGAAGATGCCCGCCGTCACCATGGTCGCTGCGTGAATCAAGGCAGAGATTGGCGTCGGGCCTTCCATGGAGTCAGGCAACCACACGTGCAGGGGAAACTGCGCTGACTTGCCCATCGCGCCGATGAACAAGCAGATACAAATCACGGTCACCAACATCCAGTCTGTCCCGGGAAAGGTGAGCGAGCCCAACTCAGCAGCCTTGGCAAATGCTTCGGTGTAGTTCAAAGTACCGCCGTAGGCAGCGACCAGACCAATACCTAAGATGAAGCCAAAGTCACCCACGCGGTTGACCAAAAATGCCTTCATGTTGGCAAAGATGGCTGTGGGTTTGTTGAACCAAAAACCGATCAACAGGTAAGACACCAAGCCCACCGCCTCCCAGCCAAAGAACAGCTGCAACATGTTGTTGCTCATCACCAGCATCAACATCGAGAAAGTGAACAAGGAGATGTAGGAAAAGAAACGGTTGTAGCCTTCGTCCTCTTTCATGTAGCCCATCGTGTAGATGTGAACCATCAAGGACACAAAGGTCACCACACACATCATCATGGCTGTCAGGCCGTCGACCAAGAAGCCGATTTCCATTTTCAAATCACCCACCACCATCCAGGTGTAGAGGGTTTCATTGAAACGCGCGCCGTCGATGGCCACGCTGTACAACGTCATGGCCGACAACACGAAGGCAATGAACACACCCAAAATGGCCAGCGTGTGGGTCACGCCACGGCCGATTTGGTTGCCGCCTAAACGGGTACCGAAAATACCAGCCAAGGCAGCGCCCGCCAGCGGAGCCATAGGCACAGCCAGCAACGTAGAAGCTTGCAGGGTTTGGGACATAGTGAGTTAACCCTTGAGCGTGTTGAGTTCATCCACGTTGATGCTGGACTTGTTGCGGAACAACTGCACCAGAATCGCCAAACCGATGGCAGACTCAGCAGCCGCCACGGTCAAGATGAAGAAAACAAAAATTTGGCCGTTCAAGTCACCCAAGTAGTGCGAGAACGCCACGAAGTTCATGTTGACCGCAAGCAACATCAATTCAATCGCCATCAACAAGACGATCAGGTTTTTACGGTTCAAAAAGATACCAATCACTGACAGCGCAAACAAAATCGCGCCCAAGGTGAGGAAGTGGCCTAAGGTGATGATCATTCTTGTGTCTCCGGTTTGACCGCATCCATCTTGACCAGCGTCACACGGTCGCGCGCCTTGACACGAGCTTGTTCACTTGCATTTTGGAACTTGCTGTCTTTACGCGCTCGCAAAGTCAAAGCAATGGCGGCAATCAAGGCCACCAACAAAATCAAGGCTGCCACTTGCACGGGATAGAGATACTCGGTGTAGAGCAAGATACCCAAAGCTTTGGTGTTGGAGACTTGCGCCACCACCACATGGCCGACATCTGCAGCAGAAGCCATATCCACAGGCGCGACAGCCGTCACCGCCGCTGGCGAAATCACTTGCGCCGCGACTTGCTGTCGGGGCTCACTGATGCGAAAACCACCCAACAACACGGCCGCCAATTCGAGTGCGATGACCGCGCCCACTGTGGCTGCAAGCGGAAAGTGTTTCCAAAAGCCTTGACGAATGCTGTCGATGTTGATGTCCAGCATCATCACCACAAACAAGAACAAGACCATCACCGCGCCTACATAGACAAGCACCAGGGTGATGGACAAAAATTCTGCTTTGAGCAACATCCAAATGCCCGAGGCTTGAAAGAAGGCCAGGACCAAGTAGAGCGCAGCATGCACCGGGTTGCGCGAGGTGATGACGCGAAATGACGCAAACAGCATGACCGCTGAGAACGCATAGAAAAGAGCCGATTGAACATCCATCATGAAATCTTTCAACGGTATTTGGCGTCAGCTGCTTTGTGGGCAGCGATTTCGGGTTCGTAGCGGTCGCCCACTGCCAAGAGCATTTCTTTGGTGAAGTACAAATCGCCGCGTTTCTCACCGTGGTACTCAAAGATGTGTGTTTCGACGATCGAATCAACGGGGCAGCTCTCTTCGCAAAAACCGCAGAAGATGCACTTGGTCAGGTCGATGTCGTAGCGCGTGGTACGGCGACTGCCGTCTGCGCGCTGGTCAGACTCGATGGTGATGGCCATCGCTGGACACACCGCCTCGCACAGTTTGCAGGCGATGCAGCGCTCTTCGCCATTGTCATAACGACGCAAGGCATGCAGCCCGCGAAAGCGTGGGGACAAAGGCGTTTTCTCTTCTGGAAACTGGATGGTGATGCTGCGCGAAAACATGTATTTGCCGGTGAGGGCCATGCCTTTGAGCAGTTCGATCAAGAGAAAGCTCGACAAAAAATCGCGCAATGAAAATGGGGCTGAATAGGTAGTCGTAGTCATGGTGTGTTTCCGGCCTTAATTCCAGATATTCCAAGGCGTTTGAATCCAAACACCCACCACCAACAACCAGATCAAGGTGATTGGAATGAAGATCTTCCAACCCAAGCGCATGATTTGGTCATAGCGATAACGTGGGAACGTGGCACGTACCCACAAGAACATGGTCACGACCACAAAGGTCTTGAGTCCGAGCCAAATCCAGCCAGGGATCATGTTGAACAAGGGGTGATCGATGGGTGACAACCAGCCACCCAAGAACATCACCACGGTCAACATGGAAACCAAGATCATGTTGGCGTATTCAGCCAAAAAGAACATGGCAAATGACATGCCCGAGTATTCGATCATGTGGCCGGCCACAATTTCGGACTCCCCCTCCACCACATCAAATGGGTGACGGTTGGTTTCAGCCAAGCCAGAGATGAAGTAGATGATGAACACGGGGAACAAAGGCAACCAATTCCAAGACAAGAAACCCAAGCCCTTGTCTGCCATCATGCCTTTGGCTTGACCCATGACGATGTCGGTCATGTTCAAGCTGTTGGAGATCATCAAGACGATCACAAAACAAAAGCCCATGGCAATTTCGTAGCTCACCATTTGGGCCGATGCGCGCATGGCGCCAATGAAAGCGTACTTGGAGTTAGATGCCCAACCCGCGATGATCACGCCGTACACCTCCAATGAGGTAATGGCCATCAAAAACAACAAGCCTGCATTGATGTTGGCCAAAGCCACATCAGGGCCAAAAGGAATCACAGCCCAAGCCGCCAAGGCAGGCATGATGGTCATGATGGGGCCCAAGAAGAACAAACTGGTGGTCGCCTTCGTGGGGATGATGATTTCTTTGGTGAGCAACTTGAGCGCATCAGCGATGGGTTGCAACAATCCACCTGGGCCCGTGCGGTTTGGGCCTTTGCGAATTTGGGTGTAACCGATGGCCTTGCGCTCCCACAAAGTCAGGTAAGCCACGCAAAGCAACAAGGGGAGCAACACAGCCACGATCTTGAGCAAGGTCCAAAGCACTGGCCAAGCCAAGGTGGTCCACCATGTGCTGGACATCAAGCCAAAACCGGCGTTGTAAATGCTGTCACCCATCACAGACCTCCTTGAAATGCAACGTCACCAGGAGTTGGTCTTGCATCTGCCGTGAGTTGCAGCGAAGGGGCGCGACGCACCAAGCCATCCAGTTTGTAAATTGCCGCAGAGGCGGGCTGGCCAGCAGCGGGACTCACATCGATGCTGGCAGAGCAAGCGTTGGACAACAGGGCATGCACATCGACAGGAATTGCTTGGGCACGCACCTCTTCGATGGTCTCGAACTCAAAACCAGGCACATGAAGCATGGTGCCCAACACACGCAAAACTTTCCAAGCTGGACGTGTCTCGCCCAAGGGCTTGACCACACCGTGGAAGCTTTGTGCGCGACCTTCGGTGTTGATAAAGGTGCCGGCTGTCTCAGTGAAGGGGGAGATGGGCAGCAGCACATCGCTGAAGTCCATATTGGCCTTGAATGGGGACAAGGTCACCACCATGTCGGCATGACCAAGGGCTTGGGCGGCAGCAGCGCCGTTGGCTGCATCAAAAGCGGGCTCGGTGTTGAGCAACACCACCGCCTTCAAACCGCCTGCCAACATTTGGCCAGCAGTTTGACCGCCCGCTTTTGGCAAGGCGCCGACCACCTGAGCGCCCACGGTGTTGGCGGCCTCACCAAGGTAGCCCACGGTGGCGCCCGTTTGTGCGCCGATCCAGTTGGCTAAGCTCAGCAAGCTAGAAGCGTTGGCATGGTGCGCCGCTGCGTTGCCCAACAAAATGGCTTTACGCTCCCCACCCATCAATGACTTGGCAATGGCTTGAGCTTGCGCACTGTCGGCGTTGCCTGCCACAGGGGCAGCGGCACCGGTGATGGCGCCAACGGCAGCCGCAATATCAGCCAAGGCTTGCACCCAGAGGGTGGCATCCGCCACCAAGCTGTTGGCCACAGGCATGGCCCAGTCGTGGACTTGGGCATTGAGTGCATGGAGCTTGCACCCGTTACGCACTGCTTGGCGCAGACGCTGCGCCAACAAGGGTTGGTCTTTACGCACGTTGGAGCCCACCACCAACACGCGTTGCAGCGTGCTGAGAGAGGCCACAGATGTGCCTAACCAACGCACCCGAATGGCACCGCCGTGCTGCGAGTGGGCGTCCGTGTGGAAATCAGCAGCGCGTAGACGCGTGTCGATGTTTTGGCTACCCAAGCCGCGCATCAGTGCTGCGGCCAAGTACAACTCTTCAGCCGTGCTGTGGGGGCTGGCCAAGGTACCGATGGCTGCCGCCCCATGCTGTGCTTTGACGCCTTGCAAGCCATTGGCCACGTATTCAAGGGCGGTTTGCCAATCGACCTCTTTCCACACGCCGCCTTGTTTGAGCATGGGCTGAGTCAGCCGCTCAGCGCTGTCCAAAGCTTCGTAGCTGAAACGGTCGCGGTCAGCAATCCAGCATTCGTTGACGTCTTCG
>NZ_DAIRSK010000015.1:0-85986 GCF_036804465.1 Limnohabitans sp.
CTCGCGACCTCAACCTTGGCAAGGTTGCGCTCTACCAACTGAGCTATTCCCGCATAAGCCGCACATTCTAGCGCACTTTTCGCCTTGGGCTGGTGTGCGCTAGAAAAAACTCAATGCTTCAATGCGTCGGCCTTAGCCGCGGCGTCAACCGCAGGGACAGCTGCCAGGGTTGGAACTTCGTCAGACAAAGGCGTTGGCATTTTTTCCAACGCAATCTCCAAAACTTTATCAATCCAACGAACCGGCACAATTTCCAAACCGTTCTTCACGTTCTCTGGGATCTCTTGCAGGTCTTTGACGTTTTCTTCGGGGATCAGCACGGTCTTGATGCCGCCGCGCAAAGCTGCCAACAGTTTTTCTTTCAAGCCGCCAATCGCCGTGACTTCACCGCGAAGAGTGATCTCACCTGTCATGGCCACATCTGCACGCACGGGAATACCGGTCAGCGCTGACACCAAGGCCGTGGTCATGGCCGCTCCAGCGCTGGGTCCGTCTTTGGGTGTGGCGCCGTCGGGCACGTGAATATGAATGTCGCGCTTCTCTAGCAACTCTTCCGAGATACCCAAGCGGCGCGCGCGGCTACGGACCACTGTGCGGGCGGCTTCAACCGACTCTTTCATCACATCGCCCAGAGAGCCTGTGCGTGTGATGGTGCCCTTGCCAATCATGATGGCGGCTTCGATGGTGAGCAAATCACCGCCTACTTCGGTCCAAGCCAAGCCGACCACTTGGCCCACTTGGTTCTCGGCTTCTGCGCGGCCATAGGTGTACTTGCGCACCCCTAAGAAGTCGGGCAAGTTGTCTGCCGTCACTTGGACTTGTGGCGTCATTTGCTTGAGCAACAAGGCTTTGACGACCTTGCGGCAAATCTTGGACATTTCGCGTTCTAAGGAACGCACACCGGCTTCACGCGTGTAGTAGCGCACGATGTCGCGCACCGCGGTTTCGTCCACAGACAATTCCTCAGCCTTGACGCCATTGTTTTTCATTTGCTTGGGTAGCAAATACTTGATCGCAATGTGCGTTTTTTCGTCTTCCGTGTAGCCCGACAAACGAATCACTTCCATGCGGTCCAGCAAGGCGGGCGGGATGTTCATCGAATTCGAGGTAGCTACAAACATCACGTCGCTCAAGTCGTAATCGACCTCCACGTAGTGGTCAGCAAACTTGTTGTTTTGCTCGGGATCTAGCACTTCTAGCAAAGCGCTAGAAGGGTCACCACGTGAGTCCGTGCCCAATTTGTCGATTTCGTCGAGCAAGAACAAAGGGTTACGCGTGCCGACCTTGGTCAAGCTTTGCAGCACTTTGCCAGGCATCGCACCAATGTAGGTGCGACGATGGCCGCGAATTTCAGCCTCGTCGCGCATACCGCCCAAGGCCATGCGGACATATTTGCGTCCTGTGGCTTTGGCAATGGACTGACCGAGCGAGGTTTTACCCACGCCAGGGGGACCGACCAAACAAAGAATGGGCGCCTTCACCTTGTCGACACGCTGTTGCACAGCGAGGTATTCCAAGATGCGGTCTTTGACTTTATCGAGGCCGTAATGGTCTTCGTTCAACACGTCTTCGGCATTGCCTAGGTCGTGTTTGATTTTGGTTTTCTTGTTCCAAGGCAAGCCCACCAGCACATCAAGGAAGTTGCGCACCACGGTGGCTTCGGCTGACATGGGGGACATGAGCTTGAGCTTTTTCAACTCAGACTCGGCCTTCTTGCGTGCCTCTTGAGGCATGCGGGCGGCCTTGATTTTTTTTTCTATTTCTTCAATGTCAGCGCCCTCTTCGCCTTCGCCCAGTTCTTTTTGGATGGCTTTGACCTGCTCATTCAAGTAGAAGTCGCGTTGGTTTTTTTCCATTTGGCGTTTGACACGGCCACGGATTTTTTTATCCACGTTGAGGATTTCAACTTCTCGTTCGATTTGTTCAAACAGATTGGACAAGCGCTCGCGCACGGGTGACAAATCAAGCACCACTTGTTTGCTCTCGAGCTTCAAGGGCAAGTGGGCAGCAATGGTGTCGGCCAAGCGGCCGGCATCGTCAATGCTGGAAATCGAGGTCAGGATTTCAGGTGGAATCTTTTTATTCAGTTTGACGTATTGGTCAAACTGCTGCATCACAGCGCGGCGCAAGGCCTCGACTTCGCTGCCTGTTTCTAAAGGTTGGACTTCGATCGGCGTGACATGCGCAGTGAAGTGTGATTCACCGTCTTCAATGCCGTCTACCTTGGCGCGCTGCTGGCCTTCCACCAACACCTTCACAGTGCCATCGGGAAGCTTCAACATTTGCAAAATGGTGGACACGCAACCGACCTCAAACATGTCGGCCACAGAGGGCTCATCTTTGGCGGCTGCTTTTTGGGCCACCAGCATGATGCGCCGCTCTGCCGCCATGGCCGCTTCTAGCGCTTTGATGCTTTTGGGGCGTCCCACAAAGAGGGGAATGACCATGTGAGGAAACACCACCACGTCACGCAATGGCAACAAAGGAAGTTCAAGAGGGATAGCGGGTAGCGGGGGTTGTCCAGACATGGTCAGCCTTCCAGTAAAAAAGGGACGGGCGCTAGGCACCGTCCCCGAGATGAATGTTTAAGCTTTCTTGGCAGCTTCTCGGTAGACCAGCAAAGGTGGCTTGTTATCGTCAATGGTGGCTTCTTCCACCACCACCTTTTCGACATTCGAAGAATTGGGCAATTCATACATGGTGTCGATCAGAGATTGTTCAAGGATAGAGCGCAAACCACGCGCACCTGTTTTACGCGCCAAGGCCTTTTTGGCAATGGCACGCAGGGCGGCTGGTCGAATTTCAAGCTCAGCGCCTTCCATGGCAAGCAGCTTGCTGTATTGTTTGACCAACGCGTTCTTTGGTTCTGTCAAGATTTGCACCAAGGCGTCTTCGGTCAGCTCTGCCAAGGCAGCAATCACGGGCATACGGCCCACCAGCTCGGGTATCAAACCAAATTTGATAATGTCTTGAGGTTCCACTTCGCCAAACACTTCGGTCAGGCTGCGTGACTCTTTGCTCTTGACCGTGGCGCCAAATCCGATGCCAGACGCTTCGGTGCGGTTTTCAATGACTTTTTCAAGCCCTGCAAAGGCACCGCCGCAAATGAACAAGATGTTGGTGGTGTCGATTTGCAAGAAGTCTTGGTTGGGATGCTTGCGTCCGCCTTGAGGTGGGATGCTGGCCATCGTGCCCTCGATCAGCTTGAGCAGGGCTTGTTGTACACCCTCACCCGACACATCACGTGTGATGGAGGGGTTGTCAGATTTGCGAGAAATTTTGTCGATTTCGTCGATGTAGACAATGCCACGCTGGGCGCGCTCCACGTCGTAATCGCAGGTTTGCAACAACTTTTGAATGATGTTCTCGACGTCCTCACCCACATAACCGGCTTCGGTCAGGGTGGTGGCATCGGCCATGACAAAGGGCACGTCCAACATGCGCGCGAGGGTTTGCGCCAGCAAGGTTTTGCCTGAACCCGTGGGGCCAATCAGCAAGATGTTGCTTTTGGTCAGCTCAACATCGTCTTTTTTGGACGATTCTTTGTGCTTCAAACGCTTGTAGTGGTTGTACACCGCCACAGCCAAGGTACGTTTGGCCAGTTCTTGGCCAATCACGTAGTTGTCGAGGTTGGCTTTGATCTCGTAGGGCGTGGGCAAGTCGCTGCCCTTTTCCTTGGCGGCTTCTAGTCCGGGCAATTCGTCACGGATGATTTCATTGCACAAGTCAATGCACTCGTCGCAAATAAAGACTGAAGGGCCTGCAATGAGTTTTTTGACTTCGTGCTGGCTCTTACCGCAAAAGGTGCAGTAGAGCGTTTTTTCGCCAGATGCGCTTTTTTTATCGGCCATGTATGGGTGCGTCTGTAAGTGTGCTGCGGGTCAATTAAGCGCGTTTGCTAATGACTTGATCGATCAAACCATACTCTTTGGATTCGTCTGCACTGAGATAGTAATCGCGTTCGGTGTCACGCTGAATTTTCTCTAAGGGCTGACCCGTGCGCTCAGCCAAGATGCGGTTGAGTTGTTCGCGCGTCTTCAGTATTTCGCGGGCGTGAATTTCGATCTCGGTGGCTTGTCCGCGTGTACCGCCCAGAGGCTGGTGAATCATGACCTTGGAGTTGGGCAAGGAAAAGCGCTTGCCCTTTTCTCCGGCGGCCAACAAAAATGCACCCATGCTAGCGGCCATGCCGATGCAAAGTGTGGACACATGGGGCTTGATGAAGTTCATGGTGTCGTACACGGACATGCCTGCGCTGACCGAACCACCTGGAGAGTTGATGTACAGAGAGATGTCTTTGTCAGGGTTCTCGCTCTCAAGAAACAACAACTGAGCCACCACCAAATTGGCGGTCTGGTCATTGACCTCGCCCACCAAAAAGATCACGCGCTCTTTGAGCAATCGCGAATAGATGTCGTAAGACCGCTCCCCGCGGCCCGACTGCTCGATGACCATGGGAACCATGCCCAAAGCTTGTGTGTCCAGTGCGCTCATCTTGTTTCCTTGTGCGTGAATCAGCTTTGCTGACCCATTAATTCATCGAACGAAATTGCTTTGGCGTTCACCTTGGCTTTAGACAAGATGAAGTCAGTCACGTTATTTTCAATGACGATGGCTTCAACTTCGCCCAAGCGGCTCATGTCGCCATAGTACCAACGCACAACGTCGGCAGGCTTTTCGTAGCTGGAGGCCAACTCTTCGATGTGGGCTTTGATTTGTTCTGGGGTTGCTTGCAGGTTGTTGGCGCGAACCAAATCGGCTACCACCAAGCCCATGCGCACGCGCTTTTCGGCTTGTGGACGGAAGATGTCGTCGGGGATCGGCGCTTTGTCAGCGTCTTTGATGCCGCGTGACTTGAGGTCGGCGCGAGCACCTTCAATCATGCGGTCAAGTTCAGCCTGCACACTGGCTTTGGGGAGGTCGAGTTCGGCTTTGCTAGACACTGCGTCTAAAGCGGCTTGCTTGTTGCGACCCAACAAGCGGAACTTCACTTCGCGTTCCAAGTTTTTCTTGATGTCCGCGCGCAAACCCGCAACAGTCGCATCAGCCACGCCCAACGACTTGGCTAACTCGTCGGTGACTTCTGGCAGGTGAGCGGCTTCGACTTTTTTCAAGGTCACCAAGAAATCAGACTGTTTGCCAGCCACGTCTTTGCCGTGGTAGTCGGCTGGAAAGTTGAGGGGAAAGGTTTTGCTTTCACCAGACTTCATGCCGCGCACCGCATCTTCAAATTCTTTGAGCATTTGGCCTTCACCAAGCAAGAACTGAAAGTCTTCGGCTGTGCCGCCTTGGAAGGGCTCGCCGTCAATCTTGCCTTCAAAGTCGATGGTCACACGGTCGTTATCTTGTGCTGCAGAGTCTAGGCCGCGCTGGGCGAAGGTGCGGCGTTGCTTGCGCAAGATGTCAATGGTTTTGTCGATGGCTGCATCTGTCACTTCGGCAGAGACTGTTTCAATCTCCACGGCGGCCATGTCGGCAAATGTGACTTCGGGATAGACCTCAAAGACAGCGTCAAATTGCATTTGACCTTCAGGTGCACCTTCTTTTTCAGTGATGCTGGGTTGACCTGCAACACGCAACTGGGCTTCTTTGGTGGCCACAGCAAAAGCCTCGCCCACTTTGTCGTTCATCACCTCGAACTGCGTCGAGTAGCCGTAGCGTTGGGCCACGATGTTCATGGGCACTTTGCCTGGACGAAATCCGTCAATCTTGACTTGGCGTGCAACGCGCTTCAAGCGAACGTCCACTTCTTTGGTAATGACATCCACGGGCAAGCTCAACGTAATCTTGCGTTCGAGTTTTTCCAAAGTCTCAACAGTCACAGCCATGTATTTCTCCTAATTTGGCAGAGTCAAGCGGTCACAAGGCCGCTTGCTATCAATCAAGTGGTGCGCGGGGCGGGACTCGAACCCGCACATCCTTGCGGACGTCAGGACCTAAACCTGGTGCGTCTACCAATTTCGCCACCCGCGCGGGTATCAAAATAACAACGGGTGGTCTGTAGAGACCACCCGTTTGAAATCGGTCAGCTCGACATTTTAGACGGCTTTTCGACCTTAAACCACGCAGCATACATGGCGGGCAGGGCAAGAAGCGTCAAGACCGTGGCAACCATGAGACCCCCCATGATGGCAACCGCCATGGGGCCCCAAAACACGCTGCGCGTGAGCGGAATCATGGCCAGCACTGCTGCGGCTGCAGTCAGCACGATCGGGCGCAAGCGGCGCACGGCGGACTCCACAATAGCCTCCCAAGCAGGTACACCATTGGCACGGTCTTGCTCGATTTGGTCAATCAAGATGACGGAGTTGCGCTGAATCATGCCCATCAAGGCAATCACACCCAATAAGGCCACAAAGCCAAAGGGACGGTCGAGTACCAACAAAGCGCCCGCCACACCAGCCAAGCCAAGTGGACCCGTGAGAAACACCAACAAAGCTCGGCTGAAGCTGTGGAGCTGAAGCATGAGCAAGGTGAAGGTGATGAAAAGCATCACAGGGAGGCCAGCTGAGATCGAACTAGATCCTTTAGAGCTTTCTTCTACGGCTCCAGCCACTTCAATGCGGTAGCTGGCCATGCCGCTTTCTTGCCATTTGGCTTCGAGTTTCTTCAAGTCAGGCAACAACTGCTGCGTGACGGTGGCGCCTTGCAGGCCCTCGATGATGTCGCACTGCACCGTGATGGCGTATTCACGCCCCTCCCGCCACATCACGCCTGGCTCCCAAGAAAGCACAGGTTTGACGATTTGCGTGAGGGGGATCATGCGACCCGACATGGTGGGCACATAGGCGCTTGCCAAGTCGCTGATGGCGTCGCGCTCGTTGAGGGGTTGACGCAGCACGATGTCAATGAGCTTGTTGTCCTCACGGAATTGTTCCACCGTGGAGCCCACCAACAAAGTGCGCACCGCTTGCGCGATGGATTGGCTGCTCACGCCCAAGTGGCGTGCCTTGGCTTGGTCCACTTCGAGTCGCACCACTTTGATGGCCTCGTTCCAGTTGTCGTTCACACCACGCGTGTTGGGGCTGGCACGCATTTGCACCTTGACCTCGTCAGCGAGCGAGCGCAACACTTTGGGATCTGACCCGACCACACGGAACTGCACAGGATATGGCACGGGGGGTCCATTGGGCAAAAGCTTGACGCGCGCGCGCGCTTCTGGGAAGGCTTGCGCCAGCATCTCGGGCAAAGCTAAGCGCAAAGACTCGCGGCGCTCCAAACTTTCGGGAATGACAATGATCTGGGACACGTTGGTTTGCGGAAACACTTGGTCAAGAGGCAGGTAAAAACGTGGCACGCCAGAGCCAATCCAAGTGCTCACGCTTTGCACGCCCTGCTCTTTGAGCAAGCGCTGTTCGACCGCTTGCGTCACGGCCTCGTTGGCTTTGAAAGCAGTGCCCTCAGGGAACCACAAGTCCACCAAAATCTCAGGCCGGCTCGAGTCTGGAAAGAACTGCTGTTGTACGCGGCCCATGCCCACAATGCCGAGGACAAAAATGAGAAGTGTGATGCTGATCGCTTTCCAGCGGTATTCCACACACCAGGTCACTGTGGTGCGAAAACGGCGGTAAAAAGGTCCATCAAACAATTCATGCTCACCGCCGTGCCCACCTTGGGGCTTGACCTTTAACAGCAAGGTACCCAAATACGGCACAAAGTACACCGACACCCACCAACTCAAGACCAGTGCAATCACGGTCACCGCAAAGATGGCGTAGGTGTACTCACCCACAGTCGACTTGGCCATGCCAATAGGCAAAAAACCTGCTGCGGTGATGAGCGTGCCTGTGAGCATGGGCATCGCAGTCACTTCATACGCAAAGGTGGCGGCGCGGACGCGGTCATAACCTTCTTCCATTTTGCGCACCATCATCTCCACCGCAATGATGGCGTCGTCCACCAACAGGCCCAAGGCAATGATGAGCGAGCCCAACGAGATTTTGTGCAGCCCAATGCCCAAATAGTTCATGGCCAAAAACGTCATGGACAACACCAGCGGAATCGTGATGGCCACCACCCAACCCGGGCGCATGTCCACATACCAGCCAAAGCGCCCGCCTTTGTGCAAACCCAAAGCCACAAAGCTGACGGCGAGCACAATCAGCACGGCCTCTATCAGCACACTCACAAACTCACCGACCGACTTTTTTACCGCTTTGGGCTGGTCTTGCACTTTGAGCAAACTCACACCTGCAGGCAATGTTTTTTCAATGCGCGTGGTGGCAACTTCCAAGGCCTTGCCCAAGGCAATGATGTCGCCGCCTTTGGCCATCGACACCCCGAGCGCAATGACGGGTTGACCTTGGTGATGCACCTTCACGGTAGAAGGCTCCACATAGCCGCGCGTGATGGTGGCAATGTCGCCCAGCTTGGTTTGCTGGCCCGAGCTGCCACGAATGGGCATGGCACGCAGCTGCGCCTCAGTTTCAAATTGACCTGCGATGCGCACTTGCAACACATCAAGCGGGGCTTGCACTGCGCCTGCGTTTTCGACCGCATTTTCTTGGCTGAGTTGCGACAACACGCTGCCCACATCCAAGCCCAACTGAGCCAAACGCTTTTGCGCAATTTCAATGAAGATTTTTTCGTCTTGCACCCCAAACTGCTCGACCTTGGCTACATAGGGCACTCGCAGCAGTTGTTGCCGCACAGCATCAGCAAACTTTTTGACCTCTGCAGGCGTGAAGCCGGGCGCATCGAGGGCATAAATCACGCCAAACACATCGCCAAACTCATCGTTGAAGAACGGGCCCTGCACGCCAGGCGGCAAGGTGTAGCGCATGTCGCCAATCTTCTTGCGAACCGAGTACCACACGTTGGGCACATCGGTGGGCTTGGAGGAGTCTTTGATTTGAAAAATGATTTGTGATTCGCCCGGTTTGGAGTAGCTGCGAATCTTGTCTGCAAAGGGCACCTCTTGCAGGGTGCGCTCCAACTTATCGGTGACTTGCTCAGCCACTTGCTGTGCCGTGGCACCCGGCCAATACGTGCGCACCACCATGGCTCTGAAGGTAAAAGGTGGGTCTTCGTCTTGGCCCAGCTGAAAGTAGGCCGCCGTACCCAGCGCCATCAGAACCACCATCAAGTAGCGGGTCAGCGCTGGATGGTCAAGCGCCCATTTAGAAAGGTTGAATTTATCGCCCATGCTCCACTCACTTCGCCGCGCCAAATACCGAGACTTTTTGGCCTGCTGTCAACACATGCACGCCGGACAGCACCACTTGGTCGCCGTTTTTGAGACCGGATGTCACCACCGCCTCGTTGCCGCTGGCGGTGTTCACCTCAATAGCTTGGGGCTTGACCGTCAAGGTATTGGGGTCCAGCACCCACACCGAGGTAGCGCCCGCTTCCAAGCGCAAAGCGCTGGTGGGCAGTTTGATGGTGTTGGCTGCGTCTTTGGCAAGGCCCAAGCTCACGGTGACAGTGGATCCCAACACCGGCGTCGCATCTTTGGGCAGTGCGGCTTTGGCCACAAAGGTACGCGTGACAGGGTCTGCGCTCGCCGAGACATCACGCACCACGGCATCAAGCACTTTGCCGTCCACCCACTGGCGCACTTTGACCAAGTCACCGGCTTTCAACAAGCCCAGCTTGTCTTCAGGCACAGAAAACACCGCATCGCGTGGGCCATCTAAAGCCAATCGCACCACTGGCTGACCAGCGGCCACCACTTGGCCAGCACTGGCATCGACCGAGGTGACGATGCCCGCACCATCAGCCAACAAACGGGTGTAACCAGTTTGATTGCTCTGCACTGAGCTTTGAGCTTGGGCTTGCCTCCATTGGGCTTGGGCCGACATGTAGACCGACTCGCGGCGCTGCAACTCGGCCACGCTGATGAAACCTTGCGCATGTAAATCTTGGTAACGCTTGAAGTCTGCGCCCGCCACATCGCGGTTAGTTTGGGCGGCCACCAGTTGGGCCTCGGCTGCATCGGCAGACGCTCGGTAGTCTTGTGGGTCTAGGTGCGCCAAAAGCTGCCCAGCCTTGACGCGCTGACCCACTTCTGCTGGGCGGCTCAGCACTTTGCCAGCCACACGAAAGCCTAGGCTGGACTCAATGCGTGCGCGCACCTCGCCGGAAAACTCTAAGTCAGTGGTGGCACTGGATTCGCCCACCGTCATCACCTTGACCGCACGCATCGGCTCACGAGGTGGCTCCGCCTTGCCGCAAGCCGTCAAGAGAAGAACCAGGAAAACAAGGCTCGAAAAGCGATGTGAGAGCATATTTGAATACAACATAAAGTATTGACTTTATTAATGACTGAGTGGTTATTAATGTAGCTGATCTCCATTCACCTTCTTGAAAAAAAGGCGAACGACAATTGACCCCTTATGTCAAGTATCGACCATTACGAAAATTTCCCTGTCGCGTCTTGGCTTTGCCCGAAGCATCTGCGCCCCGCCGTATCGGCGCTGTACCACTTTGCCCGCACGGCTGATGATTTGGCTGACGAAGGCCAAGACCCCGCACACCATCGCCTTGAGGCTTTGGGTGAATATCGCGCAGACCTCCAGCAATGCCTCAGCCTCAGCAAGACAACCAGTCGGCGCTGGCCAAAAGTGTTCGGCCCATTGCAAGGTGCAACTGCGCAACACCAATTGCCAGCGCAGCCCCTGCTAGATTTGCTGGATGCATTTGAACAAGACGTGATTTACACCAGCGTAGGCCAAGGCTATCGCCATCGAACCGAGCTGCTGGACTATTGCCGTCGATCCGCCAACCCTGTTGGCCGATTGATGTTGCATTTGTATGGTGTCACTGACGCGCCATCCCTGGCGCAGAGCGACGCTATTTGCACGGCCTTACAGCTGATCAACTTTTGGCAAGACCGCGCCGAAGATCTGCACCGCGGCCGCGATTATTTGCCTCAAGGCCACTCCCTCAAGCAAGAGCTTAGCTTTGCACGCGCACTGATGCTGCAAGGCACACCGCTGGTGCGTCGCATCAAAGGCCGTGCGGGTTGGGAGCTACGAGCGGTGGTGCAAGGCGGCTTGCGCATCTTGGACAAACTCGATGCACGCGTTGAGACCGCAGACCACAAGCAACTGGCTCGTCCCACACTGAAAAAGTCAGACCTGCTTCTGATCGCTTGGCGCTGCCTTCGCATGTGAAGGGTTTAGGCTCAGCCAAGCTTGTGTGCCTGATAATCAGGCACACATGACTCCTCAAGACTACGTTCAACAAAAAGCCTCCGCCTCTGGCAGCAGCTTTTATTACGCCTTCCTTTTTTTACCACCCCAGCGTCGCGCGGCGATCACGGCTTTTTATGCTTTTTGCCGCGAGGTCGATGATGTGGTGGACGAAGTGTCCGATGTCGGCGTCGCCGCTACCAAACTGGCGTGGTGGCACAACGAAGTGCGCCAAGCTTTTGCGGGACAACCCAATCACCCTGTCACGCAAGCGCTGATGCCGCTGGTGGCTGAGTTCGGCATTGAAGAAGCTGCGTTGCAATCGGTGATTGAGGGTTGCGAAATGGACCTGTCGCAAACACGCTATCTGGACTACCCCAACCTCACGCGCTACTGCCATTTGGTGGCGGGCGTGGTGGGCGAAGTCTCAGCCAAAATTTTTGGCCAAACTGACGCAGCCACCACCGCCTATGCCCACACTTTGGGCCAAGCGTTTCAGCTCACCAACATCATCCGCGATGTGGGGGAAGATGCCCTGCGCGGACGTATTTACTTGCCCGTCAATGAGTTGCAAAAGTTCGAAGTCAAGGCGCACGAAATTTTGAATCGTTTGGACTCTGCGCGTTTTCAAGCGCTGATGCAATTCCAAGCAGCGCGTGCGCATGCGTTGTATGACGAAGCGCTGGCACTTTTACCTGCCAACGACTGGAAGCACCAAAAGCCAGGCCTCATGATGGCCAGCATTTACCGCACCTTGTTGCGCGAAATCGAGGTCAAGGGGTTTCCAGTGCTCACCCAACGTGTGGCACTCACACCCCTGCACAAACTCTGGCTCGCTTGGAAGATGCAAGCGCTGGGCCGCTTCTAGCTTGTCAATCAGCGCATGAAGCAACTGACCATCGTGGGCGCTGGCTGGGCTGGTTTAGCCGCTGCCGTGGCTGCCACGCAAGCGGGCTGGAATGTCGAGTTGTTTGAAGCCGCCAGCATGGCAGGTGGCCGCGCTCGAAGCTTGACACAAAGCTTTGCGGGCAAGCCCTTGGACAATGGTCAGCATGTGCTGATCGGTGGCTATCGCGACACATTGGCCTTGATGCGCACCGTCGGTTTGGATCCTGAGGCACTGCTCAAACGCATCCCACTTGACATGCGCTTTGCAGATGACCAAGGCCTGCACCTGTCCAATTGGCCAATGCCACTCAACTTGCTCGCTGGCCTGGCTCGCGCCTCAGGCTGGACCTTGAAGGACAAAGCCAGCCTGATGCAAGCCGCCTGGTCATGGCAGTTGGCAGGGTTTGAATGCGAGGCGACAATGACCGTGGCGCAACTGTGCGAAGCATCCAGCCTGACCCCTCGGGTAAAGACGCAGCTCATTGACCCACTGTGTTTGTCTGCGCTGAACACACCCACGAATGAATCCAGTGCCACCGTGTTTTTGCGTGTGTTGCATGATGCGCTTTTGGGCGGCGCGGGTAGTTCTGATCTGCTGCTGCCTCGGGTTGATTTGGGCGCTCTGCTGCCAGATGCCTGTCTACATTGGCTCAGATCAAAAGGCGCCAGCATCCATCTGGGAACGCGTGTTTCTGCAGCCCAAGTGGAGGCGTTGCAACACGCTGCCTCAACGCACAGCGCTGTGCTTCTTGCTTGCCCTTCTTGGGAGGCAGCCCGACTCACTGTCGACATGGCACCCCAGTGGGCCTATGCATGCGCCGAGCTTGCTCACACCGCCATCGCTACCGTGTATTTGCATTGCAAGGACGTTGGCTTCACTGGCCTCAGGCGTCCCATGATGGCCTTGCATAGCGACGCACAAGCGCCAGCACAATTTGTGTTTGACAAAGGCGCTTTGTCCCAACAGCACGGTTTGCTATCGGCTGTGGTCAGCGCTTACTCAGCAGAGCGCGATGAGGTGACAGAGCAAGTGCATGACCAAGTTTGCGAGCAACTGGCGCTGGTGAATGTTGAGGTCATACAAACAGTGGTCGAAAAACGCGCGACGCTCGCCTGCACACCGATGCTTGACCGGCCTGAGCCCTTTGTGGCCAAGGGTCTGTGGGCCTGCGGCGACTACATTTGCGGCCCCTACCCGTCCACACTGGAGGGGGCGGTGCGCTCAGCCCAGCACGTGGTCACACAAATCGGCCAAGTGGCTCACGGTCAAAGGCTGCGCTGAATCATGCGGCCAGTCATGGCCCTGGGTATTGATCCAAGCGGTTTGCATGCCGGCGTTGATGGCGCCCATCACATCGGTGTGGGCGTCATCGCCCAAGTGCAACACAGACGCTACAGGCACGTTCAGACGCGCAGCGGCTGCATGAAAAATGCGCGCATCGGGCTTGGCCACGCCAAATGCTTGGGCACTGAGTGAGGCTGTGAAGTACGGGCCCGCCGCAGTGCGAAACACATCGGCATTGCCGTTTGACAAACCCACCAAGGGATAGCGTTGTGCCAAACGCGCAAGCGCTTGCTCGACGCCGTCATACAAGGTGACGTTGAGACGTTCGGCAAAAAAAACTTCAAACGCTTCATCAGCCAAATGCGGTGCATCGCCAGCGCTGATCAAACTTTGCCGTATGAATTCGCGCCTTAAAAAACTCAAGTCATGTGCTTTGTCGGGGTGACGCTGGTTCACCTCAGCACGGATGCGTTTTTTCACTTCGGCATCCGTACACAGCTGCGCAGTTTGAGGCGCGTGTAATGCCAGCCAATCTTGCAAAACCACCTCCGCTCGGGCAATGGTGGGCCAAACAGGCCACAAAGTGTCATCAAGGTCTAAGGAAATGGCTTGGATTTTAAAAATATTCAGCATGCTGGGCGAGAATACAGCATCATGTTCAAACCTGTCTTTAACCCCGAACCTTCTTTCACACACGGACAAGCACCTTGTACAGCTGTTTTGTTGTGCAACTTAGGTACGCCCGACGCACCCACAGCCTCTGCGGTTCGCCGCTATCTTGCCGAATTCTTAGGTGACCACCGTGTGGTCGAGATTCCTCGGCTCTTGTGGATGGCTATTCTTCACGGCATCATCTTGCGGGTCAGACCCGCCAAATCAGCGGCCAAATACGCCACCATCTGGACCGATGAAGGCTCTCCGCTGAAGATCTGGACCGACAAACAAGCCCAAGCCTTGCAAGATGTGTTCAATGCCAACCAAGAGGCCGTCACGGTGCGTTACGCCATGCGTTATGGCAACCCTTCGATTGCCAGTCAACTGGATGCCCTCAAGACCGAGGGCCACACACGTATCTTGGTTTTGCCTGCTTATCCGCAATATTCAGGCACCACCACCGCGAGCGTTTTTGATGCGGTCTACCACTGGGGACTGCGCAGCCGCGTGTTGCCCGAGTTTCGTTTCATCAACCACTACCATGATCACCCCGCCTACATTGCAGCATTGGCCGAACGCGTGCGCACACACTGGGCGGCAAACGGACAGCCTGAGCGTTTGGTGATGAGTTTTCACGGCGTGCCTGAACGCACCCTGCATTTGGGCGACCCCTACCACTGCGAGTGCTACAAAACGGCGCGTTTGTTGGGTGAGGCTTTGGGCCTGAACAAACAGCAATACATGGTCACCTTCCAATCTCGCTTTGGCAAAGCCAAATGGCTGGAGCCCTATACCGAGCCCACGCTCATCGCTTTGGCGGAGCAAGGCGTCAAGCGCGTCGATCTCATTTGCCCGGGTTTTACCAGTGACTGCCTTGAAACCTTGGAAGAGATTTCGCAAGAGGCACAAGAGGCTTATCTACATGCAGGTGGCGAAACGTTTCATTACATTCCCTGTTTGAACGACAGCACCACATGGGTGCAAGGCATGCATGACTTGTGCAAATCGCACATGGCTGGGTGGCCCATGCAAAGACCTCCTGCTCAAGAGTTAACCAAAAGTCGTGACGAAGCCCTGACTCTGGGCGCACCAAACTAAAAAAGCCGCTCTTGAGCGGCTTTTTCTGAGCAAAAAAACTTCAAAGCGCTTTGCTTGCAGCGGCTGCGGGCGCAGATGAGGGTGTGACCGCCACAGAGGCCGTCTTTTGAGGCGCGGCTACCGCTGAAGCCGCTTCAACGGGCTCAGAAGCAGGCACATCAGCACCACTTGCAACACTGGCTGCATCTTCGGAGGGCAGCACCAGCAACGGCGGTGCTGGTTCAGATGCAGGTTCTTCGCGAGGCTGCATGTAGGCAGCCACTGCCAAAGCCGCTACAAACAGCCCAGCGACAACCCAAAGTGATGTTTTGGATTTTGGTTCTTCGTTGTTGACTGCTGATGCGGGAATTGATGGAGTCACTCGCTCTTGATCCCTGTTGACAAGTGCTTCAATTGGAGCGTTGACCTCTTGAGCAATCGCGTCAGGGGCTATAACCGCATTGACTTGATCAGTAGCAATGTCTGTCGGCTCGACAAGCTCAGGTTCAGGGGTATCAACTTTTGGCGCAGACTCAAGCACCTTGGCAAACACCTCTTCAGGCGATAAGCCCAAAATAGCACCCACTTTTTTTGCTGCGGTGGCTTTGACCGAGATGCTGTAAAAAGAGCTCAGACCGCCGTCTTCAAGCTGGCGCACCTGCTTGACAGACAAGCAAGCACGTATCGCCATATCGTTAATGACCCAACCACTGGCCTCACGGCGCAAGCGCAGCAAATCACCGTTGATATAAATATCTTCTTGGCTCATACGCAAACGCTGTCTGTCACTGGGTGAGCGAGATTACTTCACCAGCAAAAGTTCGCCTTTGATTGAAGCACCCTTTTGAACAGACAAGGTTTGATAAACGACATGACCATCCACTGATGCAGAAGATGTGACGATCAACTCATTACAGGTTGCAGTGCCTGAGAACTTACCTTTGATGTGCAAACTGCTGCAAGTCACCACGCCTTCCACTTGACCTCGCGCTCCAATGGTGAGCTCATCCACTTGAATTTGGCCATTCAATGCACCCTCAACGTGGATCGCGCCTTTGGCTGCAATTTCACCTCGGAAGGAGAAACCCTCGCTCAAAATTGAAGGCTTTGTGGCGGTTGTCGTGATCATGTCCATCATGCTGCTTCGCTGAGTTGGTTGAATGGTTTGAGGAATAGGGTTGTTGACAGGCTGAGTTTCAACCTCGTTCAACTCGCCTTCATTCTCAACGTCCATGTTCAACTCTTGCTCGTCAGGCGATGGAGCGCCTGATTGAGTTGAATTAACGTTGTTGGTTTTGGATTTGTTGAACATATTGTGCCGTCCGTATAACTTTTTGTGGGTTGACTGGATAACCACCAATCAAAATTTCCAAATGCAGGTGCTTACCCGTTGATGAGGAACCTGTGCTACCAATATTACCCAACACTGACTCGTTGGTCACCTTGTCACCCAATTTAACTTCGATGTTAGCCAAGTGGGCGTAGAGTGATTCAACACCATTGGTGTGGCGAACAACAACAGTGTTGCCGTATTGCGGATGAAACTGAGCCAAAACGACCACGCCGGGTTTGACAGGGTGAACTTTTTCATCCCCAGTTTGACTTAACAAATCTAGCCCAGTATGGAAATGCGTTTGCCCCGTAATTGGATGACGGCGAACACCAAAGTCAGATGTCACGCTGTAATTTGGCACAGGCATGACACTTGGCAATGCGTACAGCACTTCACGCAGACCACGGTTAGTGGCCAGCTCATCTGCCACTTTGCCACGCAGCAACGGGTTGCTCTTCACATCGTCTTCAAGGTTGAAGCCACCGTTTGCGGCGTTTTGCTGAATGATCTTGACGATCTTTTCGGTCAAACCAGAGGACTCTAGCTGGGACTTCATGGTCACGTTCTCTTGCGACACTGCCACCATGGATGTGTCTACAAAGCGGCGAATGCTCATGTCTCGATCACGAATGGTTTGCGCCAAGGCAACCATTTGCTCGTCATTCATCGTGAGTTGATCGGCGTTCTCAGAATCAGAAGCACTGCTAAGCAATGCTCGATATACCTCTTCATGTGAACGCTCGAGCTTGGCACGACTGATCATCAAATTCACACTGGTGACCAGAAGAACAAAAATAGAGATGAGCATCACGCCTGTGGCCAAAATGCCGCCACGCACCAAAATGCGCTGCATGTGAGCGCTGATGTTGAGGTAGTGAAGATCGCCGTTTTGCTCAAGAATGATCCGCGCATCCTCATACTGGCGAGTCCATCCACGAGCTACAAACCCAGGAAGTAATCGAGCAGTTGTGACAAGTCGGTGCATCATGACGAGAAATGGTCCGTTTTAGGCAGCGGTTGGCGCACCCACTTGCATCACAGGGCCGTTGGCATCTTGACTCAAGGTACCTTCAATCTCGCCGCCCTTTTCAATCTCGATTTCGGAGTATTGAACTTTGCCAGCAATTTTTCCAGTCGAGCGAACGATCAGGCTCTTCTCGGAAATGATGGTGTTGTGCAGTTGCCCACGCACATCAATCACCTTGGCAGAAACTCTGCCTGTGATCTTCCCAGTCGGGCCGATCAAGACCTCTTCAGCAGTTAAGTCACCCTCAATAACACCATTGATGATGGCTTTTGATGGAACTGTGAACGTACCTTTGACGACAACGCCGTCACCGATGACAACACTTTCGAGCGAATCAGATTGATTAGACATATGGACTCCTTAGGTTAATTTTAACAAAAAAACTGTCAAAAACCACATACTTCAAGTTTTTTTGTTGTTTATATGTGGAAAAAAAATCATTGAATGCAACCACTTAGCGGATTTAATGAATGTGCTTCCTAACATTTTTTTAAGTTTTTATCTAAAAAGCATCATTCCACGCATTGGCTACTATTGCAGTTGTACTTTACGCATCAAACATGAAATCAACTCATATCATGGCGGGCGTCATGGGCTGGCCCGTGTCTCACTCCCGGTCTCCCGTCATTCATAACCACTGGATAAGCGAGTATGGCTTATCTGGTGCTTATGGACTTTTCCCTGTCCATCCCAGTCAACTAGAAGCAGCCATCCGCGGTCTCCAAGCCTTGGGGCTTGCTGGATGCAACATCACCATTCCACACAAAGTTGATGCCATGCGATTCGTTGACTGGGTTGATCCATTGGCTGTGCGCATGGGCGCGATAAACACCATCGTGGTGCAACAAGATGGCGCATTGCATGGATTCAATCACGATGGCTATGGCTATGTGCAGTCCCTGCGGGAGGCGCAACCCAACTGGCAAGCTGACACTGGCCCTGCAGTGATTTTGGGTGCAGGCGGGGCTGCAAGAGCCATTGTGGTGAGTTTGCTAGATGGCGGTGCGACCGACATTCGGATACTCAACCGCACCTTGAGCAAAGCAGATGATTTGGCCCAAGAGTTTGGCATGGCCGTTCGCGCGCTGAACTGGTCTGAGCGCGCAGATGCTCTTGAAGGCGCTGCTCTTTTGGTCAACACCACCAGCCTTGGGATGAATGGCGAGAGCGCCCTCGACATTGACTTGTCAAAGCTTCCGATCTCAGCCCTTGTGTCAGACATCATTTACGTTCCACTTGAAACACCCCTCTTGCATGCAGCGCGACTGAAGGGCAACACCACAGTCAATGGGCTTGGCATGCTGCTGCATCAAGCGCGCCCTGCTTTTCATGCTTGGTTTGGCGTGATGCCGCAAGTGACTCCTCAACTGAAAAATGCGATCTTGGCAACTTTCTAAATTGTCAGAAGCTTTGAATATGCACCCTATTTAATATTTAGGTACTCAATTTGTTTTGTGATGTGTATAATTTTCTGTTATGCACGGCGTTTTCAATCAGCTCAACAAAGCACTTACTGGCCTCCTACTCAATGGCCTCCTACTCAATGGCCTTTTCCTCAATGGCCTTTTCCTCATTGGTGCACCTGCTTGGGCACAACCTGTTTGGCACTGCTCGCGTAGCGATGTGCAAATTGCCAACGCTTCAGACGACTTTACGCTTGCAGCTCTGACCATAGAAAGAGAAGTGATTCGCCTGTCACTTGGTGATTTATACGATGTTTACCAAGGTAATTTCGTCAAATTAAGCGGTGGGCTTACGCTCTCAGCATGCGTTGTTGGCGGCAGCTCCAATCTAACAGCAGCCGCCATGCGCGCGATTGGAAACAAGCGGGTATTGACGACCGCGCCAAACAGTGGCTTGACCAGTAACCTCCACATCGTTGAAGATGAGTCAGAAATGTTGCGGTGCATTGCCAAACATCACCCAGCAATTGGTTATTTATCGAAGCTCACGCATACAGAGGCCGTTGGGCCGTGTTTCTAAAACAAGCGGTATTGAGCTTGACTTTGCTCGGTGCGATTCATGCGAGCAACGCACAAAATTTGCCTTGGCATTTGGGCTCCTCCCAAAAAAATGGATCTCATGCGCCTTCGGCGGTCAACACCGCAAACATCCATGCAGGACCTCATCAAATCACTGTCGCAGTGATTGACAGCGGGGTCATTGCAGGCCACCCCAGCCTCCAAGGACAACTCTTACCAGGCTACGACATGCTCTCGGCGCCTCATAACTTAAGAGGGGGTCGCTCAGCCAATTTCGCCCCAGATGAACGGGAAGCACGGTGTGGTCAACGCTTGGTGTCTGGTTCCTTTAGAACCCATGGCACCGAAGTAGCCAGCTTAATTGCAGCCAATGGCGCAGAGGGTGTGTTCGGCGTCAACACGACTGCCAAAATTTTGCCAATTAGGCTTTTTGGCGCCTGTGGCGTGTCGCGGCATGATCTTCTCGACGCGATTGCATGGGCAGCGGGTTTGCCAGTGGAAGGCGTCCCTGATAACCCCTACCCAGCGCGTGTGATCAACATGAGCATGGCAGGCGGACTTGCCGTATGCGGAGCCGATTTACAACGCTTGATCCATCGTGTTGTTGAAAAAAAAGTGTTTGTCATTGCGGCCGCCGGCAACAACTTTCACAAACCGCTTCAAGAGCCAGCCAACTGTCAGGGCGTCATTTCTGTTGGCGCACTTGATGCAGAAAACAAAATTGAAATCTACTCTGCACTCGATACGCGCACCACGCTGTATGCGCCCGGCGGTGGGCGAAGGCTTGATTCAAATGCATATTGGTCCCATAACAAATTAATGGTTGCGACGTATGAGCTGGGTTTTCTAGGCAATGAACGCGCAGCTGCGCTCCATCGCGGCGTTGGAACAAGCTTCGCAGCCCCCATCGTGGCAGGTTTTGTCTCTCTCTGGCTATCGCATCATGCAGACAAGCAAACCAGCGACCTTGCCAAAGACTTACCCAATTTTCTTCGCCATGTGGAACAAGTTGCCAAGTGCTCAGAATGCGCGCCCAAAGGTTTGATGGCCAACGAAGGCCTGGCGCCTCCATAAGCAACTTAAAGCGGCAATAAGTGTTGCTGGCCCATCTGACGCTTTGGCAGTTCAAACTGCCCCTTGGCCAATAGCATTTGAAAAGATGCTTCAGACAGTGGCGGCTCAAAATAAGTACCCTGCCCCAACATGCAACCCATCCGTTGAAGCGCCACGAGCTGTTGCGGTGACTCAATCTGCTCAGACATCACCACCACATCACACGCCAGCGCCTGCGTGATGGTTAATTGAATCAACTCTGCCACCGATGCATCATTCGTCATTCGAGAGGTCAATTTGCCATCGAGCTTGATCTTATGAATGAGCTGACTTTTGAGCAATTCAAGTGAGCTTTGCATCAACCCAAAGCCTTCCACGTTGACCCGCAACCCCTTAGAAACAAACACTTGCAAAGCGCTTAAAGCATCAGCTAAGTGGCTCATGAAAATAGACTCACGCACCTCCAGTTCTAGCAATTGGTAAGGGAACTGAACTTGGTCGCAAATCTCTCGCACCGTTTGAGCAAATAAGGGATCTTTGAACTGAGCCTCAGAGATATCGATGGTCAAAACCAGTGGGCCGTGCTGACGCTGCCATGCAGCAGCTTTGGCACAAGCCGCACGAAGCAACCAAGCATCAAAGGGCAAACTGATGCCTGTCTGATCTGATAAGTGCGCAAAATCTGCAGGAGAAAAAAACAAAGTCTCACCAGACGGAGGCTGCCAACAGGCCAGTACTTCCATGCCGAACAAACCACCATCACTCATACGCCGAATGGGTTGGTATTGAAGACTGATCTGGGCATCCGCCATGGCTTGAGCGGTCGAGGCATGCAAATCAAAAGGCACCCCGCCATCGCTGGGATGAGCACCACCACTGCCCGTTAATTTTTCAAATCGAACCCTGATGCGCAGCTGTTTAACCAACACATAAATCACGCTAGGAACGATCAGAAGAACACCCAACCAAGTCAACCATCGAAGATAAATCGGCCACAAATTAACCGCGATGTGCAAATTTGCAAGGATCAAACTGTCAAAAGTGACTGGCGCCATCAGATGAAGCTGGTTGTCGTCATCCAAAGTTGAGGCCAGCGCAAACACAGTCGAGCGATCATCTGCTGACTCACCACTTCGCGCGAATGCTGCGAGCGCCGCTCCTTGCGCGCTGATGAGTTCGGCCGTTTCTAAACCCCGATGGCTCTGCAGCCCCTGCATCAGCGATTTCACTTGCTCGTTGTCGTTGACCAACAGCGCAGGCACGAAACTTTGGGCCACCGTATGCACCAAGGCCTTGTGCTCTTGGATCAAAAAATGCCGGACCGCATAAAAACCCAACACCGAAGCTATGACCAAGGCGGCCAGGGCAGCGGGCAGCACAATCCATGTTTTGACATATTTTTGAGGCATGAAAATTCTCCAATCGAATCGATTTCTAAAAGCGCCAGAAATCAATGTGTAACCACCATGTACGTCTTGCTATCCGAAAATAACAAAACTAACACTTATTATTACATTAAATTGAGAATTAACAAACTAATCAATAAAATTAAATTGAAATATGCTTTAACGCAGGATGCCCGTCATCAAGGCCAAGCCCTTGGGCGCACAGTCGGCACACTTATCTGTGGCGATCACAGGACGTGTAAATTTCGGTAGCTGAGCCAAGAAATCTGACGGGCTCATGTCTTGGCGATGCGACAACAAAAGTGAAATAAACCCCGAAACCAAGGGTGTTGCGTAGCTTGTCCCTACGCCCCGGGCAACACCAAGTGGGGTCTCATCCCCTTTCAGGTCCACATCAAAAGACGCAACCTTGAGCTTGTTGACATGCCAAGGTTCATTGCCAGCCAGCCCCTTACCTCCGCCTGGCGCATAAATCACCGTGCGAGCGTCGAGCGCTGAATAACTCTCGATGCGGTTTTCTGCATCCACCGCTCCGACAGAAATCACCCCCTCACAATTAGAAGGCTCCGACAACCGTTTTCCAAACGTGTTGCCAACCGCAGAAACTACAAAAATACGCTTTTTGGTAAGTTGATCAATCAGCTGTTGCAAATCTGAACCACAGACTGTCTTGCCACCCGCAAAACTCAGATTGATCACGCGCGCAGGATGGGGGTTCATGGGCACGCCCGCCACCGGCAAGCCAGCAGCCCAAGCCATGGCATCCAACAAATCAGCGCGTTTCATGGGACAAGAGCTGAACAATCGAATGGGCAAAATTTTGGCCGCTTGATTCACCCCAAGCACACCATCTTGCCCGTTACCTGCGATCAAACTGGCCACTTCGGTGCCATGCGTTCGAAACGAACCAGACACCACCCGCTCCCCGCACTTTGCTTCGCGCGCATCCGGCGAGTAATCAGCAGAGCGCGCCCCCCGCAAATTGAGCGGCGCTGACAACATGTCATACCCAGGCAGCAACCTTCCTTGCAAACTGGGATGGTTAGACAACACGCCGCTGTCTATGACCGCAACAACCACCCCATGCGGCCCAGGCTTGAATGAAACGGTGTTGATCGACGCTGGGGCAGCCGCCACTGAAGGATTCAAAGAGCCTAAATGCCAAGGCAAATCGTCCGCACTTGACGCCATCGAAGCAGCCAACGCAAACAGGCTCAAGGAGCCAAGACGAAGGTAACGCGCAAGTGAAAGCACCGAAACAAACCCAATCTAAAAAATTCACCAAACAAAATAGTTTTGGCAACTTCATCTTAAATTTGAAGGTTTGAAACAACAATTAGAGCAAAAATACTATCGCGCTGAACCCTTGTTTACATTTGAATCACCACTTGGACTGAAGTGGGTTGTAAATGATTCGAATCTTTCAAGATTTTAACAAGCACTCACTGAAAAAGTGACTACTTTTTAAGCGTAAAAAAACGCGCCTTTGGCGCGTTTTAGGGGGTAGCTGGCGGAAACGGAGGGATTCGAACCCTCGATGAGGCTCTACACCCCATACTCCCTTAGCAGGGGAGCACCTTCGGCCACTCGGTCACGTTTCCAGCTGGTGCATATTATGCACGAACCTTAGAGATTGGGCTGATCCAAATCAAAAGCTTTGTGCAATGCGCGCACCGCAAGCTCCATGTATTTTTCATCGATGACCACCGAGGTTTTGATCTCAGAAGTGGAGATCATTTGGATGTTGATGCCCTCTTCGCTCAATGAGCGAAACATCTTGCTTGCCACGCCCACATGGCTGCGCATGCCAATGCCCACGATCGACACTTTGCAAATCTTGGTGTCGCCAATGACCTCACTTGCACCCAAAGCTGGGAGCACTTTGTCTTTGAGCAAGTCCATGGTGCGCGCAAAGTCATTGCGGTGCACGGTGAAGCTGAAGTCGGTTTTGCCATCCTTGCTGATGTTTTGGATGATCATGTCGACTTCGACGTTGGCTTGCGCGACAGCTCCCAAAATTTGGTAGGCGATACCTGGCTTGTCGGGCACACCGACCACAGAAATTTTGGCTTCATCGCGGTTAAAGGCGATACCAGATACGATTGCTTGTTCCATTTTTTCGTCTTCCTCAAAGGTGATCAACGTGCCAGATTTGGCTTCTTCGTTGATGTCGATGTCCCACGCGGTGAAGCTGGACAACACGCGCAGCGGCACCTTGTACTTACCTGCAAATTCAACCGAGCGAATCTGCAAAACTTTGCTACCCAAAGATGCCATCTCCAGCATCTCTTCAAAACACAGCGTTTCTAAGCGTCGCGCTTCAGGCACCACTCGGGGGTCGGTGGTGTAGACGCCATCCACATCGGTGTAGATCAAACACTCTTGGGCATTGAGCGCTGCCGCCACCGCCACCGCCGATGTATCAGACCCGCCACGCCCCAAGGTAGTGATGTTGTCATTACTGTCGCTGCCTTGAAAACCAGTGATGATGACCACTTTGCCTGCGTCCAAGTCTGCGCGCACACGCTTGCCGTCAATCGACTCAATGCGGGCCTTTGTGAAGGCGTTGTTGGTACGAATCGGCACTTGCCAGCCTGCATAGCTGACCGAGGGCTGGCCTTCGGCTTGCAAAGCAATCGCCAACAAAGCAGATGATGCTTGCTCTCCTGTGGAGGCCAGCATGTCAAGTTCACGGTCATAGGCTGAGTCGACTTTGGAGGGGGCCAATTCTTTGGCAAGGCCGAGCAAACGGTTGGTCTCACCGCTCATCGCGGAAGGCACCACCACCATTTGGTGACCGGCGCGGGCCCATTTGGCTACGCGCTTGGCGACGTTGCGAATGCGCTCTGTCGAGCCCATCGACGTACCGCCATATTTATGAACAAACAACGCCATATTTCTTTAAAACGAGAGTGTGGAGGCAAAAAAACTCACTGATTGTAGCAACGCAACACTGCACCATCACGACGCACAAAGCCTCGGCCCACCTTGATGTCGATCTGATGGCCTTGCGTGGTGCAAGCCCTGACCTGCACCAACAAGGCCAGCAATTGTGCAGTGCTGGCTTGCGAGTGTTCGAGTGCCAGCCACTGACGCAACACGTTGGATAGCCTTGCCTCGCTGAGCTGCTGCAATGCTTGGATAACTGGCGGATGACCCACCCGCTGCAAGTCTTGCTCTGCCACCTCTTGCAACAACATGTGCGCTTGTGCTGCATGTGAGGCGCTGCGCGCAAAGGTGTGTCTAAAGGCTGGAAAGGCTTGCTCGAGCACCGGCATCAACTCGGCACGAATTCGATTGCGCGTGAAGCGCTGATCGGTGTTGGTGGGGTCTTCTATCCAGCTCTCTCCTGCAGCTTTCAATGCAAGACGCAAGTCAAGTCCTGGCACAGCCAGCCACGGGCGGTGGTAGGTCACGCCGTGGCGCTCAAACACGGCTGGCATGCAGGCCAAGCCGGGCAAGCCCGCACCGCGCGAGAGGGCGAGCAACAAGGTCTCCACTTGGTCGTCCGCATGCTGGGCCAAGGCCATGTGTTGGATATGCCCGCCCCAGTGGTGTTGCAGTGCTGTGGACAGTGCGCTGTAACGGGCTTGGCGGGCGGCGTCTTCTGGGCTTTCACCTGATGCATGCGCGGCGTTCACGCGTTGCACCACCAGCGGCACATTGAAGCGTTGACACAGCGCCACGCAGTGGTCCTCAAAGCCATCCGCAGCGCTTTGTAGCCCGTGGTGCACATGCACCGCATGCACCTGACCTGGCCAACGCGTTGCACTAGCAACAAGCAATGCCGTGGAGTCGGCCCCTGCGCTGAGTGCAACGGCAAAAGGGCCAACGTGCTGGAGCGCGTCCAGCGAGGGAAAATCAGCGGGCGTCAGCTTTGGTGTCGGTGAAACGGCCATAGCTTTGCAGACGCTCGTAACGCTTATCGAGCAACTCTTTGACCTTGAGGTCAATCACCTGACGCCAAGCGTCGTTCAAGCCGCGCTTGAGTTGCGCAGACATTTGTTTGGGGTCGCGGTGCGCCCCACCCACAGGCTCGTTCACAATTTTGTCGACCAAACCCAAAGCCTTGAGTCGATGGGCTGTGATACCCAGCTGTTCGGCGGCATCCTCAGCACGGTCAGAGGTTTTCCACAAAATCGAAGCACAGCCTTCAGGGCTGATGACCGAGTAGACCGAATACTGCAACATCAGCACTTGATCAGCCACGCTGATAGCCAACGCGCCGCCCGAGCCACCTTCACCAATGATGGTGGTGATGATCGGCACCTCGAGTTGGGCCATTTCAAAAATATTGCGACCAATCGCCTCGGACTGGCTGCGCTCTTCGGCATCGATGCCGGGGTACGCGCCAGGGGTGTCGACAAAGGTGAACACGGGCAATTTGAACTTTTCGGCTGTCTTCATCAAACGCAAGGCTTTGCGGTAGCCCTCGGGCTTACTCATGCCGAAGTTGCGCACTGCACGCTCCTTGGTGTCGCGGCCTTTTTGCTGTCCCAAAACCATACATGCATTGCCATTGAAACGAGCCAAGCCACCCACGATGCTCATGTCGTCTGCAAAGTGGCGGTCGCCATGCATCTCTACAAAGTCAGTGAAGATGTCTTTGATGTAGTCGAGCGTGTAGGGCCTCTCGGCGTGACGGGCAATTTTGGTGATTTGCCAAGGGGTGAGGTCGCTGTAAATGTCCTTGGTCAGCTGCATGCTTTTTTTGCTGAGCTGCTCAATCTCGTCCGATATATCGACCGCAGACTCGCTTTGCACATAGCGCAGCTCATCGATCTTGCCTTCAAGTTCTGCAATCGGTTGTTCAAAGTCGAGGAATGTTCGTTTAGCCAAATTTATTACTCCTAAGCTGCTCAATAAGACACAGGCAGCGGATCTAATGATCGCCAAATATACCAAGTCGCCACACTGCAATAGGGTGCCCACGGTGCCGCGACTTCTCTTGCCTCACTTCGGCTCACGGCTTCGCCAGAAAAGTAATTGCGGCTGATGCCGTTGATCAAGCCCACATCGTCCAAAGGCAGCACATTGGGCCGCAAGAGGTGAAACATCAAAAACATCTCTGCTGTCCAGCGACCAATGCCACGAATAGCCACCAGCTCGTCAATGATGGCGTCGTCCGTCATCTCCGACCATTTCTTGACATGCAAAGCACCGCTGTCAAAGTGCAGCGCCAAGTCGACGATGTACTCGACTTTGCGGGCTGACAAACCTGCCGCACGCATGTCGTCCACCTTGAGTTTGAGCACATTAGCAGGCGTGATTTTGCGGGGCAACACCGTGAAGCGATCCCACACGGTTTGCGCCGCTTTGACCGACACCTGCTGACCCACAATGCTGCGCGCCAGGGTAACGAAAGCGTCACCGCGTGATTGCAACGATGCCTCGCCAAATTGGGGAATCAGGCGCTTCATCACCCGATCTTTTTTCATCAGGTGTTTGCACGCTTCAGCCCAATACTCAGGCGTGGCGACGATGACCTTTTCGCTGATAGCCATACTAGCCACGCTCCCACTGAGTGCCCGTGGGCGAGTCTTTGAGCACAATACCTTCAGCGGCCAAGGCGTGACGAATACGATCGGCCTCGGCAAAATTTTTGGCAGCTTTGGCGGCGGCACGCGCGGCAATTTGGGTCTGGATAGCGTCCTCATTCAAGCCAGCGCCCGCTTGCACAAAAGCTTTGGGGTCATCTTGCAACAAGCCCAACACGCCGCCCAAGGCTTTGAGCAAGCCCGCCATTTGCGCCGAACCCGTGCGATTGACTTCGCCCGCCAATTCAAACAAGACAGCCACGGCTTCGGGTGTGCCAAAGTCCTCGTCCATGACCGCTTTGAAGCGTGCGGCATGCGGGTCGGCCCAGTCAATCGTCACCTCATCTGGCGTTACCGAACCCAATGCGGTGTACAAACGCTTCAAGGCGCCACGCGCGTCGTTGAGGTGCACATCGCTGTAGTTCAGTTGGCTGCGGTAATGGCTGCGCACCACAAAGAAACGAATGGTCTCCGCGTCAAACGCTTTCAAAACATCACGGATGGTGAAAAAATTACCTAAGCTCTTGGACATTTTTTCGTTGTCCACGTTGATGAAGCCGTTGTGCATCCACACGTTGGCCATCTTTTGGCCGTTCGCGCCTTCGCTTTGGGCAATTTCGTTTTCATGGTGGGGAAACTGCAGGTCAGCGCCGCCGCCGTGAATGTCAAAGCTCTCACCCAACATCTCACAACTCATGGCCGAGCACTCGATGTGCCATCCTGGGCGTCCTGCCCCAAAGGGACTGGCCCATTTCACCTCATCGGGCTCGCTCTCTTTGGCTGATTTCCACAGCACAAAGTCCAGTGGGTCTTGCTTGCCACCTTCCTCTGTGCTCACGGCCACGCGCTCACCCGCTTGCAACTCGTCCAGCGACTTGCCTGAGAGCTTGCCGTAGCCTGCAAACTTGCGCACGGCGTAGTTCACATCGCCATTGCTGGCTTGGTAGGCCAAGCCTTTGTTCTGCAGTGTCTCAATCATGGCCAGCATTTGCGGCACATAGTCCATGGCGCGAGGCTCATGCGTGGGGCGCTCGATACCCAAAGCGTCGGCGTCTTGGTGCAGTGCTTCGATCATGCGATCGGTCAAGCCACGCACGGTTTCTCCGTTTTCCAAAGAACGCTTGATGATTTTGTCGTCAATGTCAGTGATGTTGCGCACATAAGTCACGCGGTAGCCGCTCGCCTTGAGCCAGCGCTGCACCACATCAAACGCCACCATGGAACGGGCGTGCCCCAAATGGCACAAGTCGTACACCGTCATGCCGCACACGTACATGCGGACATGGTCAGGTTCGAGCGGCGAAAATCTCTCCAGCGCACGCGTGAGCGTGTTGTGAATGCGAAGCGTCATGAATGATGGATCAATGACCGCAATGAAGGGTCGGTAATGTGGTGAAAGCCAAGGAGTCGATCGGACTCGCTGTTTTACAATGAATGCAGTATACAAAGCACATGACAAACCCTTGCCCCCCTCACCAAGCCAAGTCTTTGGCCTCCACTGATGCCCCACATCTAGGCCAATGCAGCGCATGGACGGTTCGAGTGCGGCCGAGTCTTACGTTGGGCTTGACGATGCTGCTTGCGGCAAGCCTTGTCCAAGCGCAAAGCTTGGAACCCTTGGAATGGCAGCCTGGCCAATCCACCCCGCCCAGCGTGATCAGCACGCCACACAACGATGTGCGCAAGCTGTTGCGCCAAGCCAAATACCCACCAGCCTTGCTGCTGGTCAACAAACACCTTTCCACCAATCCGCGTGACCCACAAATGCGGTTTTGGCAAGCCTATATTTTTGAGCAACTCGACCAGCCCAACATGGCGCAACAGGTGTACCTCGAGCTCACGCGTGAGTATCCCGAGCTGCCCGAGCCTCACAACAACTTGGGCGCCATCTACGCTGCCAAAGGCGACTACCCCAATGCCAAAGCCTCGCTGGAGGCAGCCTTGCGCGCCAATCCCAACTATGCAGCAGCTCATGAAAACATGGGCGACTTGCTTGTCAACATCGCCCGTCAATCCTATGAGCGCTCGTTGATGGTGGACCCCAATCAGCGTGATATCGCTCAAAAAATTGAACGCCTCAAACCCGTCCTAGACATCACACAAGGCAAACCATGACACTTACCTCTTTGACACGCCGCGCACTTTGCCAAGCCAGCTTTTGCACACTCGCCTGGGTCGGCCTAGCCCAAACCGCCCTGGCCCAAGACGCGCCTCGCGTCAAATTTGTCACCAATGCGGGCGAGTTTGTGGTCGAGGTCTACCCCGACAAAGCGCCCAAAACGGTCGACAACTTTTTGCAATACGTGCGCGACAAACACTACGACGGCACGATTTTTCACCGCGTGATCAGCAACTTCATGGTGCAAGGCGGTGGCTATGACCAAAAATACATCGAACGCCGCACCCGCGCACCCGTTGAACACGAAGGCCGCGAAGCCTTGGCCAAAGGTGGGCCACGCAACACCATGGGCACGATCGCCATGGCGCGCACCAATGTGCCTAACTCTGCCACATCTCAGTTTTTCATCAATGTGGTGGACAACAGCTTTTTGGACCCCACACCCCAACAACCCGGCTACACCGTGTTTGGCAAAGTGGTATCGGGCATGGACACTGTGAACAAAATCAAAACGGTGCAAACCGGTTTCGGTGGCCCCTTCCCTTCTGACGTGCCACGCACACCCATCATCATCCAATCGGCTAGCGTGCTGTAAGCGCGCGTCGACATCTCATTTCATTAAAGGAAACACACCATGAGCAACCCACAAGTCGAACTGCACATCTTGGACCACGGCATCATCACCATCGAGCTGGACGCTGAAAAAGCACCCAAGTGCGCGGAGAACTTTCTGCACTACGTGAACAAAGGCCACTACGACAAAACCATTTTTCACCGCGTGATTCCAGGCTTCATGGTGCAAGGCGGTGGGTTCGAGCCAGGTATGACGCAAAAAGACTGTGACGCACCGATTGAAAACGAAGCCAACAACGGCCTCAAAAACAAGCACTACACGCTGGCCATGGCCCGCACGTCTGACCCACACTCAGCCACTGCGCAGTTTTTCATCAACGTCGCTGACAACGAGTTTTTAAACCACACCGCACCCAGCCAACAAGGTTGGGGCTATGCCGTGTTTGGCAAAGTGGTGAGCGGCAATGACGTGGTCGACAAAATCGCCGCCGTCAAAACGGGTCGCAAAGGCTTTCATGACGACGTGCCCAAAGAAGACGTGGTCATTGAAAAAGCTGTTGCGCTGTAAGCCCTCGGCTGATGTCAACGCCACCGCTGCTGCCCCAGCCTGTGCCTTGCGTACAAGCACCGCCAAATTGGCAGCGCGTTGACTTCATTTCAGACCTGCACCTAGACGCCAGCGAGCCGGCCACGTTTGACGCGTGGGCGCTGCACATGGCGCACACACCGGCAGACGCTTTGTTCATCTTGGGCGATTTGTTTGAAGTGTGGGTGGGCGACGATACCCAAGACCCATTCGCGCTGCAATGTCTGGCCGTCCTCAAAGCCACGGCGCAGCGCGTGCCCGTGTTTTTCATGTGCGGCAACCGCGACTTTTTGGTGGGCACTGCGTTGTTCCGTGCGACCGGCTTACAGGCTTTGAGCGACCCGACGGTGCTTGAGCTGGGTGGTGCGACTGGTGCAACGACCACGCGCATCTTGCTTAGCCACGGCGATGCTCTGTGCCTAGACGACCATGACTACTTGGCATTTCGTGCTCAAGTGCGACAGCCCGAGTGGCAAGCCGCCTTTTTGGCCAAACCTTTGGCCGAACGTCAAGCCTATGCGCGCAGCGTCCGAGCGGCAAGCGAAGCCCGCAAACAAAGCCTTACCCACCAGCCAAATTTCGCTGGCTATGCCGACGTGGACAGCCAAGCTGCCGTCGCATGGCTCCATGCCGCTGAGTCCCAAGTGCTGCTGCACGGCCACACCCACAAGCCTGCAGTGCACAACTTGGGTCAAGGCCTCAGCCGCTGGGTGCTGAGTGACTGGCATGCCGATGCCAAGCCACCTCGCCTAGAGGTGTTGAGCTGGCAACGCAAAAACGAACAAAGCCCCACAAGGGGGCTTTGTCGGTTGCCACTCAGCTTGGTTTAGCGCTTTAACAACACCTTCAAGGCAGCTTGCAAACGACGCGCTGCCGCTTCGTCATACGCACCACCCAAGACCTGTGCCGCATCAGCGGCCCACGTCATTTGAGGAGATGGGTCATGGCGGCGCGTGAGCATTTGCAACTGCAACGCACGGCGTGCATCCATGTGGGCAGCGGGTGTGGGCAAGTCAGCGGCCACTTCCAAACGCAACAATGGCGTGACTGCCTCGCCTTGCGGCTGAGCCGACAAAGCTTGCAACCATTGCGTGCGTTGCGCTGGGTTGAGCTTGCTGCCAATGGCTTGCGCGGTAGGCAATTGCGCGACATCGCGCTTTTCCCAAGCGTGCATGAGTTGGGTCAGCACTTCGCCGTGGGCTTGCGCGGCCAAGCGGCGCAGCGCGTCTTGGGCCGATTCCATCGCCATGCGTTGGGCTCGGAAAGCTGCATCGCCCAAACGAGGGCCACGCGGTGCAAAGCCTTCTCGACCGCCTTCGCGGCCACCATCTCGACCTGGTTTGCCATCACGGCCAAAGCCCGGCTTATCGCCAAACTTGCCGCCAGGCTTGCCATCGCGGCCACGGCCCGCTGGAGATGCGTCGGTGCGTTTTTGGCCAGGTCGGTCATCCCCGCGCACTGCCACCACGGGGCGTGGAGCGGCTTTGGGTTTGACTGAGGCCACATCAGCCAAGGGCTCTGAGGCTGGAGGTGCGCTGTCGCTTGCAATCTCTTCGTTTTCTTCAACGGCTATAGCATCTGGGGGCGCGGCGGCTTCAGGGGCTACTTCGGTGGGAACAGGCGCTGCAGGCGCAGGCGCCGCCACAGGCGTCACCGCTTCACCACGTGCGATTTGTTCCAACAGTTGCACAGCAGCACGAATGGCAGCGGCATCGCCTTTGGCGGTCGCTGACTCCACAGCTTTGGCGGCATCCAGCACGGCTTTGTCGTGCGGTGTCAGAGCGGCTTGAGACTGCTCACGCACAGACGATTTGCGCGCAAACGCCTCGTCAATAGGTTGACGGAAAGCGTCCCACAGCTTTTGTTCTTGCTTGCGCTCCAGCACCACAGCGTGAGCTTCTTCTTGCCAGCGTTGTTGCAAAGCTTTGACCGCGTCCACACGCAAGGTAGGCGCTGCACCCAAGGCTTGCGCTTCGGCAATCAGGGCTTGGCGGCGAGCCAAACTGGCCTTTTGCATCACTTCCAGCGGTTCGTGCGCGGCGCTGATGGCGGCCTTCCAAACAGGTTGCAACTCGGCAAACATTTTTTCACTCAGGTGGCCGCTTTCGCGCCAGCGTTGAGCAAACTGGTGCAACTGGCGTGCCACGCCCTTCCAGTCAGGGCCGTTGGCATGCGCGACCGTCCATGCTTTGACTTCTTCAATCAAGGCCAAGCGCTGGGCTTTGTGCGCGGCGGTTTGGGCACGGGCTTCTTTGAGCCAGACATCCACCACTTCGTGCGCACGGTTGCAAGCCGCATCAAAGCGCTTCCACAACGCGGGGTTGGGGGCGGCTTCTTTGTCAATTTTTTTCCACTGCTCGCGTAAGTTACGCAAGGTTTCTTGCATCTTGCGGCCACCCACGGCTGGCACGCGCACCACCTCGTCGGCTTTGGCGGCGGCGGGTGCTTGTGCGGGGGTCGTTTCTGCTGGGGTTTCGATGACCGTGACTTCGGCCACAGCGATGTCGGCGATTTTTGTGACTTCTGGGGCGCTGGCTTGAGCAGCTGCATCCTCAGCCTGAGTCGCTTTGTCTTTCACCGGCTTGGCCACAGGCGCAGGCTTGAACAAGGCCTCGGCCTGCATGGCCAGCTCCAATCGCTTTTGGTCAACCACCGCCTTGTCAGCGGTAGGCTTGAGCTTGCGGGTCGCTTCCATGCCAGCAACATCGGACGGCTTGGCCGCTTGGACGACCGCGGCGGGTTGGGGCATTGTTTCGCCGCGGGCCAAGCGAATTTGTTCGGACCAGGCCGGCACATCAGGCAAGGCGGCAGAGGCATCAGCGGCGGCGGCCTCCGTCAAGTTCAATGCCTCGCCAAAGGCGGTCCACACGGCTTGCACTTGTTGGGTGCTGGTTTGCAAGGCAGACGCAAACTTGGCGTCCACGCTGGCCCATTGGGGATCAGCGGCCAAGGCCTGGGCTTGGGCGACCCATCGATCGAGGTCGGCTTGCAGTGCTTCGCGCTGAGCCAAGGCATCTTGCCAAGACTTGGTCGACAACACTTCAATGCGCTGAGCCAACAACACGGCCGCTTCGCGCTGCACTTGGGTTTGGTGTTGCAAATCTTCAATCGCTTTCACGCGCTCGGCCAATGCGGTTTTCAAGCCAGCCAAGGGCTCGCGCGACAAGGGCGCACCCGCTTTGGCGGCATCGCGCTGCCAGCCCATGGCATCACTCAAATTGGTGTGCGGCGCATCACGCAGCGCCTCACCTTTGGCGGCCCACTCAACGAGCAAAGCATCTTGGTCTTTGCTGCGCCGCAGCTCATCCAACTTTTCACGCAAGACTTTGGCAGCCCCTTTGTCGCGGTGGCTCATTTCGTCAAATGCAGCTTGCACTTGCGCCAAGGAGGGCTGGCCAGCCAGCCAATCGCGCAGGCGTGCGCTGCGTTCTGCCGAGGTCGAAACGGTAAAAGCGCCACCGGTCAAAGTGTCAAGGGCGGCGAGGTCAAGGGTTTTGTTAGGAGAATCAGTCACAAGCAGGGCTCACAGTAAATGAGCGACGATTGTCGCCGAGGCTTTAAAATTTCAGCTGCTTCCTTTCGAATAAATTTATGTCTCTTTCTTTACTCGCCCGCTTACAACTAGGTCTACGCACCTTTGCAACTGACGTGGCGCAAGGCTTTTTTGCCATCTCGCACAACGGCTTGGCGGTGGTGGGCCTGTCCATCTTCTTCTTTGTCGTGGCCCTGTCCGTGCGCCCCGACCTGCGTGTGGTGACCGAAGCCAAAGTCATTAGCTGGCTGCAAGAGCGCCAGTACGACGAACTAGGCATCGCCACCGATGCCGATGCGGTAGACCGTGCCACCGCCACAGACCCCCGAGATCTACCCAAACAACAAGCCAACCTTGCCTATTGGTTGAGCAAAAAATACCGCGTCGCCCCTGAGCCTTTGAGCGCTTTGGTGGCGGAAGCCTACGACGTGGGCCCCAACAACCAAATTGAACCCACCTTGATCTTGGCCGTGATGGCTGTTGAGTCAGGTTTTAATCCATTCGCCCAAAGCGCCGTTGGGGCTCAAGGCTTGATGCAAGTCATGACCAAGGTGCATGAACAAAAATACCAAGGCTTTGGTGGTGCCCTCGCCGCGTTTGACCCTGTGGCTAACTTGCGCGTGGGCGTGAACGTGCTCAAAGAGTGCATCAACCGCGCGGGCAGCACCGAGGGCGGCCTCAAACTTTATGTAGGCGCGGGCAACATGAAAGACGACCAAGGCTACACGGCCAAGGTGCTGGCTGAAAACGCTCGCTTGCAGCAAGTGGCCAAAGGCGTGAAGGTACCCTTGGCCCCGCCCCCCGCCACTGCAGCCGAAGCAGCCACCGCACGTCTGGAAAGCTTGTGGGAAAAAGCCCAGCGCTTGACCCCCTTTGGCAAGGATGAGACCGAATAAATAAGGTCTTGGAAGCGCGGTAAACTCATGGTTGTGCGCAACTGGCGATAGGCGTGTGGGGCACCTCCCCCCTCGCGCTGACGTGGATATATGACCACTGGGAAGCGCGCAGCCTCTATTCATAGAGGTGTTTTGCCGTTCGCCTGGGCAGCCATCAAACCACCTTTTTCGAGGACTGCCAGCATGTACAACCGCAACATCTTGATCGAACAAACCGACCCCGAACTTTGGGCTGCGATTCAGGCCGAAAACACGCGTCAAGAGCACCACATTGAGCTGATCGCTAGCGAAAACTACGCATCTCCCGCCGTCATGCAAGCCCAAGGCTCGCAGCTGACCAACAAATACGCTGAAGGCTACCCAGGCAAGCGCTACTACGGTGGCTGTGAACATGTGGACGTGGCTGAGCAGTTGGCCATTGACCGGCTAAAACACCTCTACGGCGCTGAAGCCGCCAACGTGCAACCGCATTGCGGCGCATCGGCCAACGAAGCGGTTTTTCTTGCTTTCTTGAAGCCCGGCGACACCATCTTGGGTATGAGCTTGGCCGAGGGCGGTCACTTGACCCACGGCATGGCGCTGAACATGTCTGGCAAATGGTTCAATGCCATTTCATACGGCTTGGACAGCAACGAAGTCATCGACTATGCATCGATGGAAGCCAAGGCTCGGGAACACAAACCCAAACTCATCATTGCTGGCGCATCTGCTTACAGCTTGCACATTGACTGGGCACGCTTTGCCAAAATCGCCAAAGAAGTGGGTGCCATCTTTTTGGTGGACATGGCCCACTACTCCGGCCTGATCGCCGCTGGCCAGTACCCCAACCCTGTGCCTCATGCAGACGTGGTCACCTCCACCACCCACAAGAGCTTGCGCGGCCCCCGGGGCGGCATCATTTTGATGAAGGCCGAGCATGAAAAAGCAATCAACAGCGCCATCTTCCCCGGCCTCCAAGGCGGCCCTTTGATGCACGTCATCGCCGCGAAAGCCGTGGCTTTTAAGGAAGCCTTGCAACCCGAGTTCAAAGACTACCAAGCCCAAGTGGTGAAAAACGCTCAGATCGTGGCGCAGACTTTGACAGCCCGCGGCCTGCGCATCGTCAGTGGCGGCACCCAAAGCCACGTGATGTTGGTGGACTTGCGTTCCAAGAAGATCACCGGCAAAGAGGCCGAGGCGGCGCTGGGTGCAGCGCACATGACGATCAACAAAAACGCGATCCCAAACGACCCCGAAAAACCATTTGTGACCAGCGGTGTGCGCATCGGCACCCCCGCGATGACAACCCGTGGTTTCAAAGACGAAGAAGCCCGCATGACGGCGAACTTGATTGCAGACGTGTTGGACAACCCGCACGATGAAGTCAACATCGCGGCTGTACGTGCCAAGGTGCATGCGCTGACTTCTCAGTTTCCTGTTTACAAGTAACTTTTTGAAACTCCGTCCTGTGTGGCGGGGTTTTTGTTTGTCTTCGGTGTTTTGTTCGGTTGTTTCTTCGCTCGTGAATAGTTCTCGCCGGAGAGGGCACGGGTTGTTAGCACGGCGGGTTCTTCATGCTGTGTACAGAAATCATCACCCGCCGTACTAACAACCCGCACTGTTTTGGCTAGAAATGTTTCTTTCGAACGTTTCCTCTTTGTTGATGCACTAATGGTCCGAGTGAAATATGCGAGCGAAGCAAAGCGTGACGCAGACTGAGGGTGTTTGGTATTGGCCGCTGACGATTTCTGGTACCCCAGCATGAGAAAGCGGCCAATACCAAACACCCTCAGCGAGCCCAGCAAAAAAAAGAGCACAACACATGAAATGTCCCTTCTGCAGCCACCTAGAAACCCAAGTCGTCGAAACCCGCATGTCCGAAGACGGTGACTCGGTGCGTCGCCGTCGCCAATGCGGCGCCTGCGAAAAGCGCTACACCACCTACGAACGCCCCGATGTCAATTTTCCAAACATTGTCAAAAAAGACGGCCGCCGCACCGAATACAAACACACCAAGCTCCTCGACTCCATGAGCCTAGCGCTGCGCAAACGCCCTGTCAGCACTGAGCAGCTCGACAGCGCTGTGGAGCGCATTGAGGAAAAGCTCATGTCGCTAGGCCAACGCGAAGTGCCCTCTACCCGCATTGGTGAACTCGTCATGCGCGAACTCAAAAAGCTAGACAAAGTGGCCTACATTCGTTTTGCCAGTGTGTACCGCAGCTTTGAAGACATCGACGACTTTAAAAGTTTGGTGGACGAAGTTCGCAAGTAGTTTTCGAGTCTCAGCCATGCGCTGAAAGCCGTTCAATACCTAGCATTTGCTGCATGCAAAGGCTAGGTTTTTTTACGCATCATGTGCTGCGTTTGCAGCGCTCACGCACACAAGGATTCACCCTGGTGGAGCTGTTGGTGTGTTTGGGGGTGCTGGCGGTCATCGCTTCATGGGCCGTCCACAGCTGGCAAAGTCTTCAAGAGCGCAGCCGTGTGCAAGCCGCCCGCGACCAGTTGATGAACGACTTGCAAAACGCCCGTGTACGCGCACTGCAGCAGGGGGAAGCTTTGCAGCTTGTCCGCTTGCGCGATTGTTCTTGGGTCACTTCATCCGACAAAGATTGGAGCTGCGGCTGGCAACTGGTCGCCAAGGCCGACCAACGTGTGCTGTTCGCCTCGCAATTGCAAACGCAATTGCTTGTGACATTTACCAAAACACAGGCACTGGACATCAGCCAACGCGGCGACTTGGGCACCGTGGGTGAGCGCTGGGTCATCAAGTCACGTCAAGCTGGACTCCACATCGCCAACGTCTTGTGCCTCAACAGCGCCAGCCGATTGCGCTGGCAAGCGGGAGAAACATGCAGCAGCTGAACCGACCGCCCACGCATCGACGCACACGCCAGCCAAAGCAAGAGAGCAAGAACCAGCAAGGTATTGCAATGCTAGAGGCTCTCATCGCATGTTTCATCCTCACCTTTGGCGTGCTGGGCCTGTTGTGGCTGCACCAACAAGCCTTGATGCAGCAACGCCAACAACTCATGCGATCGGTGGCGATGGGGGTGGCCGACGACTTGGCCGAACGCATGCGAATGAACAACTCCCAGCGTGCCATGTACGCCAAGCCCTGGGGCAGCGCCACCCACGCAGCACCGAATTGCACAGCCACCGCTTGCACACGTGAGGCGCTTGTTGCGTGGGACTGGCAGCAGTTGCAAGAATCGATTCAAAGCCAATTACCAGAGGGAGATGCTGCTGTATTTGCCTTGACCGATGTCGCGCACTGGTGGGGCATCGTCATCGCTTGGCGCGATGCAAATGAAAACTACCGCACCGACACCACATCTGGCACGCCGCCCTGCTCCGCTCAAATGAGTTGCTGGCGTTTGTTCTTCAGACCAGACCGATGAGCGCACGCCAAGGCATCCCACCCTCTCAACGCGGCTACACCCTGCCCGAGTTGCTCATTGGCATGGCCCTGAGCCTGCTGGTCATCGCTGCAGCCACGTCGGCCTATGGCAACAGCCAACAAACCTGGAATGCCATGGCCGCGGCTGATGCCGTTCACGCCAACGCACGCGTCGCGTTGCGCAACATCCGTGAGCAAGCACTCATGGCAGGGGCTGCCTACCTCACATCCGCCAATCACATGGATGGCCTGTTCATGGTCGAACTCTCCCCCAGTGAATTAGCAGGACATGCAGCCTTGGCAGGGGTGAATGGTGCGAAAAATAACGAAAGCATCACCCTCGGCCATTGGCGTGCGCTAAGCAGCTACGACTGCCAAGGCAACTCGGGCAGCACCCACACCAGCGTGCGCAACGACTACAAAATCAACGCCAACAAAGAACTGAGCTGCAAAGACCTCAACCCCAGCAACAGCACCTACCAAGCCTTGGCTGAAGGCGTGGAAGACTTTCAATTGCTGTATGCCGAAGTCAATCCCCAGACACAAACCATCCAATGGAAAACCGCGAACCAAGTCAGCGATATGAGGCAGGTGTCGGCCATCGAGGTATGCCTGCGCATCGCAAGCCTATCGACCGTTCACAACACCCGTCCCAGCAGCCAACTCAAAGGCTGCCATGGCGAGGCCCTGCCATCTGATGGCCGTTTACGCCGCACCTTCAAACGGGTGACGGCTTTGCGTAACCGCGATGGCCTCAAGCCATGAAGCGCCCACCCCACTGCCAGCCAAAGACCCTGCGCCACGGCGGTACCCGAGGCTTTGCGTTGACCACCTTGCTGGCCATGCTCGCATTGGCCAGCATGGCAACGCTGCTCGCCATGCGCAACTTGTGGTTGAACGCGCAACTGCTCAATGCCGAGGCCGACCAACTTCGCACCCAACACAAAGCGGAGGCGGCGTTGCCCATCGCCTTGAACGACCTCTTGGGGATTGGGCAAAGCAGCAGCCCTGACACCTTCAGCCATCGCCACCACGCGGGCACCAGCGACCAAGCCCATGCATTTTTTCCTACCTCTATGGTTGACTACGACTTGCTGCGTCAACGCTTGAACACAAGCGCATGTAGCGCAGGCATTTGTGCGCCCAACACACTTCAAACAAAGCCCCACAAAGCCAGCGACTGGAAAATGCAAATCGCCACGGCCATGCCTGTCAGCGCCAACCAAACACCCTACGGCGACCAGACCGCTTGGTATTGGGTTGAAGTTTTTCCGCTGGACACCAGCAGTCCTGCCAACCACGCATCGACAGCGCCATTTGTGTACCGCATCACCACGCTGGCCAAGGGATTGATGCCAGGCAGCACCACGGTACTGCAAGCCATTTGGTTGCGCGACACACCCACAGCCCTCACGGGTCAATGGCACAGCTGGTACGTGCTGCAAGACTGAATCACCATGAAACACACACATTCTTCAAAAGGCTTCACGCTGATCGAGTTGCTCATCGCCATCTCCTGCGTGGCGCTGCTGGCCAGCATGGCCTGGCCCAACTATCAAAGCTTTGTGGCGCGAAGCCACCGCGCCCAAGCGCGTGCAGCCTTGCTGCACGCTGCGCACTGGATGGAGCGCGCCGCGAGCGCCAACGGCAGCTATCCACTGGCAGCAGATGTACCCGCCAGCGTGTTGCAAATGGACGGACAGCTCTACAAGATGACGCTGATCAGCACCGCGCAAAGCTACACCCTTCACGCCACACCACTGGGCTCACAAGCAGGGGATACATGCGGCATCTTGACCGTCAATCACCTTGGCGTGCGCAATGTACAAGGCGCCAATCAAACGGCTACACAGTGTTGGAGTCGATGAGCCATGGCAACGCCTAGCCTAGCCGTTCATAATTGCGTCATGATTTTTTCTGCGCACGACATCACCCATATGACAAGCGCCTTGGCTTTGGCGCACGAGGCTTTGTTCTTGACCTCACCCAACCCCCGCGTGGGCTGCGTCATCGTAGGCACCAGCGGTCTTGTGCTGGGCAGCGGCCACACGCAGCGTGCAGGCGAAGCGCATGCAGAAGTCATGGCCTTACAAGATGCACAAGCCAAGCACCACGATGTCAAAGGCGCCACGGCCTACGTCACGCTAGAGCCTTGCTGCCACCATGGTCGCACAGGACCTTGCAGCGATGCCCTCATACAGGCGGGCTTGGCGCGCGTGGTGGTGGCTATCCAAGACCCTAACCCACTGGTCGCAGGCCAAGGGATTGCACGTCTTCGTGCGGCTGGTATGCAGGTGGATGTGGGCTTGCTCGAGGTGCAAGCCCAAGAGCTCAACATCGGTTTTTTCAAACGCATGACGCATGGCATGCCCTGGTTGCGCATGAAAGTGGCCGCCTCTCTTGACGGCCAAACCGCGCTCGACAACGGCCTGAGCCAATGGATCACCTCAGCCCCCGCGCGTGATGACGGCCACGCATGGCGGGCTCGTGCTTGCGCGGTACTCACTGGGATTGGCACCGTGTTGGAAGACGATCCACGCTTGGATGTACGCGCCATGGCTACGCCACGCCAACCCGCGCTGGTCGTGATGGACAGCCAGCTCGAAACGCCGCTAACGGCCAAACTCTTTGGCCCACCACGCCCTGTGTGGATTTACTGCGCGCGCGACCATGCCGGGCGTCGCCAAGCTCTCGAGGACCAAGGTGCCCACGTGGTGTGCCTGCCCAACACATCTGGCAAGGTGGACCTTGCAGCCATGCTCCAAGATCTGGCCCACAAGCAAATCAATGAAGTGCATGTAGAAGCGGGCCACAAACTCAATGGCTCTTTGCTGCGCGAAGGCCTAGTGGATGAGCTGCTCACCTACTTGGCCCCCAAGCTCTTGGGCCAAGGCCGAGGCATGACAAATTTGGGTCCTTTCACAACTTTGAGCGATGTCACAGCCCTGTCGTTCCACGAAGTGACACAAATTGGTCCTGATTTAAGGATATTGGCCCGTCTCAGCCGGTAAGCGTCACTTAAACCTGCGAAAATAGTGCTTATGTTCACCGGAATCATCACCGGCGTGGGGCGCATCACCGCTGTCCACGACCTGGGTAGCTCTTTAAGCCACGGCAAGCGTCTCACCATTGAGGCCCCTGCCGCGTATCTCGACGACGTCACGCTGGGGGACAGCATCGCGCTCAACGGTGCGTGCATGACTGTCACCAGCTTCGACCTCGACACACACACTTTCACCATTGACATCTCTGTAGAGTCCCTCGCTTGCACCAGTGGTCTGAGCGAACTGGGCCGCGTCAACCTTGAAAAAGCGCTGCGCGCGCATGACCGCTTGGGTGGCCACATTGTGTCGGGCCATGTGGACGGCACAGGACATGTCAGCCACTTTGCGCAAATCGGCGAGAGTTGGGAGCTGCGCATCATGGCGCCCACCGATCTGGCCAAGTACTTGGCTTTCAAAGGCTCCATCACCATCAATGGTGTGAGCTTGACCGTGAACAGCGTGCAAGACTTCTTCGACGAAGACGGCCCCTTGGGCTTGCGCGGCTCGCAAGTCAGCATCAACCTTATTCCGCATACCGTCGACAACACCGCTTTGGGTTCGCTCAAAACGGGCAGCACGGTGAACCTCGAAATTGACACTGTGGCCCGCTACGTTGAACGCATGTTGCGTGTCGACGCCACACTGGGCGACGCTGCCCACTTGAAAGCCTATCCATGAGCGCCCCCCACGTCTTACAACCCGCCACGATTTCCCCTGTAGAAGACATCGTGGCTGACATGAAAGCCGGTCGCATCGTCATCTTGGTGGACGAAGAAGACCGCGAAAACGAAGGCGATTTGGTACTGGCGTCTGACCACGTCACACCTGAGGCCATCAACTTCATGGCCCGCTTCGGGCGAGGCCTGATTTGCCTCACGCTCACCCGCGAGCGCTGCGAATTTTTGAAACTTCCCCCCATGGCCACTCGCAATGGCACGGTCTACAGCACCGCGTTCACCGTGTCGATCGAAGCAGCAGTTGGTGTGACCACTGGCATCTCTGCGGCTGACCGCTCACGCACCATCCAAGTGGCTGTGGCCAAAGCCACCCAAGCCAGCGACTTGGTGCAACCCGGCCACGTGTTTCCCTTGCAAGCGGTAGACGGCGGAGTGCTGATGCGTGCCGGTCATACCGAAGCTGGTTGTGACTTGGCCGCGATGGCCGGCTGCTCACCCTCTTCTGTGATTTGCGAGATCATGAAAGACGATGGCACCATGGCCCGTTTGCCTGATTTACAAATCTTTGCTGCCGAACATGGCTTGAAGATTGGCACCATCGCCGACCTCATTGCCTACCGCAGCCGGACCGAATCATTGGTGCACCAAGTCAGCGCACGCCCCATGCACACCGCGCATGGCGAGTTCATGGCCAAGGCTTACAAAGACATGACCAGTGGCGCCGTGCACATGGCCCTGGTCAAAGGCACCTGGAACTTAGACGCCGAAGTGTTGGCCCGTGTTCACGAACCCCTGTCTGTGCTCGATGCCCTAGAGCCCAACCGCGTCATGCACTCGTGGGGCTTAGACGCAGCCTTGTCACGCATCAACGCTGAGGGCACGGGCGTGGTGGTGTTACTCAATTGCGGCGAAAGCGGCGAACAACTGCTCAACCAATTTGAGGGCACCGCTCGTTCCGCCCAAGCGCCTGAGCGAGGCCGCATGGACCTGCGCAGCTACGGCGTAGGCGCACAAATCTTGCGCGACTGCGGTGTACAAAAAATGCGCCTCATGGGCAACCCGCGCCGCATGCCCAGCATGATGGGCTATGGACTTGAAATCACGGGTTATCTCTCCAACGAATCAAACCAATAAAGAATAAAAACAATGTTTATCTCCCATCCCGCCTCCCCCACCACGCTTGACGGCAGTGCTTTGAAAATTGGCATCGTCCAAGCGCGCTTCAACGATGACATCACCAACGCACTCGCTGGCGCTTGCATCGCTGAGCTCCAAGCGATGGGGGTGACAGACGACCGCATCACGCACGTGCATGTGCCGGGCGCGCTCGAAGTACCTTTGGCATTGGCCGCGCTTGCGCAAATTGAAGACCCTGAACCCTTCAGCGCCCTCATTGCGCTGGGTTGCATCATCCGTGGTGAGACCTACCACTTTGAATTGGTGGCCAACGAATCTGGCGCTGGCGTTACCCGCGTCGGGCTCGACTACCACGTGCCGATTGCCAACGCCATCCTCACCACCGAAGACATGGCCCAAGCGATAGCCCGCCAAACCGACAAAGGCCGCGATGCCGCTCGCGTGGCTGTTGAAATGGCTTTGCTGTTGGAGCAGTTGGCATGAGCGACAACCCACAGATCTTTGCGCCATCGGCCAAGGCCACGGCCAGCCAACCTGGCGCGGCCAAAACCGCCAGCACAGGCACCACCAAAAGCTCAGCCAAATCAGGCCGTAGCCGCTCACGTGAATTTGCGCTGCAAGGCCTCTACCAATTCTTGGTTGGAAACAACGAAGCGGCAGACATCGATGTGTTTACCCGTGAACTCAGCGGTTTTCATAAGTCTGACTCGGTGCATTACGACGCGCTGTTATACGGTTGCATTGAGCAACGCGAAATTTTGGACTCACGCATTGAGCCGCTACTCGATCGCAAGCTCCATGAAATCTCCCCCATCGAACACGCGGTGATGTGGATGGGCGCGTATGAGTTTGAACACTGCATCGACGTGCCATGGCGTGTGGTGCTGAACGAATACATTGAGCTTGCCAAATCCTTTGGCGGCACGGACGGCCACAAGTATGTCAACGGCGTGCTCAACGGTTTGGCCCCCCAACTGCGCGCCCTCGAAGTGGCGTCGGACCGCGCCAAAGGCAAGCTGCGCGAGGGATGATGAAAATCGCCCAACGCGCCCAACGCATTGAGCCTTTCTATGTGATGGAGGTGGCCAAGGCTGCCACCGAGCGTGCAGCCTTGGTGGCTCAAACCGATGCGCCAATGATTTTCTTGAACATCGGCGAGCCCGATTTCACGGCACCACCTCGGGTCCAAGAGGCTGCTGTCCGTGCGGTGCGTGACGGTGTCACGCAGTACACGCCCGCACTTGGCATTCCACAATTGCGCGAACGCATCAGTGCTTGGTACGGCACGCGCTTTGGCGTCCACGTGCCAGCGCGCCGCATCGTGATCACGGCCGGCGCATCCGCGGCCTTGCAGCTGGCCTGTTTGGCTTTGATAGAAGCGGGTGATGAAGTGCTCATGCCCGACCCCAGCTACCCCTGCAACCGCCACTTTGTCAGCGCCGCAGAAGGGCGCGCTGTGCTGGTACCCACCACAGCGGCTGAGCGCTTTCAGCTCAGCGCTGAGCAGGTACGTGACAACTGGACTGCGCGCATCCGGGGGGTGCTGTTGGCCTCACCATCCAACCCCACGGGCACATCCATCCACCCCGATCAATTACGCGCCATTCACCAAGAGGTGTCTCAACGCGGCGGCACCACCCTGATGGACGAAATTTATTTGGGCCTGAGTTTCGACGCTCAGTTTGGACAGACTGCACTGGCGCTTGACGATCAAATCATCAGCATCAACAGCTTTAGCAAATACTTCAACATGACGGGCTGGCGTTTGGGCTGGTTGGTAGTCCCCGATGCACTCGTGCCCGTGATGGAACGTCTTTCGCAAAATCTGTTCATTTGCGCCAACACGGTGGCACAACACGCTGCGCTTGCCTGCTTTGAAGATGAAAGCATTGCCGAGTTTGAACGTCGTCGCGCTGAGTTCAAAGCCCGGCGCGACTTCTTTGTGCCCGCACTCAACGCACTGGGCCTGAACGTACCTGTCATGCCGGATGGCGCGTTCTACGCGTGGGCCGACTGCACCGCGGCGGCAGACAAACTGGGGGTCAAAGGCAGCTGGGACTTTGCGTTTGAAGTGATGCACCAAGCCAACCTTGCCATCACCCCTGGTCGCGACTTTGGCCATGCAGACACCGCGCGCTTTGTACGTTTTTCCACCGCCCGCTCACTGCCTGAGTTGCAAGCAGCGGTGGCCCGTCTCAAAACCTTGCTGGGCTGAACGATGCGCACGATGTTCGAACACCCCATTCGGGTCTATTGGGAAGACACCGATGCGGGTGGCATTGTGTTTTATGCCAACTACCTGAAGTTTTTTGAACGCGCCCGCACGGAGTGGCTGCGCAAGCTTGGCATCGGTCAACACGCGCTGCGCGAAGAAACAGGCGGCATGTTTGTGGTCAGCGAAACCACCGTCAAATACCACAGGCCCGCCCAACTGGATGACCAGCTCCGCGTGACCGCCACACTGGCCGAAAGTGGCCGCGCCAGCTTGGTCATCGCTCAACAAGCTTGGCTTGGTGACACACTGCTGTGCGAAGGCACGATTCGCATTGGCTGGGTCGATGCCAAGGCCATGAAGCCTGCGAGAATTCCCTCTTCTGTATTGGAACGCCTGACATGACACAAGATTTTTCCATCGTTCATTTATTGCTCAACGCGAGTTGGGTCGTGCAAGTGGTGGTGCTCATGCTGATGGGCGTCTCTATCGTGAGTTGGGCCGCAATTTTTCGCAAGATTGGTTCGATAAAACGCATCAAAGAACTCAACGACGAGTTTGAGCGCGACTTTTGGTCTGGCACCAGCTTGAACGAACTGTTCGCCGCTGCAGCGCAAAACGCCAAAACCTCTGGTCCGATGGAGCGCATCTTCGCCAGCGGCATGCGCGAGTACCAAAAACTACGCGAACGTCGCATCAACGACAGCAGCGCTTTGATGGACGGCGCACGCCGTGCCATGCGCGCCAGCTACCAGCGTGAAATGGATGCGATTGAATCCAACCTCTCCATGCTCGCCTCCGTCGGCTCTGTGTCGCCTTACGTGGGTTTATTTGGCACGGTGTGGGGCATCATGCATGCCTTCACGGGTTTGGCAGGCATGCAGCAAGTGACCTTGGCCAAAGTGGCGCCTGGCATTGCCGAAGCGTTGGTGGCCACGGCCATTGGTTTGTTTGCCGCGATTCCGGCGGTGTTGGCCTACAACCGCTTTTCGCGCGACATTGACCGCGTGTCCATCAAGTTGGAAACCTTCATCGAAGAATTCAGCAACATTTTGCAGCGCAACAGCGCGAGCACGATGACGCACTAAACCGAAAGTCACAACATGGCTTCAATCTCTCCACGCTCAGGACGCGGCCGCCGCGCCATGAACGACATCAACATGGTGCCTTTCATTGACGTGATGTTGGTCTTGCTCATCATCTTCATGGTGACCGCCCCGCTCATCTCACCCACCGTGATTGACTTGCCCAGCGTGGGCAAAGCCTCCAACCTGCCAGACCAAGTGATTCACGTCGAAATCACCAAAGAAGAACGCATCACCGTCAAAAGCACGGGCACGGTGAACAAGTCTGTCAACAGCACTCTGCTCGGCCTCGCCCGGGATGTGCGAGAGCTGCAAGGTGAAACGGCGCAAGGCCCTGTGGTCATCACCGCAGACCGCACCATCCCATACGAAACCGTGGTCAAAGCCATGGACACGCTGCAACGCGCAGGCGTGCAACGCGTGGGCCTGTCGGTTCAGTTGGTCGACTGATCTCACCCGCCATGAGCGCATTGCCCAAGCATCTGGAGTTTGCTCCACCACCCCCCAAAGGAACTGCTCGCTCTGTGGCCGCGGCCTTGGTGGTGCACGCTTTGTTGATCGTGGCGCTGACAGCTGGCATTCAGTGGAAACAAGACAGCAACTTGACGCTTGAGGCCGAGTTGTGGTCAGCTGTGCCGATGGCAGCGGCACCCGCATTGGTCGAAGTGGAAGCACCTCCACCTCCACCTCCCCCCCCTCCACCACCCCCTGCGCCCAAACCAGAACCCGCGCCCAAGCCTGCAGTGAAAGCGCCCGAACCTCCTGCACCCAACCGCGACGCAGACATTGCCTTGGCGAAAAAACGCAAGATTGAAGAAGAGAAAAAACTGCAAGACGCTTTGAAGGCCGAAGAGCGCCGCAAAGAAGAAGTCAAAAAAGAGGCTGAGAAAAAAGCCAAGGCCAAGATCGAGGAAGACAAGCGCAAGCTAGAAACCAAGAAAGAAGAAGAGCGCAAGGACAAAGAGCGTAAGGACAAGGAAAAAGAGAAAGAGCGCGCCGAGAAAGAACGCAAAGACAAAGAAGCCAAGAAGCAGCAAGAGCAAAAAGCCAGCAAAGCGGCCGCTGAAGAAGCCAAAAAACTCGACACCATTCGCCAAGAAAACATGAAGCGCATCTCGGGCATGGCGGGTGCCAGTGGCAACGAAAACGCCACGGGCACAGCCATGAAATCCTCAGGCCCCTCTGACAGCTATGGGGGCAGAATCCGTGCCCGCGTCAAACCCAATATCACCTTTGACCCCAGCTCCCTATCAGGCAACCCTGCAGCCGAAGTAGAAGTGCGCTGCGCGCCTGATGGCACCATCGTGAGCAAGAAACTCGTCAAGTCCAGTGGAAACTCTGCTTGGGACAACGCGGTGCTCAAAGCCATCGACAAGACCGAAATCTTGCCGCGTGACACCGATGGACGCGTGCACTCGCCGTTGTTGTTGGTGTTCAAGCCAAACGATTGATTCCCTTTTGAAATAGATTCTTTTGTTAGAACGCTCCCTCACTGTTGATGCACTCAAAGTCGTGGCTGCACAGTTCATTGTGTGGCACCACTTCTCTGCCTATGGGCCTATGGCCGAGGCGATGACCTTGGCTTGGCCTCAACTCATGGAGTGGCTCTACCACTACGCACGGATGGCCGTGCAAGTGTTCTTAGTGGTCGGTGGTTTTTTGGCCGCTCAGTCGGTGGCGCTCAAACCCACCACACACCCTGTGAACCAGATGGCCAAGCGGTATCTGCGCTTGGTCCCGATTTATGTGCTGGCCTTGGCGCTGATCAGCATGGCTGTGGCTGTGTCACGCGACGCTATTCATGCCAGTTGGCTGCCGAGCGAGCCCAGCTGGTTGCAATTCTTGGCGCATGGCTTGCTGCTGCATGACCTGTTGGGATTTGAAGCCCTCACCAGCGGTGCTTGGTATGTCGCCATCGACTTTCAGCTGTATGCCTTGCTGATGCTGTTGTGTCACGTCTGGGATAACGCGCATCACAAACGATTGTCCATGGTGGTGGCCTTGTTGTCTGCTGCCTCGATGTGGCAATTCAACCGCATGGATGAATTAGACATGTGGGCCATTTATTTTTTTGCAGCCTATGGCTTGGGCGTATTGGCTGCATGGGCCAAACGCTCGCCATTTGAAAACCGCGTTTTTTGGATCACCGCAGGGCTGGCCTTGGGCGCCTTGTGGGTGGAGTACCGCACACGTCTTTCGTTGGCACTCATCACCGCCGTCTGGCTGGTCATCAAGCCCAAAGGCGCGGTGCACTGGACGCCCATCAAACGCGCGGTGCACCGTTTGTCTAACAGTGCCTATGTGCTGTTCTTGACGCACTTTGGCATCATTGTGTTGGCCAGTGCCCTTTGGAATTGGTGCCAAGCCAGCGGGCCTGTGACGGCGTTGGCCATGACAGGTCTTGCTTGGTTGTGTTGTGTGGCGCTGGGTATGTTCTTGCACGAAAAAGTGGAAGTGCCCTTGCACCACTGGGTCTCACAAAAATCCAAACGATTCTTTTAGTGCTTGGCGTGTTGCCGCTTGCATTGCCAAGCACTCACGCAGGCCAGCAAGGCCGTGGCAATCGAGCAGGCATACACTGACGAGAGGCCATACAGATCGCTCAAAGCGCCGCCGCACAAAGCGCCCAACACACCCGTCACGCCATAGCCAATGGATGCAAACAGCGCCTGCCCTCTTCCGCGCAAGCGACCCGGAAAATGGTGCGACAACAAAGCGATGCAAGCCGTGTGATGCGTGGCAAAGGTCAACGCGTGCAGGATTTGCGCAAACAGCAAAGCCCACAACACGTCAGCTGCCCAAGTAGTCAGCACCATGCGCAGCACCATGGCCACTGAACAAATGAACATCCAAGTGGACAAACTGAAGGCTGGCAACCACCGACTTTGCGTGAAGAACCAAACAATCTCAGCTGCCACCGACACAGCCCACAACACGCCAATCATGGTTTTGCTGTAGCCCAACTCGTCCAGGTAGAGCGAGAAAAAAACATAAATGCCGATGTGCGAGAGCACATGAAAAAACACCGAAGCAAAAAACCATTGCACGCTGCGTTGCCGCAGCACAGCCATGACGGGGGGGCGCGCTTCATCTTGAAGGATGGCTTCTTTGCGGTTGGGCAAACACCACACGCTGAGGTTCAAGGCCAACAAGGAGCACACCGCCCAGACGGGAAAGCTCAGCATGCCCTGCACCTCAAACCAAGCACCCGCCACAAACACCGTGACCAAGAATCCGAGTGATCCCCACAATCGCACTCGGCCATAACGACGTGAGTCAAAGCCTTGGTCTGTGCTGACCAAATGTGCAAGGGCCGCTTCGCTCATGGGCATCATGGCGCTGGTGTGGATGAACATCAGCAACAACACGAACGCAATCCACAGCACGCCGCCCTCGACCAACAAGCCCGCTGAGCAAATCAACGCTGCGCCCGCACAAAAGCGCAGCAACTTGACACGCTCACCCGTGTGGTCGCTCAGCCAACCCCAGCCATAGGGCGCCAGCACGCGCGTGGCAGCTTGCACCGCCGTGAGCAACCCAATCAGGGTGATGGACAAGCCCAACTCTTTGAGCCACAACGGCAAGTAGGGGTTGAAAAATCCGATGTGCGCAAAGTAGCTGGCGGACAGCGCCGCAAAGGGGAAGAGCTGAAAACGAGAAAGCGCGTTACGCGAGCGCGCTTGTGAGCTGGGAGATGTCAAAGCAGACCGGCGATGTGACCGGGGATGGCTGGCATCGCCACCTGCACATCGCCGCATTGGGCACGGTGCAACAAAGCGTGGTCGATCACCACCAACGCCAACAAAGCTTCGGCAATCGGCGTGGCACGAATGCCCACGCACGGGTCATGACGGCCCTTGGTTACCACCTCGGTGGGTTGGCTGTTTTGGTCGATCGAGTCACGCGGACTCAAGATAGAGCTGGTGGGCTTGATGGCAATGCTCACCTCCAGGTCTTGACCGGTGCTGATGCCGCCCAGCACGCCGCCCGAGTTGTTGGTCACGAAACCCTGGGGGGTGAGTGAGTCACCATGCGTGGTGCCACGCTGCGCGACACTGGCAAATCCAGCACCTATCTCCACGCCTTTCACCGCATTGAGTCCCATCATGGCGTAGGCGATGTTGGCATCCAGGCGGTCATAAATCGGCTGGCCCAAGCCCACAGGCATGCCAGAGGCGACCACGCGGATGCGGGCGCCGCAAGAGTCGCCCGCTTTGCGCAGGCTGTCCATGTAGTCTTCAAAGGTCTGCACATCGGCGCAGGGAGCGTAAAAGGGGTTGTGGCCCACATGGTCCCAGCTCTCAAAAGGAATCGGCAGCTCGCCAATTTGCGTCATGCAGCCTCGAAACATGGTGCCGTATTTTTCTTTGAGCCACTTCTTGGCCACAGCGCCAGCAGCCACCGTAGGCGCAGTCAAGCGTGCCGAAGAACGGCCTCCACCCCGTGGGTCACGGACCCCAAACTTTTGGAAATAGGTGTAGTCCGCATGGCCGGGGCGAAAAGTTTGCAAGAGGTTGCCGTAATCTTTGCTGCGTTGATCTGTGTTTTGAATCAGCAAGGCAATGGGGGTGCCAGTGGTTTTACCCTCGTACACACCCGACAAAATTTGCACCTGGTCAGCTTCGTTGCGCTGTGTCACGTGGCGACTGGTGCCAGGGCGGCGACGGTCCAAGTCATGCTGAATGTCTGCCTCGCACAAGGCCATGCCCGGAGGGCAGCCGTCAATCACGCAGCCAATGGCTGGACCGTGGGATTCACCAAAGTTGGTGACGGTAAAAAGGGTTCCAAAGGTATTGCCGCTCATGGGGTGAGATTATCCCACCACCACGAGGCGTCTCAGATCACTTGCCGTCTGTTTCTGGCGAACCACTTGGCCAGTCTTTGATGTAGGCCTTGAGCATTTGGTTTTCGAAGTTTTGGCTGTCCACCACCGACTTGGCCACGTCGTAAAAGCTAATCACGCCTTGCAACTCCCCATCGCTCACCACAGGCATGTAGCGGCTATGCGTTCCCAACATCATGCGACGTACCTCATCAATCAAGGTGTCTGGCGTGCAGGTGAGCGGCTTGGGATCCATGGCGCTGCGCACCGTCAGGTCGCCCAAAGCACCTTGGTTGCGACTGAGCGCTTGAATCACCTCACGAAAGGTCAACAACCCCAGCAAACTGCCATGCTCCATCACCAACAGGGAGCCCATGTCTTTTTCAGCCATGATGTTGACCGCCAAAACCAAAGGCTCCATGGGATCAATGGTCAACAAGGTGCCACCGCTTTGGCCTTTGACGCGCAGGATATCGCTGACTTTCATAGTTTTTCTCCTCCAGTGATGGCTGCAATATAGCCCAAAAATCTTATAGCACGTCGCGCAAGCGCAAATCTTGCCACTTCATCCACAAGCCTTCAGACTCGGGGCTAGGCACCAACAACAAACGTGCCATCAGAGGAGCCAACGGCGTGCGATGCGGGTCAGCCAGCATGACGTAGCGTGCTTCTTGCACGTGGGTTTGTCTGGCGTCAACCGATTCGCTCAAGCGCGCAATCCAATCGAGGTCCACCAAAGTGGCCAATACCTCTTCGAGTTGCAAAGGATCAAGCGCCAAGTCATCGCACAAGGTGCTCAGACTAGCGCCATAAGAGTCTGTGCTGCGAGCCAGTTGCAAACGCTGCAACACTTCAAGCGCCAGTTGAAAACGCCAGCCCACACGGCGTCCATCACGCGCAATACCCGCCAACAAACTTGGCAAGTTGGCCACCAACACAGCCCCAATCAGCACAATTGACCATGCCAGGTAAATCCATACCAACAAAATTGGGACGGTTGCAAACGCGCCGTACACCACCGAATAAGTGGGCATGAGGCCGAAGTAATACACCAGTACTTTGCGCGCCACTTCCGTGGCAGCTGCCACCCAAACGCCACCTACCAATGCATGACCCCAACGCACTTGGGTGTAAGGCACAAAACGGTAAAGCGCACTCACCGCCCAAGCCAATAAAAAGAACTCCACCACGCTGAAAAAACCTCGCAAATCACCCACCACGCTAGGCACAGCCCCGCGCGACACGGCTATGAATTGCGACATCATCACCAAGCTCGCCCCCATCAACAAGGGCCCCAGAGTGATGGCCGTCCAATACAACAACATGCTGTGCGCCAGAGGACGCCGCTTGCGCACTCGCCAAATGGCATTGAGTGTGCGGTCAATCGTGAACACCAAAGCCAGTGCAGATGCCAACAAGACTGCCACACCTGCAGCACCCAAGCTGCTCGCCTTGCTGGCAAATAGCGTCAAGTAACCCAACACTTGCCGCGAAATATTGTCAGGCACCAAGCTTTCAACCAAGCGTTTTTGCAGCACGGTTTGAAAATCAGCGAACATCGGAAATGCAGTCAACACAGCCAATGCCACCGTCACCAAGGGCACCAAAGCGATGGTGGTGGTAAAGGTCAGGCTACCCGCTGCTTGGCCCAAGCGGTCATCACGAAAACGTTGACGTAAGGTGCGGGCGGTATTGCGCCAAGGGAATCGGGAGAGGCGGTCAAGGAATTCTTGGAGTTGCGGGACAATCATGGGCAGCATCATCCCACTTTCTATCACCAACGCCGCCATGACCTCTCAAGAAAACTCCCACCGTCACGTGACGTTCACCCGCATGATTGCTGTGAGCAGCCTGATGGGACTCATCGTGTTGGGCCTGGCATGGGAATTGTGGCTTGCGCCTTTGCGACCCGGTGGTACGTTGTTGGCGCTCAAGGTGTTGCCGCTGTGTTTTCCACTCACAGGCCTGCTGAAAAACCGCATGTACACCTACCGCTGGTTAAGTTTGTTGATTTGGTTGTACTTCACCGAGGGCGTGGTGCGTGCTTGGGGAGACGCACCACCGAGCAACTACCTTGCCATGGTGGAGATCTTGCTATGCCTCACCTTGTTTGCGGGTTGCGCCTTGCATGTGCGTTTGCGGTTAAAGCACGCCAATGAAGCGACCTAGGGCTTGTCAATCGTCAGCTGGTTTGTCATGGTTGCTGCTCATCAAACCATAGAGTTTGGCGCCATGCTCAATGGCCATGGTGGTGTATGAAATATTGCCTTTGACATCAGCACCCGAGTGCAACTCGACACGGCCTGTCGATTCAATATTCCCCGTCACCCCTCCGTCAACCACAGCTTGCAGGGCATTGATATCGCCCTGCACATGGGCCTGTGACAACACAGACAACTGGGCGTTGGGGCTGCCGTTGACATCGATATTGCCCACCACATGACCCTTGAGCTGAACCAAGTCCTGCGAGAAGATGTTGCCCACCACCATGGCAGATTGACCGATGACGGTTTTTTCATCACAGGGGGCTTGATCAGACTGCCCAAATTTCAATATCTTGAACATAGGGCTTATCGCGAGACAGGGACTTCAACCAAATTCACGCGTATCGCCGCTTCAGGAATAGCGACACGCCAGCCTTGGAAAAAGATTTGAAGTTTGGACAATTGCGGGCTAGAGACTTGCCAAGGAGAAGCGCCGTATATGCTGCGGCTTTCGCTTGGCTTGAGTTGCAAAAGGGTCGCTTGCTTGTTCCCATCTACCACGCAAATTTCAGCTTGGGTCGGACTCATCACATACACATAACGACCTTCTTTTTGAGCGCTCAAGGGTGTCACCTGTGGCATCTCATCAGTGACATGCGCACAGCCCTGCAATTTGCTTGCCGCCGCCAATGCCGCAGGTTGGGCTGCTGACGAAAGGGCTGCGGACATAGGGGCTGGTGAGGAGGAGGCTGCTGACGAAGGGCTTGATAAACCAGGCTCATTCATGGCTGAATCAGCAGACGCAGGTGCCAAAGCAGCAGTGGCAGCTACGCTTGAAGCGGATGGGGCCGCAGCCACTCCAAAAGAATGCTTGAGTGGGGCTTGAATGGTCTCAGACACAGAGGCTGGAGCCGCAAAGAAATCGAGATCGCCCTCAGGTCCTTGCACAACAAACAAACCCACTGCAACCACCAGCAACAGCAAAGCACCCGTGAATTGCTTGTGCGCGTTTAACTTAACAACCCCTGAGCGCACCCACCCTAAAGTTGACCGATTGAGTGGAGGTTGATGGCTCATGGCCACGATTTGATCAAGCGTATTGAGGTGTGCATCTGCGACTTTGCCTGCATCGCGCAATTCATCTGGCACTTGTACCGTGGGAGGCTCGGCACCCAAAATCATCAGCAAGCGCTTGTAGGCTTGACGCTTGATGGCCTGGGAATAAAACAAGTGGTCACTCATCTCAGTCTCAAGCGCACGCACCTGGGCCAAAGACAAACAAGCCATGCGAGCCAACACCGACAAATCCATGCCCGCAGCTTCACGCAATTCGCGCAAGAAGGCGGGATCACACGCGTCATAAACGCCGCGCTTGGATTCGATGTTTGGCTGTTCGTTGGATGACATGTTTGAAATTTTCATCAAAAATCACTAAGAATTTATGTCACGACTATCGTCTTGCGATCCATCGCCGTCCATGCGTCCAACGGCGTGCAGTCCTTAATTATTACTTAACATCAGCGAAACAACGCTTAAACTTGCGTGAGTTTATTTACCGAATTACCCTTATGCGCCCTGTTCGCCGCCAATACGAAGATTTGATGCAACACGTAGCCCAGCATGGCGTTGCTAAGACGGACCGCACTGGCACGGGCACCCAAAGCGTGTTTGGCTACCAAATGCGCTTTGATCTGAGCGAAGGTTTTCCTCTGGTCACCACCAAAAAAGTACACCTTCGCTCCATCATTCAAGAACTGTTGTGGTTCCTCACGGGGTCCAGCAACAACAACTGGCTGAAAGAACGCAAGGTCTCCATTTGGGACGAATGGGCCCGCGAAGACGGCGATCTTGGCCCCGTCTACGGCGTGCAGTGGCGCAGCTGGCCCACGCCAGATGGCGGCCACATTGACCAAATTCAGCAAGTCCTTGACACACTCAAAAGCAACCCAGACAGCCGCCGCATGATCGTCAGCGCTTGGAATGTGGCCGAGCTCGACAAGATGGCGCTCATGCCCTGCCATGCGTTCTTCCAGTTTTATGTGGCACCGGCACAAAACCCGGGCGAGAAGGCCCGCCTCAGCTGCCAGCTGTACCAACGCAGTGCAGACATCTTTTTGGGTGTGCCCTTCAACATCGCCAGCTACGCTTTGCTCACCCACATGGTGGCCCAGCAGTGCGATCTCGAGGTGGGCGACTTCATTTGGACCGGTGGCGACTGCCACATTTACAGCAATCACCACGCGCAAGTCGACTTGCAACTCAGCCGCAAACCGTTTGCTTATCCCACCCTACACATCAAGCGTAAACCTGATTCCATCTTTGACTACCAGTTTGAAGATTTCGAGGTGTTGGACTACCAATGCCACGATGCCATCAAAGCGCCAGTCGCCGTTTAAGCCATGGCGTTGAATTTAATTTTTGCGCGCGCGCGCAACGGCGTGATTGGCAAAGACAACACCCTGCCTTGGCACTTGCCAGAAGACTTGGCTCACTTCAAACAAACCACCCTCGGCCAACCCGTGGTGATGGGTCGCAAAACTTGGGAATCTCTCCCCCCTCAATTTCGTCCTTTGCCTGGGCGCACCAACATCGTCGTGACGCGCCAAACCCATTGGCAGGCCGTTGGTGCGGTGGTGGCCCACTCCCTCGAGGAGGCCATGCAGCTGTGCCCTGCCGATGCGCAGGTGTGGGTGATTGGCGGCGCGGAGGTGTATGCGCAAGCCATGCCATGGGCTGCTCGCGCCGTCGTCACTGAGATTGATGCCGACTTTGCAGGCGACGCCTTTGCACCCACCTTCGACGCGCACTGGCAAGAAACCGAGCGCAGCACCCAGGTGGCTGCCAATGGCCTGACCTTCAGCTTCGTCACCCTGACCCGTACACCTTAATTCACCACACCCCCATGCAACTCGCCACCTGGAACGTCAACTCTCTCACCGTGCGCTTACCGCAGGTACTCGACTGGTTGGCAGCCAACCCCGTCGACGCTTTGGTGTTGCAAGAAACCAAATGCACCGACGACAAGTTTCCACATGAAGCCATTGAAGCGGCGGGCTACAAGGTGGCTTTCTTTGGTCAAAAAACTTACAACGGCGTGGCCCTGATCTCACGCAGCCAAGCCACCGATGTGGTGAAAAACATTCCCAGTTTTGAAGATGACATGGCCCGCGTGATTGCAGGCACGGTCGATGGCGTGCGTGTGGTTGGCGCATACTTTCCAAACGGCCAAGCACCCGACAGCGACAAGTTTGTCTACAAAATGCGCTGGCTTGAGGCACTACAAAATTGGCTGCGCCAAGAGCTCACCCATCACCCCAAGCTGGTGCTGATGGGCGACTTCAACATCACCGTGGATGACCGCGATGTGTGGGACCCTGTGGGCTTGAAAGACACCATCCACTGCACGGTGGCTGAACGTGAGCACTTTCAAGGCTTGATTGCACTGGGCACCCACGATGCCTTTCGCTTGTTTGAGCAAGCCGAGAAAAGCTACAGCTGGTGGGATTACCGCGAGTTTGCATTCCGCCGCAACCGTGGTCTGCGCATTGACCATATCTTGGTCAGCGATGCACTGAAAGATTCCGTGCAAGCCTGCGTGATAGACAAAGCGCCGCGCAAAAATGAAAGACCCAGCGACCACGTGCCCGTGGTCGTGACGCTGGCATGAACTGTCAATCTGCGCTTGTATTCAAGCGCGGATGCTCACCCTTCATCCAAACCCAGCTCTTGAATTTTGCGGGTGATGGTGTTGCGACCAATTCCTAACTTTTGCGCGGCCTCAATTCGGCGGCCTCGCGTGTTGACCAAAGCGGTTTGAATCAAACGCGCTTCAAAGCGGTTGACCAACACATCCCACACATCGGTGCGGCCAGCCACCAGCAAACTCATGGCTTCAGCTTCAAGACCCTGCTCCCAATCTGCACCTGGCAGGTTGAGCACCGCGGGCGCCAAGCCCTCTGGCAACACTGTCGCAACCGCTGAACCCTGACCCACGTTCGGTGTCGCAGGCGCACTGGCGCCTGATGTATCTTGCCCACGATGGCTCAGTGCCGCAAAAACCTCGTCTGACAGCGTCACCTCAGGGGGCAAGTCTTTAGGCTCAATCACTTGAGAAGGCGCCATCACGGTCAACCAATGGCAAATATTTTCGAGCTGACGCACATTGCCCGGAAAGGCGAACTGGTTGAGCACCGCTTGCGCAGTATCGGAAATGCGCTTGGAGTCCACGCCCAATTGTTGTGCGCTCTGCTGCAAAAAGTGGCGCGTCAAGGTGGGAATGTCTTCGCGGCGTTCACGCAAGGCGGGCAAGCGCAGACGAATCACATTCAAGCGGTGAAACAAGTCCTCGCGGAAGACGCCGTCTTTGACGCGCTTTTCCAAGTCTTGATGGGTGGCCGCAATCACGCGTACATTGGCTTTGATGGCGCTATGGCCGCCCACACGGTAGTAAGTGCCGTCACTCAACACACGTAACAAACGTGTTTGCAAGTCAAATGGCATGTCACCGATTTCATCAAGAAACAGCGTGCCGCCTTCGGCCTGCTCAAAACGTCCGCGACGTGTGGTTTGCGCGCCTGTGAATGCCCCACGCTCGTGGCCGAACAGTTCACTCTCCAACAAATCTTTTGGAATGGCCGCTGTGTTGATGGCCACAAAAGGGCCTTTGTTTCCCGCGTCGCCGCGTGGCGAATGTTTGTGCAAGGCACGCGCTACCAGCTCTTTACCAGAGCCGCTCTCACCAGTAATCATGACTGTCACATTGCTTTGGCTCAAACGGCCAATGGCACGAAACACGTCTTGCATGGCGGGGGCCTGGCCCAGCATTTCTGGCGTGTCGTCTTGTATTTGACTTTGAATTTGTTCGCGTTGGCTCTCTTCCAAGGCGCGTCGAATCAATTCCACTGCCTTGGGCAAATCAAACGGTTTGGGCAGGTATTCAAACGCGCCACCTTGAAAGGCCGAAACCGCGCTGTCCAAATCGGAAAAAGCCGTCATGATGATGACGGGGAGCTTGGGCAAACGCTCTTTCACCTGGGTGAGCAAATCCAACCCCGAGCCGCCAGGCATGCGGATGTCACTGACCAGAATTTGCGGACCATCGTCCTCGCTCACTGAGCCGAGCGCTTGCAGCACTTCGCGTGGACTGGTGAAGCTGCGCGTGGGCAAGTTCTCACGCAAAAGCGCTTTTTCCAACACGAAGCGAATTGACTGGTCGTCATCCACAATCCAAATCGATTTCATCTGGGCACTTTCTGTTCAAGGTTAGGAGCAACGCGAGACATCAAGGCAATGGGATGAGGATTTTGAAATCCGTGCGTCCCGCCACACTGTCACACTCAATCAAGCCATGGTGCTGCTGCACAAAGGTTTGTGCCAAATTCAGCCCAAGGCCAGAACCGCCATCTCGACCAGAAACCAAAGGGAAAAACAACCTGTCTTTGATTTCTTGCGGAATGCCGGGCCCGTTGTCTATCACATGCAATTCCAATGCCAGCCGATAGCGTTGTTTGCCAAAAGTCACTTGGCGGCTGATGCGGCTGCGCAAAACAATCTCTGCATCTCCCTCAAGCACACGCTGCGCCAACGCTTGGGCCGCGTTGTGCACGATGTTGAGCACCGTTTGGATGAGTTGCTCGCGGTCGCCACGAAACTCTGGGATAGACGTGTCGTAATCGCGCACCACCCTCAAACCCTTGGGAAACTCGGCCAAGATCAAACTTCGCACGCGCTCACACACCTCGTGGATGTTCACATCCCCCACCACATGCGGGCGGCGGTGCGGCGCCAACAAGCGGTCCACCAACAGCTGCAAGCGGTCGGCTTCGTGGATGATGACTTGGGTGTACTCAATCAGGTCTTTGCTCTCCACCTCCATTTGCAGCAACTGCGCTGCACCACGGATACCGCCCAAGGGGTTTTTGATTTCGTGGGCCAAGTTGCGAATCAGCTCTTTGTTGGCTTGGGCTTGGTCCACCAAGCGTTCTTCGCGGTCTTGGCGAGTTTGTTGCTCAAGGGGCAGCAGCTCCACCAACACCTCCCCCATCACATCGGTGGGCGCCACAATGACGTGCACAGGCATGGCCTCTTGCAAGGGTCGGCGTAAATGCGCGTCATAGCGCATGGTGGCAAACGCGTTGGCCTGAGCACCTCGAAGCGCGCTGTCGAGTGCTTTGGCTTGCGTGAAATAGCTGGCCAGTAAAGAGCCTTCAATGGTGCGGCGTGACACGCCCATCACATCTTCAAGCGCTGCATTGGCAAACACCACCACGCCATCGGTGCGCACCACAGCCACCAAGGTGGCTAGCAAATCAAAGGCTTGCGCGTAGCCAGGTTGATTTGGGTTTGGGCTAGGCCTTGTCATGGCTTGGCTCCGCTGAAGGCTACCGGGCTCAATCGCGACAACTCACGCTGCAGCCCCGCCACATCAGCCTCTGTGCGTTGCAATGCACGGCGCAGCTGGGCCACACGGTCTTGGTATTTTTGGGGTTGGCGATGCTCATCGGCACGCCGCTCGGGTTCGCCGTTGTTCCACTCACGCAGCAGCTCAACATGCTGACGCTGTGCTTTTTGCAATTCAGCTTGCAACACAGCCTGCGCCTGGGCATCGCGCTGACGTTGTTCGGTGCTGTCCACTTTGGCCGAAACACCGCTGGCATGGGTCAGTGGCGTCACCGCCTGTGACCCTTGCACACGCGTGCCCTCAATCACCGTCACGCTGCCGCCCGCCAAGGGCTTGCAGCTGAGGCTGGGGTCGGGTTGGTTGGTGTAGGCATTGCCACACCTATAAATGCGCTGCGGCTCAGACGCGGCAAGGATGGGCCATGTCGCTAAGGACAGACCCAAAGCTAGGACCCAAGACGCGCGCACAGACTGCGCATCACACAAAACACGATCCAACAAACAACGGTGGTGCAACAAAGAGATCATCTCTCAAGAATAGTTGAAACAAAAAAGGACGGCTTGCGCCGTCCTTCCATTGCAATTGACCTGACAAGGAATTACAGCGAGTAGTACATGTCGTATTCGACAGGAGACACTTCCACGCGACTGCGTGTCACTTCTTGCATCTTCAATTCGATGTAAGCGTCGATCCATGCATCGGTGAACACGCCGCCTTTGGTCAAGAAAGCACGGTCGGCGTTGAGCGCGTCCAAGGCTTGGTCCAAGCTAGAACACACGGTTGGCACCAACTTGTCTTCCTCTGGTGGGAGGTGGTACAGGTCTTTGGTGGCAGCTTCGCCAGGATGGATTTTGTTTTCGATGCCGTCTAAACCAGCCATCAACAAGGCTGCAAAGCCGAGATAGGGGTTGCACAATGGATCGGGGAAGCGCGCTTCCACACGACGCGCCTTATCTGAGGCCACGTTAGGGATACGGATAGAAGCAGAGCGGTTCTTGGCAGAGTATGCCAATTTCACAGGGGCTTCAAAGTGAGGTACCAAACGCTTGTAGCTGTTGGTGCCTGGGTTGGTGATGGCGTTCAAGGCACGGGCGTGCTTGATGATGCCGCCGATGTAGTACAGCGCCAAGTCAGACAAACCAGCATAGCCAGTGCCTGCGAACAAGTTTTTGCCGTCTTTCCAGATCGACTGGTGCACGTGCATGCCAGAACCGTTATCGCCAGCGTAGGGCTTGGGCATGAAGGTGGCCGTTTTGCCGTAAGCGTTGGCCACGTTGTGGACCACATACTTTTGCAACAAAGTCCAGTCAGCGCGTTCCACCAAAGTAGAGAACTTGGTGCCAATTTCGCACTGACCTGCACCCGCCACTTCGTGGTGATGTACTTCAACAGGGATGCCCACGGACTCGAGCAACAAGCACATTTCGCTGCGCATGTCGTGTGTGCTGTCGACGGGAGGCACTGGGAAATAGCCGCCTTTGACGCGGGGACGGTGGCCGCGGTTGCCGCCTTCAATTTTCTCGCCACTGTTCCATGGGCCTTCGTATTCGTTGATGGCGTAGAACGTGTTGTTGGGCTCAGTGCTCCAACGCACTTCGTCAAACAAGAAGAACTCTGGCTCGGGGCCAAAGTAAGCGGTGTCGCCAATGCCAGACTGCTTGAGGAATGACTCAGCGCGCTTGGCGATGGAACGTGGGTCACGCTCGTAGGCTTTGCCGTCGGTGGGTTCGATCACGTCGCAGATCAACACCAAGGTGATTTCTTCAAAGAACGGGTCAATGATGGCACTGTTGGGATCAGGCATCAACAACATGTCGGAGGCTTCAATGCCCTTCCAGCCAGCAATGGAGGAGCCGTCAAACGCTTGACCTTCTTCGAACTTGCTCTCGTCAAACTGCGACACAGGCGCAGTGATGTGCTGCCACTTACCACGGGTATCGGTGAAACGGAAATCGACGAATTTGACTTCGTTCTCTTTCACCATTTTGATTACGTCTGCGACGGTCTTGGCCATCAAGTTCTCCTGCTAGGGTTGTGAGATAAAAAAGAGTTTCGTTGGAGAGAATGCAGTTTTTGTGCCAACTAAAGCACATCACAGACAAAGCTTGCATCACCAACAAGTGTTCTATTTTGCACCGAGTTTGACGCTAATTAGCCACCAAAGCCTATCCAGCTGCGAAATACAAAAAACATACGAAACACCAACTTGGTGCAAAAAATGCACCAAGTTAGGTTTATCTTACTTTCGCACCAATTCGGGGCCTAGCTTGACGCCGAAGGGTTGAAGACCTGCAATCATCGCAGCATAAGCTTGCGCCACCACATCTGGCGCACCTTTGACGCCTAACTCGATGTGCCGACCATGCACAGGATGATCCATGCTCGGCAGGCTGAACACCTTCACGCCGTCGAAGTCGCGCTCCAAGTCTTGCATGAGCGGGGTGAGCGTGGCCTCCATCGAGCCATACACGATGACGGAATGTTCAACCCAGGCCTCATGCTGAAACAGATGCGGGTACTGCGTATCAAGCACCCATTGCATCATGGGCCAAGCCATGACCGGAAAGCCAGGCACAAAATGCACGGCGCCCCCGCCTGAGCCCAGCGACGTGAAGCCGGGAATCTTGTTGTAGGGGTTGGGGATGATGCGCGCGCCCACTGGAAAAACGCCCATGTTGAGGCGGTGGATGTTGTCGTGACGGTCGGGCTCGTACGGTACGCCTTGCTCTTTGGCGGTGTCTTGTATGCGCTCGCGAATCAAGGCTTCGGCATCTGGGTGCAACACGATGTCTACTCCCAAGGCCTTGCCAGCGCATTGGCGGGTGTGGTCATCGGGCGTCGCACCAATGCCGCCGCAAGAAAACACAATGCTGTTGGTCTCAAACGCACGCGCCAAGGTGCGCGTGATGCGCTCGGGTGAATCGCCCACGTAATCGGCCCAGTCGAGGGACAAACCACGGGCGCTTAAGAGTTCAATGAGTTTGGGCATGTGCTTGTCAGCACGCTTGCCCGAGAGAATTTCATCACCGACGATGATGAGGCCAAACTCGGGTCTGGTTTTAGCCAAAGGGGGGACGGGGGGGGTTAATTGGGTCATCTGCAGATGCTACCTCGGGCAAAGGCACCAAGGCACCCATCACCACAGTGCCCGACTCAGCCCGCAGGGCTTCGAGCGCAGCCAAGCTGTAATGCGCAAACCACAGCGAGGTGAATGCAAACACCAAGGCATAAATCCAAATGGCCAAGGGAATCAGCACCAAAAACGCTGCCGCAAACACCGCACCCGAGGCCCACACCAGACTAGGCAATGCGCCCAAATAGCCCGTGAGCACGCCAATCGTCAGCAACCCAGCCCGATGCTGACGGCCGATGGCCAAGCGCTCGTCGCGACTGGCATGGTTGACCAACGCATCAAACACCATCACGCGGTAACTCAGCCATCCCCAAATGAGAGGCGGCAGGATGAACATCAATGGCGGCACGGCCCACAACGGCAAGGTGATGACCATCGCCCCCATGGCGATGACGGTAGAGCCCACCGTCCACACCAAACTGGTCAGGGTGGTGCCTCCGTGCTTGAGCGCCAAATGCGCAAAGCGGCGCTGCACCACAAGGTCGACCAAGGCGGGCGTCATCATCAACGACACGGCTAACAAAGAGATCACAACCAACACGGGGGTGATGGCAAAAATCACAACCAATGGCACCATGACGGCTTGCAACTCGGCGGCTCCTTTGTCTTGCAGCCAATCCATCATGCCTTGCAAAACTTGCCAAGAGGCCAAGATCTCGCGCACCCACTCTTGGGTGGGCGACCAATAGAAGTAGCCCCAGCTCACCGACAGCACCAGCAACATGGCGAGCGGCAACAGGGACAGGAGCATGACGCGAGGCATCAAGCAATAGACCAATGCGCGCCAAAAAGAATCCAAAAACAAGGGCATGCCAAAAGCATACCCCAGCTCGTTAACGCGCAGATGAAAAACCCAAGGCACACATGAGGCGTTTGATACCCAGACGCTGCTGCGACCACAAACTTTCGCCGTAATCGACCCCCTGCTCCACTTGGTCACGAATACCTGTAGATTCGAAACGCGAATCGAAGTTAGCGGTTCCAAACATCACGTCCCACCAGGGCAGGAGCACGCCAAAGTTGTGTCCCCCAAGAACGGTCCTTGCACCTCTGGATGTTTCGTGCCCCAAGCCAATGGCGTGGTGCAGCCGGTGAAACCGCGGGCTAACCCACAAGCGCTCACCCCAAAGGCCAAAGCTCACGCGTAAGTTGGCATGTTGGAAATTTTCAAACAACTGCGTGACGGCCACCACCGCCACAAACTGGGTAGGAGCAATGCCAATGAGTTGCGCCACCATCACCCAAACCACTGCGCCCAGCATGTCGTCCAGCAAGTGGTTGCGGTTGTCGCTCCATTGCGTCATCTGACGCTGTGAGTGATGCAGCGCATGCAAAGCCCACCACCAGTTCCACTGGTGCTGGGCGCGGTGCAGCCAGTAGTTGACGAAATCAAACACCACCAGGTAAATCAGCAAACTCACCCACGGCCCGTCCGTCACGCCAGGCCACATGTTGTCTAAATGAAAAGTGCCTACACCTTGCACCCGCAACTCGCCCATGAGCGTGTCGAGCACGGGGTCGACCAGCAAGAACAGCGCCACGCGAAAAAACCCCAAACGGTGGATGATTGTGTAGATCACATCCACAAGAACAGCGCGCCTATCGGTGACAGCTTCAACGGGTCGCCAGCGTTGCAGCGGGCCAATGACCACCAGCATGACCCCTATTTGAAGCAACCCCACCAGCAACCAACCTGTGCCGTCAAACACATCTTCCAAACGATTACCCAGCCCCAAGGCAAAAGCGATGGGCTGCATCACGCCCTCGTACAAAGCCGCTTGCGTGTTGGCGAATAAATCGATCAGCGTGTCCATGCTTTGAATTGTGGATGGTCTTTGAGCGTGGCAAAGCAAAACCCTTTGGCTTTGAGGCCTTCAATCAAGGGCTCCAACACCGCAGGTGCCCATGGGTCTTGGCGCGACCAAATGCCCAGGTGCGCCATCAAGATATCGCCAGAGCGAATGTTGTTCAATGCACGCTGCTGCAGCAAGGCGTTGGGAAATTTATCGCTGGGCAACTCGTCACCCAAAAAGCCCGCATCGGCCCAGCCCACATGGGCGAAGCCGCATTGCTTGGCTGCGGTTAACAAAGAAGGTGAGGTTTTACCGCCAGGCGCACGAAACAAGGGCAATGGCTTGACGCCTGTGATTTGTTCAAGACGTGTGTTGGACAGTTGCAATTGGTCGCAATAACGCTGGCTGGTCCAGACCTCGGTTTGTCCTTTGTTGGGCCCTGCGCTGGGGCGCATCTGCCAGCTACCGCGGGGCAGATCTGAGCGCCAGTAGACATGGTCAAAGGTGTGAGATGCAAAGGCATGGCCTTCCGCGCCACGGGCCTTCCACCAAGGGGCCCAATGCTCACCCAAAGAGCCATCGCCGACTTGGGTGAGCTCGTTGGCCGCAAAGAAGGTGACCTTCACATTTTGCCGATTCAACACGTCGGCGATGAAGGGGGCCACACCCATGTGGCCCGTGTCAAAGGTGAGGTAGAGCGGTTTGCTGCAAGACGCCGCTTGGGCACCCGCACCGCAAAGTAACAAACCAGCCACCACCCACGCCCGCCCTGCAACGCACTGGCGCTTGAGCAAAGACAACAGGCGTTGCAGCGATTGGCTCATGGTCAATACCGTTTGGCATGGTCCAAGGTCCAAATGCCGTGAGGCGATTTGCCCACTTTGACTTGGCGCACCAACTGACCGGTGGTGGTGTCAATGACGCTCATTTTTTTAATCCAACGTGAAGACACCAACAGCAGTTTGCCGTCTGCCGTGACTTCCATGCAATCAGGCCCGCCAGGCGCAGCGAATTGCTGAACGGACTCTAAGTTCGCATAGTCGATTTTGTTGACCGTGTTGGCCACGCGGTTGCCCACAAACACATGGCGGCCATCACCTGCGGCCCGAAACGCGTGGGCACCTGCACCCGTAGGAATCGTTTTGAACAACTTGGGGCTTGTGCCCGAGACATCAAACACTTGCACATGGTTGTCGCCTGTCAGGCCAACCAACAGGTATTTGTCGTTGGGTGTGCCAAACACGTCGGCTGGCATTTCACCGGTTTTGATGCGCCATTTGATGGTCTGGCTGGCCAAGTCCACCGCGACCAACTCGTTGCTGTCTTGCATCGTGGCAAAGGCTGTGGTGCTTTTGGTGTCAATCCAAATATGACTGGGCGTTTTGCTGGAAGGAATACGCTTGGCCAGCACCAAGTCTTTGCCATCCCAGCGGTAAATGTCGATGTGGTTCAAGCGGTTGGCCACGGTCACAAACCACTTCATGTCGGGCGAAAAGCGCAACTGGTAAGGATCGAGCGTGCCCCGCACCACACGCTGCACCTCAGCCGTGCGGGGATCGATGAAGGTCAGCGAATCGCTGCCAGCATTAGCCACGATGACCGATTTTTCGTCGGGCGTGAGGTAGAGGTGGTGCGGCTCTTTGCCTGTAGGGATGCGCCGCGTTTCTTGCCAAGTGACAGGGTCAATGACGCTGACATTGGCATCGAGTGAATTGAGCACAAAAATAGGGTTGCCCGCATACACAGATGGCACGGCCAAAAGCAAGCAACCAGCCAAAGCCAGCGATACACGTTGAATCAAAAACACAGATATTTCCCTCAAAAAAAATCTGTCTCCAGTGTAACGATCGGTGCCTAGCCACAGGAAAAACAAGGCTTCAATTTGATCCAATGTCATTGACACAGCGCAAACAAGGCATCAGCAACCCGCTGAGTCAATTGTTTGAAGCCAACAGCTTTAACTCCTCGGCGCTGATCCAGCGCCACTGGCCAGGAGCCAAATCGGCGGGCAATTGCATGACGCCAATTTGCGAGCGGTGCAAGCCCACCACCTTGTTGCCCACAGCAGCCAACATGCGTTTGACTTGGTGGTATTTGCCTTGCGTCAAGGTCAGTTGCAAATGGTGCTCAGCCACCACGGAACAAGCCGCCGCTTTGACAGGCTTGGGCGAGTCATCGAGCACCACACCCGCTAGCAGGCGCTGCACTTGCGTGTCGTCGAGCGGATCGGCCGTGGTCACCTCGTACACCTTGGGCACATGGTGGCGAGGCGAACTCATGCGGTGAATCAGCGGACCATCGTCTGTCAACACCAACATGCCCGTGGTGTCTTGGTCCAAGCGCCCCACTGCTTGCACGCCTTGCACCGCACTTTTTTGCGGGCGGTTGCGCAAAGGCGGCGGCAGCAAGGTGTACATGCTGGGCCACGCCGAAGGCTTGTGCGAGCATTCGAAGCCTGCGGGCTTATGCAGCAGCACATAAGCTTTGGCATGGAAAGACCACAGCACGCCTTGCACTGCGTATGGAAGACCTTCGAACACGTCAAGGTCTTGCAGGGCATCGTCACAGGTGACCAAGCCCTCGCCCAGATCGACCTGCACGAGCCCAAGTTGAATCAGGCCTGCGCAAATTCGTCGCGTGCCAAAACCTTGGGAATACAAAATGTCTTGTAATTGCATAGGTCAATCGTAAACTGAAGCCACCATGAAACCCAGCTCACACTATTTGCAATGCCACGGCTTCAACATCCACTTCACCGCTTGGGGCGATGCCTCGCTGCCAGCGGTGATCGCGTGGCACGGCTTAGCACGCACAGGCCGTGACTTTGATGCACTGGCCGAACAGCTCGCACCCCACTACCGCATCATTTGCCCCGACACCATTGGTCGAGGCCTGAGCCAGTGGAGCAACAACCCCAAAGACGACTACAGCTTTGCCACCTATGCCCGCATCACGCTGGACTTGATGGATGCGCTGCACATCCAACAAGCGCATTGGATTGGCACATCCATGGGCGGCGCCTTGGGCTTGGTGTGTGCTGCTGGGTTGGAGCTCCCAGCCTTCAAAGGCCGCATTCGCAGCTTGGTGTTGAACGACATCGCACCTGAAATTTCTGTCGCCGCCGTGGAACGCATCAAAGCCTATGCAGGTCAGCCGCCAGCGTTTGATACGGTGCCCGAGCTGCAAGCCTTTTTCCGTGCCGCCTACGCGCCGTTTGGCCAACAAACCGATGCCCAGTGGACGCACCTGACGGAAACCTCCACGCGCCGCCTGCCCGATGGCCGCGTGACGCCGCACTACGACCCGAACATCACCCAGCAGTTTTTCCGTGAAGTGCCCGAGTACCCGATGTGGGCTGCGTACGACAGGCTGAACATGCCGGTGATGGTGATGCGTGGCGAGAATTCAGATTTGATTGCCACCGCGACCATTCAAGCCATGCAAACCCGCGGCCCTGGGGCCAAGGGCTTGTTGCGCACTGAAGAGATTGCAGGCTGCGGCCATGCGCCTGCATTGAACGTGCCCTCGCAATGGCAGTTGGTGATGGCGTTTTTGCAGTCAGCTAGCTAAGTTAAGTCGATACCCACACTGGGTGCTTGTGCATCACAGCTGCAAAGTCCTCTGAGGCTTCAAATGCGTTGAGCCACTGCGCTAAATGTGACCAAGGCTGTGCATCAAACCACGCACGGTCGGTGCGGGCAAACTGGCGCACAAAGGGCGCCACGCAAGCATCCAACAAGCCCCATCGATCGCCTGACAAAAATTGATTCGATTGCAAGTGTTGTTGCCACTGCATCAGCAGCTCAGCCCCTTGTGCGCGGTGCTGCACACCATCGCTCAAGCCAAAACGCTGCGGGTATTTGTAGCGGTCAAGATGGGCTTTGAACGCACCGTCGTTCAAAGCTATGCCCTGATCAGCCCAAGCCCATGCCTCGGGTGTGCTGGGCAGCCAATGCAGTGGGTCGTTTTGTTGCAAGGCCCAAAGCATGATGGCTGAGCTTTCCTCCAACACCTCTCCATTCAACAAACACAACACAGGCACCGTGCCCTTGGGTGAAACCGCCAACAGGTGAGCGGGCTTGGCTTTGAGGGAAACTTCACGGTGCTCATAAACCACGCCACTGACACGCAAAGCCATGCGCGCGCGCATGGCGTAAGGGCATCTGCGGAAAGAATAAAAGAGATGCATAAAAAATCGAATAACAAAGGTAAGTGCCAAGATCGTCTAATCGCGGTCTTTCATCTCCCAAGTCGCCAGCCGCCACTCCAACGACAGCAGCGAGACCGCGGCGGCAGCGATGACGACCACCGCATTGGGTTCAAAGCCTAAGTTTCGCACCTTCCAAATGGCACAGCCCAACTTGCTGCGAAAATAGCGCCATGACATACAGCGTGAAAGAAATGTTCTACACCTTGCAAGGTGAAGGCGCCAATGCAGGGCAACCCGCCGTGTTTTGCCGTTTCGCCGGCTGCAATCTGTGGAGCGGCCGCGAGGAGGACCGCAGCTCGGCCATTTGCCAGTTCTGCGACACCGACTTTGTGGGCACCGATGGCACGCATGGCGGCAAGTTTGACAGTGCCCAAGCCTTGGCAGCGGCCGTTGCCAGCTTTTGGCCCACCAGCGACACCCAGCACCGCTTGGTGGTGCTGACCGGTGGCGAGCCTTTGCTGCAAGTCGATGAGACCTTGGTCGATGCCCTGCACGCACAGGGCTTCACCATCGCGGTGGAAACCAATGGCACGGTCGCTCCCCCCAAAGGCATTGACTGGCTGTGCATGAGCCCCAAGGCTGGCAGCCAACGGGTGGTGGACACGGGCCAAGAGCTCAAGCTGGTGTTTCCGCAGGCGGGTGCCGAACCCACTTTGTATGAATCTTTGGACTTTGAGCATTTTTATTTGCAACCCATGGATGGGCCCAATGCAGCAGCCAACACTGCTGCAGCGGTGGCCTATTGCCAAGCACACCCGCGCTGGCGCTTGAGCGTGCAAACCCACAAGTTGATTGGCATCCGATGACCTACGAACTCAGCCAGCGCTTCTACTTTGAAGCCGCCCACACCCTGCGCCGCAAGATTGATGCTGAGGGCAGCCTGCGCATCCACGGCCACACTTATCACGCGGAGGTGACACTTGCAGGCAAGCCCGACCCCGAGTCGGGCATGATGATGGACCTTGGCTTTTTGCGCCAAGAGGTCGACAAAGTGCGTGCAAAGTTGGACCATCATTTTCTCGACGATGTGGCGGGCCTCGGGCCAGCCACGCTAGAGAACCTGTGCGCCTTTATCTACAACGACCTCAAAAGCAGCTTGCCCAACATCCACCGCATCAAGATTGAGCGCCCCGCCAGCGGCGACACCTGCTGCTTGTTGCCCAACGAAAAATAAATATGACCATTCAAACCGTTGTGTTCGATGCCTATGGCACCTTGTTTGATGTGTATAGCGTCGGTGCATTGGCCGAGCAACTCTACCCAGGCCAAGGCGCGGCCATCTCGGTGTTGTGGCGCGACAAGCAAATTGACTACACACGACTCATCACCCTGTCTGACCCACACGGAACCAAGGGCAGCCGCTATTACCAATCCTTTTGGGACATCACGCGCAATGCCTTGCTCTACACCCTGGAGCGTTTCCAACTCGATACCCAACCCGAACACATCTCCGCCCTGATGGGCCAATATGCCAAGCTCACACCTTTTGCTGAAAACGTGGGGGTGCTGCAAAGCTTGAAAGAGCGCGGCATCACCACGGCCATTTTGTCGAACGGCAGCCCAGTCATGCTCGAAACAGCGGTATCGAGTGCCGGCATGACAGACTTGATTGACCACGTCATTTCGGTAGACCCGATTCGCCTCTTCAAAACCTCTCCCGAGTCCTACGCCTTGGTGCAAACAACCATCCCCTGTGAGAAGCAAGACATTTTGTTTGTGTCTAGCAACGCGTGGGACGCTTTGGGCGCCACGTGGTTTGGTTTCTCCACCGTGTGGGTGAACCGCCAGCATTTACCCTTTGAGACCATCGGCCCCAAACCCAGCTACACAGGCCACGATCTGACACGCGTGTTAGACGTGTTCAACCACTGATGGACAGCCTGCGCATTGACAAGTGGCTGTGGGCCGCACGCTTTTATAAAACACGCAGCCTCGCGTGTGATGAAGTCACCAAGCACCGCGTGCAAATCAATGGCCAAGATGTCAAGCCTGCGCGTGAGGTGAAGCTGGGCGACACCCTGACTGTGCGCCAAGGCAACGTGATCAAAACTGTGATCGTCAAAGGCATCAGCGCCACACGGGGACCGGCACCGGTGGCGCAACAGCTGTACGAAGAAACACCTGAGAGCATGGCCTTGCGTGCAAAACTTGCCGAACACAACCGCATGTCTGCAGAGCCTGCACACAGCATCGAGCACGGCCGCCCCACCAAGCGCGACCGCCGCCAAATCACACACGCATGGGACCAGCGCTGGAGCGCAAGTGCCGACAACTAACCACACAAAAAAGGGAATACACCCATGGGCGCTCAATGGAAAGCCAAAGGCAAAGACTTAGCCGCCAACGCCAAAGGCCGCGTCTTTAGCAAACTGGCCAAGGACATCATGGTCGCCGCGCGTAACGGCGCAGACCCTGCGGCCAACGCTCGCCTGCGCATGGTGATGGAACAAGCCCGCAAGGTGTCGATGCCCAAAGACACGCTGGACCGCGCCATCAAAAAAGGAGCGGGTCTGACTGGAGAAGCGGTGCAGTTTGAACGTGTGATTTACGAGGGCTTTGCCCCGCACCAAGTGGCGGTGATGGTCGAGTGCTTGACCGACAACGTCAACCGCACCGCGCCAGAAATGCGCGTGCTGTTTCGCAAAGGCCAGCTCGGCACATCGGGCTCGGTGTCGTGGGACTTTGACCACATTGGCTTGATTGAAGCCGAACCCACCGCCCCCGATGCAGACGCTGAAATGGCCGCCATCGAAGCGGGTGCGCAAGACTTTGAAGCGGGCGACGAAGGCAGCTCGGTGTTCGTCACCGACCCAGCCGACCTCGACCTGGTGAGCCGTGCCCTGCCTGCGCATGGTTTTAATGTGCTGTCTGCCAAGCTGGGCTACAAGCCCAAAAACCCTGTGGATCCCGCCAACCTGAGTGCTGAAGCATTGGATGAAGTCGAAGCCTTCCTGTCCGCCATTGACGACAACGACGATGTGCAAAACGTCTACGTGGGGCTGGTGAGTTAAGTTCTTTCATGACCGTATCCAAAAAAAGCGCCCAAGCCACCTCTGGCATGTTGGGCATTGACTTCGGCACCTCCAACTCCGCCATCGCTTGGGCTACGCCGCAAGGTGTTGCCCAACTCATCCCATTAGAAGGCGATGCTCTGGCCATGCCCACGGCTGTGTTTTACAACGCCGAAGAGGGCAGCACACACTTTGGACGCGAGGCCATCACACACTATCTAGAAGGCACCGAGGGACGCTTGATGCGCTCGCTCAAAAGCCTGCTGGGCAGCCCGCTGCTGATGGATACCACGCTCATCAACAACCAGCTGGTGAACTTCTCAGACATCATCACCACCTACTTGGCAGCCCTGCGCGAACGTGCTGCGCGACACTTGGGCCATGCCCCCACACGCGTGGTGATGGGCCGCCCCGTGCACTTTGTCGACGACGATGCAACGCGTGATGCACAAGCAGAAAGCTCGCTGCGTCAAGCGGCTCAAAGCGTGGGCTTCACAGACATTTCGTTTCAGTTCGAGCCCATCGCTGCTGCGCTGGACTACGAACGGCGCCTCACGCGCGAAACCACCGTGCTGGTGGCCGACATAGGCGGCGGCACTTCCGACTTCACCGTGGTGCGCTTGGGCCCAGCGCTGATGCACCAGCCCAACCGTGCCGACGATGTACTGGCCACGACAGGTGTACACATTGGCGGAACCGACTTTGACCAAAAGCTCAGCCTGGGCCAAGTGATGCCGCTGCTGGGCTATGGCCACATCGGACCACAACAGCGCGAAGTGCCCAACCGCGTGTTTTTTGACTTGTCCACTTGGCACTTGATCAATTGGCAATACCAACCCAAAGCCATGGCGCAAGCCAAAGCCCTGCAAGTGAATTACAACGATGTGCAATTGCATGACCGCTTGATGCGCGTGCTCAACGAGCGCTATGGCCACCACATGGCGCACGATGTGGAGCAAGCCAAAATTCATTGCTCGCAAAGCGATGGTGACACACGCATCGACTTGTCCTACATAGAGGCTGACTTGGCGACCACATTGGGCAGCGCTGACTTAAACGCCCACTTGGCTTCGCTACTGGCTGACACCGTCGCCTGCGCCCGCGAGTGCGTGCAACGCGCAGGTCTTCGCCACGCCAAGCCAGACGCCGTGTACCTCACAGGTGGCTCATCGGCGCTGCGCACATTTCAACAAGCGCTGCAAGCTGAATTTGCAGGCGTGCCTTTGGTCGAGGGAGACTTGTTTGGTGGCGTGGCGTCGGGCTTGGTGTACAGCCGCCGGTGAGCACAAATCCACTCGGACGCACGCAAACAATAACAAAAAAAGGGTTCCCATGTGGGAACCCTTTGCATGGATTGAAACGCGTTACTTGGCGACTGAATACTTGGCAATCAAAGCTTTGGCACCGTCGAGCATTTGCTTGCCGTTTTTGCCTTTGCTGTTCATGTCAGCCACCCACTCATCCGTCAAAGGTTGACCAATTTTTTTCCAGTTTTCCAACTCGGCTTTTGAAATCACATTGGTGGTGTTTTTGGTGGTCATCTTCTTGCCTTCTACGTCAGCTTGCAAGAACGCCTTACCCGCCATGCCAGACAAGGTTTGACCGCTGTTGTTGTCGATGACTTTCTTCAGATCAGGGGACAACGCGTCGTACTTGGCTTGATTCATCGCAAACACGAAGGTGGCGGTGTAGAAAGCGGGTTCGGCTGGATCGGTTTCGGAGTGGAACTTCACCAACTCTTGAATCTTCACCGCTGGCACCACTTCGTAAGGCACCACAGCGCCGTCAATCACACCTTTAGACAAAGCGTCACCCACTTGAGGCACAGGCATGCTCACCGGAGTGGCACCCAACAAAGCAATGAACTTGTTGGTGGTGCGTGTGGGGGCGCGCAATTTCAGGCCTTTCAAGTCAGCCGAAGTGCGGATGGGCTTGTTGGTCATGTGAAACACACCGTCGCCGTGCACGTGGAAAGCCAAAGGCTTGACGTCTTTGAACTCAGCCTTGGCGTATTGGTCTACATAGTCCCAAAGTGCTTTGCTGGTGGCTTCTGGGCTTTGCATCATGAAGGGCAACTCAAACACTTCGATGGAAGGGAAGCGGCCGGCGGTGTAACCAGGCAAGGTCCAAATCACATCGGCCACGCCGTCACGGGCTTGTTCAAACAACTGAGGGGGCGAACCGCCCAATTGCATGGAGGGGTAAATTTGGCACTTCATTTTGTTGTTCGACTCTTTGGCGATCTTGTCGCACCAAGGTTGAATCAACAAGGTTTGCGCAAACGATGAGGCCGGCAAGAAGTGGTGCACCTTGAGTGTCACGTCTTGGGCCATCGCTGCTGGGCTCAGCGCAGCCACGGTCAAGGCAGCAGCAGCTGCGATTTTGAGAAAGCGAGTCTTCATTTTGTCTCCAGTGATAAAAAACTTAGGTCAGCGCGTGCACCAGCCACAAGGAAATGGCGGGGAACGCAATCAGCAACGCCAAACGAATGCCGTCAGTGATGAGGAAAGGGACGACGCCTTTGTAGGTTTCGACCATGGGCACATCTTTGGCTAAGCCATTCATGATGTACACGTTCAAGCCCACGGGCGGGAAGATCATGCCGATCTCACACACAGTGAGGATCAGAATACCAAACCATAGCGCTTTGTCCGAAGGGTTTAACCCGAAGAAGTCCATGCCCAAAATGACAGGGAACAAGGTGGGAACTGTCAACAAAATCATGGACATCTCGTCCATCACACAGCCCAAGATGATGTAGAAAATCATGATGCCCGCCATCACCACCACAGGGGAAATTTGCAAGTGACTCACCATGTCGGCCAGCTGCGCGGGCAGCTGTGACAAGGCCAAGGACGCATTGATCATGTCAGCGCCTATGAAGATCAAAAAGATCATGCCGCTGGTCTGTGCGGTGGTGCGAATGGACGCCACCAGTTTGTCAAACGTCATTTCTCGGCGCAACAAGGTGATGGCAAAGGTCAGCACATTGCCAATGGCTGCACCTTCTGTAGCGGTAAAGAGTCCCCCATAAATGCCACCAAACACCACCAAAAAGATCACTGCAATCGGCCACACATTCAACGCGCTTGACAGCAGCTCACTGCCTGTTGCAGCCTTGGCTTGAGGCGCTTGCTCGGGGTGAATGCGCACGATCACCGCAATGGCGACAAGATAGCCCACCGCGGCGATGAGCGCGGGAATGTAGGCGGCCAAGAACATTTTGGTGATGTTTTGTTCGGTCAAGATGGCATAGACCATCAAGGTCACAGAGGGCGGCAACAACACACCCATCGTCCCACCCGTGGCCAAGGCCGCCGTGGCCAGTCGGCCCGAATAGTTGATGCGGCGCATCTCGGGGTAAGCCACTTGGGCAATCGTGGCGGTGGTGGCCACCGTGGACCCCGAAATCGAACCAAACGCGGCGCAAGCCAACACACCTGCCATGGCCATCCCACCTTTGAAGCGACCCAGCAAAGCGTTGGCAAAGTCAAACAAAGCCTTGGACAAGCCACCGTGCACAGCAAACGCGCCCATCAACATGAACAGCGGAATGACGGACAAGTCGTAAATAGAGACACGGCTGTAAACCGCACCCTTGAGGTGTGACAACAAAGGCAACCAACCGGACAAGGCCAAATAACCCAAGGCACCTGGCACAAACATTGAAATTGCAATCGGCACGCGAACGGCCATCAACGCCAACATGGCGCCAAACATGGCCAAGCCAATACTCATCGTGCTCATACTTCTTCCTTTGCCATCCAACCCAGGTGCTGCAGCGTTTGAGCCAAACCAATCAACGCGCACAGCACCAAGCCTGGCACCATCAACATATAGGGAATCCACAAGGGCAAAGCCATCAGCATGGAAGTTTCTTGGTTGGCTTTGATGTCAATGCCGCCCACTGCCACCCGCCAAGCGACCAAGCCCAACACCAGCGTGTAGAGCAATGTGCCAAAGGCATCCAGCCTGCTTTGCGTTTTTTTTGAAGTGCCTGTGGTGAAAAAATCAACAATGATGTTGGCTCTGCGAAACTGGGTGTAGGGCAAAAATGACGCCACCACCACTGCACAGCCCAACTGCACCAACTCCACATCACCCAAAATGGGATGCGAAAAGAAGGCACGGCCCACCACACTCACCACAGTGACACAGGCAATAGCCACCAGCACAATGCCCCCTATGGTGGCGCTGGCATCGCATAGCCTTTGCAGCAAACGGTCCACACTGGACGATGGGCTGATGGTTTGACTCATACATATTCCTCTGATCGATCTTTTTAGTTTTGTAAATTCTCTCGACGAATTAGATTTTTAGTCGAAGAAACAGAATCTAGCAGATATGCAATTGCGGCATATCTACCGACCTGAGATCTCGTGCACAAGCGAATGATCGGGGCCTATGCAGGCAAATTGGCTCTCATCTGCGCGCGCTTACTCGCCAAAATTCAAGGGTAAACCCACGTAGTTCTCCGCCATGGTGCGTGAGCCAGCTTCGCTGTGAATCAGGTAGTCCAACTCTGCCTCTTGAAGTTTTTGTCCCATCTCACCTTGATCAGGAAAACTGTGCATCAAGCTGGTGAACCACCATGAAAAACGCTCTGCACGCCAAATGCGCGCCAAGCAACGTGTGGAGTAATGGTCGATGCCTGCATGCGACTTTTCAACACAGGCTTCGATCAGCGCATCAGACAAATACTTCACATCGGTGGCGGCCAAATTCAGCCCCTTGGCGCCAGTGGGTGGCACGATGTGGGCGGCGTCGCCTGCCAAAAACAAGGTGCCAAAACGCATGGGCTCGGTCACAAAGCTGCGCAGCGGGGCAATGCTTTTTTCAATGCTTGGTCCCGTCACCAATTGGTCGCGCGCTTGTGTATCGAGGCGATTGCGCAGCTCGGCCCAGAAAGCGTCGTCGCTCCACTGCTCGACCTTGTCGGTGAGCGGCACTTGCAGGTAATAGCGGCTGCGGGTGTGGCTGCGTTGCGAACACAGCGCAAAGCCGCGCGGGCTGTTAGCATAAATCAGCTCTTCGTGCACGGGCGGTGTGTCAGACAACACACCCAGCCAGCCGAAGGGGTACACCTTTTCAAACTCTTGAATTGATTTTTTGGGCACGCTGGCACGGCACACCCCATGAAAGCCGTCACAGCCTGCAATGAAGTCGCACGTGATGGTGTGGCTCTTGCCGTCTTTGCTAAAGCTCACGCTGGGCTGGTCGGTGTCGAAGCCGTGTATTTGCACGTCATCGGCTTCGTAAATCGTGGTCAGGCCAGCGGATTGGCGGGCATCCATTAAGTCGCGGGTGACTTCGGTTTGGCCGTAAACCATCACTTTTTGACCGCCCGTCAGGGCCGCCAAGTCAATGCGGTGCCGCTCACCTTTGAACAACAAATCAAAGCCCGTGTGGACCAAGCCTTCTTTCTTCATGCGCTGGTCCACACCTGCTTGCGCCAACACCTCGAGCGTGACTTGCTCTAGCACGCCTGCGCGAATACGGCTCAACACATAGTCAGGGCTTTGGCGCTCCACGATCACGGCATCCACGCCAGCCTTGTGCAACAGTTGCCCCAACAACAAACCCGAAGGCCCGCCACCCACAATCACCACTTGAGTTCGCATGTCTCATTTCCCTATTGGTAGAAGTAGTGCAAGATTAAGGGCGCATTTGATCCAGCGCAAAGCGCCAACAGCAATGCTGCACGGTGAATAGAATAGACGCACGATGATCGTGCAACCTACACCCAAACCCTCCGCATGAACAAAGCCGACTGGATTGAAGGCATGGCCCGTGGCATGGCCGTGCTGGAGAGTTTTGACACCGAGCGCCAACGGCTCAACGCCACCCTGACCGCGCAACGCACAGGCCTGACGCGTGCGGCTGCGCGGCGCCACCTGCTGACGCTGGCAGAACTGAACTACTTGGAAACCGATGGGCAATATTTCTGGCTCTCCGCCAAGGTGCTGGGCTTTGCAGGCAGCTATTTGTCGAGCGCGCGCTTGCCTCGGGCCGTGCAACCCACGCTTCACCAATTGAGCTTGGCGACGCAACTGTCATGCTCAGTAGCCGTCCTGCAAAACGATGCGGTCATCATCGTGGCGCGAGGCATATGGCAAGGCTGCGACTTACCCGCCAAAACCAGCCACAGTGTGTTGGCCTATGGGCTGCATGTGGGCACGCGCTTACCCGCCCACGCCACATCGACGGGGCAAGTGCTGCTGGCCAACTTGCAAGCCGCACCGTTGAAGGCATGGCTTGAAGCCAATCCCCTCAGCCGACTCACAGCGCGAACCGCCACCCAAGCCAAGGACTTGAAACAAAAACTCAAACAAGTGGCCAAACAAGACTATTGCTTGGCATTAGAAGAGCACGAGCTAGGCGTGGACGCTTTGGCTGTGCCACTGCGCAATGAACGCGGGGACATGGTTGCAGCGCTTAACTTGGTGCGCTCAGGTGCTGGGCCAAACGCGCCAGATTTGGTAACGCGTTGGTTGGCGCTGTTGCAGCAAACTGCGCAAGCATTGAGGCCGTTGATATGAAAAAAGCCGCTAGGTGGTGAAACCTAGCGGCCTTTAAACTTGCATATGGTGGAGCTGGCGGGATTTGAACCCGCGTCCACAAGCCTTTTTCGTACAGTTCTACATGTGTAGTCGTCTGATTTGAGTCTTATCTGATGAACCGCGCAGCGACACGCTGAACATCAAACCAGCATCCTTAGATCTCGCACAACATCAAGGTGCCCGATGTCATGCCAGCCAATATGAGTTACCTTGCAGCTAGGACTTTTGAGGTTTTAACACCTCAATCACCCTAACCCAGCCTATCGGCCAACTGTTGCAAGGCTCACCGGATTAAGCGGCGAGTGCGAAACGTTCGTCGTTTGCAGTTAGTTTTTTTTCTGTTGTTTTACGAGGATCAGAACCTCGACATGCCCTGCCACGCGTCCGAACCCATGTCGAAACCAGTGCAGCCCCAAGTCTCGTATTTTAAGCCTGCGCCAGCAATTGCAAGAGCTTATTTGGGGAATCGACTGATAAATCTGCACCCCACGCGCTGACATTGGACTTTTCGCCCAAATAGCCGTAAGTGGCAGCCACGGTCATCATGCCTGCGGCCAGGCCCGCCACAATGTCACGCTCGTCGTCGCCCACGTACAGGCACTGCTCAGGCGGCAGAGCCAAGCGCCGTGCGGCCTCAAACAGGGGCTCAGGATGGGGCTTGGAATGCGGCGTCGTGTCGCCACTCACAATGGCACTGGCACTGGCAAACAAAGGCATAGCAGCGGTGAGCGGATCGGTGAAGCGCGCCATTTTGTTGGTCACCACACCCCAGGGCATTTGACGCAGTTGCAGATGCTCAATCAAGTCCTCCACCCCATCAAACACATACGTGCGCTCGGTCATGGATGCTTCGTAATTGACAAAGAACTCCTCGCGCATGGCCAAGAAGTCTGCGTGTTCAGGCGTCAAGTCGAACGCCACCTTCAGCATGCCACGCGCGCCAGCACCAGCGAGTGGGCGGTACAGCTCATAAGGTAGAGAAGGTAAGCCTCGATCGGTGCGCATTTTGTCGGCAGCAGCGCCGAGATCGGGGGCGCTGTCAATGAGTGTGCCGTCCAAGTCGAACAGCACCGCGCGTATATGTTTCAGCATCACAGGGGTTTGTGCGTGGCAACCATGTAGTTCACGCTGGTGTTATGACTAAGCCAATAGCGCCGTGTCAGCGGGTTGTACTCCATGCCACGGGTGTGCTGCCACTGCAGGCCCGCTTCGCGACAATCACGGGCCAGTTCGCTGGGACGAATGAACTTGGCGTACTCGTGGGTGCCACGGGGCAACAAGTTCAGTACGTACTCGGCCCCCACGATGGCAAACAAAAACGACTTGGCATTGCGGTTGAGGGTTGAGAAAAACACATGACCACCCGGTTTGACCAACTGCGCACACGCACGCACGATGGACGATGGGTCGGGCACATGTTCAAGCATTTCCATGCAGGTCACCACATCAAAGCTGGCCGGTTGCTCGCCAGCCAAGACCTCCACGGCCACTTCTCGGTACTGCACATTGGGTGTTTGCGCTTCTAAAGCATGCAATTGCGCCACTTTGAGAGACTTGGTGGCCAAATCTATGCCCAACGCATGTGCACCAGATCGTGCCATGGCATCGGTCAAAATGCCGCCGCCACAACCCACATCCAGCACTTTTTTGTCTTTCAAAGGCGCAATGCCGTTGATCCAATCCAAGCGCAGCGGGTTAATTTGATGCAGCGGGCGAAACTCACTCTCAGGATCCCACCAACGGTGAGCAAGGTCTGAGAACTTGGCCAATTCGGCCTGATCAAAATTGGTGTGCGCGGCAGTGTTTTGCATGGTTGGTATTGTCGTTCAAGCAAAAAGAAACCCCGCCAAGGCGGGGTTTCTTTTTTAGATCAAGTCAGATCAGTTCTTGCGGGTGCCCACAACTTCGATCTCAACGCGGCGGTTCTTCGCACGGCCTTCGGCGGTGACGTTGCTAGCGACGGGTTGCTTCTCGCCTTTGCCTTCTGTGTAGATGCGGTTTTTCTCGATGCCTTTTGACACCAAGTAAGCCTTCACAGCTTCAGCGCGACGCACTGACAATTTTTGGTTGTAAGCGTCAGAGCCGACAGAGTCGGTGTGACCCACAGCAATGATGACTTCCAGGTTGATGCCTTTGACTTTAGACACCAAGTCGTCCAACTTGGTCTTGCCAGCTGGCTTGACCACAGCTTTGTCGAAATCAAAGAATGCGTCAGCAGCGTAAGTGACTTTGGTGGCAGCAGCCACTGGCGCAGGGGCTGGAGCAGCGGCTCTAGGAGCAGGAGCAGGAGCGGGTGCAGCCACAGGAGCAGGAGCCGGTGCAGCAACGATAGCGCCGTCACAGCCTGGCGCAGCAGTTGCGGGTGTCCAAGTGGCATCGCGCCAGCACTGACCTGTGGAGTTTTTCCAGACGTCGCCAGAGGCGCTACGCCAGTTGTCAACGTGTTGAGCCACAGCAGCGGTAGCCAAAGCAGCGGTAGCAACAAAAGCTGCCAAGTTCTTCAAGTTTTTCATGATTCACCTCTGAGGGATTTATAAGCCGCAGACCACTCTGCGAATTCAGGCAATCTAGGTGTGAACACCTGTGACGCTTGAAATATTGTGCCACAACAGAAACGAGTAAATTATTCTAATAAATAGACTTCACAAATTAAGCAGAGGGCTGTTGCTTAGCTGCCACAAAGGGAGAGGCCACTTATCAGCCTAAAATGTTAGGCTTCCTGTACATCGGCCTCTTTCATGACCCAGTTCGCCAAAGAAACCTTGCCCATTAGCCTAGAAGAGGAGATGCGCCGCAGCTATCTAGATTACGCCATGAGCGTGATTGTGGGACGCGCCCTTCCCGATGCGCGTGACGGTTTAAAGCCAGTGCACAGACGTGTCTTGTTTGCGATGCATGAGCTCAACAACGACTGGAACCGTCCCTATAAAAAGTCAGCCCGTATCGTGGGTGACGTGATTGGTAAATACCACCCGCACGGCGACAGCGCGGTATACGACACCATTGTGCGCATGGCGCAAGACTTTTCGCTGCGCCACATGCTGGTGGACGGCCAAGGCAACTTTGGCTCGGTCGACGGTGACAACGCTGCGGCCATGCGTTACACGGAAATCCGTTTGTCTAAGATCGCTCATGAAATGTTGAGCGACATCGACAAAGAAACTGTCGACTTCGGCCCTAACTATGACGGCTCTGAAAAAGAGCCCTTGGTCCTGCCAAGCCGCATCCCCAATCTCTTGGTCAACGGCTCTTCTGGCATTGCGGTGGGCATGGCCACCAACATCCCGCCGCACAACTTGAACGAAGTGGTAGATGCGTGTTTGCACATGCTGCGCCACCCCGAGGCCACCATTGACGAGCTGATGGAAATCATCCCCGCGCCCGACTTTCCAACGGCCGGCATTATTTATGGCATCAGCGGCGTCAAAGACGGCTACCGCACGGGCCGCGGCCGCGTGGTGATGCGAGCCAAGTGCCACTTTGAAGACATCGACAAAGGTCAGCGCCAATCCATCATCGTGGATGAATTGCCTTACCAAGTGAACAAAAAAACCCTGCAAGAACGCATGGCCGAGTTGGTGCACGAGAAAAAGATCGAAGACATCAGCCACATCCAAGACGAGTCAGATAAATCCGGCATGCGCCTGGTGATTGAACTCAAGCGCGGTGCTGTGCCTGAAGTGGTGCTCAACAACCTCTACAAACAAACCCAGCTGCAAGACACCTTTGGCATCAACATGGTGGCCTTGATCGACGGCCAACCCAAGCTGTGCAATTTGCGCGACTTGATTGCCGTGTTCTTGGGCCACCGCCGCGAGGTGGTCACACGCCGCACCATCTATACCCTGCGCAAAGCCCGCGAACGCGGCCATGTGCTGGAGGGTTTGGCCGTCGCCTTGGCCAACATCGACGAGTTCATCCGCATCATCCGCAATGCGCCTACGCCTCCCGTGGCCAAGGCTGAACTGATGACCTTATCGTGGGACAGCCAACTGGTGCGCGAAATGCTGACCCGCAGCCGCACTGATGGCGGCGTGATCAATGCTGACGACTATCGGCCCGACGGTTTGGAAAAAGAATTTGGCATGGGAAGCGATGGCCTCTACCGCTTAAGCGACACCCAAGCCCAAGAAATTTTGCAAATGCGTCTGCAGCGCTTGACAGGTCTTGAGCAAGACAAGATCGTCAACGAATACAAAGACGTGATGGCCGAAATCGACGACTTGCTCGACATCTTGGCCAACCCCGAACGCGTGTCCACCATCATTGGTGACGAGCTGGCTTTGGTGAAAAACGAATTTGGCCAAACCAAGCTTGGCGCTCGTCGCAGCGTGATTGAGCACAACGCCCAAGACTTGGGCACTGAAGACCTGATCACGCCAACAGACATGGTGGTCACACTCAGCCACAGCGGCTACATCAAAAGTCAGCCCTTGTCTGAATACCGCGCCCAAAAACGTGGCGGCCGCGGCAAGCAAGCCACGGCCAACAAAGAAGACGATTGGGTGGACCAGCTGTTCATCGCCAACACGCACGACTATTTGCTGTGCTTCTCTAACCGAGGCCGCTTGTACTGGCTCAAGGTGTGGGAGGTGCCTGCCGGCTCACGCGGCTCACGCGGCCGCCCCATCGTCAACATGTTCCCGCTGCAAGAAGGCGAAAAAATCAACGTTGTTTTGGCGCTCACTGGCGCTGCTCGTACCTTTCCTGAAGACCAATTTGTGTTTATGGCCACGTCGATGGGCACCGTCAAGAAAACCTCACTCGACGAGTTCAACAACCCACGCAAGGGCGGCATCATCGCTGTCAACTTGGACGAGGGTGATTTCTTGATTGGCGCCGCCCTGACGGATGGCAAGCATGATGTGATGTTGTTCAGTGATGGTGGCAAAGCTGTGCGCTTTGACGAAAACGATGTGCGCCCCTTGGGTCGCAGTGCCCGCGGAGTGCGTGGCATGATGATCGAAGATGGCCAAAGCGTGATCGCCATGTTGGTGTCGGAGCAAGAAGACCCCGCTGCCCTGAACGACGACACAGTGGCTCGCGCCAGCGTGTTGACCGCCACCGAAAACGGTTATGGCAAACGCACCAACATCAGCGAATACACCCGCCACGGCCGTGGCACCAAAGGCATGATTGCCATCCAGCAATCTGAGCGCAACGGCAAAGTTGTGGCTGCCACCTTGGTGCAAGCGGATGACGAAATCATGCTCATCACCGACACCGGCGTGCTGGTGCGCACACGCGTGGCTGAAATCCGCGAAATGGGTCGCGCCACCCAAGGTGTGACTTTGATTGGTTTAGACGAAGGTGCCAAGCTCAGCGGCTTGCAACGCATTGTTGAAAACGATGCCAACGCACACTTCAGCGAAGGTGCTGAAGACGACAACACTGACGGCAGCACCGACGCCCCTCAAGAAGGTTAATGCAGGCATGACGCGCCCGTTTAACTTTTCTGCAGGTCCAGCAGCCATGCCGCTAGAGGTGCTGCAGCAAGCCGCCGCCGAGATGACCAACTGGAACGGCAGCGGCGTGGGTGTGATGGAAATGAGTCATCGCGGCAAAGAGTTCATCAGCATTTACGAACAAGCCGAAGCTGATGTGCGCGAGCTGTTGGCCGTACCCGCCAACTTCAAAATCTTGTTCATGCAAGGTGGCGGCTTGGCAGAAAACGCCATCGTCCCTTTGAACCTGTCGCGCGGACAATCCATCGATGTCGTCATCACTGGCAGTTGGAGCGAGAAGTCTTACCTAGAGGCTGGCAAATACTGCACCGCCCATGTAGCAGCCTCAAGCGCTGACAGCCACTTCACCTCCCTGCCAGCAGCCGAACAATGGCAGCTCAGCCATGATGCGCAATACGTGCACATCTGCACCAACGAAACCATCCACGGCGTTGAGTTTCATACCCTCCCCGACCTCCAAGCCTTGGGCTCTGAGGCTCCGCTGGTGATCGACTTCTCCTCCCATGTGCTCTCGCGCACGGTGGACTGGTCCAAGGTGGGCTTGGCCTTTGGCGGCGCACAAAAAAACATCGGCCCTGCAGGCGTGACGCTGGTCATCGTGCGCGAAGATCTGATGGGCCACGCGCTCAGGTCCTGCCCGAGCGCGTTTGACTACCAAGTGGTGGCAGCGCATGGCTCGATGTACAACACGCCGCCCACCTACAGCATCTACATGGCGGGCCTGACCTTTCAATGGCTCAAGCGCCAAAAACAAGGCGAACTCTCTGGCGTCGCAGCCATGGAACATCAAAACATCGCCAAAGCCAAGCTCTTGTATGACTTTTTGGACAACGCCAGCTTCTACAGCAACAAAGTGGCGCATGACTGCCGCTCTCGCATGAATGTGCCCTTCTTTTTAGCGGATGAGTCGCGCAACGACGCCTTTTTGGCTGGGGCCAAAGCCTTAGGCCTGTTGCAGCTCAAGGGCCACAAATCGGTGGGCGGCATGCGCGCCAGCCTCTACAACGCCATGCCCATTGCTGGCGTGCAAGCCTTGGTGGATTACATGCAAGCGTTTGAAAAAACACAGGCCTAATAAACACATGAGCCAACAACCCCTCCAGTCCGACGCCCTTGCCAACTTGCGCTTGCAAATTGACGCACTTGACAAACAACTGCTGCAACTGGTCAACGACCGGGCCAAATTGGCCGAGCTTGTCGGTGACATCAAACGTGCCGAAGGCTCACCCTTCTTTCGTCCCGACCGCGTGGCCCAAGTGATTGACAAAATCACCCAAGCCAACCCAGGCCCGCTGAAGAACGAACACATCGCTGCCATCTGGCGCGAAATCATGTCAGCTTGTTTGGCGCTTGAATCGCCTCAGCGTGTGGCCGTACTCGGCCCTCAGGGCACGTTCTGCGAACAGGCAGCGATTGAGTTTTTTGGCAGCGCCGCCAACCTGATTCATTGCGCCAACTTCGACGAAGTCTTCCACGCCACTGCCGCAGGCACCGCCCAATACGGCGTGGTGGGCATGGAGAACTCGACCGAAGGCGTGGTGGCCCGCTCGCTCGATTTATTCTTGCGCTCGCCCGTGCATGTGGTGGGTGAGGTGAGCTTGCTGGTACGTCACAACCTGATGCGCCAAAGCAACTCAGATGCTGGCATTGAAGTGGTCCTGGCTCATCCGCAAGCCTTGGCGCAATGCCAAGGTTGGTTGAGTCAACACCTGCCCCTCGTCGAACGCCGTGCCGTGGCCAGCAATGCCGAGGGGCAGGTGTTGACTCAACCAAC
>NZ_DAIRSK010000016.1:0-67219 GCF_036804465.1 Limnohabitans sp.
TCTTTTAATAAATCGATTGATGATTCTGAGTGCTTGCCCGTGTTGTAAAACATTTCTGTTGGGAGAGCGATGATCGCTTCAAGCAAGTCATTTTCAATTACCCATTTGCGAATTTCGCTTTCACCTGACCCTGCACCGCCCGTGAACAGTGGAGAACCATTTAGAACAATAGCAACTCGTCCACCACCTTTTTCAGGCTCACGCATTTTGCTGATGAGGTGGAGTAAAAAGAGCAAACTTCCATCACTAATTCGTGGAAGACCTGGACCAAAGCGTCCAGCAAAGCCAAGGCGCTCATGCTCTTCCTTGACTATCTTCTCGACATTTTTCCATTCCACCCCAAAAGGAGGGTTAGCGATGCCGTAGTCAAACTTGGCACCAGCATGACCGTCGTTTGACAGAGTGTTTCCGAACTTGATGTTGCTTACATCCTGCCCCTTAATCAACATGTCGCCTTTGCAAATGGCGAATGACTCAGGGTTAAGTTCTTGACCACTCACAATTAAAGTTGCATCGGGGTTCAATCCATGAACGCCAGACAAATACTCTTCAGCCACTGAGAGCATCCCGCCAGTTCCAGCGGTCGGGTCATAGATGGTTCTGATAACACCAGCCTTTGACAAGGCTTCGTTATCTCCATGAAACAACAAGTCGACCATGAGTCGAATAACTTCACGAGGCGTGAAATGTTCACCTGCTGTTTCGTTTGAGAGTTCAGCAAATTTACGAATAAGTTCTTCGAAAACTCCACCCATGTCGGCGTTAGAAACAACTTCTGGATGAAGGTCTACTTCAGCAAATTTCTGGGCTACGAGAAATAGCAAATCTGCACTTGCCAGCTTTTCGATTTGGTTGTCGAAATCGTATTTTTCGAAAATGTCCCCAATGTTGCTTGAGAACCCATTCACATAACTTATCAAGTTCGCCTTGATGTGTGATGGGTCAGTCAGCGTTTTGGAGAGGTCTAGCGGCGAAGTGTTGTAGAAGCTTTGCTTTGCAATTCGGGTCAGAAATGGAGTTGGGTCAACACCTTCTTTAGTGCGTTTGGCATGTTCAGCTAGTACCGCTGCCTTCGTTGGCTCAAGAACGCAATCAAGGCGACGAAGAATCGTGAATGGAAGGATGACCTTGCCGTAGTCACTCTGACGGTAGTTGCCACGTAATAGGTCGGCAACCTGCCAAATAAATCCTGAAAGTTCCACACTAACCTCTATTAATTCTTTTATCGAATCTAGATTATGCGGGTCATTCAGCGATCAATCATTCCCTTCTGAAGACTCACCTTAACTAAATCTAGCTCGCTTGCCTGAGCCAACCGCTCAATCTTTATTTTGGCTTTCCTAATGATGCCGTAGATCAGTTCTGGGTAGAACTGTTTGCCTGACCATGAGTTCACCCCTAGGGCACTCAGGTGCGCTGCAATCTTCTTGGGAATCCAGCCCCTTTCATGGAGTTGCATGATGCGGTCTATTAGGGCTTGATGGTCTGGATTAAGGTAGACCAAGGACAGCGCCTTGGTTTTTACCTCTATTTGAACACAAAGGTAGTAATTAATTTCAACTTTGACCCCAAAGAAGGTCAAAAGGAAATTATTCCACCGTCACACTCTTGGCTAAGTTTCGCGGTTTGTCGACATCTGTGCCCCGCGCACACGCCGTGTGATAGCTCAGCAACTGCAAGGGCACCACATGCAAGATGGGTGACAGCACGCCGTAGTGTTCGGGCATGCGGATGACGTGCACGCCTTCGCTGCTTTCAATCTTCGTGTCTCCATCTGCCAGCACATAGATCACGCCGCCGCGAGCGCGAACTTCTTGCATATTGCTTTTCAGCTTTTCCAGCAATGCGTCGTTCGGGGCCACCGTTACCACGGGCATGGCGCTGGTGACGAGTGCCAAGGGGCCATGCTTTAACTCGCCAGCGGCATAGGCCTCGGCGTGGATGTAGGTGATTTCTTTGAGCTTCAAAGCGCCTTCTAGCGCGATAGGGTAATGCGTGCCACGGCCCAAGAACAACGCATTTTCTTTGCTGGCAAAGTCTTGCGCCCACGCCATGATTTGCGGCTCAAGCGCCAAGACAGCTTGAAGCGCGGCAGGCAAGTGGCGCATGTCTTTGATGTGGGCGGTTTCTTCTTCCTCGCTCAAACGGCCTTTGGTTTGCGCCAAAGCCAAGGTGAGCAAAAACAAACCCGCCAATTGTGTGGTGAAGGCTTTGGTGGACGCCACACCAATCTCCACCCCAGCGCGGGTCACGTAGGCCAGCTTGCACTCGCGCACCATCGCGCTGGTGGACACATTACAAATGGTGAGCGTTTGCGTCATCCCCAAGCTTTGTGCGTGGCGCAGAGCGGCCAAGGTGTCGGCCGTCTCGCCCGACTGGGTGATGGTGACCACCAAGCTGTGGGGGTTAGGCACCGATTCGCGGTAGCGGTATTCGCTGGCAATCTCCACTTGGCAAGGGATTTTGGCAATCGATTCAATCCAATACTTTGCCACGCAGCCGCTGTAGTAACTGGTACCGCAGGCGAGGATGAGCACGTTGTCGACGGCTTTGAAGACCGAATAAGCGCCGTCGCCAAACAGCTCAGGCGTGATGCCCTCGATGCCTTCCAGCGTGTCGGCAATGGCGCGCGGCTGCTCGAAAATTTCTTTTTGCATGTAGTGGCGATAGGGCCCCAAGTCGGCTGCGCCGCTGTGCGCTTGGACGGTTTTGACCTCACGGGTGACGGCTTTGTGGTGGCGGTCTTGCACCCAGTATTTGCCGATTTGAATGTCCACCACATCGCCCTCTTCAAGGTAGACGATTTGATCGGTCACGCCCGCCAAGGCCATGGCGTCGCTGGCGAGGAAGGTTTCGTTGTGTTCTTTGCCAACCCCCAAGATGAGCGGTGAGCCCGCACGCGCGCCAATCACACGATGCGGTTCGTCTTTGTGAAACACGGCGATCGCGTAGGCACCTTGCAGTTGTTGAACCGCGGCTTTGACCGCTTCGAACACATCGCCGTTGTAGAGGTTATCCACCAAGTGGGCAATGACCTCGGTGTCAGTTTGGCTCAAAAATTCATAGCCCTTGGCTTGCAGTGCAGCACGCAGCTCGTCGTGGTTTTCGATGATGCCGTTGTGCACCAAGGCGACCCGCCCTGGCTTGGCTGGGGTGGCTTTCACGTTGTCCCCTGGCTTGGCTGAGCCCGCGCCGGCCCCCGTTCCATGGCTGAAGTGGGGATGCGCGTTGTGCATCGCTGGCGCACCATGTGTGGCCCAACGCGTGTGGGCAATGCCGGTGCCGCCTTCGATGTGCTCGGCCTGGACTTGTGCCATCAACTCTGACACGCGTGCCGTGCTGCGGGCACGCTGCAAACCGCCTTGCAGCTCGCTGGGCGTGGCGCCAAGGCTGGCCGAATGCACCGCCACACCGCAGGAGTCGTAGCCACGGTATTCCAGCCGCTGCAAGCCCTGCACAAGAATGGGAACGATGTTGCGGGTAGAAACGGCGCCGACGATGCCACACATAGAAATACTCCAAAACAAAGAATGTGATGGATACTAAGACGATCAGCGAAAAATATCTGACTGATTTTTTGCTTATATTGACGATTTATTTCATTTAGAAATGAAAATGAAATAAAAAAATTTTAGGCTGATGAATATGAAATTTATCCCACTCGATGCTGTTGACTTGCAGCTGCTGGACATCTTGCAACACGATGCCAGCCTGAGCAATGTGGCGCTGGCCGAGAAGGTGGGTGTCTCTGCGCCCACCTGCTTGCGCCGCGTCAAGCGTTTGCGTGTTGAGGGCTGGATAGAGCGCCAAGTGGCGGTGCTCAACGCCGACAAGCTCGGTGCCGCCCTGGGCCATGGCCTGACGGCCTTGGTGGAAGTCTCTTTGGACAAACAAGGCAGCGAACACCTTGATGATTTTGAGGCCCGTGCAGTCTCCCTAGACGCGGTACAGCAATGCTGGCGAGTCTCTCCAGGACCAGATTTCATGTTGGTGCTGCAGGCTCGCGACATGCCGCACTACCTCAGCATTAGCCAGGCCTTGTTTACCCAAGACGCCAATGTGCGCAATGTGAAGGCATTTTTTGCCACCAAACGGGCGAAGATGACCACCCAAATTCAACTCCCCCTCACGGTTTAAAAGAGGGGCAAGCCGAACTGAGCAGTTTTATTGATTCAGTATTTGGATACGTGCAGATGGCGCTGCCACAGGCGATTTGTCGCGAAGATAAGCAAACATAGCGTCCAAGTCTTTTATTTTGGTGTCCAGCACGTCGGTGCCTTGCTGGGCCAAGATTGTGAAGTTGTCGCCACCTGAACCGAGGGCCAAGAAGTTGTTCGTGACGACCGTGTAGGTTTTGTTCAGATCAAGGCTGACACCTTTGATTTTGACCGTGGAGACAACCACGCGACGACCGGCGCCAGCAGCGGCGCAATTGTTTGGTGAACTTCCGCTGGTCCACGGGTTGATGCTGTTGTCAAAGGCATAGTTCAGCGTGCTGGAGACTTGCAAAACGCGACCATATTGCTTGGTGGTTGGGTTAATAGTGGCGGTGCAGTTGGGCGCCTCCCACTGCTGCTCCAACAGACGAATGAGTTGCGCTCCCGTGATGTTCACCTTGACCAAGGTGTTTCCAAACGGGGACACTGTGTTGACTTGCGCGTAGCTGACTGGGCACGGTGGCGTGACACCCGATGCGCAGGTCAAGTCTGCTCGCACACCCCCCGGATTGACCACAGCGAGGTCTGCATCGCCAGGCGCACCATACAGATACATGTCCGCCAGCACCGAACCCATGGCCCCTTCGACCAGGTTGGTGCTACCCGTGCGCATCAGGTTGGCCGAAATGCTACCCACTTGCTTTTGGGCCAGTTTTTGAGAAATGGCGGTGTAGTTGTTCACCAACGCATCGACAGATGGGTCTTTGGCAAAGGTCTTGAAACCAGCAGGAATCGTTTTGCCCGCATTGTTGTCCGCTTGAATCACGGGGACCGTATTGGCAGACCAAGCAGTCACGCCTTTCTTGGGATGAATGTTCAGGTTGATGTCGGTCAGCGAACTGCCATAGAAGCCTGTTTGAGTGACCAGGTACTTTTTCTTGCTGCCAGCACCGGTGTATTCACACACGTATTCTTGGTGGCTATGGCCAGTGACCACCGCGTCGACCTCCTCACCCAGTCCATCGAGAATCTTGCCCAGTTCCCCAAAGCTGACGGGGCACGATTTGTCGTTCAGGTAAGTGGCGTTTGACACACCGCCTTGGTGGATCAACACCACCACGGCTTGAACTCCAGAAGATTTCAAGGCCCTTGCGTTGGCGTTGATGGTGGTGATTTCGTCATTGAAAGTCAAACCAACCACCCCAGAGGATGCGACCACGTCAGGCGTTGCCTTGAGCGTCAAGCCCACAAAACCAACGCCCACTGGGCCAAAGCGTTTGACATAGGTGGCTGGGAACAAGGTTTGTCGGCTGCTTGTGTCAACCACATTGGCTGCGAGGTATTTGTACTTTGCACCACGGAAGGTCGTGCCTGTGGCCGAATAAGTCCCCGTCACCGGGTCCATGAAGCAGGTGTCGACGCCCACCTGACCTTGGTCGCCCACTGCTGGAAAACAGCCTCCATGTTGTTTGCGCAACAGTTCGGCTTTGCCGTAATCAAACTCATGGTTGCCCACCGAGGTAACGTCCAAGCCAATTTGATTCAGAACGTCTACGGCCGCCTCATCATGGGTGATGGAGGACACAAAAGGGGTGGCACCGGTCATGTCTCCCGCCCCAACCACCACACTGTTGGCAGCGGATTGCTTCAAGCTCTTGATGGCCGTGGCCACATACGCAGCCCCTCCAACCCTCACCGCTACACCAGCGCCGCCATTGGGCAAATTCACTGTGCCGCCATTGGAGGCCGATGGCGCTTGGATGTTGCCGTGAAAATCGTTCATGGCAATGATCTTCACAGCAAAGCTCTGCGCTTGAAGGCTGTCCAACAATTGGGCATGCGCATTGCCTGTGGCGTTGGCTGAGGTCGCCACCAGCGGATTGGCGATGAGGTTGTTCAGATCCGTTGGAATGGAAACCCCGTTCGCGCTGAGATTGTCAAACACAGCTTTTTGCGCATCGGCCACCAAGGTCGACGTCAGTTTGGCGGCGGCTGTTGGTTCAAAGCCCGCAAAATAAGCGAGAGGATCCGTGCTGATCTGATTGACCAAAGCCTCTGTCAATGGCGTCACGTTGGCGGTGACTGATTGACCTGTGCCCGAGGCGATCGAATGCAAAGCCATCGTGGCACTTTGGACTTGCACCACACAGGGCAAGCTGCTGTTCAATCCAACGCTGTAGGCGCCTGTCGCGTCCGTGGTGGTGGTGTAGGTCTGGGCATCAGCGCACTTCACCGACACGGTGGCATTGGACATCGGCTCGCCGTGAGCGGCGACACCGGAGACCACCGTCGCAAACTCACTCCCCCCACAAGCGACCACCAACAAAGCGACCAGGCCTGCGCCCACCAGCGTTTGAAAGCCCGTTTGATTGACTCGACGCAACATATCCATCCATCCTTTTAGTAATTACAAAGTATTACTATAGGTTTTGGATATTTCACTTTGGTGAAAGAAGCTTGGGGTGGCGCTGAACCGAGTGGACTGACTCAGATGGCGCTTTTTCGACCCCATGTCATTGGCCATGCTCACCTGCTTGCGTCGCAGAAAGTGAAATCAAATTTTCACATCGCGTGGAAAAATTTAATCTATTTGTCATATTTCAAAATTAAATTTCACCCTTCACCTTCAAATATCTTCGATCACTATGAGACAACTATTCACCCACAAAAGAACTAACTTCATTAAATCTCTGTTCAGCATCAGCCTGCTATCGATGGTGTTGACGAGTTGTGGAGGGGATGAATACACAACACCCCCAATCATCTTGACCTTGCTGCATATCAATGATCATCACTCACGGTTGGATGAGGAACCGATCACACTTCAAATGTCCAATGCAGCAGGGGCCGCCAAATTTGTGGCCTTGCCCATCGGTGGATTTGCGCGAGTGGCGGCGGCCATCAGCGAAGAGGCTGCAAAGAGCACCAACGTCATCAAATTGCATGCAGGCGATGCGTTGACAGGCGACTTGTACTTCACTCAAAGTGAGGGTGAGGCCGATGCTGCTGTCATGAACACCGTTTGCTTTGACGCCATGACTTTGGGCAACCATGAGTTTGACTCTGGTGATGCCGGACTTTCCAAGTTCATGGGCTTTTTGAATAAGGACCCTAGCAAGTGCAAAACACCTTTGCTGTCCTCCAACGTCAGCACCAGCAGCACGTCCCCCATTGCTGGCAAATTTCTGCCTTACACAACAGTGACACGAGGAGGGCAAAAAATTGGCGTTGTGGGGGTCACGATTTCAAATAAAACCAAAAATGCTTCTCGCCCTGACGAAACTACGCTCTTCGCCGATGAGGTGAAAAGCACGCAAAACGCCATTGACGAACTCACCCTCCAAGGCATCAACAAGATCATTGTGATGAGCCATGTTGGCTATGAGTTTGACATCACCAAACTGGCCCCTAAACTCAGAGGAGTGGACGTGGTTGTCGGCGGTGACTCCCACAGCCTGCTGGGACCTGACAGCTTGAAGCCATTTGGCCTCACACCCGAAGGAACATACCCCACCAAGCTCACCGATCTCGATGGGCGGCCAGTTTGTGTGGTTCAGGCTTGGCAATACAGCCACGTCGTTGGAAAGCTCACGGTAGATTTTGACAACCGAGGACATGTCAGCGCTTGTAATGGTGCGCCTATGGTGCTTGTCGGCGATACCTTCAAAGATGGCAACACCTCTACTACCGCGACCGCCACCCCCTCAGCGGCAGATGCCGCTGCATACAAGAAAGCTTTGAATGATTCCGGCATATTTAGGATCACCACGCCACTTGCCGAAACAGTGACGGCATTGAAGCCTTTCAGCGATGCCAAAGTCGCGCTGGGTTCGGTCAAGGTTGGCGAGTCTTCACAAAACCTCTGCCTGCGACGCGTCCCAGGCGTTGGACCCAAAAGCGACACCACGCGCTCGCTCTTAGGCAACGTCTGCAACCAGAATGCTGATGTCATTGCCCGAGGTGGCGACATACAACAACTCGTCGCACAAGCCTATTTGGCGCAGGGCCAGACTTTTGGCGGGGCGGACATTGCATTGCAAAACGGTGGTGGTGTCCGTGTTGACATTGCTGCTGGAGACATCACGGTTGGTAGGGTCTACACACTTTTGCCATTCAAAAACGTGTTGGTGCGCATCAACATGACAGGACAGCAAGTCAAAGACACGGTGGAAGATGGCATTGATTCCATGCTGGGCAACAACGGCGGGACGGGATCCGGTGCCTACCCCTACACGGCTGGTTTGCGTTTTGATGTGGACATCACCAAGGCCAAAGGCTCACGCGCCACCAACCTTGAAGTCCAAAGCAATGGCCAGTGGGTCAGCTTTGACACGAGCAAAACCTACAAAGTCATTACCAACGACTTCACAGCGGGCGGCGGCGACAACTATTTGACGCTCAAAGGCATCGACAAAAACCTGAAGGAAAACACCTTCTTGGATTACGCGGACTCATTCCTCCAGTTCGTCAAGAAGAACACGCCTTTGTCAAAACCCACCACATTCAGTACAAAATCTTATAAAGAACAGTAATTCGTTGCACGCAATTAAAACGCCAAGTCTTTGCAGACTTGGCGTTTTTTTTATTGCCTTTACTTTATTGAGGGTCCTAGGGTGATTGAGGTTTTTTCTCAGGCCGCGTGTAATTGGCCACACTCACCTGTTTGCCCCGCGCCACGCTGAGAGCGCCAGCCTCGGTGCTTTTGGTAATCGTCGAGCCACCGCCCACCGTGCCGCCCGCGCCGATAGTGACAGGCGCCACCAACACGCAGTTGCTGCCCACATGCACATCGGCCTCGATCACCGTGCGGTGTTTGTTGGCACCGTCATAGTTGGCGGTGATGCTGCCTGCGCCAAAGTTGACGCGCTCGCCCACCGTGGCGTCACCCAAGTAGGCCAGGTGGTTGGCTTTGGCGCCCTTGGCCAGGGTGGCGTTTTTGACTTCCACAAAGTTGCCAATGTGCACCTCGGCCGCCAGTTGCGCGCCGGGGCGCAAGCGGGCGAAGGGGCCAATGCGCGCATCCGCGCCCACGGTGACGCCCAACAGTTCGCCGTCGATGTGGGTGAAGGGGTGAATCACCGCACCCGCCTCGATGGTGCAGTTGGCGATCACGCAATTCGCGCCAATCTTCACGCCTTGGCCCAAGCTCACGCAGCCTTGAAAGATGCAATTCACATCAATCTCCACATCCTGCGCGCAGCTCAAATGGCCGCGCACATCAAAGCGCGCGGGATCGATGATGCGCACGCCCTCGGCCATGAAGGCCTGCGCTTGGCGATGCTGATAAGCGCATTCGAGTTCGGCCAACTGGGTGGGACTGTTCACGCCTGCCACTTGGGTGGCATCGCTGATGGTGTGGGCCACCACAGGCACGCCGTCGGCTTGGGCAAACTTCACCACGTCGGTTAAATAAAACTCTTGCTGCGCGTTGTGGTTGTCCAGCCGAGCCAGCCAGGGCTTGAGCAGTTTGGCAGGCACGGCCATGATGCCGCTGTACACCTCTTGGATGGCGAGCTGCTCTGTGTTGGCATCTTTGTGTTCGACGATGGCGTGCACTTGGCCGCTGGGGCTGCGCACGATGCGACCGTAGCCGGTGGGGTCGTCAAAAGCAATCGTTAGCAATGCCAGTTGTTTGCCGTCGCACAGATCGACCAAGGCTTGCAGCGTGTCCGCTTGCGTCAAAGGCACATCACCCGACAGCACCACCACCACGCCGTCATCGGCCAACAAGGGCACCGCTTGTTGCACCGCGTGGCCTGTGCCGAGTTGGGGCATTTGACGCGCAAATTGCAAATGGTCGGCCGCATTGGCAGCAGCCAGTGCAGGCTCGACTTGTTCTGCGCCGTGGCCCGTGATCACAATGGTCTGGCGCGCCTTCAAGCTGCGGGCCGTGTCGATGACATGCTGCACCAAAGCCTTACCCGCCAGCCGGTGCAGCACTTTTGGGATACTGCTCTTCATGCGGGTGCCTTTGCCGGCAGCCATGATCACCACATCCAAAGCTTTCATGTCATTCATCCTTATCTTGCGCAGAATTATCCGCCATGCCTCTGCCTGCTTTGCGCTGGCGGCGCTGGTGGGCTTGAGTGCATGCAGCACCGTCAAAGTGGCTTACAACAACAGCGACGACGTGATGTATTGGTGGCTCGACAGCTATGCCGATTTGCAGGACAACCAAAAGCAATTCACCCGTGAAGCGCTGGCTGATTTGCTGCGCTGGCACCGCCAACAGCAACTGCCCGAGTACGCAGCCTTGCTCAAACGCATGCAAACACTGTTGGCCCAAGACATCACGGCTGCACAAGTCTGCAGCGTGACCGAGGAGATGAGAACCAGCTTTGTCACCTTGCTGCGCTATGCCGAACCCGCCAACATCAAGCTGGCCACTCAGCTCAAGCCTGAGCAACTGCGCAGCATCCGCCAGCGCTTTGACAAGACCAACAAAACATGGAAAGAAGACTGGCTAGACCCCAGCGCCGAAGACCGCCTGCAATACCGCAACAAACAAGCGGCCAACCGCCTAGAAGATTTTTATGGCCGCCTCGACAAGCCCCAGCGCGAGGCGCTGAACCTGTGGCTGAGCAAATCCAAATTTGACCCCGCCCTGAGCTTTGCAGAGCGCGAACGCCGCCAAGCTGACAGCATGCAAACCTTTCAACGCATGGCCCAAGAAGGCAGCCCCACCCCGCAAGCGCAAAACATGCTGCGCGGCCTGACCGAGCGCACCTTGAACTCACCCAACGAGCGTTACCGCACTTACAACCGCGAACTGTGGGACCAAAACTGCGAAGGCTTTGCTAAGTTTCACAACAGCACCACGCCTGCTCAGCGTCAGCGCTTGGCGGAAGCCCTGCGCAGCTACGAAAACGATTTCAAAGCCTTGGCTGCACCAAAATAAGGGCTCAGCCCATTGGCCAAACCACGCCGTTGTCGTTGAGCAATGCATCGAGTGGCATGTCGTGCGGCTCGGGCATCAAGTCTGGCAAAAAGCCATGGGTAAAGCCCAGACCCGTTGTGAACGGCTTGGGTTGCAAAGTGGCCAAGGTCCGGTCATAAAAGCCTCCGCCATAACCTAGGCGAAAACCACCAGGCCCATACCCCACGCACGGCACAAACAGCAAGGTGGGCACGATCACTTCGGTGTCTTTGGGTTTGGGAATGCCGTAGGCGTCCTCTTCCATCGGGCAGCCGGGATACCACGCGTGAAAGCTGAGTGTTTTGTGGGCCTTGTCAATCACTGGCAAACCAATGCGTCTGCGTTGAGGCTGGTCCAGCAACTCGCCGTCTTCCTTCCAGCGGTGCAGTGCGGGCAATGGATCAAATTCGCCTTTGATGGGCCAGTAGGCACCAATCACCGTGTCAGGACGGCTGAACAACCAAATGCGCATGACGCGCTGCAAAAGATCTGCCCGCTCCAGCCGATCGGGCAAATTCAAACGCTCTTCAATGAGCCGTTGTCGCAATGTCTTTTTGTCCACAGATAATCCGTGCATGAAAGTTCGAGCCATTGTGTCATTGTTTGCCTGCGTCTTATTGACGTTGGCTGCTGTTCAACCCAGCTTGGCTGCGCCTGCGTCCAGCACCGCCCAAGCCGACGCCGTCATCACCGACATGGCGCAGGCCTTCAAGCGGGGAGACCGCAAGCGCCTCTCGGCCCTGCTGCCTCAAGCCAAAGGCCACCCGTTGGAGCCTTGGGCTGCTTATTGGGAACTCAAAGCCCGTTTAGACGAAGCCTCACATCAAGAAATTCGCTCCTTCTTTGGCCGCTACCCGGCCACCTACCAAGAAGACCGCTTGCGCAACGATTGGCTGCTGCTGCTGGGCCAGCGCCGTGATTGGACCACCCTCAGCGACGAACACGCGCATTACCGCATGCGCGACGACCGTGAATTGCGCTGCTACATCTTGACCGTGGAGCTGTTAGAAAAAGGCGCCCAAGCCAACCCTGGCATTGCCGATGAAGTACGCAAAAACTGGATGGGCATGAAAGAAGCAGACGACGGCTGCACCTTGGCTGCTGACCGCCTCTACTTCACCAAACAATTCACCAGCTTAGACATTTGGCGCAAAGCCCGTTTGATGGTGGAGCACAACCGTCCTCGCAGCGCCCGCAACGCGGTACAAATCGTTGCGCCTGACTCGGCCCAACTGGTAACCGACGCCTTCAACAACGCCGACAAGTTTTTGGCCAAACACATCGCTGCGCCCCAAAAGGTACGCCAAGAGTTGCTGGTCATGGCCCTCATCAAAGTGGCCACCGCCGACGCTGACAAAGCCGACAAGCTGATGCGCAACAAGTGGCAGCCCTACCTCACCACCGAAGAGCGCCATTGGGTGTGGGGCGTGATTGGTCGGCAAGCCGCCATGCGTTTGGATGACGATGCGCTCGCGCACTTTTCCCGCGTCGCGCACGACAGGGATTTGAACGACGACATGCTGGGTTGGAAAGTACGTGCTGCATTGCGTGCGGGCAACACCCCCAAGTGGCTGGTCGTTGAAAACGCCATCGCCGCTATGAGCCCCGAAGCGCGCAAAGACCCCACGTGGGTCTACTGGCATGCACGGGCCATGTTGGCCCGCAAAAAAATAGCCCCGCAAGTGCAACAAGATACCACCGCCATGCTCGAGAGCATCGCGGGCGTGCGCGGCTTCTACGAGCAACTGGCCCTTGAAGAGCTCGGCCGAAAAATCACCGTGCCCGCGCGCCCCCCTGCCCCTAGCGCTGAAGAAATGGATGCGGCCCGCCGCAACCCATCGCTGCAACGCGCGCTCTATGCCATTGGCATGGGGCTGCGTGCTGAAGGCGTGCGCGAATGGAACTACGCCACCAATCTGGTGGATGCCCAAGGCAAAGCCGGCATGATGAACGACCGCGAACTGCTCGCTGCCGCTCAACACGCCTGCGACAACCAAGTGTGGGACCGCTGCATCAACACCAGCGAGCGCACCCGCTTGAGCATCGACTTTGAACAGCGCTTTCCCATGCCGCACAAAGACGCGGTGCTGGCCCGCTCTCGACAAATCAACCTCGACCCTGCTTATGTGTACGGTTTGATTCGACAAGAAAGTCGCTTCATCACTGACGCGCGTTCACATGTGGGCGCGTCTGGGTTGATGCAAGTCATGCCTGCCACCGCCAAATGGACGGCCAAGAAAATTGGTTTGACCCAGTTCACAGCCGATCAAATCAACGACCGCGACACCAACATCGCCATCGGCACCGGCTATTTGAAACTGGTGCTCGACAGCTTCGAGGGCTCCATGCCCTTGGCCGCAGGCGCTTACAACGCAGGGCCCAGCCGCTCACGCCGCTGGCGTGCGCCCAGCAACGGCACAGGCCCCGTGCTCGAAGGCGCGATTTGGGCTGAGAACGTGCCCTTCAATGAAACCCGCGACTATGTGAAAAAAGTGTTGTCCAACACCACCAACTACGCTGCTTTGATCACTGGACAACCCCAGTCTCTCAAGGCCAGACTGGGCTTGGTAGGCCCACGCGATGCAACCGCACCCGCTGAAAATTTAGACTTGCCTTGAATGGTGTGTGAGCTCACGACTAAGTGATAACCCTAGGAAGCCATGAGGATTAGGGTAATCCCTATACTTCAATCTTCATTTAGTCTGACAACGACCACTTAAGGAATCCCATGACCACCTTCGTCAACATCAGCCATCCCACTGAACACCGTGGCGTTGCCCGCTTTGAGCGTGCATTTGTCACACTCAACAACCTTTTGCAACGCCTGCAGCAAGAAAGCACGTTCGCTGTCTTGTTGGGCATGTTTGGGGCGCTCAGCTTTTTGGCTGCCTTGTATGACATCGCCGACGCGTCCCCACATGGTCAGGAGCTGGGCGCTTGGGTGGTGCTGTGGGCTGCTGTATTGGCCATGTTGGTGGTGTTTGCCAAATACTGCACCCGTCAATGTGTGGCCTGGCTCAAAGCCGACCGCGAAGCCCGCATGTGGGAGAGCGCCATGACCGATTACCGTGTCATGGCAGACATTCGCAGCGCACAAGACCGCAGCCAATAAACCAGCGCAAACGTGGCGCTTCGCGCCAGCCGATTCAAAAGCACCGCCCCGTCGGTGCTTTTTTCATGCCTGAGGGACTTGAAATGGCGAGAGATACCCTAAAATTAGCACTCAATGGCGGCGAGTGCTAACAACCAACCGCCAGTGGCTTTTCTTGTGAACACCTGGGTGTTCGCATTCTTTTCAAACCCCTAGCTCTTATTTGGAGATGCAATGAAACTTCGTCCTCTCGGCGACCGCGTGATCGTGAAACGTATCGACAGCGAAACCAAAACCGCCTCTGGCATCGTCATCCCTGACTCAGCCGCCGAAAAGCCTGATCAAGGCGAAGTCTTGGCCGTCGGCCCAGGCAAAGCCAACGACAAAGGCGAGATCAAAGCCTTGTCAGTGAAAGTCGGCGACCGCGTGTTGTTCGGCAAGTACAGCGGTCAAACCGTCAAAGTGGCGGGTGACGAGTTGCTCGTCATGAAAGAAGAAGACCTCTTCGCCGTCGTCGAATAAGTTCACGAACTCAGAAATTTAAGGAAATATCAAAATGGCAGCAAAAGACGTAATTTTCGGCGGCGAAGCCCGCGCACGCATGGTTGAAGGCGTGAACATTTTGGCCAACGCGGTCAAAGTGACTTTGGGCCCTAAGGGCCGTAATGTGGTGTTGGAGCGCTCGTTCGGCGCCCCCACCGTGACCAAGGACGGTGTGTCCGTGGCCAAGGAAATCGAACTCAAAGACAAGTTGCAAAACATGGGCGCACAGATGGTCAAGGAAGTCGCTTCCAAGACGTCTGACAACGCAGGCGACGGCACCACCACCGCCACCGTGTTGGCCCAAGCCATCGTGCACGAAGGCATGAAATACGTGGCCGCCGGCATGAACCCAATGGACCTCAAGCGCGGCATCGACAAAGCCGTGCACGCTTTGATCGAAGAGCTGAAGAAAGCCACCAAGGCCACCACCACCACCAAAGAGATCGCCCAAGTCGGCTCCATCTCTGCCAACAGCGACCACAGCATCGGCGAAATCATTGCCAAAGCCATGGACAAAGTGGGCAAAGAAGGCGTGATCACCGTGGAAGACGGCAAGTCGTTGGACAACGAACTCGACATCGTGGAAGGCATGCAATTCGACCGCGGCTACCTGTCACCTTACTTCATCAACAGCCCAGAAAAGCAAGCCGCTTTGTTGGACAACCCCTTCGTGTTGTTGTTTGACAAAAAGATCAGCAACATCCGCGATCTGCTGCCTACCTTGGAAGCCGTTGCCAAAGCGGGCCGTCCTTTGTTGATCATTGCCGAAGAAGTCGAAGGCGAAGCCTTGGCAACTTTGGTGGTCAACACCATCCGTGGCATCTTGAAAGTTGTGGCTGTGAAGGCTCCAGGCTTTGGTGACCGTCGCAAAGCCATGTTGGAAGACATCGCCATCTTGACCGGCGGCAAAGTGATCGCTGAAGAAGTGGGCCTGACCCTCGAGAAAGTGACTTTGGCTGACCTCGGTCAAGCCAAGCGCATCGAAGTGGGCAAAGAAAACACCATCATCATCGACGGCGCTGGTGCAGCGGCTGACATCGAAGCCCGCGTCAAACAAGTGCGCGTGCAAATCGAAGAAGCCACGTCTGACTACGACCGCGAAAAGCTGCAAGAGCGCGTGGCCAAGTTGGCTGGCGGTGTGGCCGTGATCAAGGTCGGCGCTGCCACCGAAGTCGAGATGAAAGAAAAGAAAGCCCGCGTCGAAGACGCCCTGCACGCCACCCGCGCTGCCGTGGAAGAAGGCATCGTGGCTGGCGGTGGTGTGGCTTTGCTGCGCGCACGCCAAGCGGCTGGCGTCATCAAAGGCGACAACGCTGACCAAGAAGCTGGCATCAAGCTGGTGTTGAAAGCCATCGAAGCGCCTTTGCGCGAGATCGTTTACAACGCCGGTGGCGAGCCATCGGTGGTGGTGAATGCAGTGTTGGCCGGCAAAGGCAACTACGGCTTCAATGCAGCCAACGACACCTACGGCGACATGATCGAAATGGGTATCTTGGACCCCACCAAAGTGACACGCACTGCCCTGCAAAACGCAGCGTCGGTGGCTTCTCTGATGTTGACCACTGAGTGCATGATCTCTGAAGCGCCAAAAGACGAGTCTGGCGCTGGCGGCATGCCTGATATGGGTGGCATGGGTGGTATGGGCGGCATGGGCGGCATGGGCATGTAAATATGCTCCTTGCCTGAGAGCACAGGGCGGCGTTGCAGCCGCTTGCCGTGGCCATGCCACTGTCAGCGCGTCTGCGCCTTGCCCTTTACTCTCATGCTGCGTCGGGATGCTTTTTGGCAGACTGACAAACCCAATAAAAAAGCCCCGCAGTGCGGGGCTTTTTGTCGTCTGTGCTCAGGTACTTAATGCATCAGGGCTTCCAACTTCACCGCATCCGCGCAAAAAGCGCGAATGCCTTCGGCCAACTTCTCTGTCGCCATCGCATCCTCATTCATCGCATAACGGAACGACACCTCGGTGTGATGCACCGCTGGCAAGTCCAGTTGCATGGCGGCAGGCGCGCTCAAGGCTTGCGTCAATGGCTCAGTGGAGGCGCCCAATTGCGCCAACAACTCAGGCGCGATGGTCAGCAAATCGCAGCCTGCTAAGGCGGTGATTTGGCCCACGTTTCTAAAGCTCGCGCCCATCACCTCGGTCTGGATGCCGTGGCGTTTGTAGTGGTTGTAGATGGCACGGACAGACGTCACGCCGGGGTCGTTGGCGCCCGCATTGTCGGCTTCGACCCACCCACCGCTTGCGGTGGCTCCTGGCACTCCGCCAGCCGACTTTTTGTACCAGTCGTAAATGCGTCCAACGAACGGGGAGATGAGTTGCACCTTGGCATCGCCACACGCCACCGCTTGGGCGAAGGAGAACAACAAAGTCAGGTTGGTGCGAATGCCCTCGCGCTCGAGCGCGGCAGCGGCTTGAATACCTTCCCACGTCGAGGCGATTTTAATGAGCACGCGTTCGCGCTTGACGCCTTGTGCCTCGTAGAGCGCCATGATGCGTTTGGCACGCGCCACCGTGGCGCCAGTGTCAAAACTCAAACGCGCATCCACCTCGGTGGACACGCGGCCAGGGATGGTGGCCAAAATTTCGCAGCCAAATCGCACCAACAGACGGTCAATCTGCGCCTCCATGGGCGCGTTGCCGTGTGCCGAGACAGTGTCTTTGAGCAAAGGCAGGTATTCGGGCTTTTGCACCGCCTTCAAAATCAAAGAAGGGTTGGTGGTCGCGTCTTGCGGCTGGAACTGAGCGAGCTGCTTGAAGTCGCCCGTATCGGCCACAACGACGGTGAATTGCTTGAGGGCGTCGAGTTGGTTCATGGTGTGATTATCCTGCGTCACCACAGTCTAGTGGCTTGGCGCTACAGTGTGATTTATGCAAACTTTTACGCCTCAAAAAATTCTGGTCCTCGGTGGCAGCGGCTTTGTCGGCCGCCATGTGTGTTCACGCCTCAGCCTGCAACACCACCAAGTCACCGTCCCCACCCGCCGCTTGCCTGCGCGCCACATCCAAATGATGCCAGGCGTCAGCGTGGTGCAAACCGATGTGCACGACGCCCAACAACTGCAAGCCTTGGTGCATGGCCATGATGTGGTGATCAACCTCATCGCCATCCTGCACGGCACAGAAGAAGAGTTCAACCAAGCCCATGTCACCTTGCCTGCCAACTTGGCGCGCGCCTGCCAAGCAGAACACGTGACTCGACTGATTCACATCAGTGCGCTAGGGGCTGATGTGCACGGGCCCTCGATGTACCAGCGCAGCAAAGCGCGGGGTGAGTTGGCCTTGCTAGCGGCCGCAGCCAAAGCGCCGCTGGCTTTGACCCTGCTGCGCCCGAGCGTGATCTTTGGCAAAGACGACCAGTTCATCAACCTGTTTGCCAAGCTGCAAAAGGTGTTCCCCATCATGCCGCTCGCGGGCGCGCACACCCGCTTTCAGCCGGTGTGGGTACACGATGTGGCGCAGGCCATCGTGCATTGCGTCAACACACCCAGCACCGAAGGCCATCTGTTTGAGCTGTGCGGCCCCGACATCATGACCTTGGCTGAACTGGTGCAACTCGCTGGGCATTGGGTGGGCAAAGAACGCGCCGTCATCCCTCTGCCCTACGCCATCGGATGGCTGCAAGCCCTGTTGATGGAGTTTGCACCTGGCCCCACACTGATGAGCCGCGACAACTTGGACTCGATGAAGGTCAACAACATCGCCAGCCCAGATGCGCTTGGCTTGCCTGCGTTGGGCATTGCCGAATCCAAGTCCATCAAACGTTTGTTTGTGCCGGGGCATTGAGGTGCTATTTGATATTTTGTAAATTGGCCATAAGGAAAATCTAAATTGATGCGGGATGATGCTTATCCACTTCTAAGGACTTGCACATGGCACTCACCTTAATCATCGGCAACAAAAACTATTCCTCATGGTCTATGCGCCCTTGGGTGCTCATGACGCAAATGAGAATTGCGTTCACAGAGCAGCGCATTCGCCTTGATAACTTTGACGCAGACTCTGACTTCAAACAAACAGTGCTGGCCGTTAACCCAGCGGGCAAAGTTCCTGTGCTGATTGATACGTCATTGAGCGCAAACCACGCAATCTGGGACACGCTAGCCATTTGTGAATACCTCGCGGAAACCTACCCCGAACTTCAGCTTTGGCCCGCAGATAAAGTTGCGAGATCACGTGCGCGTAGCCTGTGCGCCGAAATGCATTCGGGCTTAGGTCAACTGCGCTCGCACTGCCCCATGAACATCGAAGCCGAACTGCCTGAGGTTGGCGCACGTTTACTGCGTGAGCAGGCAGGGCTACGTACAGATTTGGAGCGCGTGGTTCAGATGTGGCAAGGTGAGTTAAACCAAAGCAGCGGTCCCATGCTGTTTGGCAAGTTCAGTATTGCTGATGCGTTCTTTGCGCCAGTGTGCATGCGCCTTTTCAGCTATGCACTGCCCTTGCCATCCGATGTGCAGGCTTATGTTGCCCGTGTGTTGGCTCTACCCAGCGTAGCGCAATGGATGAGTGAAGCTTTGGCAGAAAAAGACTTTATTCAGTCTCAAGAGCCTTATCGCTTAGCCCCGCAATAAATCAAGCAGTACTGCCACGTTTTACACTGTGGTCTATGAAAACATACCTGGTCGGCGGCGCAGTCCGCGATGCCCTGATGGGCCTCGCAGGATCTGACCGCGACTGGGTGGTGGTGGGCGGCACGCCCGAAGCCTTGGTGGCGCAGGGCTATCAGCCCGTAGGTCGCGACTTTCCAGTGTTCTTGCACCCCGACACGCACGAGGAATACGCGCTGGCCCGCACCGAGCGAAAAACGGCACCCGGCTACCACGGCTTTGCGGTGCATGCGGCACCGGATGTGACGCTGGAAGAAGACCTGGCCCGACGCGACCTGACCATCAACGCCATTGCCCAAGACGCGTTCGGCCAGCGCACCGACCCTTTTGGTGGCGAGCGCGACATTGCCGCCAAAGTGCTGCGCCACGTGACCGAGGCCTTTCGGGAAGACCCCGTGCGCATCCTGCGCTTGGCCCGATTTGCGGCACGCTTTCCCGATTTCACCGTTGCACCCGAGACGATGACGCTCATGCGCGAGATGGTGAGTGAGGGCGAGGTCGATGCATTGGTGAGCGAGCGTGTGTGGCAAGAGTTGTCGCGCGGCTTGATGAGCGCCAAGCCCTCACGCATGCTGCAAGTGTTGCGCGCATGCGGAGCCTTGCAACGCCTGCTGCCCGAAGTCGACCGCCTCTACGGCGTGCCGCAACGCGCCGACTACCACCCCGAAATAGACACTGGCATTCACCTCGAAATGGTGCTCGATGTGTCAGCCCAAACAAACGCACCCCTCGAAGTGCGCTTTGCTTGCCTATGCCACGACCTGGGCAAAGGCACCACCCCTGCCGATGTGCTGCCCCGCCACATCGGCCATGAACAGCGCAGCGAACAACTCACCCGCGCTGTGTGCACCCGTTGGCGCGTGCCGGTGGAGTGCAAAGAACTGGCCGAGTTGGTGGCGCGTGAGCACGGCAACATCCATCAGAGCTTGGGTTTTGGTGCAGAGGCGGTGTTGCGCTTATTGGTTCGCTGCGATGCGCTGCGACGGCCCGAGCGGTTTTTGTTGGCGTTGCAAGCCTGTGCGTGTGATGCGCGTGGGCGATTGGGCAAAGCGGACGAGGTTTATCCGCAACAGCCTCGATTGGCTGCGTTACTCAAGGCAGCTCAGTCGGTGGACAGTGCGGCTGTGAGTGCGCAAGCGTTGCAAGAAGGTCTGCAAGGGGCTGCTATTGGGGCGCGTATGGATGCGATGCGGTTGGCGGCTATTTCTTCGGCTCTTTCTTCTCTTTAAGTTGGGCGCAGCGAAGCGGCAAGGGCGGTAACCGCTCTGCTCCGCCGTCGCTTCGCGCCTAATGTCGCTGCCGCGGTCACCGCCCTTGCCGCTTCGCTGCTTTGGGCTTGCGTTGCTTTGCATCTCACGCCAGCAGTTTGGCTACGAAAAGTCAGATAGCTCACGCGCTCAATACTTAAAAAACTCTCCTCTACCGCGTCAAGCGGTGTGGGGTGTGCCTGCGGCAGCGACATTAGGCGCGAAGCGACGGCGGAGCAGAGCAGGCACACCCCACACCGCTTGACAAAAAAGGGAAGTCTAAAAACTACAAAACCTGAGCAATCCCAGCACACACCAAGCTGAGAATGATGGTCGACGCAAACGGAATGAATATCTCCCGCCCAAACACCTTGAACCGAATATCGCCAGGCAATCGCCCAAAGCCGAGCTTTTGCAACCAAGGCGTCAACGCGTTGATCAACAACAACGCCACAAAAACAACAATCAGCCAGCGCGCCATACCGCCGCTTACAACGCGTAACTTCGGTCACCTTGTGCAAAGCCCATGGGCTCCCACTCGGTCGTGCCAAAGGCCAAGACTTTGAACAGCTCACCCATTTCGTGCTCGGTGATGAGCTTTTGGGCCATGCTTTTTTCGGCCAGTGGCGCGTCTACCAGTGGAGGCAGCAAGCCGCAGTTGATCAAGAAATGCGCTTGGGTGGTGTAGCCCAACACCTGCAGGCCCGCGTCTTGCGCTGCCAGTGCCACGCCAGTGAAATTGACGTGAGCGGTGATGTCTTTGCGGCCCACATCCACCAAGGGGTTGGCGTCTGACTTGTGCCGCTGATGGCACATCAGCGTGCCCATGCTGCGCTGGGGGTGAAAGTATTCGCTTTCAGGAAAACCGTAGTCGATCAAAAACGCCGCGGCGCCTTTGCCCGTGGCGGCCTCGCCCGCTTTGAAACGGTCCGCCAAGGTGGCCACGAATGCTTGGGCTTGGTTGTGAATTTCGGTCAAGTAGTCATGCTCGCCTGGCACCTCCATGGGTGGGCGCAAATCGCTGACACGGTCTTCCCATTGCAACGCATCTGCACGCCACACCACACCGCGCTCATGCCACACGCCAGCTTTGCGCACCAACAGTTGCACGGGCATGGCGTCCAGCACCTCGTTGCCCAGCACCACGCCGCTGAGTTGTTCGGGCAGCGCATCGACCCAATGCACCTTGGGCGCGTGGGCCACAAGCGTGGCTTGTTGGCGCGCGCGCAAGCTGCCCGATAAATCGACGATGGTGTAGCGCTTGACGCTCACACCCATCTGACCCAGACTGTCCAGCAGCTGCAAAGCCAAAGCACCAGAGCCAGCACCAAACTCCCACACCTCGTCAGTGCCCGTCACGTGGAGCGCCTCCGCCACTTGCTGGGCCAGGGTGCGCCCAAAGTGCTGGGACATTTCGGGAGCGGTGGCAAAGTCGCTGCCACTCTCAGGGCTGAGGCCAAACTTGCGCAAGCTGTTGGCGTAGTAGCCCATGCCCGGGGCGTAAAGCGCCAACGCCATGAAACGGTCAAAGCCCAGCCAACCGCCTGCATCGGCGATGCTGCGCTGAATCAGGGTATGCAAAGCCTGTTGGTCCGGGTCGTTGGATAATTGGGGGATATTCATTGGGTGTCGATCGTAACTCGAGCGTCACCACCCTCCCCATCGTTCTCACACCACAGGCACCTCACACCATGCGCTCTTGGGCACTCATCACTGGCGGCAGCGTTCGCTTGGGTCGCGAAATTGGACTCGCTTTTGCGCATGCCGGGTGGAATGTGGCTTGCCACTACAACCGATCAGAAACGCAAGCACACGCGCTGTGCGCCGAGCTGCGCACACTTGGCGTGCAGGCCATCGCGGTGCAAGGCGAGCTAGAAGACGAGGCCAGCTGCCAACACATCTTTGACACCACCGTGGCCACCAGTGGCACGGCCCTGCAATGTGTGGTGAACAACGCCTCGTTGTTTGTGCCGGATGAGGGCGCTGACTACGACGAGGCGCAAGCCTTGGCGCAGATCAAGGTCAACCTCATGGCGCCCATGCGCTTTGGCAAATGGATGGCGGCGCTGCATGCACAGAGCGCTGAAGCGCCGCCTCATGCCAAGCCCAGCGTCATCCATGTGTTGGACCAAAAGGTGTTCAACCTCAACCCCGATTATTTTTCGTACACGCTCTCCAAGCTTGCCCTAGAGCGCGCCGTCAGTCTGCAAGCGCAGTCGCTCGCGCCCACCTTGCGCGTGAATGCCGTGGCCCCCGGTCTGTTGTACCTGAGCGGGCCCCAAACACAAGACAACTTTGACCGAGCCGCCCAAGCCAACTTGCTGCGCCGCCCCATCAACCCAGCCGATGTCGCCAGCAGCGTGGTGTTTTTGGCAGGTAACGCCAGCATCACCGGCACCACCGTGCGCGTAGACAACGGTCAACATTTGTTACCACTCGCACGTGATGTGATGTTTGTGGTCGAGGATCTATTTCAATCATGAACGAATCACTCTTGCTCAACTACCGCCGCTTGTTTTTGCGCGGCTTCACCGTTCAAGCGCACATCGGCATCCACGACTTTGAGTTGCAAGCCGCGCAACGCCTTATTCTCGACGTGGACTTGTATGTGTCGTTCGCGGGCACCAGCCCCAAAGACGATCGCATCGACGAAGTGGTGGACTACGACTTTGTGCGTGCCGTGGTGCATGCGCGCATCGCACAAGGCCACATCAACCTGCAAGAAACGCTGTGCGACGACATCCTCACGCGCTTGCTCGAGCACACGGGCGTGATGGCTGCGCGCGTGTCCACCCGCAAACCCGATGTCTACCCCGACTGCGACGCGGTGGGCGTAGAAGTGTTTCGCGCCAAACCTGGAGTGCTTTGACATGGCCAGCAAGGGCACCCAAATTCTTCACCTCACCGGCCTGCGCTTTGATGCCAACCTGGGCATCTTGGAGCACGAAAAACTTGAGCCGCAACCGATTCAAGTCGATGCCGAATTGAACCTGGGCACACAACCCCTGATGCCCCACGACGATGACATTTGCCATGTGCTGGACTACCGCAAGGTGCGCCAGATCATCATCACCGAATGCACCGCCGAGCACGTCAACTTGCTCGAAACCCTGATTGGCAAACTCGCCCACCGCCTGATGCAACTGCCGGGGGTGTTGGGCGTGCGGGTGAAAATCGCCAAGCTCGAAATTTTTGATGACTGCGAAGTGGCCATTCGCATGGAAACAGGACAATGGTGACTATGACAACCGCTGAAAAAGACCTCCACAAAGACACGAAGCAAATCAAGATCGAGCACGAAAACCACAAGCTCGAAAAACGCCTGTGTCGCCAAGTGGGCCAAGCCATCGTGGACTACAACATGATCGAAGAAGGTGACAAGATCATGGTCTGCATGTCGGGCGGCAAAGACAGCTACGCCATGCTCGATATTTTGCTGATGATGCAGCAACGCGCACCCATCAGCTTTGAGCTGATTGCCGTCAACCTCGACCAAAAGCAACCCGGCTTTCCTGCCGATGTGCTGCCCACCTATTTGGCGCAAGTGGGCGTGAAATTTCGCATCGAAACGCAAGACACCTACTCCATCGTCAAAGACAAAATTGCCGAAGGCAAAACCATGTGCAGCTTGTGCTCGCGCCTGCGCCGCGGCATTTTGTACCGCGTGGCAGGCGAGTTGGGCTGCAACAAAATTGCGCTGGGCCACCACCGCGATGACATCTTGCAAACCTTCTTCTTGAACATGTTCTTTGGCGGAAAACTCAAAGCCATGCCGCCCAAGTTGGTGAGCGACGGTGGCGACCACATGGTGATTCGCCCCCTGGCCTACGTGGCTGAAAAAGACCTAGAGCGTTGGTCCAAAGTGCGTCAGTTCCCCATCATCCCGTGCACGCTGTGCGGCAGCCAAGACGGCTTGCAACGTCAGGTGGTGGGCGAGATGCTGCGCGAGTGGGAGAAGAAGCACCCAGGGCGTATCGAGAACATGTTTGCGGCGCTGCAAAACGTGGTGCCTTCGCATTTGATGGATCACACGAAGTTTGATTTCAAGTCCTTGGTGTCAACGGGCGAAGCGTCCGAGGATGGTGACAAGGCGTTTGACCATGAAGAGTTTCCTATGGCTTCGTTGCCGGGGATGCAGGTGGTGTCGCTTTAAGTCTTTGCACTGATTTTCTGAGCTCGCTTCGGAGAGGGACTTAGGGCAGGTTCCTCATGCTGGAGTACCAGAAATCGTCACCTGCCCTAAGCCCCTCCCCGAAGTCTGCGTCCGACATTGCTTCGCTCGTCTGGTTGGGCGCAAACGTTTGTTGCTACGAACCCCCAAAGCGTTGCGTGCATGGGGTGTGGCGGCTGACGATTTCTGGTACGCCAGCATGAGGAAGCCGCCATACCCCATGTGCGCAACGCGCCTCACTCGAAGCACACAAACAAAAAAGCCACCCAAACAAGGTGGCTTTTTCAAGGGAAAGCAAAAGGATCAGAGCTTAAAAGCCACCACCTTTTGATGCTGCTCACCCAGACCTTCAATGCCCAAAGCCATCACATCGCCACGCTTCAAAAACACAGGCGCTGACTTGCCGTCTTTCTTTACCCCCATGCCCACGCCTGGCGGAGTGCCCGTGCAAATCACGTCACCGGGCTTCAAAGTCATGAACTGGCTGAGGTAACTCACGATTTTGGCGACCCCAAAAATCATGGTTTTGGTGCTGCCGCTTTGCATGCGCACGCCGTTGAGGTCGAGCCACATGTCCAGCTTTTGTGGATTGGGCACTTCGTCACGCGTGACCAACCAAGGACCGATGGGGCCAAAGGTGTCGCAGCCCTTGCCCTTGTCCCAAGAGCCGCCACGCTCGAGCTGGTATTCACGTTCGCTCACATCGTTGATCAGGCAATAACCCGCCACGTAGTCGAAGGCGGCTTTTTGCGACACATGGCGCGCTTCGGTGCCAATGACGATGCCCAGCTCAACCTCCCAATCTGACTTGACCGAGCCCTTGGGCAACATCACATCATCGTTCGGGCCTTGGATGCAGCTGATGGCCTTCATGAACACGATGGGTTCTTTGGGAATGGGCATTCCCGATTCGGCAGCGTGGTCGGCGTAATTCAGGCCAATTGCCAAGAACTTGCCCACGTTCGCCACAGGGCAGCCCATGCGGGGCTTGCCTTTGACCAAAGGCAGCTTGTCCGTGTTGAGCTTGGCAAGTTTGGCCAAGGCTTTGTCGCTCAATTGATCGGGCGTCACATCTGCAATGACTTTGCTCAAGTCGCGCAGCTTGCCTGCCGCGTCAATAAGGCCTGGTTTTTCTTTGCCGGGATTGCCATAACGCACGAGTTTCATAAGTCGCCTTTGGAATTTAAAAAATGGGGTTGGAAGAAGCGGCTAGATTTTGTCGTCACGCCGCGGTCGCACCAAGCACATCAGCGACACATGAGCGCAAGCGATGCTTCCACATGGTCGAGCGGCGAGCGCTTAAAACCCGAACGCGAAAAGCGCTGCAATTGCCCCAAGGCAAAGGCCAGCAACACCGCGGCTCGCACTTGCGCGTCAGCCGTGGGCGTGGCTGATTGATTCGCTTGAGCCGCGGCGCGCAGCACTTGGCGCAAAGCCGACTCAATCCGCTCAAACAGTTGGTTCATGCGTTGATGCAAGCGCTCGTTTTCAAACACCAAAGCGTCGCCCACCATCACGCGGGCCATGCCTGGGTTTTTTTCGCCAAACTGCAGCAGCACGGTGACCATGCGAGCGGCTTTTTGTGCGCCGTCGCCTTCGCGCTCGGCAATTTGGTTGATCAGGCTGAACAGGCTGTGCTCGATGAAATCAATCAAGCCTTCAAACATCTGCGCCTTGCTGGCGAAGTGGCGATAAAGCGCCGCCTCGCTCACGTCCAGCTTAGACGCCAACAGCGCGGTGGTGATGCGCTCGGTGCCTGGCTGCTCCAGCATGCTCGCCAGCGTTTGCAAAATTTGCTCACGCCGCTGGCCTGGCTTCATGCGTTGTCGAACCTTGGGCTCGTCGCGATCGTGCGTGGTTTCGTCAGGCGAGGCGTTGTCGGACATGGCTTTGTAGAAAAGTTAGTACGAGCGAATCATCGTGCCGAAGGCCTGTTCGGTCAACACCTCCAGCAGCATGGCGTGTGGCACGCGGCCATCAATGATGTGCACCGCATTTACACCGCTCTTGGCGGCATCCAAAGCGCCTGCGATTTTGGGAATCATGCCGCCGCTGATGGTGCCGTCGGCCACCAACTCGTCAATGCGACGCGGTGTCAGCTCCGCCAACAGCTCGCCTTGCTTGTCCAGCACGCCGCGGATGTTGGTGAGCATCAACAGTTTTTCAGCGCCCAGCACCGTCGCGAGTTTGGCGGCCACCACATCGGCATTGATGTTGTAGCTCTCGTTGTTCGCGCCAAAACCAATCGGGCTGACCACGGGAATGAAGGCATCGTCTTGCAACGCCCTCACCACGCTGGGGTCGATGCTGACGATGTCGCCCACTTGGCCTACGTCGTATTCTTTTTCGGGGTCTTTGCTGTCATGCACCATCAGTTTTTGGGCGCGAATCATGGCGCCGTCTCGGCCCGTCAGACCCACCGCTTTGCCGCCCGCTTGGTTGATCAAGCCCACGATGTCTTGTTGCACCTCGCCGCCCAACACCCACTCCACCACTTCCATGGTTTCGGCGTCGGTCACGCGCATGCCTTCGATGAACTCACCCTTTTTGCCCAAGCGTTGCAACAAGCCTTCAATTTGCGGACCACCACCGTGCACGACCACAGGGTTCATGCCCACGAGCTTGAGCAAGACCACGTCTTCGGCAAAGGCTTTTTGCAAGGCCGGGTCGGTCATGGCGTTACCGCCGTATTTGATGACGAGGGTTTTGCCGTGAAACTTGCGGATGTAGGGCAGCGCCTGGGCCAAGATGTCGGCGGGTGAAAAATCGCTCATGGTTTGCAACTTTGTAGAGGTTAAGGGGCGTTCAACTTACTCGGCGTGTTCCACCGCCGACGCAGGCGCCGTGGCTTGAGCCGCTTGTGGGCCCAGCACCAGCTCGCGCACCATTTCGCGCAACAGTTTTTTCTCTTGGAAGCTCAGCGCGCGCTCCAACACGCGACGCACGCCCAACAGCAACTGACGGTCCACCTCTTGTGGAATGCCGCGTGTGTTTTGCAGCTCTTCGCGCAACTCTTCACGCAGGTCTTCGGGCTCATCGGCCCACCAGGTGTGGATGACGGTGTTGAGTTGCTCGCGCAACTGCTCGGGGTCGGCCTGAGGCGCGGCATGCATCGAGGTGCTGTGGCGTGAGCCTCCTTCGCGCGAGGCTTGCGCGCCCAACACCACGCGTTGGTCCGCTTGCGACAACAAGCGGGCCCAGCCTGGGTCTTCGCGGTTGAGTTGCGCCATGTTGCGCGAAGCTTCGTCGGCCAACAGGTGCACTGACACGCCGTGCAACTGGGCTTCGTCAATCAGGCTGATCAGTCGCTCGTCGTCGCTGCCCACCAACAGGTGGTCACAAGCGCCGCGCTCGGCCAAGCGCTTGAGGTCAGCGCCCAAGGTGCGCAACATCGACAAACCCCCATCTTGGCTGTGCGGCAACACGGCGCGACAGACTTGACCGCCAATGGCTTGGTCGTCCAAGGCGTCGCTGTACCAATACACGCGGCGCAGGTTCAGCTCCAAGCCGTTGTGGGTCAAGGCGTTGTTGAGTAAGGCGTGCAACTGCGGGCGCACAGGGTCTTGTGCAGCATCGGTATGGCCTTGCAGCCAAGCTAAGAAACGGGCATCAATGAGGGCTATGCAAGATTCAGCGCCAGCGTGCGCTGAAGCGTTGGAGGAATGTGTGCGTTTCATGAAAGTACTAAAAAGGTAAAAAGATAGAAATCACTTGCTTGTGCACTAACTGTGCGCACGGGCAAGCTGGAATTATTTTAGGCCGCTGACCGCATTTTCGCGGGGGATAATCACCAAAACCTACAAATTTTTTACACCATGACTTCACCCATTTTGATCACTGGCGGCACGGGCTTCATTGGCTCGCACACCGTTGTCGCGCTGGCACAAGCTGGTCAATCCGTGGTCATTTTGGATAATCTGTGCAACTCCAGCCCCAAGGTGTTGGACCGCTTAGCCAAGCTTGGCGCCAGCCCGCTCGAGTTTGTACAGGCTGACATCCGCAATTCAGCCGCCTTAGACGCCCTGTTTGCGCGCTACACGTTTGCAGGCGTGATCCACTTTGCGGGCCTCAAGGCGGTGGGCGAATCGGTGGCCCAGCCGCTGCGCTACCTCGACAACAACGTCAGCGGCACCCTTAGCCTGCTGCAAGCCATGGACCGCGCCCATGTGCGCCGCATCGTCTTTAGCTCGTCGGCCACTGTGTATGGCGACCCTGTGAGCGTGCCCATTCCCGAAACCGCGGCATTGACCGCCACCAACCCTTATGGCCGCACCAAGCTCATGTGCGAAGACGCGCTGCGCGAGCTGCACGCGGCTGACCCGCGCTGGAGCATCGCCATCCTGCGCTACTTCAACCCCGTAGGCGCGCACGAAAGCGGCCTGCTGGGCGAAGCGCCCAATGGCATACCCAACAACCTCATGCCCTACATCACGCAAGTGGCCTTGGGTCAGCGCACGCACCTGCAAATTTTTGGCAACGACTACGACACACCCGACGGCACCGGGGTGCGCGACTACCTGCATGTGTGCGACTTGGCTGCTGGCCACTTGGCTGCGCTGCGCGCCTTGCATGAACCCAAACTCTTAACCGTCAACCTCGGCACCGGCCAGGGCGTGAGCGTGCAAGAAATGGTAGATAGCTTTGCCCGCGTCAACGGCATGCCCATTCCCCACCAAGTGGTGCCGCGCCGCCCTGGCGATGTGGCCCAGTGCTTGGCCGATCCTCGCCAAGCCAAGGCCCTGCTCAATTGGCAAACCGTGCTGGACCTGGACCGCATGTGCGCAGACGCATGGCGCTGGCAGTCCATGAACCCACAAGGGTTTGACACACCCCTATGAAAAACCAAGACGACGGCACGCTGTCCCTGTTTGACGACTTCCCACCGGCTCCACAACCCGCAACCTTGCCGGCTGCGGAGTCGGTTAAAAAGCCTCGCGCCAAACGCAAGGTGGTCGAGCCTGTGATCGAGCCCGTGATCGAGCCCATGGCCGAGCCCGTCGTCCAGCCCGTGATCGAGCCGGTCTTGCAACCCGTGGTTGAACCAGAGGTTCACGTCGAAACCACATTGCACCTCGCTGGCTTGGTGGCGCCGCAACGCCGCCGCAACAGCCCCTGGGCCAAGCGCCACACCGACGACTCAGCGCCGCCTGCCACCAAAATTCCGCACGTGATGATCGTCATCACCAAAGGCGAGACAGGTGGCGCCCAATCGCATGTGTTGGCGCTGTGCCAAGCGCTACAAAAACAAGTCAAGTTCACCGTGGTGATTGGCGGGCCTGTTGAAGCATCCGCCTTGGGTCGCGACCTGGGCGCACTTGGCATCACCGTCTGCCCCATGCCCCACATGGTGGAGTCACTCAACCCGTTCAAGCTCTGGCCCGCCGTCCAGCAATTGATTGGCTTGATTGAGGCATTTCCGCCAGACATCATTCACGCGCACAGCGCGATTGCGGGCTTGACGTCTAGGCTGGCTTGTAAAAGCACAGCCCGCCCCGTGGTCTACACCGTGCATGGCTTTGGCTTTAAGCCCGAAGTGCCTTGGATGCGCCGAACAGCTTCGGCCATGGCCGAACAACTGTTGGCGCGCTGGACCACGCAAATGATTTGTGTGTCCAAGCACGAGCGCGATCTGGCCTACGACTTGGCCATCGACCCCGCTCGCGTGCACATCATTGCCAACGGCATTGCACCCTTGCCAGCCGCTGAGGTGGCTGAGGTGGCTGAGCAAACCCCCTCTGCACTGCCACGCCTCATCATGGTGGCTCGCATGAAAAGCCCGAAGCGCCACGACTTGCTTCTAGAAGCCTTGGCCCAGGTGCGCACCACCTTAGGTGTCGAGCTGCCCGTCACTTTGGCTGGCAATGGTCCGTTGACCGCGAAACTCCAAGCGCAAGCCAAAGCCCTCAACCTGCACCACATCACCTGGGCGGGCGACGTGCACCACGTTAGCGCGTTGTTGGCGCAGCACGATGTGTTTGTGCTGCTGTCTGACCACGAAGGCATGCCCATCACCGTGCTCGAAGCCATGCGCGCGGGTCTGTGCGTGTTGGCCAGCGATCTGCCTGGCATTCGCGAACAAATCCACACCAACCAAGAAGGCCTGTTGGTGGCCAACACCGCTGACGCGGTGGCTGCACAGCTTGTGCGTTTGGTGCGCGAACCGCATTTACGCCAACGCCTTGGGCGTGCAGCACAAACTGTCTTCAACACCTCGTTCACGCAAACGCAAATGGCCAGCCGCGTGTTGGAGGTGTATCAAACATGCCTCACGCACGATGCCCCCACCTCGCGTCCGATTGCACAACTGGGGTCTGCCTCGATGCGCATGCGCGATGCGCTGCAACACTGGGCCTTGTGGGGCGTGTGGATGATGGTGCCCAGCCTCATGGCCGCACAACTGTTGGAAGATGCGGGCCTCATGACCTACCAGTTTGGCGAAACGCTGTGGTGGTGTGTGCTGCCCTACGCAGTGGCCACGCACTTGCTGATGCGGGCATCGCACTTGCCCGTGGCCGAGCGCAGCGGGGTGTTGTGGGTGTCCACCACCGCGCCTTTTGTGTTCACGCCTTTGGGCTTTGCGTTGCTGCAACAGCCCTACTCACGCGCCGCCGTGGTGTGGGCCTATGCCGCCACCACCTTGTGGCTGTGGTGGGGCTATCGCCGCCACGTCAAGCAACGCGCCTTGCGCTTGGTGCACATCGACGCCAACGTGCCCGCGCAGCTAGACGCATGCCTCAGCCCCAACACGCTGGCCCCCCAAGCCGTGCAGCTCATCGCGTGGAACCCCAACAGCGACACCCCCCTGCCCGCTTGCGACGGCGTGGTGCTGGACCGCCATGTGCGCAGCACCGATGCGCGCACCCGCTTGTTGGGTGAACTCAAAATGCAACACCTGCGCTTGTACAGCGTTGAATCGGTGGCCGAGCTGACCAGTGGCCGCAAGATGCTGCCCACCGCTGCTGACTCGTTGTGGGAAATCGACAACGACCCCAGCTACGACCGTGCCAAACGTTTGCTGGATGTGGCCACCGTCGTCGCTCTGTCGCCCCTGTGGTTGCCCCTCGCTGCGGGCGTGGCGCTGGCCGTGCGCTTTGACTCCAAAGGCCCGGCCTTGTATTCGCAACCCCGCGTGGGGCGCGATGGCCAAGTGTTCACGCTGTGGAAATTTCGCAGCATGGTGCACGGCTTGCAAGCGCCAGGCGTGCACTTTGCGCAAGCCGACGACCCGCGCATCACGCGCGTGGGCCGCGTGTTGCGCCGCAGCCGTTTGGACGAATTGCCACAGCTCTTCAACGTGCTGTTGGGCCACATGAGCCTGATTGGCCCGCGCCCCGAGCAAACCGCGTTTGTGCGCGACTTTGCGGCCACCATCCCGAGCTACCCTTACCGCCACCTGGTGCGACCTGGCCTCACGGGCTGGGCGCAAGTGCAGCAAGGCTATGCCGACAGCGCCGACACCACACGCATCAAGCTCAGCTACGACTTGTATTACGTGGCGCACTACTCACTTGCGCTTGATTTGCTGATCGCTGCTAAAACGGTGAAGACCATTTGCACTGGTTTTGGCGCGCGCTAAACACATGAACGCACGCCGCATCCTGCTGCTCGAAGAGCCCACCTGGGGCGGCGTGCACACCATGACGCGCACCTTGGCAGACGCACTCATCGCGCAAGGCTGGCACATCACCGCGCTGGCTTGGCGACAAACGCCATGGTCCGCTTTGGTCCACGCAGCCCAACAACATGAGGTGATCGTCGCCAGCCACAACTTTGGCCCCACCTATTGCGGCGCTGCACTCAAGGCCATCACGGGCACGCCGCTGGTCAGCTGGGTACATGGCCCGTTGATCGACGTGCTGCATGAAGCAGGCGCATCGGCGCTCAAACAACTATGGCTCCGACTCATCTATAAACAGGTGAACCAGTTTGTATGCGTGTCGCGCACCACGCAAGACACGTTGCTCAGCTTCATCACCCTGGGCCAAGGCCAACGCTGCAACGTGGTGCCCAACGGCATTGCCCCAATGCCCGAAGGCCAGCCTCTTCATGTGCACGCGGGCCACGGCGGCGGAAGTCTTCCCCCCTTGCTGCTGGGCTACGTGGGCCGCTTGTCTGCCGAAAAACGCCCTCGTTTGTTGCTCGACACCATGCGCCATTTGCCCACCGAAGCGCAACTGGGCATCGTGGGCGAAGGCCCCATGCATCGGCAAATGATTCACGAGGGCATGGACTTGATGGTGCAAGGCCGCGTGCATTTTTTGGGCAAACACCCCAGCGGCCAAAGCCTCTACAAACCGTGGCAAATGACGCTGCTGACCTCCCGCTACGAGGGCTGCCCCATGACCGCGCTAGAGTCGCTCGCCTGTGGTGTGCCCTGCGTGTCGCTGCCCATCCCCGCCCTCCGCGAGCTGTACGACTTGGACGCGCCTTATCTGCTGGCCCGTGGTGACGCGCCTGTGTCTTTGGCCGAAGCGGTGATGACGGTGCTCAGCTTGCCCGAACAACAAGTGCGCGATGACATGGCGCGCATCGTGGCGCGGCATCACATCGATGGGTTTGTGGGGAATTGGCAAGAGGTGCTTCAGGCCATGAAAGTGTGACAAGCCAAGGTCTTGACATCTAATTTATTGGGTGTACATTAAATATCATGAAAATTGAGTTTGATCAAGCTAAGCGAGAGAAAACATTAGATGAGCGTGACTTGGATTTTGCTCGTTCGGACGAAGTTTTTTCTGGCGTGCACTTCACCGCACAAGACTCGAGAAAAGATTACACAGAAGACCGATTCATCACCATGGGCAATTTGGATAACCGTTTGGTTGTATTGGTCTGGACCCCGCGCGACGAGGTGCGTCGCGTTATCAGCATGAGGAAAGCAAATGACCGCGAAAAAGCCTTCTACGACCGCTACGTGGACTGACCCTGACGACGCCCCAGAATTGACCGAGGCCTTTTTTAAAAATGCCGATCAATATGTAGGGACGCAATTGAAAACCCGTGGTCGTCCAAAAGCGTCTGTCACCAAAGAGCCCGTCAAAATTCGCCTTGATGCCGATGTGCTGGCAGCGCTGCGTGCCAGTGGCGAGGGTTGGCAAACGCGTATTAACGACACCTTGCGAGCTTCTCTCAAGCTCGCTGGAAGGGTGTAAACCGAATTCATGCAGAGCATCGCAGCGCAAACCATTGCGCCTTATAGTTCAGCCGCCAAAAAACCCACCGTCTGCATCCACTTCGTGCGCAACGGCCCCGCCTATTTGCCCGAGATCGATGCGTATGTCGACTTCATCGCTTCACACGGCCACCAAGCCGTGGTGCATGACACGGGTGCGTCGGTGCCTGCCAATGCGCAGGTGGTGTGGTGGATGTGCGGGCGGGTCTCTGGCTCAGAAGCAAGCCGTTTAAAAACAGCATTCCACATCCACGAATACGCGTCTTCCTCCGCGCCACCCCACGCGTGGCTCAAAGATTTTGTCAAACACTGGACCCAACCCAAGCCCGACTACCGTGTGTTTCAAAACGGCTGGGTGCGTGAGCGCATGGGCTACAACGACGGCGTGCCCCACGCCCTGCGCGACATGGGCTTGGGGCAAGCGTTTTTTGATGCGGCAGCACCTGCACTGCCAGCGCCTTCTTATGCAGACGATGCACCTGCCCGCATACCACCCAACGAATTTGACCTGGTGTTTTTGGGCGAGATGACCCGCTTGTTGCCCTTCGTGCCGCTGCTGCACAGCATTCACGACGCTAGCCGCACGTTGCTGCTGGTGGGTGATGTGCCCGATGCCCTGCGCACACAACTGCCCCCCAGCGTGAGCTGCAGTGGCCGTGTGCCGCATGCCGATGTGCCGCACCAATTGCGCCGCGCACGCTTTGGCTTGAACCTTGTGGGCAACATCGAGCCCTACAACCAACAAACCTCCACCAAACTGCTGGAGTACTGCGCAGTGGGCCTGCCCGTGGTCAGCAACGACTACGCTTGGGTGCGCTACTTTGCGGCGCACTACCAAGGCAACTTTCATGTGCTGCGCGACGACCCTGCCAGCTGGCAACACAGCTTTGGCCAAGCGCTGGACGCCTACCCCTATGTGGTGCCCGATGTGCGCGAACTGGCTTGGCACACGCTGCTGGGTAAGCTGGCCATTTGGAGACACCTGCACATCGTGCCTGAAGCGGCAGACCCCTATGCACATGCACACGCACTTGCCCAGGAAATCGCTAGGCAGCAAGGCGCAAAGCGTTGAGCATGTTTAAACGCATCAACTTCAACAACATCAGCAGCACCAGCCGCGTGGTGGCGCTCTCGAGCGCCGTGGCCTTTGCCACGCAAGTGGCGTTTGCGCTGCTCATGCTGCGCTGGTTCACACCGCAAGAAGTGGGTGAGTTTTCGGTGATCAGTCAAATTGGTTTTTTCTGGATGACGCTGGCCTTGGCGCAAGCACCATTGGGGCTGTTGGCCAACCAGCATCTGCCAGCACACACGGCCGCTCAACACGCTTGGCGCACCAGCGCTATGCGCGGCATGGGCTTGTTGCCTGTGGCTGCGCTGGCCGTGTGGTTCAGCCAACTGGCCCTGTGGCCCGCCTTGCTGTGGGCGTCACTGTTGGCGTTTTGTCAGATGGGGTGGATGTTGGCGCAAAGCTTCACGCTGCGTGCGGGATCGGCTTGGCAACAAGCCGCGGTGCGGGTGTTGCCGCCACTCACGGCGGCAGCCGCCGCACTCACGGCTGGGCTATTGGGTGCATCTGTTGGCTGGAGCGGCCCGACTTTGGTGGTGTCCGCTCTGTTGGGCTATGCCTTGGGCGCGGTTTGGCTCGTGCCCGCTTTGCGCGAACACGTCGAGCAAGGTCACAGCACCCCGCCATCGCGATCGACAAGCGCTGCCGCTGATTCGGCCGCCACAGCGCCACCCACTCAAAGCCATCAATCCGACCCCCGCAGCGCCAGCCTGCGCATGGCCCACACCTTGGTCGATGCCTTGCTGGCCACCGCCATCATCGTGGTGTGGCAACGCCTGTATGGCGCAGAAGAAACGGGCTGGATGAGCGCCCTGTTGCGCGTGCTGGGCTTTTTACCCGCCGTGGTGCACATGGCATGGGCGCAAGTGGCGCTGGCGCAAGGCCCACATTCACCGACTGGCAACACGCGCTTGGCCAGCCCATGGTGGCTGGGCCTGGGTGCATTTGCCTGCGTCATGGTGTTGGGCCTCTCGTGCGCCGCGGCGCTGTACCTGGGATGGTTAGATCCGCGCTGGGGCGGTGTTTGGCCCTACATCGCACCACTCGTGTTGTGGCAAGGCAGCGCCTGCCTGTCGGCGGCGTTTAGCCACAGGCCTTTTCAGACGCAATCGGCCAGCGCGTATTCGTGGGCCTGTATGGCATTGGGGACTTTGCAAGCCGTGGTGCTGTTCGTGCCTGTGGTTTTGGCGCAGCCCATCAGCGCGGAGCAGCACATGGCTGGCTTGGCTTGGGTGAGTAGTTTGGGGTTGTTGGGGTTGACGGTTTGGATGGCGCGTCAGCCATACGCAACTCGATCTCGAATCCATACAAAATAAAGAAAGTAAAAAAATTAACTGTCTCCCACCTAGGATTGATACTTCTACTTAAAATTAAAAAATATCCATGACGTGCTGGATAAAAATATAAACAAGAGAAGTAATTAATTATGGGTAAAAAAATATATGTAACGAATCCATTTTTACCGCCATTAGAAGAGTTCTTGCCATCTCTTGAAAAAATTTGGGAATCGCGTGTCCTCACCAACGGCGGTCCTTTTCATCAAGAGTTAGAAGCCAAGCTGTGTGAATATCTGGGCGTAGAGCATATTTCTCTGTTCACCAATGGAACCATTGCCTTGGTCACGGCGTTACAGGCCTTGCGCATTTCGGGTGAAGTCATTACAACCCCCTATTCATTTGTTGCCACATCTCACTCTCTGATATGGAACAGCATCAAACCCGTGTTTGTTGACATTGACCCTCAAACATTCAATCTTGACCCCAAACTGATTGAGTCAGCAATAACGCCCAGTACAACGGCCATCATGCCTGTCCATTGCTATGGGATTCCTTGTGACGTGCAAGCAATCAAAAAAATTGCGGACAACTACAACCTCAAAGTTATTTACGATACAGCGCATGCCTTTGGTGTCAAACATGAAGGCCATAGCCTTTTAAATTATGGCGATCTCTCGGTGTTAAGTTTTCACGCCACGAAAGTATTTAATACATTTGAAGGCGGCGCCATTATTTGCCCAGATGCTGCAACTAAGAAAAGAATTGATAACCTCAAGAACTTTGGATTTGTGGATGAAACAACCGTTGTTGCACCTGGCATCAACGGGAAAATGAGTGAAATCAACGCTGCACTTGGCTTGCTGCAGCTTAAGTATGTAGACGTAGCTATAGAAAAAAGAAGCGATATAGCCGCTTCATACAGAGATGCATTTTCCAAAGTCAAAGGGGTTATTGTTCCCCCTGCAAGCAAAGCCACAAGGCACAACCACTCGTATTTTCCAATACTGATTGATGAAACTTATGGGATGTCGCGTGACGAGTTGTATGATTTGCTTCGTACATATGATGTATTTGCGCGACGCTATTTTTACCCTCTGATTTCCGAATTCCCCATGTACAGGGCATTAGCAAGCTCAAAGCCATCCAACATACCAGTGGCCCATCAAGTAGCGAGTCGAGTCTTGTGTTTGCCCATTTACCCTGATCTATCCAAAGAAGATCAAGATCGGGTTATTTCAATCATTTCAGGAAAAAAATAACGAAATGGCTTATTTGGATTCAAACCAATTGGCATCATTAGGCCTTAAAAGCTATGGCCAAGATGTAAAAATATCTGAATGGGCTAGGATTTACAACCCAGCCAACATCATCATTGGGAACAATGTAAGGATTGATGATTTTTGTATTTTATCGGCAGGGGATGGTGGGATTGAGTTGGGAAGTCATATTCATATTGGTGCTTATTCGTCTATTATTGGAAATGAATTAATTGTGATTTCAGATTATTGCGGCTTGTCGAGTAGAGTTTCAATTTACAGTAGCAGTGATGATTACTCTGGGCAATATTTGACCAATCCAGTCGTCCCAGGGCATCTTACCAACGTCAAACATGCCCCTGTTCAAATAGCGCCTCATTGCATCATTGGCTGTGGCAGTGTCATTTTACCAGGCGTTATGATTCATAAAGGCGTAGCTGTAGGCGCATTGAGCCTCGTCAGAAGTCAACTAGAAGAATTTAATATTTACTCTGGAAATCCGCTTAGAAAGATAAGCGCTCGCTCTAGAGAGCTAATTAATTTGGAAGCACAGCACACCTATCCAAGTGGTGGTAAAGAATGAAATTCAGGAAACTTCTCAATTTATTTGGTAAAAAAAGTTGCCCCGGTTGCAACAACTCGATAAGAAAATTTAACCAAATAGAAAAATCCGTCAGCTCCAGCCTGAGTTCAATCTATTCTGCACCGCAGGGATTCGAAGCATTAAGTGTGGATAGTTATTATTGCCCTATCTGCGGTGCAAACGATAGAGATAGGCTTATATTATCTTACATCCAGCGCAACCACACCTCACACTGCAGCATTCTTGAAATAGCGCCATCAAAAGCGGTCAGACAACAACTAGTCAAAAATAAATTTAGCTATAGATGCTGCGATTTATTTATGCATGGCGTAGATGATCAATGTGACATCACGAATATGACATGCTATGCGGATCAGAGTTTTGATATTGTGATTTGTTCACATGTTCTTGAACACATTCACGATGACTCAAAGGCAATCTCAGAAATTGCAAGGATTTTAAAACCAAATGGGCAAGCATTGATACTGGTTCCAATTCCTATTGGGTTGCAAGCTAATTTGTATGACGCTGCGATTGAGGATAGTGAGACACGGATAAAGATGTATGGACAAGCCGATCATGTAAGGATGTACAGCAGATCCGGATTAACCGACTTGATAAAAAATTCAGGCTTAAGCCTCAAGACATGGACGCGCTCGGATGATGAATTAGCATTCGAAAAGATGGGACTGTCTTCTACATCAACCTTATATATAGGCATAAAACAATAATGACAAGCGCAAAGGTCAGCGTTGTTATACCTGCATTTAACCAATCTGGCTACTTGCTTTTGGCACTTCAGTCAGCACAAAATCAAACTTATTCAAACCTTGAAATCATCGTTGTTGATGACGGGTCTACAGACAACACACGTCAGATTGTTGAAGATTGTGCAAAAAATGATTCAAGAATTATTTATATATACCAAGAGAATGACGGCTCTTACGGTCTTGGCGCCCGAAACTGGGGCATGCTCTGTGCGACTGGGGAATGGATTGCATTGCTTGACCAAGATGATGTTTGGTATCCAAGCAAAATTGAAGAACAACTTGATTTATCAATTCAGCATCCCGAGGTGGGTTGTATATTTTGCCCAATAGACTTTATCGATCAGAATGGGATAAAAACAGGCGCTCAAAATACTTTGGAATCATTCACTTGTTCATACGAGACATTACTGGCTGATAACAGGATATATGTATCATCAGGCATTTTTAAAAGAAAATTATTAGCAAAGGCAGGGCTACCCAATGAAAGCTCAGGCTATGCAGACTGGTCTCTTTGGTTAAGTCTATCAAAGCATACCAAGGTGATGAGCACTCAAAATGCGCTAGCCGCATATCGATTGCAAGAACAATCCTATCAGCACCAACAACTAAAGACTGATTTGCATAAATTTGCACTGGATAACGTACTCACCACATTAAGTCAACAACCCAGGGCCGTCATTTCGCCTCGTATCAATAAAATTTATATCAAATCAATGAATAGACGGGCCAAGCTTTACTTACGCGCGTCTTATAACGATTTGGCTCATTTAAAATTATTCAATTTTCTACAAGCTGGGCATAAATCTATTCGCTTTACAATCGGACTGCCTAACAAAATCTTTATCGCAATCAGGCTCGTTATTGAAGCTCCGCTCAAGGCTCTGTCTCTTCGTTTTAAACTAAAAAATAGACGCTCTGTATAGATAATTTCGAATGTTAGATGTCTTCTAGTACGATGGTACCTAAGAAATAAAATGTAGCCAGACTACACCTGAACCGAATTGATTTATGTTCTTGATTTTGTTTTTTATGAATCAAGCAAAGATGTGCATGGGCTTTTGCAAATGATTTAATGCCACGCGTTGAATTGAATAGCCCCAAATGAATCAACCCGCTCATGCCGTGGCCTAGTCCACGTAACAACAAGCCTAGCTTTGATTTCTTTTCGTACCCATACTTACTTAAAAATATTTGTTTAGATCTGTTGTAGTGTAGGGTTTTGATATAGCTCACACGCCAAGATGGTGTGGATGAAGATTGACTGAAATGATTCACATAGGTGTTTGCTGACAATACGCAATCACCACCCGCAGCAATGACTCGTTGGCAAACATCCAACTCTTCATAATACATAAAGAAATTTTCATCAAACCCACCCAACTCTTGAAATGGTTTGACTCGAATCAACAAGCAGCAGCCAGATAAAAACATGGTTGATAAGTCGCCATCGGGTTCGGTATATGGATGACTCGGATTGTCAGGATAGCGCCACCCATACGAAATATCTTGCGTCTTTTGCCTAGAGTCAAATATTTGGGCTCCTACAATGATCGCTTGTGGATATAAATCCGCCGTAGCGATCATCGCATTGATTGACGAAATATTCAGCTCAACATCTGGGTTAATAATCAATGCGAATTCTGAGGTCACATAGGACAATGCAAGATTATTACCACCTCCATAACCTCTGTTTATTTTATTGTGAGGATAAACACCCTTGCTGAAAAGTTTTGAAAGCTCTGCTACGACAGATTGACTCTCGTTTGCTGAATTATCAACCAGCACAAAGTTGGAGAAGCACTGTAAATTTTTAACGATTTGAGGAATCAAAGGCCTGCTTCGATAAGTCACCATGACGGCACTGACTCTGTTCAAATCGTGATCTGACAACATTATTTTGTCGCTGCCAGTTGCCAAACCAAATGCGTTTTGCCTATTTTTATATTATTTTTATGCCAATTTTTCAAACGCATCAGCCAATCACGGTGTGGCGTCTCTGCATAAGATGAATAAATCCAATCCGCCTCAATAAGTTTGAATTGCCCTTTGAACCCATATCGCTTGGCATAGGCGTCCTCGTCGCAAAAATATTGATGGGTGCCTTCCGAAATGAAGTTCACATGCGTCGGATCTTGAAATGCCTTTGCAGAAGGGTAAGCCGGCGTCAATGCATACAGCTTGCCGTTTGGCTTCAAAATTCTCCAAATTTCCGACATTAAATTTATAAATGGGAGCTTGACTTCGCCAGACTGAAAGTCGATTGCTTGGCGTGGGATATGTTCCAACACATCAAATGCTGATACGGAATCAAAAAAATTACTTTCGTAAGGCAAGGTATCTAGGGCAAGGTTGGCTTGCTTAAAGTTGATCCCTAAATCAACCACCCCAGGGTGTATATCAACACCATAAACCTCATCAGCGCCGTAAGGGTTTCGAGGGTTATTTCCGCAACCTATGTCTAAGTGTTTCATTGTTGACCTTTGATCATCTTCTTTTTGCCAGCATGACGCTATTGTGTAGCCAAGAAAATGTCGAGAATTGAAAAAACCTAAAACGTTTAGCAAATGGCAAGTCTGTTGCCTTTGTCAAAAGCATGAACTTTGCATACACAGATGATGCACTGAGCATCTGCAATATATAGTTTTCTAAACGCAACTTTTTATCCAACACCTGGAGGATGTCCTGATTTTGAAGACTTGACTGCTGGGCATCACGCATCATTTGTTGGCATTCAAGTATTCCACCGTGGGCTGAATCTATCATTTTCTGACGCTTGATTTCGTAATTGTAATTTTTCGCCTGCTGTGACACGCCACCGCGCCTGTGTTTGACCAAGGGCTGTGCAATGCGTACAGCACCACCCATCAACAATGCACGAAATAAAAAGCATTGGTCTTCGTACATTAAGTTTGGATTTAAATCATTGAACGCAATTAATCGCCGAGTCATCATGTGGCTTGCACCAAATATATAGGGTCTTTTTTGGCCCCAACGGGTGAGATCCCACGTTCCTAACTCATCTGTTTTTTTCACGCCCAAGTCATGCCCATCCAGGGTCATGTCATATCCATCAGCCGCTACCAAATCAGGCTTTGTTTCGAAGGTTTGCCAATAGGCCACGCATGCACTGCAGCGTGAAGGAAGAGAAACGTCATCCCCTGCAGCTGTAAATATCAAGTCACCAGAAGTTAGATGAAATGCTTTTGTGTAATTGCCGACTAGCCCAAGATTTACCGGGTTACGGTTCAGAATAATTTTCTTGCTACCTGAATAAGCCTTTGCAAGCGACTCGACGATGGGCCATGTCCCATCTTTGGAGCCATCATCCGACACCACAATTTCAATCTTGTCGTCGTCTTGGTCCAACCAACTTTGCAGCGCCTCTTTGACGAATGCTTCTTGGTTGTACGTCAGCAAAACGACTGAGGCACGAACAGGCTCCATCGCTCAAATCCACTCCCAAGCAGTGCCTGGCTTGCGGTTCAGCGCGTGCACTGTCATGTCGTACGCCGTCAACTCTTGCTGGCGTGCTTGTGCCAGCCAGTTGCGCCGTTTGTAGCGTGCTAATTTGCGGCCTACCCATGTTTGGTTCATGTACAAACGCATCAAGTTGCGGTTGCCCAAGCTGTCGCGCTGGTCCATCGCCTTTTCGAGTTTGAGCGCTTTTTGCGTGATCATGCCGTAGTGATGCAACCAAGCATCCGACGTGATCCCCATGGTCAGCCCCTGTTCGATGGCGCGTTGGAAAAAGATGCCATCCTCGTAGCCCAACAGTTTGGGCACGGGCATGAAATAGCCAATATCGCTCCACACCTCTTCATGAATCGCCATGCACACCGCATGCGCCACGCCCTGACGCACATAGCCTTTCATTTGCGCGCGGGCTTGGCACACAAAGTCAGCTTGGTTGTAGTTCAGGTCGCCTTCAATCATGGCGGGGCTGGCAATTTTTAACTGATGCTGCTCAGCCGCTTGGATGAGGTTGCGCAGCCAGCCAGGTTCGCACACCACGTCGTTGTTCATCACGATGGTCCATTTGGACTGAATGGCCAACGCCCCTTGGTTCCACGCAGCACCGCAGCCGAGGTTGCGCTCATTCAAAATCACCGCGCCAAACCCCTGTTGTTGCAGCCATTCGCGCGTGCCATCGGTGGACCCGTTGTCAACCGCCACGATGCGCGAAAAATCAACTTCCGTACGGTCTAGGCTGGCAATGAACTGCTGGGTGTAATCCAGTTGGTTGTAGCAAGCAAAGGTGATGGTGTAGTTGGGCAGCGTCATCAGCCCATTATCCGCCGACGCACTCTGCCCAGCTCATGGCTTGCGCATCTTTGGCGGCCAGCTGAGGCGCACCCTGCAACAAATGCAACGGCCATTCAACCCCAATGCTCGGATCGTTCCACAACAAGCTGCGCTCAAACTCGGGGTGGTAGTAGTCGGTGGTTTTGTACAAAAACTCTGCGCTCTCGCTGGTCACCAAAAAACCGTGGGCCAAGCCCTCGGGTATCCACATTTGTTTGTTGTTCTCGGCCGACAGCTCTTGGCCAAACCATTTGCCAAACGTGGGCGAGCCTTTGCGAATATCCACCGCCACATCAAACACCGCGCCCTGTGTCACGCGCACCAGCTTGCCTTGCGCATGTTGGGTTTGGTAGTGCAGTCCGCGCAGCACACCTTTGGCCGACTTGCTGTGGTTGTCTTGCACAAAGGTGCGCTGCACGCCCGTGGCTTGCTCAAAGTTGCGGGCGTTGAAGCTTTCAAAAAAGAAGCCGCGCGCATCGCCAAATACTTTGGGTTCGAGCACCAGCACGCCGTCAATGGGGGTGGTTGTGATTTTCATAATAAGCGTTCATCTAAAAGTTTTTGCACAATAGTTGCCTGCCGTTGATCTCGTCGGCGCTTGATGGGATCACGTTTTTCTGCCACCTCTGCCAGCCAAAGTTTGAATTCGACGAAAGTTTTCGGGGCGATCGTTTTCATTTTTGCCATGCGTCCATTGCTGGCCACGACGATGCATTCAAACTTTGGCGCACTGGTCAGCACAGCGGCTCGCATGGCCTGAACAGGCCAAAGATCGTCTTCATCGTCTGAGAATCGAAATGGGTGCGGATCATCTGCCTCTTGCATACGTCGTAAAAAATCAACTTCAAATCCTTTGTCGTTGATTGCCGTCTCGTTTTGTCCTTCTTTGCGGACAAATGTGCGATCTGCTTTTTGCAAAACGCCCAAAATTGACTCATCCAATTTGGCGATGTCACTGAAAAACTGCACCTTCTTGCGCGCATCCCACAGCAAATCGACATCCAAAGTTGCCATGGCCGCTTGTTCAATCCTCACCCCAGCCGCCATTTCGAAAGCATACAAGGCATGCGTTCCCACCACGATGAAATGATCTTGCAACCCGCTGTCTTCTAGCGCGCGAATGATGTCGATCAGCAGCGCTGGAGCTCTGCCCACTTTCAAGGCCCTGTTGAGCCTTTCCGACTCCTTGACTGCGTTGCGCAATGCGCGCAAACGTGTTTCGATCGCCAGCTTCTTTGCTGTGAACTCCCGATAAATCAACTCTGTATCAGGCGATCGCGGCCCTATGCGCTGTTGGCGGTTGTCTAGCAGCGTTTTCACCAGGTACTCATACCCCGCTTGCTTTTTCCAATACATCCCGCCCGCGTAAGACTTGGCTTTGGCCTGCGTGGTGACAAACTCTTGGAAAACAGCAGACGAATCTAGCCACTGTCTGCCTGCGTTGTCGGGAATCAGTGTCCAATCCATTGGCCGTATTAAATCATGAACTTAGAAAAATTACGGCCAAAGAATGTTGACGATGTTGCGTTTGAGTTATTTCACCAAATTCAACAGATATTGACCATAGCCATTTTTAGCCAGCGGCGCCGCCAGTTTTTGCACAGCGGCGGCGTCAATCCACTTTTGGCTAAACGCGATTTCTTCAGGGCAAGCCACCATCAAGCCTTGGCGTTTTTGCAGCGTGCCAATGAAGCTGGCCGCTTCCAGCAAACTGTCGTGCGTGCCCGTGTCCAGCCACGCATAGCCGCGACCCATGATCTCGACATTCAACTGGCCCAACTCCAAATACCGTTTGTTGACATCGGTAATCTCTAGCTCACCGCGGTGCGAAGGCTTCACAGCCGCGGCAATGTCGCACACCTGCTCGTCATAAAAGTACAGGCCTGTGACGGCGTAGTTGCTCTTGGGCTGGGTGGGTTTTTCTTCGATGCTCAAGGCACGAAACTGCGCATCAAACTCCACCACGCCATAGCGCTCGGGGTCGTGCACATGGTAGGCAAACACACTGGCGCCAGACGTGCGTTGGTCGGCGTTGTGCAGCTGCTTGACCAAGTCGTGGCCATAAAAAATGTTGTCGCCTAGCACCAGTGCACTGGGGTGATCGCCCACAAAGTTTTTGCCAATGATGAAGGCTTGCGCCAAACCATCGGGGCTGGGCTGCACCGCGTATTCAATGTGCATGCCCCACTGGCTGCCGTCACCCAGCAACTCGGCAAAACGCGGTGTGTCCTGCGGGGTGGAGATCACCAGCACCTCCCGAATGCCACTGAGCATCAACGTGGTGAGCGGGTAATAAATCATCGGCTTGTCGTACACGGGCATCAGCTGTTTGCTGACCGCCTGGGTGACGGGATACAAACGGGTGCCAGAGCCGCCCGCGAGGATGATGCCTTTGCGTTGTTGGGTCATATGTGCCTTATTTTTGCTTAAAGTATTTCCGCCAACATCCTGTTCACCCCCTGCTGCCAAGGTGGCAGCACCAAGCCAAAGGCTTGTTGCAGTTTGGTGTTGCACAGGCGTGAATTCAGTGGGCGGGTGGCGGGTGTGGGAAACGCGCTGGTGGGCACTGCCGCCACTTCCGTGACCTTCCAGTCCAAAGCGGGGCTCAGGCGTTTGCCGTGCTCAATCACATGGTTGGCATAGGCGTGCCAAGTGGTTTCGCCCGAGGCCACCAAGTGGTAGAGGCCTCCCAATGCAATGTTTTGAGTGTTGACCAAGCGGCGAATGGCGTGCGCCGTGACATCGGCGATCAGCTCGGCCCCGGTGGGCGCGCCGTGTTGGTCGTTGATGACGGTCAGTTTTTCGCGGTCTTGTGCCAAGCGCAGCATGGTCTTGGCAAAGTTGCCGCCGCGTGCGGCATACACCCAGCTGGTGCGAAAAATCAAATACTTGCAGTCACTGGCCACGATTGCTCTTTCGCCGTCCAGCTTGGTTTGGCCGTACACGCTGAGCGGGCCCGTGCCCTCGCCCTCTTGCCGCGCGTGGTTGCCGCTGCCGTCAAACACATAGTCGGTGGAGTAGTGCACCAGCCAGGCGCCTACTTGCGCAGCGGCTTGGGCCAACGCGGCTGGGGCTTGCACGTTTAAAAGCCGCGCCAGCTCGGGCTCTGACTCGGCCTTGTCCACCGCCGTGTGGGCCGCGGCATTGACGATGAAGTCTGGCTTAAAGCTTAGCACTGTTTGCGCCAGCTGCTCGGGCTGGCTCAGGTCACCACAGTGGGGCGTGCTGTAGCGGTCCAGTGCCAGCACCTCGCCCAAGGGGGCCAAGCTGCGTTGCAGCTCCCAGCCGACTTGGCCGTTTTTACCGAGTAGTAATATTTTCATGCGATCTGGAAAACGCTTGGTTACAGGGCTTCTTTGCCGACCGGTCTACCAAAGCCAACCTCGTTGTGCGAGTTATCTTCGTTGACGCTACGAATCAGACCATCAAGATCATATTTGTCTTCACTCTGAATATCCTTAGCCAAAGTAAGCAGCTGCTTATCAAGCGAGGGTAGTTCTAAATTGTGCTGTCGTGCCATAGCAGCAGTAATTGCTGGTTGCAAATACTTAATGCCACTCATCGCGCAACTGCTGCTGAATCGTCAACGGATCGGCGCAGAATGAAGCTGAGGCCTCCAACCCACCGCAAAGAGCAGCCAAGCGCGTAGGTAGCTCAACAGCATCCACAACCCCACGCTTCGTGCGCAAGAACTCTGCGAAGTCCAACACTTCTGCCAGCAAGGGCTCGGGCAGCGTTCGCGTCGCTTCCCATAGTTTTTCAGCTGTTGTTGACATATGGCCTCCCGTGTTAGAGCTTCATCTTACAAGAACACTCATCCCCCGTACTGCTTCCCCACCCACTGCCGATAAGCCCCACTCGTCACGCCCTCCACCCACGCTTGGTTGGCCAGGTACCACTGCACGGTTTTGCGAATGCCGGTCTCGAAGGTTTCTTGTGGTTTCCAGCCGAGGTCGCGCTCGATCTTGCGGGCGTCAATCGCGTAGCGGCGGTCGTGGCCGGGGCGGTCTTTGACGTAGGTGATTTGCTCGGCATAGCCTTTGCCGTCGGCACGGGGCTGCAGCGCATCCAGCACGGCGCACAGGGTGTGCACCACCTCGAGGTTGGGCTTTTCGTTCCAGCCGCCGATGTTGTAGGTTTCGCCCACTTGGCCCGCTTCCAGCACACGAGCAATGGCGTGGCAGTGGTCTTGCACATACAGCCAATCGCGCACTTGCTGGCCGTCGCCATAAATGGGCAGCGGTTTGCCCGCCAGCGCGTTGAGCAACACCAAAGGAATCAGCTTTTCTGGAAAGTGGTACGGCCCGTAGTTGTTGCTGCAATTGGTGGTCAGCACCGGCAAGCCATAGGTGTGGTGCCAAGCGCGCACCAAGTGGTCGCTGGCGGCCTTGCTGGCCGAGTAAGGGCTGTTGGGCTCGTAGGTTTTGGTCTCGGCAAACGGCGGGTCGGTGGGCGAGAGCGTGCCATACACCTCGTCGGTGGACACATGCAAAAACCTAAACGCTGTTTTGTCAGCCGCAGGCAACTCTTGCCAATACGCACGCACGCTTTCTAGCAAGTTGAAGGTGCCCACCACGTTGGTGTCGATGAAGTCACCCGGGCCGTGGATGGAGCGGTCCACATGGCTTTCAGCCGCAAAGTTGAGCACCGCGCGCGGCTGGTGCTCGGCCAGCAGCTGGCCCACCAACGCGCGGTCGCCGATGTCGCCTTGCACAAACACATGGCGCGGGTCGCCCTTCAGGGCGTCTAGGTTGGCCAAGTTGCCTGCGTAGGTGAGCTTGTCGAGGTTGATCACCTTTTCGTCAGAGGACGCCAACCAGGTGTGGACAAAATTGCTGCCGATAAAGCCGGCGCAGCCGGTGACGAGAAGGGTCATGGTGTTATTTTTAAATTGAGATATTTGTTATAAATTTTATCGCTTGATAACCCAGGAACGCCGCTTACCTCACCGCCATCCGATCCCGCAGCCCAGCCCAAAAACGATGCATATTGGCTTCTAAATAGCCCACGTCACCGCGATCGTAGTCTGTCACGTCGGCTTGCAAACCGTGGCGAATGGATGGGAACAGGCCGTAGCCTGGCTCGATGTAGTTGTCCTTTTCTTGCACCTTGGTCTCTAGGCCTAGCGCCCACTGGTCGCGGCCGCGCACGGTCACGGGGCCAATCGCGTACGACTCTTTGGGGCCGATGGGCAGCGTCCAGCTAAAGCCTGCAAACGCGCGCTGGTTGGGTGTGGTTTCATTGCCTGGGCCCGTTTTGCGGTAGTAAAAGCGCAAGCGGTGGTCCCCAAAGAAATGCGTGGTCATCAAGTGAATGCCACTGTCGTTGTTCAAAAACCGACCCTTGGTGGCTGACAGCGCCCACTTGCCTGGCAGCACGGCGTAGCGCAGCGTGACATACGAGGGCTGCAAGGGGTCTGCTTGCGGCGCATTGTCGCGGTGGTACACCCCATTAAACCCAGTCACCTTCCAGCGGTTGTCTGGCGAATCCCACACCATCGTCACATTGCTGCCCTTCACCCCAGACGCCAAGTAGCCCGTGGTGGCCTCGGCCCACAGACCCGTGTAGAGCGGCCGCGTGTACGACAACATGTTGGCACCCCAGGCGGTCTTTTCGCCCAGGCCCACACGCCTAAAGTAGCTTTGCGGATCTCTGAAGTCATCCGATTGCGTCACAAATTGCGTGTGAAAGCCGTGCCACACCAAGCCCTTGTAGAGCGGCAACTCCCAGCCCTTGGAGAGGCCCAGCGAATAGTCGGTCAACCCAAACTCTGTGCCCACGGTGTAGGTGGCACTGGGCCCGATTTCTAAATCAGGACGCAAGAACTGTGAACCGTCCCCACGCACCGTCCATTGCACAGCCTCAAGGCTTTTTGCCATGGCGATGGGCTCGCTCTTAAGCTGGATGGGCTTGAGCTTGTCACACAGCCCCACACCTTTGGCGTAGTGGTAGAGGCAAGCACTGTTGGTTCTGGCTTGCAACACAGGGTTTTGCAAATAGGTCAGCGTGTACAGCACATCCTGTGTGCTTTCGCCTTGTACCTTGAGCCACACGCCCAAGGCCGCAGCCAACGCGTCTAGCCTATTTTTGCGCCACACCCGGGGCTCGGCGCGCACATGCCAAAGCATGCCGTCGCGCCCCACCGACACCTCAGAAAAACCTGCGGCCACCATGGCGTCGGCAATGCCTTTGGCCTTGCTGTTATCGTCTATGTCAGCAGTGCGTTCTGCTTCAGGGGCAGCAGTTAGAACGGCCATGCCTCCTGCCATGCTCTCTACTATGCTTTGTGCTTGGCTTTGTGCCAAACCCTCTACCAATCGTTTTGGCTCAGGCTGGCTCTGCACCACCCTTGTTGGGCTAGGCGCTGCAGACGGCTGGCCTTTGCGAATGGCATAGCCATCCATGTCGTACGACAGCGTCACCATCAGCTGCTGCGCTTGCTGCGGTGTGTTGTGCGACAGCTTTCGGCTGGCCGCCACCGCCACGCCCCAGTCTGGCAGTGGACGCCAGCCCACAGAGGCGCCCACACGCGATTCGCGTGAATCGTTTTCGGCCAACAGCTTGATGTGGTCGGTCACATGGAGCGCCACACCCGCAAACTTACCCTGTATCAAGCCGCCACCATGGTCACTAGGCTGGGCTTTTGAAAAGCCCACGCTCACATCCAGTGGGCCTAGCGTGGACGTGCCCACACCATACGCCTGTCGGTACAGCGTGGCTGCACCGCCGTAGTCGCTCATGCCCACGGCAAAACGTGTGTTGAAGGGCAAGCGGGGCAAAGGCAGCCGAACCTTGCCGTTGACTGAAATGTCACGGGTTGAGCTTTTGCAGTTTCCGTAATACAAGTCGCAATTCAAATCGCCGTCGTAGCTCAGCCGTGCCACGGCCTCTACATTGGGTAGCACACCAAACCCGAGGTTGTAGCCACCAAATGGCCCGTAGCCCTTGTACAGGCGGGTGGACTCTGGGTTGGAATTGCTCCAACTGCCCACCATCGTGCCGTACGACATCACATCCGCATGTGGCACATTGATGATGCCGCTGTAGCCCGAGGGCGCCAGCTGCACTTGCGCTACAGCGCCCTGCGCACACATGGATAACAGCAGGGCTGATGCAACTTTGGCAGAGAGTTTTTTCAAGAACATGGGCATTGAATAGACAAAAAAAGGGGCCCACGAGGAGCCCCTTGCTTTGAGCAGGTGAGTTTACACGCCGCCTGAGCCCGAACCTGAGCCCGAACCCGAACCTGAACCTGAACCTGAGCCTGAAGCACTAGGAGCTGTACCAGCAGTCACTGCAGCCTTGAGGGAAGTAACAGCAGTAGCCAATTCGGTTGGAGTTGGGTTCCACTTAGGTGTCACTGTGGTCACACCCAAAGCGGCGGCCTGTGTAGCCACTGACGCCTGAAATGTTGTTAAACCAGTTTGCAAGGCAGTAACTTGTGTGCTGTCGAGTGTTGCCTTTCCGTCAGAGGCAACGGTTGCTTTGGGTGTTGCAGCAATCAAGGTTTGGAAGTAAGCCATCGCGCCGCCTGCGCCTGCATTTTGACCAAGCAAAGCGATCAAACGTGCGTTTGCATCAGCACCAGCGATATCGCTGGTGCTTTTGATGACTGTTGTCGGGGCTGCAAAAATGTTGAAGTCACTGGGCAAACCCATAGCCAACAACAAACGCGCGCCACCTTCGGTGATTGTGTCTGCTGTCAGACCTGCAGGAACTGCATTGGCCTGACCAAGTGCAGCTGTATCAATGCCAGACAAACGGGCTGCCATAGTGGTGAGAGGGGTAACACCCGCCGATGTTGCACTTGATTGCACAGCAGTCACCAAGATGCTGGTGGTGCCAAATGAAGCATTTGCGCCTGTTTGCTCGTCAAAGTACTGAGAAGAAGAATTGCCCTTAACCTGAACAATTTTGATACCGGTGTAAGTTCCGATATTGACAGTGGACTTACCTGCGTTGGTATCTGATGAGCCAAATGTTGTACCTGTACCAGCCGAAGTTGTTCCGTTAGATTGATACACAGTCACATCAGCAAGATAGATCGCGCCCTTGGCAGGCACAACACTCAAAGAAGAAGTTGCTGGCGCAGAGCTACCGCCACCACCGCAAGCCACAAGCACTGCAGTTGCAACGCTGACCAATGTCAAACCAAAAATACGACGTTTCATGTTCATTCCCATGTGTTAAATGATTGAGCGTAGGTGCGTGATTGCTATCCTGCCTAATCCAATTCTACACAACTTCAGCAAATTTCTTGGTTTTGGCAAATCTTTGATAAAAACGACCATTCATCAAATTGACACGGGGGCCAGCGCTTCGCGCTCCAGCGCCATGTGCACCCAGTCGACCACCTCGCCACTGGGTTGGTAACCCGACACCAACTCTTGCAGCAGGCCCCGGATCACCGGCACGTCGTTCACCCTCATGGCAATGCTCAGGGCATTGAGCTTTTGCTCCAGCTGCGGCCAGCTCGTAAACTGCTCATGCGCCTTCATGATGCGTGCATGCTGGGTCGGTTTGGGGTTGTCGCCTATTAGCAGTTCTTCATACAGCTTTTCCCCGGGGCGCAGGCCAGTCACCGTGAGCTCGATGTCGCCATCTGGCTGAAGCTCGTCACGCACCGTCATGCCCGACAACTCCACCATGCGCCGGGCCAGGTCGATTATTTTGACGGGCTGGCCCATGTCCAGCACAAACACATCACCGCCCTGCCCCATGGCACCGGCCTGGATCACCAGCTGCGCCGCCTCGGGGATGGTCATGAAGTAGCGTGTGATGTCGGCATGCGTCAGGGTGATGGGGCCACCGTTTTTGATCTGCTCACGAAACAGCGGCACCACAGAGCCGCTTGAGCCCAGCACATTGCCAAAACGCACCATGCTGAAAGTGGTGCGCGTGTTGGGAGCCCTTCCCCCCTGCACGGCCACGGCCGGGTTCACCTCGGCAAGGGCTTGCAGCACCATCTCTGCCAAGCGCTTGGTGGCGCCCATAATGTTGGTGGGGCGCACGGCTTTGTCAGTGCTGATCAACACAAAGTTGCGCACGCTGCTGCGCATGGCGGCTTCGGCACACACGCGGGTGCCCCACACGTTGTTGCGCACGCCCTCGGCAGGGTTGTGCTCAACCAAGGGCACATGCTTGTAGGCTGCCGCGTGGTACACCGTTTGCGGCTTCCAGGTGTCCATGATCTCGTGCATGCGCACCGCATCGCACACCGAGGCCAACAAAGGAACGATCTCTATGCCTAGCCCGCCACTGGGCTCCGGCGTATCAGGCGCATCCCCCTCCACCGGCTCACTCACGCTCAGACGCTCCCCCGCCAAAGTCGCCTGCAACTCCTGGTGAATCTGGTAAAGCGCAAATTCACTCATCTCGACCAACAGCAACTGCTTGGGGTTGGTCTTGATGACCTGGCGACAAAGCTCGCTGCCAATGCTGCCCCCCGCCCCCGTCACCAACACGGTTTTGCCATGCGTGTTGAGGTTAAGCAACAAGCCATTGGGCTTGACCGGATCGCGTCCTAGCAGGTCGTCAATGTCTAGCTCGCGGACATCACTCAAAGTCACCTTGCCTGTGGCAATGTCGCTCAGGCCTGGCAAGGTACGAACTGCTACCTTGTGGGGCTTGAGCGCGTTCAAAATCTCGTTACGCCGCTGGCGCGACACACTCGGCACCGCCAACAGCACGTCGGTGATGGGGGAGACGCTCAACAGCTCGGCCAAGTCAGCCGGGTTGTAGATCGGCAAGCCATTGAGCACGTGACCATGCAGCCGATCGTCATCGTCCAAATAACCCACCACCCGAATCTCGGGGCTGGTAGCCATGGCCGAGGCCAATTGCCGCCCTGCACTGCCAGCACCGTAGATGAGTGCCTGAGGCAATGACGCCTTGCGCAGCTGCTGGTGATAAAGCCCGCCCAACCACACCCGTGCCGCAGCACGTGAAGCCCCCACCAACAGCAGCAACAAAATGGGCTGAATCAAGCCCACTGTGCGGGGCACGCCATCCACACCCCATAAAGTGAAAATAGATGCAAAAGCCAAGCCATACAACAGCATGGCGCGCCCCACAGCCACCATGGCTGGCAGGCCGCTGTAGCGGAAGATGGCGCGGTAAAGACCTGAGGAAATGAAAATTGGCAAAGCCAACACCACAGACGCCATAGCGGGCCAAATGGCTGGGCCAGACAAAGGCGTGAAACTGCCACTGCGGAGGTAAAAAGCCAGCCATACCGACACAATGCAAAGTGCTGCATCCAAGGCAAGCACGAGACAGCGCTTGACTTCACGTGGCAGCGCCAAAGCCGGTGCTGCAAAACGACTCAAGGTGCGAATCATGGTTTCACCCATGATGTGAAATCCGCCGAGTCCCGAGTCCCGAGTCCCGAGTCCCGAGTCCTGAGTCCTGTTTTTCATTTAAAAAATCCTTTCACTAAGAATAGCCGTCAATGTGACACCCCGTCCCGCCGCAGCACCTTGACGAAGGTCAGCCACAAAATGCGAACGTCAAACCACAGAGACCTGCGCTGGAGATAGACCACATCTAGCTTGACCTTATCTGGAATCGGCAACTCGTCGCGGCCATTGACTTGCGCCCACCCGGTCAGGCCAGGCACCAAAGTGTGCACACCATGCTTTGTACGCAGGGAAATCAAATCTAGCTGATTGAACAGCGCCGGGCGCGGACCTACAAAGCTCATGTCACCCGTCAAAATGCTCCACAACTGCGGTAGCTCGTCAAAGCTGCTCTTGCGCAAGAAGGAACCGATTGGCGTCAGGTGTGAACTGGCATCGACCAGCAGATGCGTGGCCACCGCAGGTGTGCCCACACGCATGCTTCGAAACTTCGGCATTTTGAAGATCACATTGTTCCGGCCAACGCGGTCAGACCAATACAAAGCTGGGCCTTTGGATGTCAAACGGACGGCCATAGCCACAAGTAACACAGGCATAAACAAGATCAAAGCGGCCAGAGAGCCCAGAAAAATATCGAAGACTCTTTTCATATCAACATAGACCGTCTCAGCCCCTCTTCCACAGAGACCGGCGGCACCCAACCCAACACGCTGCGAGCCTTTGACGCATCAATCTGCAAATTACCGCATAAGCGCTGTACCACATCACCCTTGCCCAGTAACGAAGCCCCCGCCTGCAACGCCCACACCGGCACTGGCAGCAAACGCGCAGGCACACCGGCTGCTTGCGCTAACCCACGCACCAGCTCGGCGGTTGACAGATCTTGCCCGTCACTGACTAAAAAAGTCTGGTTCGCAGCTTGGGGATGAGTGATGCAGGTGACGATGAAATCCACCAGGTTGCTAAGGGCCACTAAGCTGCGTTGGTTATGCACCGACCCCAATGGCAATGGCCAGCCGCGCTGCACGGCGTGCATGAGGGTGGCAAAGTTAGCCTTCACGCCAAGACCATAAACCAACGGCGGGCGGATGATCACAACCTCCATGCCCATGTCTGAGCTGAGTTGCCGCAAACCCTGCTCGGCTTCGTGCTTACTTTGGCCGTAGGCATCTTGCGGCATGGGTGCATCGGCTTCAGTGAAAGCTCGCCCAGGCGCTGTAAATTCACCATTGACCTTGACCGAGCTGACGAACACAAACCGCTTGACCCCTGCGACAGCAGCTTGACGGGCTAAGTTTAGAGTGCCGTCCACGTTTACTGCGCGAAATGCTGTCAGCGGGTCAGCCTCTGAGTCTTTCATGACATGAACGCGTGCGGCAAGATGAATAACGACATTCACATCGCGCAAAACATGAGTCCAAGCTGTTGAGCCATTTATATCGCCAACCTCGAATGACTCAATGCAACTTGGCACCTCTACTCGTACGCGAGTAGCACCTTTGACACAAATACCGTAGTGCACAGCCTGCTTGCACATTGCATTGCCGACAAAACCGTTGGCGCCACTTACTAAAATGCACTGAGTCATAAATTATTTTTATGATTCAAAATTAAATCAATTATTTTTAATACGTCATTTGCCAGTTCATTGGCGATGTTCTTCCGGGCGAACTTGGCTTCGAATCGAACTCGGGACTCATCCTGCAACCGTAGCTGGCCAAATACCCGTTCAGCCTCCGCTGCATCGCCTGGATGGAAAACAGCTGAATTATCCAATTCAGCATGCACAAACTCAGCCGCATAACCAGATACCCCCGCCCAAATTGGCTTACCCAATGCACCATACTCGAAGAGTTTCGAGGGCAAAACCTTTTTGAACGCATCGTAATCATTCAGATGCAGAAATAGCACATTAGCTGCTTGATATGCCTCGATCAATTGCTCTCGCTTCATCGGGGGCAACAGCTCGACATTGTCAACGCCGGTTTTTAATAGTGCCTCGCGCAAGGCTGATTTGCGCCCTCCGTCTCCAATGATCTTGAACCGAATTTTTCCCTGCATTCGCTTGGCCAGATCAGGAATGATCGCATGCAAGCCTTGTCCTTCACCCAAGTTCCCGGCATAGAGCACCTCCACCACATCACACTGTCGCGGTGCCGACTCGGGTTTCGGTAGCGACAAGAACTCGTCATCAATACCATTGGTGAAGAAAGAGAATCGTTGCCTAGGATACCTTGCCGAAAAATACTCAGCAAACCCTTTCGATACCAAATTTACTTTAATTGCGCTATTGATCGCCCAGCGTTCAAGAAGATCAAATACGGGTTTAGTTAGTATTGCCAAATGTCTGGGAAGCACATCTTTGATCGTATCGACAAAGATGTCGCGTATATCCAAATACAACGGTGTCCGATTTTTGCGTACGATCCACGCGCCCAATAAGGCCGTCATCAACCGAGATGATGTAACAAAAACGAGGTCATATTGCTGACCCCGGGTCTGGCGTAAAACCTCGTGTGCAAACGAGATGAACGCCTTGGCTTGGTCGAGCATACCGCTTTGATGGGGAGGCAACTCGATACGAACGATCGACAATCCAGGCAATTTCTCTTCTGCAGGAGCCTCTACCGAGAAACTGTTGTACCGGTTAGGCAGGGTGGTCAGCACATCAATTTGCCCATGGATAGGCATTTTCTCCATTAGAGCATTGACAAACGCTGTGGTGCGAAACGATCCTGCGCTCAAGTCCGGCCTGAAGTAAAAACTTAGCACCAATATCCTCAATCGTTTTATCTCCATTTGATGATCTTCCTAACTTGGGAACGAGTAACTTTCACCCACACCCCACGCCACAAAAATCAACTGCCTTTAGTTGGCTCAGCGTAGTCTTCACTGCATCGTTCAAAAACTCCCGGTGTTTGACCAGCACCGCGAGCACATCAGCTGTTTTCAAAGCTTCTTCCAGAGATACCAGCACAAACTGGTCGTGCGCCTCAATGTTGGGCTCCACTGCCACCACGTCATAGCCCTTCGATAGCAATGCCTCGGTAATGTGCACGGCAGGAGATTCGCGCAAATCATCAATATCAGGTTTAAATGACAAACCCAGACAAGCAATCCTGGGCTTGCGCCGAGTGCGGGCCGAAGCATCTGCAACCGCAATTTTGATTTGGTCAATCGCCCATTCGGTCTTGTAGTTGTTGACCTCGCGCGCTGTGCGGATGATGCGGGCGGTTTCGGGATCACCCGCTACGATAAACCAAGGGTCTACTGCAATGCAGTGGCCGCCTACGCCCGCGCCGGGTTGCAAGATGTTGACGCGGGGGTGCCGGTTGGCCAGTGCGATCAGTTTCCAAACGTCAATGCCAGACTTGGCGCACAGCATTGACAGCTCGTTGGCAAAGGCGATGTTCACATCCCTGAAACTGTTTTCAGTCAACTTGCACATCTCAGCCGTCTTGGCATCAGTTTCTAACACGGCACCGCGAACAAATGTGCGATAAAAATCGCTCACGGCATGGGTTGCTGCAGGGGTAAGGCCGCCAACTACACGGTCGTTTTCTACCAATTCCGTCATGATTTTTCCGGGTAGCACGCGCTCCGGGCAGTAGGCCATGTGAATTTGTGATACGTCCACACCGGCATCGCGCAGCACGGCAGCCATTTGCTCTGTGGTACCCACCGGCGATGTCGACTCCAAGATGACCAAGTCACCTGGCTTTACAAAGCCTGCAATGCTGCGTGTGGCGGCTAACACGTAATCGATGTTGGGTTGTGGAATGCCTACGCCTTCATGGAACGGCGTTGGAACACAAATCATATACACGTCACCGGCTTGCGGTGTACTAAAGGCAGTTAAGCGTTTGGCCGCAACGGCAGACCGCACAAACGCATCCAGATCTGGCTCTACGATGTGAATGCGTCCCTGGTTAATGGTGTCTACCGCATGGGCATTTAGGTCTACCCCCACGACATTAAAACCATTGTTGGCCAACAACGCCGCTGTTGGCAGACCGATGTAGCCTAGGCCCACCACACACACAGTTTTTTTTTGCATTCTTTAAATATCCCGCAGTATTGAAACGATTCGCGCACACGCCCTGCCTTCGCCGTAGGGGTTATGTGCCTTGGCCATGGCGGTGTAGCAAGCATCATTGTCCAGCAGCTCGGCTACGCTGGTCACAATTCGGCCACGGTCTGCCCCTACCAATCGCACTGTACCGGCCTTCACTGCTTCTGGCCTCTCGGTCACGTCGCGCATCACCAGCACTGGCTTGCCCAAGCTGGGCGCTTCTTCCTGAATGCCACCGCTGTCTGTCAACACAATGTGGCTGTGTTTCATCAAGTACACAAATGGCTCGTAGTCCAGCGGCGGAATCAGGTGCATATTGGGCACATCCGCCAGAATGGCATTTACCGGCTGCTGCACGTTTGGGTTCAGGTGTACCGGGTATACAAACCGCACTGCCGGGTAGCGCGCTGCCAGTTCTTTCAGCGCATGGCAAATTTGTAAAAAACCGTCGCCAAAGTTTTCACGGCGGTGACCGGTCATCAGCACAAAGCGCTGGCCCTGCCAATCAAAGCCCAGCTGCTCAGTTAAAAAAGCGACCAGCCCTTGACGTCGGGTTTGATCTTCTTCGATACGGCCCAGCACCCAAAACAGCGCATCGATCACTGTGTTACCGGTCACGGTAATGCTGCTCTGTGGCACACCTTCGGCAAGCAGGTTGCTCTGGCTGAATTCCGTCGGTGCAAAATGCCATTTGGTTAGCTTGCTGGCCACCTGCCGGTTGAACTCTTCAGGGAAAGGGGCCTGCAGATCGTGCGTGCGCAGGCCCGCCTCAACGTGACCCACCGGCACCCCAGAATAAAACCCAGCCATGGCTGCAGCAAGCGTGGTAGTGGTGTCACCATGCACCAGCAGCGCGACAGGCTGGTGGGCCTTCAACACGTTGCGCATGCCTTTGAGGACTGCTGCCGTGACATCAAACAGATCTTGCCCTGGCATCATCAGGTTCAGGTCAATGTCCGGCTTCATGTCAAACACATTCAGCACCTGATCCAGCATTTGCCGGTGTTGCGCGGTGACACACAGTACCGTTTCAAAAACGTCCGGTTGTGCTTTAAGTGCATGGTAAAGCGGCGCCATTTTTATGGCTTCTGGCCGTGTGCCAAAAACCAGCATGATTTTTTTCTTTTGCATTATTTATTTGTCAAATTTTCAAAGGCCTGCAGGCTTCATGCAGCTCTAGCCCATTACTTAACCCAAGAGAATGTCACATCTGCCTCACCCGAAACCAGCTCAACCACAAGAGATTGAGTCTGCAACTGCTTACCAAATTCTGGCGCATACCTTGCCTGCTCAATTCGTCCCTGCCCAGCCTGCACCACCACCAGCAAGCGCTGCCCACCGGCAAGGGTCAAGTGCCAGGTGTTGGCATAAATGGCAGCAACTTGGATGGCAGGGTGCAAGATGTAGCGCGACAGCGATGCATGCTTGCCACCGCGTACCGTGTCCTGCACCTGCAAGCTATCTTTATTCATCTGCCATTGACGACGGTGAACAGGAGCGCCGGGCAGGTGTGTGTAGCCATTGTGCGAACAGGCCACATGGCCGCTGCTTGGCAGCACCTTTAGTTCAAACGGATAAGCCCGCCGTGCCACCCTGAACCCACCCCACACCTCTGACGAATTGGCATCAGCCACCTCTACCGTGCTGTGCGCAGCCGTTCCACGCTCACGCAGGCGATCCGCCCCCAAACCGTAGCACGACGTGCCGCCGTTTACCACCACACGTTGGCCAAATACCGACAACTCAAAAGACAGCGTGTCAGCATGGGCATGTCCGGGCAAATAGTCTGGGCCGATGGGGGCCACGTCCAAAAACGCAACTGCATCGAATGTTTGCATGCGGACATAGCCAGAATCAGCAAAGTGTATCACCTTAGAATTTTCAATAGCCGTAGGCAACCCAACCCCCACCCGCGCTGCATAAGCCATCAACTCCGTCACCCTAGGCACCACCCCAAACGCTGCGTCGTTAAACTGTGCAATTTCACCATCCGGGTGTGTCATTCCGGTTAGCCAATAAAGCATGCGCCTAGCCGTTTCGTGCCAATAAGACACTTGCTCATTAGGCACCAGACCTGGCCAACACTGCGCGGCATTGATCAAGTCCAGCACATCTTCCACAAAAATGGCGTGGTACATCGGGCTGCGCTCAAAGTTTCCACCATCTGCCAGCACTTGCTCTGGCAATTCTTTAGAAATGATCTTTAGCCCGGTAGCCAACCAGACAGCTGCTTGCGTCCCCTCAAAATACAGCCCAGCAAACACCAAGGCCTTGGCATTGGCAAACAAATGGTTCCCCAGCAAGTGACGCTCCAGCCGACCTGCCAACCATTGCGCCTGCAAAACTACGCTGTTGACCATGCTGGGTGGCGCCACATTGCCAGCCGCCAGCCACTTTATCCAGTTCACCATGCGCAGCGATGTTGGATAGGATTCCCACCCGTTGCCACTTGTCGGTGGGTTTTCAGCAATCCAACGCGCAATCAGTGCCTGATGCAAATCCCTCCGAGCATGAGCATCTTGCGCGTTCAGGTCATCAAAGTAATGCAGGTTGTAGAGCCACAACTTTTCCAGCGCGGCATCGTTCCAGCCGCCATGCGCTTGCAGCGTATGCGTTCGGTTTAAAAACCTGAACACATTCACCCCTAACATCGAAGGCGTCCGCGCTGCAGGTATCTGCCATGTCTCCACTGGCAAGCGTATGGGGGCCTTCCCCACCAGACCAGTCAGGCGCGGCTGGTACAGCCTAAACCATATCCGCCCATAAAACTGCACCGGTTTTAGGTGCCGTAGCGTTTGCCAGTAGCGTACAGCTTTGTCAAACAATTTCAACTGACCTCAATACTCACCCGCGCCACTTCGAAAATTTCATCCAGAGGAATTGCAGCGGGGCCTCCAGTTTTGATGGCTTGCACAAAGGCAGCGGCACAGGCTTTTTGGCCTTTGTCTTGGCGCCAGAGATTCATTTTGGTAAACCCGGGCCAGCCAAACCCCTGCAATTTTCTAAAGTTGTCCAGTTGCAGCACACGCCCGGCGGCAAACACTTCCAGCCGTTCTTTAGGGAATGCCTTGCTACCGTTGGCAAAGTAGTGAACCACACCCATGGACCCGTCTTCAAACTTCAAGCTGATGGAAACTGAATCTTTTGTAGGCGAATCCATTCGGGTCATTTGATGACTGGCTATGCGGCTGCCAGCCAAAAAGCGCAACAAGTCAATAAAGTGGCACGCCTCTCCAATGATGCGCCCGCCACCGCCTTCTGGATCTTGCGTCCAATGGTCGGCTGGTATGGCACCGGCGTTCACTGTCATCACAAAAGATTTGGGGCCAGTCACACCCTTTAGTAGCGAACTTACTTTTTTTATTTGAGGCGCAAACCGTCGGTTAAACCCCACCATAACGAGCGAGGTTTGCGCCGCTGCCTCAATCTGCGCTAATTCATCTAGCGTCAAACACAACGGTTTTTCGACAAACACATGCTTACCCGCCGCCAGCGCCTGCAAAACAAAGCGGGCATGGCTATCGTGCTGTGTGGTGACGACCACGGCTGTTGTCTCGGCATCTGAAAAAAGGCGATTTGTGTCTGTGGTGGTCTCCTCAAAACCAAACTTGCGCCCAGCGTGCAAGCCACTCACACCCGCACTGGAAGCCACACTCCGTAAATGCGCTCCACCAGCCTTAAAGGCAGGAATCAGCACCGCAGTCGCGTAATTGCCAGCCCCAATAAAGCTAACTACTGCCTTCGCTCCCATCCCACGTTGGGATAAGGGCTGAGGGTGCGTATTCGGCGCCAGGCTAACTGTGCGACCATCTGGTGTTATCTTAATCCTGGGGTAGGTGAGCAAAATCCCCAGCGACGGCCCCGCTCCGCCCACCAACGCATACGCTTGTTCAGCATCTTCAATCGCAAACCGGTGCGAAATCATCGGCTTCACGTCCATGCGCCCATCGGCCATCATGTCAAGCACTGCTTCAAAATTCCGCTGCTCCGTCCAGCGCACAAAGCCAACGGGATAATCCTGGCCCTTGTCTTCATAATTGGAGTCATAACGCCCCGGGCCGTAAGATGCTGACACCTGAAACGTCAACTCTTTCTTGAAGAAATCGTCCCGCGACAGTTCCAGACCGGTCACCCCCACCAACACAATGCGACCACGTTTGCGGCACATCAAGGCTGCTTGGTGCATTGGTTCACTGCTTTTAGTAGCGGCAGTAACGATAACAGCGTCAACACCACGGCCACGTGAATAAAGCTCAGCAACTTTGACAGGATCTTGGCCTACCGCCAAATCCACCACCTCGGCCCCAAACTGACGAGCCAAATCAAGCTTTTGCTTATCAAAATCCAAGCCCAACACACGGCAGCCGTTTGCGCGCAAAAGCTGCACGGTCATCAAACCAACCAGCCCCAGACCGGTAACCACAATTGTCTCACCTAACGTTGGCTGCACCAAGCGAATGCCCTGCAGTGCGATAGCGCCCAGCACCGTAAAAGCAGCTTCTTCGTCTGTCACAGCATCGGGCACCTTCGCACAAAGGTTGATCGGTACGCTGACAACTTCTGCATGCTTACCATTGCTAATAACTCGATCTCCTGGTACAAAACCAGAGATGCCTTTTGCGATTTCGGCTATTCGACCCACATTGCAGTAGCCCAAAGGCAAGGGTTGGTCAAGCTTATTGAATACAGCTTCCAGCGTTGGTTGAAGTCCATCCGTCTTAATCTTATCCAATACCATGCGGACCTTGTCAGGTTGTTGACGAGCTTTATCGATCCAACCTGCTTTACCAAACTCAACCAACATTCGCTCAGTGCCTGCAGAAACCAGAGAGCATGTTGTTGTGATCAACAATTGTCCACACTTTGTTGAAGGAACGGGGAGTTCTGCGATTTCTGTACGTCCTGTTTTTAGGCTCTGCAATATTTGTTTCAACTTTAAATCCTTAACAATTAATAGATGCTATTTTTGTCTTCACCAGCTGGATAGCTAATTAAAACTGCTCGATACTTTCCTTTGAATACAAAGAGACTTCCGGCTGCAGCACCGATAATCCCATATCGGCTTACCAAACCACGGATATCCTCTAACGATCCAGCCCCACCGAGAACTGTTAAAGGTGTTGAAATTGAATTACGAACCGAGTCAATCAAGTCAAAGTCGTAGCCCTTCATTTCGCCATCTCGATCAACGGAATTCAAGACAATTTCACCTGCTCCTAGTCGCTGCATTTCGGCTGCAAACGCAGCAGGATCCAACCCTGTTCGCCTGGTTGCGTTCAAGGTCACAACTTCGTATTTGCGAAAGAGCCTTGCCTTCTTGACGTCTATGACCGTGACCACACTCTGACTACCAACACGAGCTGCGGCCCGTGAGATAAGTTCTGGATCTTCCACGGCGGCCGACGACACAGCGACCTTTTCGACGCCAAGTCCGATAATGCGATCGAAATGCTCGACAGTCTTGACACCGCCTCCATAACTAAGCGGCATGCGGCATTCAAGCGCAAGGTTAGCAATCAGTTTGTAATCGGGTTCACGGCCATAGCGGCTAGCATTAATGTCTACCACCATCAACTCGTCGACCTCTTTCTCGTTGAAGATGCGCACGGCATTAAGTGGATCACCAATATACTTTGATGCACCAAAACCAACGGTCTTGACGAGACCACCGTTGTGAATAAGCAGGCAAGGAATAATTCGAGGTCGTAACATTTCAGAGCTCTGCGAAGTTTTTGAGCAACTGGATACCCCAGTTATGACTTTTCTCAGGATGACACTGGATGCCGAAAATATGACCGCGTTTTACTGCGCAAGCAAATCGTTCACCGTATTCGGTTTGCGCTAGCACATCCGTAGGATCGTTCGGCTCGAAGTAGTAAGAATGTAAAAAGTAAAATCGCGCTTCTTCACCCAGCTTTTGGAATAAATCGGTTGTACTGTGAGGTTTTACGTCATTCCAGCCCATGTGCGGTAAGCGAGTGCGGCCCTGGATGCGAGTTTCATCGAAGCGCTTGACTTTGGCATCAAACCAACCCAAGCCAGGGGCAGTCCCCTCATCGCTGCTAAGGGCCATCATCTGCATCCCAACGCAGATGCCCAGCACATACTTCTTATCTCTAAGAATAAGTCTATCCAACGTAGCGCGCATTCCTGAACCCTCAAGACGAGCCATGGCCCAGTCAAAAGCACCCACGCCTGGCAGGATGATGTGCGTCGCGTCTGCCAGATCGTCCGCCTTTCGAGCAACATTTACAGGTATGTCCAAACGCTTGTAAATGTTTGCAAACGCCTGTATATTTCCTAAGCCATAGTCTACGATAGTGATCATCGTTTGCCCCCGAGCTCCAACCCAAGTGCTTTCATGACCTTCGCACCGAGCGTGTAAATTGATTCTTGAGACTTGTAATCCCGATAGGTCTTGTTCGGCGCATCCATATACCCTTCCAACTCGGCGACACTTATCTCAAGCTTGTTAGCAACATACTCGAACTCCTGCTTTACCGTTCTATCGTCAAGAGCAGGCGTTTTGAGCTTTTCGAGAGCGTCCTCGCGTGTCATCTGACCAGTTACAATCAAACTTGCGTATTGAACTTTACGGGTGTCAAATCCGAATTTTTTGGGCAACCAGTAACCTTCATAGAAGCGGGTAAAACGCGATTCGAAGTGTTTCTGAGGATACGGTTGCCAACCGAACTTTTCCGTCAATAATTTAACCGCTGCGGCCTTGTCATACTCCACCATGTTGAGCGGACGAACGACCTTGATTCCTTTTACGTAGGGTAGCCAGATCTTGTGCCGCAAGATTGAAGTGACGGGATAATTCACCAATGGTCGCGTACCGAACTTTGAATGGATATCGCGTAACTGGATTGAGTCAGACTGGTAGTACATCCATTCGATGGGATTGCGGATGCATTCCGTAGAAAGGTTAGCACCTGTCAGGATGTACTTGATGTCATGCTTCTCGGCAAATTTGTACATGGTTGCGAAGAATGCATGGTCCTGTGGTGTATCGATATGCGGCACACCCGACTTGAAGTACGCAAGCTGCAGATCGCGAATCTCCTGCCAGTCGATGACCTCAGTGAACAAATCCAATCCCAGATTGTCAATCAGCTTCTCGATGTTGTTGACAGCGATTTGTGAATTCCACCCGGCATCAACATGGAAAACCAGCGGGCGCAGGCCGAATTCGGTTGCTATGTAGGTGAGATAGGAGCTGTCTATGCCACCGCTCATTCCTATGATGCAATCAAAGTCCTTGCCTTTGCCCGAGGCCTTGATTGTGTTGACCAGTTGTCGCAACTTACGTTCGCCACGTTGGTCTGTGTGCCAGTTTGGTTTAACTTTGGCCTCGAAAGTGTTGCAATGGTCGCATACCCCTTTTACATCAAAAACTATAGCCCTGTCAGTTGTGTCCATAACGCATCGGTTACAGATCTGATAATTTCTCATTTTGACTTCCAATTGTTCAAATCTTTCAGGCACACATGTATCACTCGATTCCATTTATCAAGTTCTGCACGACTAGTTTAATAGCGTCATGGCGTGTTTTATAGCTATATTTCATATTCACTGAGTTTCTTAACTCTTCACCAAGTTGCTCACGGCGATCTAATGTCATATCTAAAACACCAAGCATTTCGAAGGCAATCGACTCAACTGAGTTGTGGTCAACGTAAGTACCAAGCTTCCCGACCAATTCTGGCAGCGCCCCCTTTCTGCTTACAATGACTGGAGTCCCCGTACTCATTGCCTCGGCCACAGCGACACCGAAAGTCTCGGTATCACTGATCTGCACGTAGCACTTACTCTGAACTAGCCAGTCTCGCACTTCATTGTTATGTATCGCTCCTGTGAAAATCACAGAATCTTTAATTCCCAAAAATTCAACTAATGCCTGCAATTTATCGTAAGCATTACCTTTGAAACCGATGATAACGAAGACTTCATTCGGTTTTTGCTTAAGGACTAGATAAGCAGCACGCAAAAAGTTCTCCCCTCGCTTGAGATTAGTTGGCCCATGATCCAAACGGAAACAGGTGGTTACATATTTTTTAGGCTGACCTACATCGGGAAAAAAGCGGTCTGTGTCTACAACATTCGGCACCACCAACACCGAGCGACCAGCCAAACGCGTCACGTCATTGACCATGAACTGAGATACGCAAGTTACGACCGTACTCAATCTCAAGGTCACTCGTGTAGCAATTTTTTTATAAAACGGCATACCGAGATATCCAAGCGCTAATCCACTTGAGGAGTCCCTGTAAAGCATTGCTTCATTGCCACCCGCTACAATTATGTTAGGCTTTCCGACAAGTTTAGCCACAATTAAAGGCATGACACTGCCACTCGCCCACCACGAATAATACAGATCACAATCCAATGGAATTCTTCGAAAACAATTAGCTATTTCGACTTCAAAACCCAAGTCTTTCAAAATTTTAATATCAATTAATGAATATTGCTCTCTATTTATTTGCTCAAGCGAAGCAGTTGAAAAAAAACATGCTTTCATATGTTTAATATCTCATTAAAAATTGAAAAAACAAAATCATTTACCATATTTAAAAAATTATTAATTAAATAAACAAACCACAAAAATTAAAGACTTATAAAGACAAAAAAAACAGTTCTAAATTTATAGGTCAATTTCAGGAATATTACAGACAATTATAAAAACAAGTTAAGATAACCGTACGCAAGAACGAGCAACGATTGAAAGTTATTCCCACATGGGACATAGATGTATACCCTTAAATTTGGTAATTTACCTTTAGATAGCCAAACGTTCGGGGCGGTGGATTAATGGTTTTTGTGTGTGCTGAAATTAATGTATGTAGCTTCTTGATCTTGACTACACCCTAAATCAACATGTCTGAGTTAATCACAAGTAGCTCGTCTAATAACCTAAAATCAGCATGGAGAGTTGATGGATCCGATATTAAGTAATTTTTAAATTAATATGGAAATACATCATTTATAGCATAATAGACAAATTAAATAAATTTCAATTTAAATAATATTAAGACTAACAAGAGACAGAAATCTAATTTAATAAAAAAATAATATAAAGTAAAATACAAAAATTTATAAGCAGTTATTTTTTAAACCCAAATTTATTCAAAATTTTAATTATATAATATTTTAATCCGAAAAAATTAAGAAAATCACCAAGCACTCTTGAAATCATCTGCTTTAACTCATGCAGTGGAAAATATGCTCCATGATACTTTCTGCGTACATAAAATGATTCTTTTAATATCTGATATTTTCTAATTCTACTAGTACCTCCCTCTTGAAAGGCCACAAGTGGCAAGTTTACAATTTTAAATTTTACTCCAGAGTTTGAGCATCGACTAAAAAAATCGTAATCCATAGCAACTTTCAATGACAAATCATACAGACCGACCTTATTATAAGTAGATGCAGAAACAATACATCCAGGGTGCAAAATAGAATTAAATTTATTAATATATGATGGATTTGATCGAAATTCACCAATATAATCAATTCCAGAATAACTGAACATATTAGTACATATTAATTCATCACTAATTGATATTAAATTAAATACATCAAAAATATGATCCCCCACAATCCAATCATCAGAGTTTAAAAGTAAAA